>CAYZXS010000001.1:0-35989 GCA_964482495.1 uncultured Planctomycetales bacterium
ACTTCGCGCGCCTGGCCAACCCGGTCCAGGACGGCGTCGACCTGGTCCGCCGCGATCCCGTGCCGACCCTGCTCGAGCAGGCGGCCGGCAACCTCCGGGAGCGCCCGGAGGGGCTGTTGTTCGAGCTGGCCAAGGGCTACTGCGCCGAAGAGGGCGCCCGCGAGCCCTCCGGCCTGCCCTCGGAGCGGGTCTGGATCGGCGCCGTGCTGTGGCAGAAGAGCGGCGCCCGCGCCGACGGCCCGGACTCCGTCTTCGGGCGCGCCCGGTCCCTGGCGGGCGACCTCTGCCTGACCGCGGTGGTGGATGCGGAGGCCGCTCCCTCGGCCGCGCCGCCGCCCTGGGCCCACCCGGCCCGCAGCCTCGACTGGCGCCACCAGGACCGCCTGCTGGGCTGGAGCGTCGCGCTCGAGCCGCGGCTGGCCCTCGAGCTCGGGCTCGACGGCGCCGACCTGGCCCTGGTGCTGCTCGACCAGGCGGCATTGGCCGAGCTCGGCCGGGGCCGGCTCCCCGCCTTCCGCCCGCCCGCCAAGCTCCCAGGGATCAAGGTCGATGTCGCCCTGGCGCTGCCCGCCGCGGTGCCCTACGCCGAGGTCGAGGCCGCCCTGCGCGGCGCCGGCGGCAAGCTGCTCGAGCGCCTGGAGCTCTTCGACCTGTTCGAGGGCGGTTCGCTGCCCGAGGGGCACCGGAGCCTCGCCTTCCACGCGCTGCTGCGCGCGGCCGACCGGACCCTCGAGGACAAGGACGAGCGCAAGTTCCTGCTGAAGGTCGAGAAGGTCGCGGAGCAGCTCGGCGGCAGCCTGCGTCAGTAACGGTTCACGAACAGGACCGACTCGGAGCGGGCCGGCAGCTCTCGGGCGTCGACGCCCGCGGCTTCGAGCCGGCGCCGGAATTCGGCCGGGTTGCTGCCGTCCTCCTCCGGGTCGTGGACCAGGACGAAGGCGGGTGCGTCGCCGGCCAGGAGCTCGACCGCCCGCGCGAAGGCCTTCTCGTGGCGCAGCCGCGGCGGCGCCTGGCCGCGGTCAGCGGCGTAGGTCCATGCTTTTGGCTGGGGCCCGAGGCTCTCGAGGTCGGTCCGCTCCAGGCGGTAGCTCAAGCCGTAGGACCAGCTCATCAGTTGGGCGCCGCGCCAAGCCTCGTCGGCGCCGTGCTGGCGCAGGGCGTCGGCGCTGCCGTCCTCGCTGCGGCCGCGGACTGGGTCCAGGTGCCACACGAGCGCCGCTGCGGCGAGCGCGAGCCAAGCCGCGGCGATCCGCCGCCGGGCGCGGCCGAGGGCCGGAGCGGACCAGTAGGCGGCCAGCCACAGCGCCAGGCCCGGCACAGCCGGGGCGTAATAGGCCGGCTGCTTGCCCTGGGGCAGCGAGAACAGGAGCACCGGCAGGAAGGCCCAGACGGCGTGGAAGCGGCGCTCAGCGGGGTCTCCGACGGGCGCCCGGCGGCCCGAGGCGGTGGCAGGTCGGAGCAGCCAGGGCAGGCCGATGCCCACGACCAGGGCCGGGTAGTACCAGAGCGGCTGCGAACGGGAGTGGACGTCGCTGGATAGGCGTCCGACCACCTCGCGCCCGAGCCAGTAGTCCCGAAGGCCGGGGTCGGCGGCGGCGGCGGCGAGATACCAGGGCAGGCCGACGGCGGCCATCGGCAGCCACAAGGCCGGGTGCAGGAGCCGCGTGGCGGCGCGGGCGCGGCCCTCGAGCAGGCTGGTGGTGAGGAGCACCGCCAGACACAGGGCGGGGCCGACCGGGCCCTTGACCAGGAAGGCGAAGCCGAGGGCGGCGCCGCAGGCGGCCGCGGGGCGCCAGCCGCCCTCGAGCAGCAGCCGCCGGCCGGCGAGCAGGGCGGCGGTCACGGCGGCGCTGAGCACCAGGTCCAGGGTGGCCAGCTGGCCGAGGACCAGGACCAGGGGCGAGGCGGCCAAGATCAACGGCGCGGCGCCGCCGGCCTGCTCCCCGAGGCAGCTGCGGGCTCTGCGGTGGACCAGCATGACCAGGACCACGAGCGCCAGGAAGGCCGGGAGCCGGACCGCGAAGGCGGTCGGGCCGAAGACCGCGATCGCCGCCGCCATCATCCAGTAGACCCCCGGGGGCTTGTCCGGGTAGACCACCCCCGACTGCCGCGGCAGCAAGAAATCGCCGCTCTGGACCATCTCCCGGGCGGCCTCGCCGTAGCGGCCCTCGTCCGGCTCGGCGAGGGGCCGCAGCAGCACGGCGGCGGCGGCGACCGCCAGGAACAGCAGGATCAAGCGGCGGTCGGCGGCGGGGGTCACGGGAAGCGGTTTGGCTGTGGGCCCAGGACGGGGTAGTTTTTCCTCATCCGGCGGCGACGGCAAGCTCTCCTTCGCGCCGGGCCGATACCGAATGGGCTGGCTGCGCCGGAACTTCGACACCTGCTTCATCGTGCTCCAGGTCTGGTTGGATGGCATCACCATCCTCCTGGCCTGCTTGTGGGGGCTTAGCGTCTTCCGCAACCTGCACGAATTCGCGCTCTACCGCCAGCTGGTGGTGGTGATCGTCGGCGTCACCCTGGTGAGCTTCTGGAGCTGCGGCCTCTACCGCTGGCGCAAGTCGATCCTCAACGTCGAGGAGTACCGCTCCGCCTTCCAGGCCACCGCCCTCAGCTTCCTGGGGACCGCGACCACGATCTACCTCCTGCGGGAGGTGGACGCCAGCGCCACGGACTGGGCCTTCCCCGGCTTCGAGCTCCTCAAGCGGGTCCACGAGGTCGTCGGCCTGGCCGACATCGACCAGTGGTCGCGCTTCACCTACGTGGTGATCTTCGGCCTGATCTTCCTCCTGACCGTGGTCCAGCGCGGGATCATGTTCAAGATCAGCTCCATGCTTCACGCCGCCGGCTTCGGCAACACCAACGTCGCCGTCTTCGGCACCGGTGACATGGCGCAGCGCATCGAGCAGAAGATGCGCATCTTCCCGACCCTGGGCTTCCGCTTCGTCGGCTACATCGACGAGGGCGAGCGGGAGCCGGACGCGCCCCGGCCCTACCTGGGCGGGCGGCGCCAATTCGAGGAGCTCCGGCTCCGGCACGGCATCAGCCGGGTGATCATCGCTAAGCCCGAGATGGAGGAGGACCAGCTGATCGAGCTCTGCGGCCACCTCGAGAACCTGGGGATCGAGTATCAAGTGGTGCCGCGGCTCTACCACTTCTTCTCCCAGCGCTTCGCCATCGACAGCCTGGACTCGATCCCGTTGATCACCCTCAACCGCAACCCCGGGCGGCCGGTCTACCGCTTCACCAAGGCGGTCGTCGACCGCGGCCTGGCGCTGGTCCTGCTGGTGCTGCTGTCGCCCTTCCTGCTGCTGATCGCCCTGCTGATCCGCCGCGAGTCCCAGGGGCCGGTGTTCTTCAGCCAGGTGCGGGTCGGCTTCAAGCAGCGCACCTTCAGGATGCTGAAATTCCGGTCGATGTACCACGACGTGTGCGTCGACGCCACCACGCCCAGCGCTCGCAGCGACCCCCGGGTCACCCGAATCGGCAGCTTCCTGCGTCGGACCTCCCTCGACGAGCTGCCGCAGCTCGTGAACGTGCTGCGCGGCGAGATGTCCCTGGTCGGGCCGCGGCCGGAGATGCCCTTCATCGTCGGCCACATCAAGAACGACATGGAGGACCCGGTCTACCACCTGCGCTTCGACACCAAGCCGGGCATCACCGGGCTGTGGCAGGTCTCCTCGGCGCGCAAGGCGCCGATCCAGGAGAACATCGACTACGACCTCTACTACCTCGAGAACCAGAGCGTCTTCTTGGACATCGTGATCTTGTTCCTGACCGGCCTCGCGGTCCTCCGCATCCGTGACACCTTCTGAAGCCGACCGACCGGAGCCGGGGGAGAGCTCCGACTACCGCGGACCGGACCGCCGCAAGCGGCCGACGCCGATCCTGTCCCGCTACTCCTTCCTCGGCGGCCGGCGCCGGTCCGGGCGCCGCGAGGGCGAGATCGCCGACCGCTTCGTCGACCTCTACTCCTGGCGCACCTGGGTGGCGTTGAGCCTGTTCATGACGCTCAACCTCATGGACAGCCACTTCACCCTGATCTACCTGCAGCGCGGCGGGGAGGAGGGCAACCCGGTGGCCATCGCCTTGCTCGAGAGCGGCATGGGCACCTTCATCCTGGTCAAGGCCCTCGGCATCGGCGTCGCCGCGGCGCTCTTCTGCCTGCTCAAGAATTTCCGGAACGGCCGCATTGGCGTCTTCATCGCCCTGTCGCTGTACCAGATCCTCCTGATCTACCACCTCAGCCTCTACTTCAACTGGTTCAAGGGCTCGGTGCTGCCCTAGTCGCTGCGGCGGGCGCTGGATCCTAGCTCCGGCGGGCGCTCACTCCTTCCCTGGGCGGCGCTTGGTCATGCCGAGGCGGCGCATCCGGGCGTAGAGGGTCGATCGGTCGACGCCGAGCAGGACCGCGGCGCGCTCCCGGCTGCCCTCGCAGACGCGCAGCGCCTCCTGCAGGATGCGCCGCTCCGGCTCCTCGAGCAGCTGCTTGAGCTTGTAGCAGCGGCTGGCGTCGAGGCGAGGCAGCGGGATGCCCTTGCCGGCCTGGAGCTCGGTGCCGGCGACCGACGCCGGCAGGTGGCTGGGCTGGATGGTGCCGTCGCTGCTGAGCAGCAGGCCGCGCTCGAGGGCGTTGGCCAGCTCGCGGACGTTGCCTGGCCAGCTGTGCTGCAGCAGCAGCCGCGCCGCCGGACGGCTGATGCGGGGGATCGGCCGGTGGTAGGTCGCGGCCAGGCGCGACAGCAGCCGCCGCGTGAGGGGCATGATGTCGACGGTTCGTTCCCGCAGCGGCGGCAGCTGGATGTGGATCACCTCGATCCGGAACAGCAGGTCCTCCCGGAAGTCGCCCCGCTCGACCGCCTCGCGCAGCCGGGTGTTGGTCGCGAACAGCAGCCGGACGTTCGAGTGCCGGGTGCGGGTCTCGCCGACCCGCTCGAAGCTCCGGTCCTGGAGGAAGCGCAGCAGCTTCACCTGCAGGCCGGGGGAGGCGGTCCCGATCTCGTCCAGGAAGAGGGTGCCTCCGTCAGCCTCTTCGAAGCGGCCGGGCTTGTCCCGGTAGGCGCCGGTGAAGGCGCCGCGGGCGTGGCCAAAGAGCTCGCTCTCGAGCAGCGACTCGGGGATGGCGCCGCAGGAGACGGTGACGAAGGGGGCCTCCGCGCGGTCGGAGAGGCGGTGGATGGCCTGGGCCATCAGGCTCTTGCCGGTGCCGCTCGCGCCGCTGATCAGCACCGAGGCGCGGGTGGGCGCGACGGAGCGGACCTGGTCGAAGGCCGCCAGCATCTTGGCGTCCCGGGCGATCAGGTGGTCCAGGGAGTGCTCCAGCTCGAGCCGCGCCCGCAGGACCTGGACCTCGCCCTTCAAGCGCTGCTCCTCGAGCTGCTTGCCGACCGCGAGCAGGAAGTCCTCCTCCGCCTGGGGCCAGGGGATGCGGTCGAGGCCGTCCGGCCCGCCGCCGGCGTGAGGGCCCAGCCGGGGGCCGAGGAGGATCACCGGCGGCAAGCCGGCGTGCTGGCCCAAGCTCGAGAGCAGCCCCTCAGCCTGCCGCGGGTCGAGCTCCGGCAGCACTAGGAGCAGGTCGAAGCGCTCTTCCCGGGCGCAGTCCTGGACCTGCTCCTGGCTGGCGCACTCCTGGACCAGGAAGCCGGCGGCGAGGAGCAGCCGCGCGAGCTCAGCGCGGATGTTCGGCTGAGGGGCGAGGAGCAGCAGGCTGCCGCGGCGGGGATCCACGCCGCGACGATAGCGGATCGGCGGCGCCGGATCAGGTCCGCGGCGGGCGCCAGCTCAGGCCCGCGGCGACCGGGATGGCCTCGCGGTACCAGCGCAGCGCGGGTTCGGCGCCGAGCTGGGCGGCCAGCCGCTCGAGCACTCCGGTCAAGAAGACCGGCGGCTTGGTCGGCTGGGGGCTGGCGTCTTCCGGATCGGGGACCCGCCACAACAGGAAGGCGCGGCCCTCTTCGACGCCGCCGTGCAGCGCCAAGGGCCCGCCCGGGCCGAAGCGGTCCAGGAACAAGCGCGAGGCGTAGAGCGCCGCCTTGAGCCGCTGCAGGTCCGTCTCCAGGGTCACCGGCGGGCCGCTCCAGTCGAGCTCTGCCCGGACGCCGTCGCGCACGGCCTGCTCGACCAGGCGAGCGGCGATGCCCTTGGCGTCCAGCGTCTCCCGCCGCGGCCGACCGGGTTTGGCGGCCAGCTCGAGCGCCTCGAGCAGCCGGTCCATCTCCCGCGCCGAGTCCAGGGCCGGGCCGATGAGCGTGCCTTGGGCGTCGGCGGCCTCGCCGCGCAGCAGCTGGAGGTAGCCGGACAGGCTGGCCAGCGGGTCCCGCAGGCCCTCGACGATGCCGGCCAGCATCTCGCCCGATGCGGCATCGGAAGCCGCGCCGCGGCCTTGACGGGAGAACACCTGCTCGAGGCCGCGCGGGGTCCAGGGCTCGGGCAGGAAGCGCACGTTCGGCAGGCCGAGCAGCGACTCGGCGCCGGCCAGGCCGCGGTCGCCGACCAGCAGAACGGCCTGCTTGTCCGGAGCGTCCCGGAGGATGTGGTGCAGCAGCCGCAGGGTCGACAGATCGGCGCCGTTGGTCTGCAGGACCAGGACGTCGGCGGCGGCGGCCAGCGGCGGCCAGTCGTCCCGAGGATGGACCGCCCGGTGCTCCAGGTCCGGCAGAATCGAGCGCACGCCGGCCGCGAGCGGGCTAGAGCCATCCGCGTCGAGCAGCAGGAGCCGGCGTGAGGGGGGAGCGGGTTCCATCGAAGAGAACCCGATCATGACACGGCGGCACCCCTATTTCACGGGCTTGAGGCAGGAAGCTCCTTTTCCACCGTGCGCCTCAGCAGCCACGGAACTGCCTCGCCGAGGTGGGCGCAATAGAGGTCGGCTTCCTTGCCTTCTTCGGCGAGCCGCTGACGGGCCGAGCGGCCCTTCCCGGTCCCGACCAGCACGCTCGGCATGCCGAGGCCGGCGAAGGCTTGGAGGTCGCGCAGATCGTCGCCGACGCCGGCGCTGCGCTCGAGGTCGATCTCGAAGTCCTCCATGGCGCGGCGGAGCAAGCCGGAGCGGGGCTTGCGGCACCGGCAACGCCGGCGGTTGGGCGGGATGCCGACGACGTGGTGGTGGGGGCAGTGGTAATAGGCGTCGACCCGGGCGCCGTGGGCGGCGAGCTCGGCGTCGATCTTGGAGTGGATCGCGAGCAAGGTGCCCTCGTCGAGCAGGCCCCGGGCCACCCCGGACTGGTTCGTGACCACGATCAGCAGGGCGCCGGCCCGGTGCAGGGTGGCGAGGGCCTCGGCCACGCCGGGCAGCAGCTCCGCCCTGCGCGCGGAGTCGAGGTAGGGGATCTCCTTGAGGATGGTCCCGTCTCGGTCCAGGAAGATCGCCGGCTGGCCCGCCACGGGGAGAGTCTAGCAGCGGCGGGCGCTATCCTGCTGGCGATGAGCCGCGCGCGCCGACAACACCACGAGGAGGTCCAGAACCGTTCCAGCGACGACCCCTGGATGGTCTTCAAGATCATGGGCGAGTTCGTCGAGGGCTTCGAGGCCATGCGCGACCTCGGGCCGGCGATCTCGATCTTCGGCTCGGCGCGGACGCCCGCGGATGACCCCTGGTTCAAGACCGCCGAGGAGGTTGCCGAGCAGCTCGGCCGGCGCGGCTACTCGATCATCACCGGCGGCGGCCCGGGCATGATGGAGGCCGCCAACCGCGGCGCCAAGCGGGGCGGGACCACCTCGGTGGGGCTGAACATCGTGCTGCCCCACGAGCAGGACCCGAACCGCTTCCAGGACCTCGAGCTGACCTTCCGCTACTTCTTCGCCCGCAAGGTCATGTTCGCCAAGTACTCGGTCGGCTACGTCGTCATGCCGGGCGGCTTCGGCACCATGGACGAGTTCTTCGAGGCGCTGACCCTGATCCAGACCGACAAGATGGAGAACTTCCCGATCGTGCTGATGGGGAAGGAATTCTGGGGCGGGATGGTCCGCTGGATCAAGCGCACCATGATCGGCATGGGCACGATCTCCCCCGACGACGTCGACCTGTTCTACCTCACCGACGACCCGGTGGAGGCCGCCACGGTGATCCAGCGCGCCCTCGAGGAGGGCAGCAAGATCAACCCGAAGTGGCGTCAGGGCCTGGCGCGGGCGCGCAAGAAGGCGGCCCAGATCAACGCCGGCAAGCGCATGCGCCGGCGTCGGAACTCCTCTTAGCGCGGGCCGCGGCTCAGGCGTCCTCGGCCTTGGCGCGGCCCAGGAAGTCGCCGGTCTCGGTGCTGATCTTGACGAAGTCGCCGGCCTCGATGTACATCGGCACCCGGACCGCCAGGCCGGTCTCGGTGACGGCGCCCTTCTTGTCGTTGGTGACGCTGTCGCCCTTGATCGCCATCTCCGCTTCCTTGACCTCGAGCACCACCGACGACGGCAGGTCGAGGGAGACCGCCTTGCCCTCGAAGAAGGTCACGGTGACTCCCTGGTTCTCCTTGACGTACTTCATCGACTCAGCGACCAGGTCGGCGCCGAGGAAATACTGCTCATAGTTCTCGCTGTCCATGAAGACGTAATTGTCGCCGTCCATGTACGAGAAGACGCAGTTGCGCCGGTCCAGGTAGGCGAGCTCGACGTTGACGTCGGAGCCCAGCCGCATCTGCTTGGTGGTGCCGGTGACCAGGTTCTTGCACTTGACCTGGTTGATGGCGCGCCAGTTTCCGGGGGCGATGTGCTCGAATTCGGTGACGAGGAAGAGCTCGCCCTCGAGGACCAGGACCTGGCCCTTGCGGATCTGGGAGGCTTTGATGGACATCGTCGCGTGATCAGGGAGGAGTGACAGGCAGCAGGCAGCGCTGCAGCAGGCCGAGCAGGGCCAGGAGGAGGCCCGCGCCGAAGCAGAGGGCGCCGAGGGGGACCAGCGGAGCGGCCTGGGCCGTGAGCCGGGTCGCCCACCAGCCGCCGACCTCGAGGAGCAGGCCGCTGGCGGCAAGACAGGACAGGATACCTGCCTGGCGCCGGGGCAGGAAGGCGAAGGCCAGCGCCGCGGTGACCGCGGCCAGGGAGGCGCGCAGGCCCAGGTGGCGGCCGCTGCGCTGGGCCAGCGCCGTCCACGGGCCGCCGCGGTCCGGGGCCAGCAGGGGCTCGAGCTCGTGGTAGCTGCGCATCGGGGTCGCGCCCGGCTCGCCGCCGGGAACGTGGCAGGCGGCGCAATCGCGCGCCAGCACCGGCCGCACCCACTGCTCGTAGGCCCGGCGGTGCTCCTCCGCGCCCGCCGCCCCCGGGCCGCGGCCCCAGGCGGTGAGGCGCGCCGCGTCCGCCGGGTCCGCGAGGTGCGCCAGCATGCCGCCCTGGACCTGCGCCGCGAAGCGGCTGCGGCCGCGGTCCCCGTGGTAGCGCAGCTCGACGTCGCGCAAGCTCAGCCCGGGCTGGCCGTCCTGACGGGAGAGGGCGGCGGCTCCGGCGGCGGCGTCGAAGGCCCAGGCCGCCAGCAGCGCCAGGCTGATCAGCGCCAGGGCGGCGCGGCCGGTCGCCGAGGCGCCGAGCGCCTGGGCGCGGCCGGGCTTCATCCGCCGTAGCTGCGGCGCATCGTCGACGAGGGGATGTCGAGCGCCTTGCGGTACTTGGTCACGGTGCGGCGGGCGACCTTGACGCCGTTGCGCTGCTTGAGGATCCGGACCACCTCCTCGTCGCTGAGCGGGGAGGTCTTGTCCTCCTGCTCGATGATCTCCTTGATCCGCTCCTGGATGGCCACGCGCGAGGTCTGGCCGCCGGAGCTGGTGGTCTGGCCGCCGGAGAAGAAGCCCTTCAGGGGCAGGATGCCCTGCGGCGTCTGGGCCCACTTGCCGCGGATCGCCCGCGAGACGGTCGAGATGTGCACGCCGACGGCGTCGGCGACCTCCTGCATCTTCAGCGGCCGCAGCCGCTCGGGGCCGTAGTCGAGGAACTCGCGCTGGCGGCTGACCAGTTCGGTGGCGATCTTGAGCAGGGTGCGGCGGCGCTGGGCGACGGCGTCGAGGAACCAGCGCGCGCGCTCGATCTTCTTCATCAGGAAGCCGTGCAGCCGCTTGTCCGACTTGGCCTTGGTCAGGGCCTCCTGGGCGCTGCGGCTGAGGCGGAGCTCGGGCAGGCCGTCCCGCGCCAGGGTCACCTGGTAGCCGCCGCGCTCGTCGGCGGTGACGAGCACGTCCGGCATGATCGACATCGTGTCGTCGAGCTCGTAGTCGGCCAGGGGACGGGAGTCGAGGCCGCTGAGCACCTCGAGCGCCTCCCGCAGCTCGGGCAGGCCGACGCCCAGCGACTTGCCGATCTGGGGCAGCCGGTTGGCGAGCAGGTCGTCGAAGTGGTCCCGCACCAGGGCCTCGGCCAGCGGCTGCTCGCCGTGCATGGCCTGGAGCTGGAGCAGGTAGCACTCGCGCAGGTCCTGGGCGGCGAGGCCGGGGTGGGCCAGGTCACGCAGGTGGTGGAGGGCGTGCTCGACCTCGTCGAGGTCGAGGCCGGCGGTCTCGCACAGGGCTTCGAGGCCCTCGGCCAGGAAGCCGCGCGGGTCGAGGGCGGCCAGGACCTCCTCCGCGGCGTGGATCTCGTCGCCGTCGGCCTCGGACATGCGCAGCTCGGCCAGGATCGAGTCCAGGGTGCGGACGTCCGGCGCGGCCAAGTCCTGGACCATGTCCCAGCGCGATTCCGGGTCGGCGCTGGCCCGGGAGCCCATGCGGTCCCCGGACTCGAAGATCTGGTCGACCTCGCCGATCTCCGGCATGTGGTCCAGCTCCTCGGAGTCGTCGGGGTCGGCCTCCTTGGGGGCCTCGGGCTCGGCCGGGGCCTCCGCGGCCTCCTCGACCTCGAGGAAGGGGTTCTCCTCGATCTCGGCCTCGATCCGGTCCAGCAGCTCCTGCGTGGTGCACTGCAGGATCTGCATCGCCTGGATCATCTGCGGGGACTGGAGCATGCGTTGCTCCATCCGCAGGTTCTGCTGGTACTCCAGGCGCATGGGGGAAGTCTACGACCCTCTGGAGGCCGCCGGCCAAGCTTTCCTCCGCCCGCCGGCCGCACCTAGAATGAGTTTTTGCGTAACGTGGCCGAGAGATGAGCTCCAGGCCGCCCGCGCCCGTCCGCGATGGATCCGAACTCCCAACTCGACGGCGCCGACGACCCCGGCGCCTTCCTCGGCCTGGTGGGATGCGGCTGCGACGCCGGCGCCCGCGGCGCCGTGCTCCCGGTGCCCTACGAGGCGACGACCACCTACATGACCGGCACCGCGCGCGGGCCGGCCGCGATCCTCGAGGCCTCCCAGCAGGTCGAGTACTACGACGAGTGGCTGGAGGACGAGGCGCGGCGCTTCGGCGTCCGCACCCTGCCGCCCGCTGTGCACCCGGTGTCCCCGGAGCGGCTCGCCGACTTCCTCGAAGAGCGCGTCGGCGCCCTGCTCGACGACGGCCGCTTCCCGCTGCTGCTCGGCGGCGAGCACTCGATCAGCCTGGGCCCGATCCGCGCCGCCGCCGCCCGCAACCCCGGCCTGGTGGTGCTGCACCTGGACGCTCACCCCGACCTGCGCGACGAGTACGAAGGCACCCGCTACGGCCACGGCTGCGTCATGCGCCGGGTGATGGACGAGACCGACGCCAAGCTCCTGGCCTTCGGCGTCCGCGCGGTCTCGCCCGAGGAGCGCGATTACTACGGCCGCTGCGGCGACCGCGCCGCCGCCCTGACCGCGCGCGAGTTGCTCTCGCTGGCGCCGCTAGAGCGGGTCGAGCGCGTCCTCGACGCCCTACCGGAGGGGCCGGTCTGGCTGTCTTGGGACGTCGACGGACTGGACCCTGCCATCGTGCCCAACACCGGCACGCCCGAGCCGGGCGGCCTGGACTGGTTCACGGTCTCCGAGCTGCTGCGGCGGCTGGCCCGGTCCGGCCGGCGCCTGGTCGGCGGCGAGCTGGTCGAGCTGCTGCCCCGCGCGGAGCAGCACGCCAGCGACTTCGCCGTCGCCCGGCTCGCGCACCGTATGCTCCTGGCTGGCCTGCTCGCCGGCGAGCAGGCCTGAGCCATGAAGATCCTCCTCGTCGAAGACGAACGCACCCTGGCCATCCCGCTGGCCGACAGCCTTCGGGACGCCGGCCAGGACGTCACCATGCTGCACGACGGCGCCGCCGCGTTGGCCTGGCTCAGCGAGGGCCGCTGCGACCTGGTGATCACCGACGTCCGGCTGCCCGGCGCAGACGGCATCCAGATCCTGGAGCGAGCCCGGCACCAGGACCCGCCGGCCGACGTCATCGTCATGACCGGCTACGCCAGCGTCGAGCAGGCGGTGGGGGCGATGCGCGGCGGCGCCTTCGGTTACCTGCAGAAGCCCTTCCCGTCGGAGGCGCTGCTGGGCCAGGTGCAGCGGGTGGAGGAGGTCCGCGGCATGCGCGCTGAGTTGGAGCGGCTGCGCGGCGGCGCCGGCGGCGAGGACGACCTCGGCCTGGTCGGGACCAGCGCCGCCATGGCCGACGTCCGGAGCCGGATCCGGGCCGCGGGTTCGAGCGACGCCCCGGTCCTGATCCACGGGGAGAGCGGCACCGGAAAGGAGCGGGTGGCCCGCGCGGTGCACCTGGCCAGCGCCCGCAGCGACGCCCCCTTCCTCGGGGTCGCCTGCGCCGCGATCCCGGAGGGGTTGCTCGAGGGGGAGCTGTTCGGGTTCAAGAAGGGCGCCTTCACCGGCGCCGACGAAGACCGCGCCGGCCTGTTCGAGCAGGCGGGGGAGGGGACCTTGTTCCTCGACGACGTCGACGACTTCCCGGCCGCCGCTCAGGGCGCGCTGCTGCGCGTGCTGCAGGAGCGCGAGATCCAGCCGCTCGGCTCCGACGCCGTCATCCCCTTCCGCGGCCGGGTCGTCGCCGCCAGCAAGGTCGACCTGCTCGAGGCGGTGCGCGAAGGGGACTTCCGCGAGGACCTCTACTACCGGCTGGCGGTGGTGCCGCTGCACCTGCCGCCGCTGCGCGAGCGGCTCGACGACCTGCCGGTCCTGGTCGCGGCCTTCCTCGAGCGCGCCGACCCCGAGGGCCGCCTCGAGGTTCCGCAGGAGACGCTGGGCCGGCTCGGGGAGCACGACTGGCCCGGCAATGTCCGCGAGCTGGAGAACGCCGTCATCCGGGCCGTGGCGCTCGCCGGTCGGGCCAAGGCGCTGCGCCTCGAGCACTTCCTGCCCGGCGGCCCGCTCGGCGGCACGACCCGGCGGCCGGAGGACGTGCTCAGCCTGCGGGAGACGATCCGGCTCGCCGAACGCGACGCCATCCGCCAGGCGTTGGCCGCCACCCAGGGCCGCCGCGCCGAGGCCGCCAAGCTGCTGGGCATCTCGCGCAAGGCCCTGTGGCAGAAGGCCAAGGAGCTTGGCCTGGAAGGGGCGTGATGGTCCACCGGCTCGGCGCCCAGCGGATCCGGGTCGTCGCTGACCTCCACCTGCGGCCGGACCAGCCGGCCGAGGTCGCCGCCTTCGCCGGCCAGCTCGAGCAGCTCGCCGCGCCCGAGACCGAGGCCTTGGTGGTGCTGGGGGACCTGGTGGACGCCTGGGCCGGCCCGGGTTGCTGGGAGGAGCCCGGCTACGCGCCGCTGCTGGCTGGCTTCGGCGGTCTCGCCGAGCGCGGGGTCGAGCTCTGGCTGCTGCGGGGTAACCGCGACGTCCTGCTCGAGCCGGCTGACCTGGAGCCCTTCGGCGGACGCCTGGCCGACCGCCTGCTCGCCGCGACCGGGTCAGGGACGCTGCTGCTCAGCCACGGCGACGAGTACTGCCTGCGCGACCGCCCGTACCAGCGCCTGCGCCGCGCCCTGCGCGCCCGGCCGCTGCGCTGGCTGCTGCGGAGCCTACCCCGGCGGCTGCGCCTCGGGCTCGCTGCCCGCATGCGCGGGGCCAGCCAGGCCGCCATCTCGCGCAAGCCCCTGGATTCGATGGCTCTGGTGGAGGAGGCGGTGGAGGCGGCCCTCGCCGACCAGGGGGCGGCCGGCGCCGTGATCGGCCACCTGCACCAGGCGGAGCAGCGCGTCTTGGCCGGCGGCCTCGCCCTGCGCGTGCTCCCCGCCTGGACCCCGGAGCGGTCGCCGGAGCCGATTTGACCCCACCCTCCGGCCCCGTAGAATATCCCGTTCCCATGTCCGATCGAGGCCCTTCAGGGCCGGTTCCGGTCATCGCCCTCGACGGCCTCTCCGGTTCTGGCAAGAGCACCTTGGCGAAGAAGCTCGCCCTGCGGCTCGGCTGGTCCTACCTGGACTCGGGAGCCTGGTACCGGTCCCTGACTTGGGCGGCCCTGGAGCGCGGCGTCGACCCCGCTTCGGCAGCCGCGGTCTTGGACCTGCTCTCTGGAATCGACATCCACAGCCGCGCCGATGGCGCGGTGGTCGTCGACGGCCGCGAGCTCCGCGAGGAGATCCGCGCGCCCCGCATCGACGCCGCCGTGTCCGACGTGGCCGATCATCCCGCCGTGCGGACCGCCCTCGACCAGAGGATGCGGGCCCTGCGGGACCGCCCCGGCGTCGCCGGCGTGGTCGCCGATGGCCGGGACGCTGGGACCGTGATCTTCCCCGACGCCGACCTCAAGGTCTTCATCGAGACCGACTTCGACGTCCGGGTGGAGCGGCGGTTCCGCCAGCGCCTGGAGTCCCACTCCGAGAGCGAGCGCGCCGCCGTGAGGCGGGCCCTCGACGAGCGGGACCGACGCGACGCTGCACGGGGCGAGTCCGCCCCGCGCCGCCTCGCCGACGGCCAGGTGATCGACAACACCCGACTCTCCGTCGAGGAGGCGATCCGGCGCCTCCTGGACCTCGTCGAAACGCTGCAATCCCGCCGCGCCGAACGAGGCTAGCCCCGCGCGGGCCGACGTACCCCGGACCCTACAACCCAACACTTCCATGGCTTCCAAAGACGCCATTCGGCGCTACGAAATCGACGACGCAGAGCTCGAGAAGCAACTCTCAGCCGCCCTGGGCGAGAGCTTCCAGCTCGAAGACTCCCTGACCGACCGCATCGGTTCGGTGGAGCCCGACACCATCATCCCGGCCAAGGTCCTCGGACACGACGAGGAGGCCCAGCGGGTCATGGTCGACATCGGCGGCAAGGCAGAAGCGCCGATCCCGTTCTCGGAGTTCGAGGACGGCCTGCCCCAGGAAGGGGACCAGTTCGAGGTCTTCTACTACGGCGACGACCGGACCACCAACGTCCCGGTGGTCTCCAAGGCCGAGGCCGACCGCGAGCGCTCCTGGAACAAGGTCGTCGGCGTCTACGAGCCCGGCGACGTGATCGAGGGCGAGGTCAAGAAGAAGATCAAGGGCGGCCTGCTGATCAACGTCGACGGCGTCCTGGTCTTCATGCCCGCCTCGCAGATCGACCTCCGCCGGACCGCCGAGCCCGCCGACCTGATCGGCACCGAGGTCCGCGCCAAGATCGTCAAGATCGACGAGGAGCGGCGCAACATCGTCGTCTCGCGGCGTCAGCTGCTCGAGGAGGAGCGCGCCGAGAAGCGCGAGTCCCTGCTCTCCGAGATCGCCGAGGGCCAGACCCGCAAGGGCGAGGTCAAGAACATCGCCGACTTCGGCGCCTTCGTCGACCTCGGCGGGATCGACGGCCTGCTGCACGTCACCGACATGTCCTACGGGCGCATCAAGCACCCGCGCGAGATGGTCAAGATCGGCGACATCATCGAGGTCTACGTCTCGAAGATCGACCGCGACCGCAACCGCGTCGCCCTGTCCCTGAAGGCCCTCTCCGAGGACCCGTGGGAGTCGATCGGCAGCCGCTACCCGGTCTCCAGCACCCACATCGGCCGGATCGCCAACATCGTGCCCTACGGCCTGTTCGTGGAGCTCGAGCCCGGCGTCGAGGGCCTGGTGCACGTCAGCGAGCTGTCGTGGACGCGCCAGAACCTCAACCCCGAGTCGGAGTACGACAAGGGCGCCGAGATCCAGGTCTTCGTCAAGGCTCTGGATTTGGAGAAGAAGGAGATGTCCCTCTCCGTCCGCGAGGTCGAGGGCAACCCCTGGGAGAAGATCGCCGAGTCCTACCAGCCCGGCACGGTCATCGAGGCCACGGTCAAGAACCTGGCCAGCTACGGCGCCTTCGTCGAGATCGAGGAGGGCATCGACGGCCTGCTGCACAACACCGACTTCCACTGGACCCGCAAGATCCAGCACCCGTCGGAGATCGTCAAGAAGGGCGACCGCATCCAGTGCGTGGTCCTGAACGTCGACCGCGAGAAGCAGCGCATCAGCCTGGGCATGAAGCAGCTGACCAAGAACCCGTGGGAGGACTACATCCCCTCCAACTACCACATGGGCGACATGCTGGCCGGCACGATCACGAAGAACATCTCCGCGGGTGCCTTCGTCAAGCTCGAGGAGGACCTCGAGGCCTTCATGCACTACAGCTCGCTGCCGCAGGAGTGGCAGAACGATCCTGAGAACCACTGCCTGGCCGGCCTCAAGGTCGAGGTCCGGGTGGTCCGCGTCGACTGCGGCGAGGAGCGGATCGGCCTGAGCTTCATCCACGCTGACTTCGAGGACAACGACGAGGTCCGCGCCAAGTGGAAGGAGCAGAAGGAGAAGAAGAAGGCCAAGGCCGAGAAGAAGGCCGCAGCCAAGGCCGAGGGCGAGGCGGAAGGCGCCGGCGCCAACGCTGAGGCCGAGGCTCCCGCTGAAGCCCCCGGTGAGACTCCCGCGGAGGAGGAGGCTGAGGAGAAGGTTGAGGAGAAGGTCGACCCCGCTCCGGAGACGGTCGCCGAGGCTCCCGCCGAGGTCCTGGCTGAGGCGGACGCTCCCGCCGAGGAGCCGGCCGGCGAGAACGAGGAGGCCAAGACCGAGTAGGCTGCCGTGATGGCGGCCTGCCGAACCCGCGCGACCGCCCACGGGCTCTTGCCCGTGGGCGGTCCGCTTTTTCGGCCGGCCGTCCTGATCCTGATGGCCTCGGCTGGCGCCGCTTGCGAGCTTCCCCCTGAGCCGGAAGCCAGCGGACTGATGGCGCCGGCCGCGGACGCCGGGGCCGGCGCCGAGGCGGACCAGGCCACCCTCGACCTGGACCGGGTCGGCCAGCAGACCCAGCTGGGCCTGGCCGTGCTGCACGCCCGCGGCGCCGCCCGGCTGCTCAGCAAGTCCTGCTCCGTGCGCGGGCCGTCGGAGCCGGTGAGCCACGGCCAGCGGCTGGTGCTGGCGATCGAGGTCCGCAACCCCTTCCCCGAGGCGGTGGAGCTGCTCCGCCCCGACGACGGCTTCGGCCTCGAGTTCCGCTTCCAGGTCGAGCGCTCCTTCCCGGGCGGCGGCCACGAGCGGACCAGCCAGATCCGGGTGGTCCGGCTCGACGAGCGCATCGCCCTCGGCCCGGGCGAGAGCTTCCGGCGCGACTTCGACTTCGAGCTCGACCCGGGCGACCCGGTGAGCGCCCTGTGGCAGGTCGAGCTCGGCCTGCAGATGCGCATCGCCGGCCTGCAGGTCGGGGACCGCTCCCTACCGCTGGCCGAGTTCGAGCTCCGGCCGGCTCGGCTGCTGGCGCTCCCTGAGGGCTGGCAGGACCTGGCCCAGGATCCGCTCGCCAAGATGGTCCAGGCCGCCGCCCTGGACTCGCCGCTCGCGGACCGCCACCTGCTGGTCTGCGCCGCCCTCCTGCCGCCGACCCAGGTCGACGCCGCGGTCCAGGCCTTGGCGGAGGCCTTGCCGGCCTCGCCCAGCCCGGAGCGGGCGGTGACCATCGCCGTCGCCCTGGAGCACCTCACCGGCCTCGGCCTCGGCGCCACTCCCCAGCGGTGGATCGAGTGGTGGGCGAGCCGGCAGAATGAGCGGCCCTGACCCGGGCATCCCCCCATGAAGGACATCGACCGACTGAAGCGGCTCTGCTCCGACCTCGTGACCGAGGAGGAGCTCGTCAAGCGACTCGACGAGACCCGGCAGGGCGGCGCGCCCCTGCGAGTGAAGTTCGGCATCGACCCGACCTTCACCGACGTCCACGTCGGCCACGCGGTCCCGATCCGGGTGCTGCGCCTGTTCCAGGAGCTCGGCCACCTGCCGGTCCTGATCATCGGCGACGCCACCGCCCGGCTCGGCGACCCCACCGGCCGCAACGACCAGCGGCCCGCCCTCAGCGCGGAGCAGGTCGAGCACAACTCCGGCACCTACCTGGAGCAGATCGGGCGCATCCTCGACCTGTCGCCGGGCGCCTGCGAGGTCCGCCGCAACAGCGAGTGGTTCGGCGGCATGGACTTCTTCGACGGCCTGCGGCTGGCCGCCCACGGCACCGTCGCCCGGCTGCTGGAGCGCGACGACTTCCAGAAGCGGATCGAGCAGAAGCTGCCGGTGCACATGCACGAGATGATGTACCCGCTGATGCAGGGCTGGGACTCGGTGCAGGTGCGCGCCGACGTCGAGCTCGGCGGCAACGACCAGCTGTTCAACCTGCACATGGGCCGGCAGCTCCAGGAGCGCGAGGGCCAGCGGCCGCAGGTGTGCTTCACGACCCCGCTGCTGCTCGGCACCGACGGCCGCAAGATGTCCAAGACCTACGGCAACCACGTGCCGCTGACCGCCGCCGCCGACGAGGTCTTCGGCAAGGTGATGAGCCTCTCGGACGACATGATGCCGCAGTGGTTCCGGATGCTGACCGGGCTCGGCGACGAGCAGGTCGGCGAGGTCCTGGCGGGACACCCGCGCCAGGCAAAGGTCCGCCTCGGCCGCGAAGTGGTCGCCTGGCTCCACGACGAGGCCGCCGGGGAGGCCGCCGCCGCCGAATTCGACCGGCGCTTCCAGAAGAAGGAGCTGCCGACCGAGATCCCGGAGCGCGCCCTGCCGGCGGGGGCCCGGGCGCTGCCCAACCTGCTCAAGGAGGCCGGCCTGGCCAGCAGCACCAGCGAGGCCCGCCGGCTGATCCAGCAGGGCGGCGTCAAGCTCGACGGCGAGGTCCGGGACGACCCCAAGACCGAGGTCGAGGTGGGGCCGGAGGCCCTGCTGGTCCAGGTGGGCAAGCGCCGCTTCGCCCGCCTCCGCGGCGAGTGAGCGCCGGAGCCCGTCTCCGGCCGCGCCGGCCCTACTCCGAGTCCGGTCGCCAGGCGCTGCGATCCTCGCCCGGCACCGGCAGCGGCGCGATCAGCCGCGCGCCGTCGGTCTCGAGGTAGCCGAGTTCTTCCAGCGCGGCGGCCTCTTGCGCGCTCCAGCCGTCCTGGGTGCGCTCAGCGGGCGCGGAGCGGCCGAGGCGCTGGTGGCGCTCCGCTTGGCGCAGGAAGGCCTGGCGGTAGCGCTCGATGATGTCCTGCCAGCGCGGGTCGTGGCGCGAGAGGTGCCGCTGCTCGTCCGGGTCGGTGCGGCGGTCGAAGGCGTAGAGCATGGCCTCGCCGTCCTCTCGCTTGGCCTGGCGAAGGAACAGCCAGCCGGGGTGTTGGTCGCCGAGCTCGTGGTCCTCCTCCAGCACACGGTGGACGGCGTAGTCGGCGCTGCGCCAGGTCTCCAGGCGCGGCCGGGAGCCGATCAGGAGCTGCAGCGTCTCGCGCGGCGGCGGTGCCTCCCCGCCCGCTTCCAGGAGCGGCCGCAGGCTGGCGCCGCCGGCTTCGGCGAGGGGCGCCAGGCCGGCGTAGTCGAGCAGCGTCGGCGCCAGGTCGTGCAGGCGGACGAGGTCGGCGACGCGCCGGCCTCCGCCCTCCTGGCCGGGGATGCGGAGGATCAGCGCCGCCTCGGTCAGCTCCGGGAACAAGGTCGAGCGGTGGCCGAGGGAGCCGTGCTCGAAGAACTCGTCGCCGTGGTCGCTGAACACGCAGACGATGGTCCGCTGGTCGAGCCCGCGCTGGCGCAGCTTCTCGAGCACCAGGCCGATGTGGCGGTCCACCCAGTGGATCTCGGCGTCGTAGAGCGCCCGCACGTGGTCCAGGTCCCGGTCGCTGAGGCGCCGCTGCACGGTCTTGCCGTCGCCGTCGACCTCGCGCACGGCCGGGTTGAACATCCAGTTGGCGCCGTCGAGGGGGCCGTCGTACCCAGGGTCGAAGCGGCGGCCGAGGCCGGCCTCCATGCGCTCGGGCAGGTAGTCGAAGTGGGCGTCGAAGAAGTGCAGGAACAGGAAGAAGGGCTCCGCCGGGTCCTGCTGGTCCAGGAAGTCCGCCGCCATGCCGGCCACCCGGGGCGAGGTGACGTCGTAGTGGGAGACGCGCTCGCGCATCGCCCGGCGCATGGTCTCGTCGACCTCGGCGCCGGCGAGCTGGCGCTGGGCGGCCCAGGCGTCCAGCTCCCGCTCGAGCTGCTCGGGCGGCATCATCGCCGACTCGTAGCGGTCGAAGCCGCGGTCGAAGCCGAAGCGGGGGTCCAGGTAGGGGCCGCTGTAGACGCCGGCGGTGGCGGCGCCGGCGGCCCGGAAGCGCTCGGCCAGGGTGGTCCGCAGCGGGTCCAGGCGGTGGCCGTCGTCGACCACCTGGTGGCCGAGGTCCGCCATGCCGGTCATCAAGCTCATGTGCACCGGCAGGGTCCACGAGCTGTTGGCGTGGGCGTCGTCGAAGACGAAGCTCTCCTGGGCGAGGGCATCGAGGGCCGGGCTGACCGGCAGCTCGGGGGCGAACTGGGGCCGGTGGCCGTAGGGACCGAGCCGATCGCGCACGACCGAGTCGATCGAGATCAGGAGCAGGTTGTAGCGGGGCGGTCCGGGGTCGATGGCGCGCCAGGTCAGGCCCGCCGCGGCGGCCAGGGCGGCCAAGGCCGTGACCAGGACCAGAGCCGGCTTGCGGCCTCGCAGGCGGCCCATCGGCTCAGCCAGCGGCCGGCGGCCGCCAGCTACTGCGGTCCTCGCCCGGCGCCGGCAGCGGCGCGAGCTGGGGGAAGGGGAGGTCGGCCCCCTCGAACTCCTCGAGGTTGTCGATGTAGCCCTCGCCCTCGAGCTCCTCCACCAGCAGCGCCTTGGCCTCGGCGCTCAGCGCTTCGACGTAGCGTCGTTCGACTGCGGAGCGGGGCAGCTCGCGCCGGAGCGACTCGCTGCGCTCGAAGGCGGCCCGGTACCGGCCCAGGGCCTCCTGGACCCGCGGGTCGTCCTCCGGCAGCGGTGCGAGCTCGTCCGGGTCGGCCCGGCGGTCGAAGACGAACAGGCCGCGCCGGCCGCCCTGGGTGGCGTAGGCCTGCTCCATGAACAGCCAGCCCGGGTGCTCGGCGCTGAGTTGCTGGTCCGGCACCAGGTTCCGGTGCACCGCATAGTCCTGGTCGCGCCAGCCCTCGCGGAAGGGCAGGTCGCCGAACATCCGGTGCAGCGAGCTCCGGCCCGGGGCCGCGGCGCCCTCCAGCAGCGGACGCAGCGACTCGCCCTCCGCCTCCGCCAACGGCGCCACGCCCGCGTAGTCGAGCAGGGTGGGGGCGACGTCGTAGGCGCGGCTCAAGGCCGGGACCCGGCTGCCGGGGGAGAGGGCGGCCGGCACGCGCAGGATCAGCGCCATCTCGGTCTGCTCCGGGAACAGGGTCGACCGGTGGCCGATCGAGCCGTGCTCGAAGAACTCGTCGCCGTGGTCGCTGACGACGCAGACGATGGTGTCGTCCCACATGCCGCGCTCGCGCAGCTTGCGCAGTACCTCGCCGATCTTGCGGTCGACGTAGTGGATCTCGGCGTCGTAGAGCGCCTGCACGTGCTTCAGGTCGCGCTCCGAGATCAGCCGCCGGCTGGTCTTGCCGCGGCCGTCGACCTCGCGAACGCTGAGGTCGAACATCCAGTTCCGGCCGCTGCGATCGCCGCGGTAGTCGGGGTCGAAGCGGTCGCCGAGGCCAGGCTCGAGCTGGTTCGGCTGGTAGTCGTAGTGGGCGTCGAAGTAGTGCAGGAACAGGAAGAAGGGCTCCTCCGCGTCCTGCTGGTCCAGGAAATCGAGCGCCTTGCCGGAGACCCGCGGCGAGGTGATGTCGACGTGAGAGAGCCGGTCGCGGATCGCGAGCCGGTCCTGCGGGGTCGGCTTCATGCCGGCCTGGCGCATGCGCTCGACCTGCTGGTCGACGCGGCGCTTCAGCTCGTCCTGGCTCATCATGCCGGACTCGTAGCGGTCGAAGCCGCGGTCGAAGCCGTAGTAGGGCAGGAGGTAGGGGCCGCTGAAGAAGCCGGCGGTGGCCGCGCCGGCCTCCTGGAACTGCTGAGCCAGGGTCCGCCGCAGCGGGTCGAGGTGGTACTTGTCGACCGAGACCTCGTGGACGCCGTCGCTCATCCCGGTCAGGATCGAGAAGTGCGAGGGCAGGGTCCACGAGGTGGTGGTGTGGGCGTCGTCGAAGACCACCCCCTCGAGGGCGAGGGCGTCCAGGTTGGGGGACACCGCCAGCTCGGGCGCGAACTCGGGCCGGTGGCCGTAGACGCCCAGCCGGTCGCGCACCAGCGAGTCGATGCTGATCAGGACGACGTTGTATCGCGGCGGCGGCGGCCCGGAGCGCAGCCAGAAGAAGGCCGCTACTGCGGCGGCGAGGAGCAGGAGGATCAGGAGCGGGCGGCGGGACATGCTCAGCGGGGGCCGGTGCGCTGGATCAGGACGTCCACCTCGATCAGGGGCGTCTCTTCGTCGTCAGTGGCGATGCGGAGCGAGGCGCCATCGCCGAAGTTCGCGGCGCCGTCGGGCAGCCGGACCACCACCCGGTAGACCCGGCCGGCCTGGACCGGCACGATCTCGGCGGGGAACTCCTGCCCGGCGGAGTTGCGGACGGCGGCGGCGGTGAGGGCCAGCTGCCGGTGCTCCGCCAGCATGCTGACGGTGACCTCGGCCGCCCGCAGGCCCTCGTCCGGGCGCAGCATCACCAGCGTAGGCGAGTGGGCGACGTCGGGCACGGCGGTGCCGAGGGCGGTGAAGCGCACCGGCATGTCCGGGATCGAGGTCCGCAGCTCGAACTCCTTGAGGAAGTTCCCGACCGGCAACTCGGGCGGCGGCAGGACCTCGATGCGGTAGGCGGCCGGCTCGCCGTCGGCGTGGGCGCGCTGGACCCGAAGCTCCCAACCGTCGACCGTGTCCGGCGCCAAGATCTCGAAGTCCATCTCCTCGAGGGCGCGGACGGCCACCACGCCCACCGGCCGGGCGCGGACGCCGATGGTGCCGTACTGCAGCGCCCAGGGCTCGGTCCAGAAGGGCACCCAGATGTCGGCCGAGTACTCCAGCGCCAGGTAGTCGTAGTCCTCGAACTGGACCGGGATGGCGCTGGCCTTGAAGCGCACCGGCTCCCGGTAGCGCTGGGTGCTCAGGGTCAGCTTGAGCACCGCCTGCTCGCCCGGCGCCAGGCTGAGGCGCATGCCCCGGTCCTCGAGCCGCACCTGCTGCTGGCCCGCGGGCCGGTCCGGGAGCTGCAGGTCGGCGACGGCGCAGTCACAGCCGGAGGGGCCGATGCCGGTGATCACCAGCGGTTCGTCGCCCTCGTTGGTGAGCCGGAATTCGCCGGCGGCGCCCTTGCCGAAGGGGATCCGGGGCAGCCTCAGCTGGGCCGGTTCGACCTTCAGGGGCGCCCGGCGGGGATCGAGGCCGGCGCCGTCCGGGCCGCAGCCGGCGAGGGCCATCGGCAGGGCGGAGGCGGCGAGGAGCAAACCGGCGGCGGACCAGCGGAACCAGCGCATGAGCGCCTTATCCTACGGGCCGCGCCTGGCAACCGAGGCACTATGATCCCGGGCGGCATGAACGGTTCCTACCCCCTTGTCGCCGCCGCCGATCCCGAGGTCCACGCCGCCCTGGCCGCTGAGCTGCAGCGCCAAGAGGTGCAGATCGAGCTGATCGCCTCGGAGAACCACACCAGCCGCGCAGTGCTCGAGGCCAACGGCTCGGTGCTGACCAACAAGTACGCCGAGGGCTACCCCGGCCGCCGCTACTACGGCGGCTGCGAGCACGTCGACGTCGTCGAGGTGCTGGCGCAAGAGCGGCTGAAGCAGCTGTTCGGCGCCGACCACGCCAACGTCCAGCCCTCCAGCGGCTCCCAGGCCAACCAGGCGGCGATGATGGCGCTGATCGAGCCCGGGGACACGGTGCTGGCGATGGAGCTCAACCACGGCGGCCACCTCAGCCACGGCCACCCCAAGAACGCCTCCGGCGTCTTCTACCGCTTCGTCCACTACGGCGTCTCGCCCGAGGACGAGCGCATCGATTACGACGCCGTCCGCGCCCTGGCGCTCGAGCACCGCCCGGCGCTGCTCATGGCCGGCGCCAGCGCCTACCCGCGCACCATCGACTTCGAGCAGCTGGCCGCCATCGCCCAGGAGGTCGGCGCGCGCTTCCTGGTCGACATGGCCCACATCGCCGGGCTGGTCGCAGCCGGCGTCCACCCGTCGCCGGTGCCGCACGCCGACGTGGTGACCATGACCACGCACAAGACCCTGCGCGGTCCCCGGGGCGGCGCCATCGTCTGCAGCGAGGAGTGGCGCAAGAAGATCGACTCCGCGGTCTTCCCCGGCATGCAGGGCGGACCCTTGATGCACGTCATCGCCGCCAAGGCGGTGGCCTTCCGCGAGGCCCTCGATCCCAGCTTCCGCGACTACCAGGAGCGAGTCCTGGCCAACGCCCACGCGCTCGCGGAGGGCCTGGTGGCGCGCGGTTACCGCCTGGTCTCCGGCGGCACCGACAACCACCTGATGATGGTCGACCTGCGCGGCCCCGACGGCCCGGGCATCACCGGCCGGATCGCCGAGGACGCGCTCCACGAGGCCGGGATCACGGTCAACAAGAACCTGATCCCCTTCGATCCGGAGAAGCCGATGCAGACCTCGGGCATCCGCGTCGGCGCCCCGGCGGTCACCACCCGCGGCTTCACTCCCGCCGACATGGACCAGGTGGCCGAGTGGATCGACCGGGTCCTGCGCGCCCCCGAGGACCAGGCGGCGATCGCCGCGGTCAAGGCCGAGGCCGCAGCGCTGTGCGCCGAGCGGCCGATCTACCCGGAGCTGGCGGCGGCGCAGTGAGCCGTGAGCCCGGCGCGGTCCGGTGACTCCAGGACTCCCGCCTCGGTCACCAGGGCCGTCACCAGCTCGGCCGGGGTGACGTCGAAGGCCGGGTTGCGGGCCATGACCCCGTCCGGAGCCGCCGCCGCGCCGGCGAAGGCGCGGACCTCGCCGCCGCCGCGCTCCTCGATCGGGATGGCGGCGCCGTCCGGGCAGGCCAGGTCGACGGTGGTGGTCGGCGCGGCGACGTAGAAGGGGACCCCGTGGCGCCGGGCCAGGACCGCCAGCGGGTAGGTGCCGATCTTGTTGGCGACGTCGCCGTTGGCGGCGACGCGGTCGGAGCCGACCACCACCGCGTCGATCAACCCGGCCTGGAAGGCCGAGCCGGCTGCGCCGTCGCATTGCAGGGTCACCGGCACGCCGGCCCGCTGCAGCTCCCAGGCGGTGATCCGGGCGCCTTGGAGCAGCGGCCGGGTCTCGTCAGCGAGCACCGCCACCTGCTTGCCGGCGGCGTGGGCGGCGTAGACCACGCCCAGCGCGGTGCCGATGCCGCCGGTGGCCAGGGCCCCGGCGTTGCAGTGGGTCTGGACGGTGCAGCGGGCGGGCAGCAGCGCCGCGCCGTGTTCGCCGATGGCCTGGCACAGGGCGGCGTCCTCGGCGTGGAAGGCCTTGGCCTCGGCGAGCAGGTCGGCGGTCCACTCGGCCGGACCGCCGTCGCCGGCTGCCAGCCGGCGGCCGCGCGCCGCCAGCCGCCGCAGGCCGACGGCAAGGTTGACCGCGGTCGGCCGGGCGGCCTCGAGGGTGGCCTGTGCGCGGTCCAGCCGACGGAGCCAGTCCTCGGCGTCCGCCGCTCCGGCGACGGCGACGACCATGCCGTAGGCCCCGGCGCAGCCCAGCGCCGGCGCCCCGCGCACCGCCAGGCGGACGATGGCGTCCACCAGGCTGGGCACGTCTGGGATCCGGACGTAGCGCTCTTCGGCGGGCAGCAGGGTCTGCTCGAGCAGCACCAGGCCGTCCCGCTCCCAGCGCAGGGTGTCGAAGCCGAGCGCGACGGCGGCCATGGCGCGCAGCCTAGATCCGCGCTTGCAGCTTGCTGTCCTTGGCCAGGACCTTCTCCCGCTGCGTGCCGCGGAAGTCGTCCAGGGCCTTGGCGATCGCCGGGTCGGCGACTCCCATGATGCGCAGGGCCAGCAGCGCGGCGTTCACCGGGCCGCCGCGGCCGACGCCGACCGTTCCGACCGGTACGCCGCCGGGCATCTGGACGGTCGCGAGCAGGGCGTCGAGGCCGCCGAGCGGCGGGTTGTCGAGCGGGATGCCGATCACCGGCAGGCTGGTGTGGGCGGCCACGACCCCGGCGAGGTGGGCGGCGCCGCCGGCGGCGCACAGCATCACCTCGATGCCGCTCTCGCGGGCACCGGCCGCGAAGCCGCAGGCCTCCTCGGGGGTGCGGTGGGCGCTGAGCACGCGCACGGCCGGCTCGATGCCGAATTCACGGAGGGTGGCGACGGCGGGCTCGAGGCGCTCGAAGTCGGAGTCGGAGCCCATCAGGATGGCGACGCGGGGAGAGGTCATGTTCACTTGGGGTTTTGCAGGACGTGGCGGAGGAGGTCTTCGAAGACGGCGTCGGCGCCGAGCGCGCGACGGGCCAGCTCGGCGGCCGAGCGGGCGTCCTGGGGCCGGTAGCCGAGGCCGACCAGGACTTGGTTCAGTTCGTCGTCCGCGGCGGCGGCGGTCGCGGGGAGCGTAGCGGCGGCCAGGTCGGCAAGGCCGTCGCCGATCTCGACCAGGAGGCGCTCGGCGGTCTTCTTGCCGACCCCCTTGACCCGGGTCAGCGCGCCGGTGTCCCGGTCGCGGACCGCGGCGGCGAGCTCTGCCGGGGGCAGCGCTGAGAGCAGGCCCAGGGCCATCGCCGGGCCGACGCCGCTGACTTGGATCAGCCGCCGGAAAGTGGCGCGCTCGGCATCGTCGAGGAAGCCGTAGAGAGTCAGAGCGCTGTCGCTCACCGACAGGTGGGTGAGCAAGCGCGCCTCTTGGCCGACCTCGACCGCGTCGGCGACCCGGGAGCTGACCGCGACCAGCCAGCCGACGCCGCCGGTGCGGACGACCACGGCGCCGGCCGCGACCGTTTCGATGCGACCGTCCAGGAAATCGAACACCGGCCGGAGGTCTTAACCCTGGCTCTCGACGTACTCGTCGCCGCGGCCGCTGCGCAGCCGCAGGCCGAGCTCGGTGAGCTTGCTGGTCAGCTCGTTGAGCGAGGTGATGCCGAAGTTCGGCATGCTCAGCAGGTCCTCCTCGGTGTAGCGGAGGATGTCCGCCACGCGCTGGAGGTTGAGCCGCTCGACCAGGGCGCGGTGGCAGCGCACCGACAGGTTGAGGGTCGAGATCTGCAGCTCCAGCGCCTCGCGCTGGTCGTCGCTGAGCTCGCCCAGCCAGGCGAGGTCGCGGTCCGGGTCGAAGTCGGGCTCGGCCTCGAACTCCTCGGGGATGATGAAGCTGCCGTCGTCCCGGCGCATGCCGAGCCGCAGGCCCTTGGCCACCAGGACGCGCTTGATCTCGTTGAGCGAGGTCTCGCCGAAGTTCTTGAACTCGAGCAGCTCCGGCTCGCTGTGCGAGACCAGGTCGCCGAGGGTGCGGATGTCCATGTTCTGGAGGCAATTCCGCGCCCGCACCGAGAGCTCGAAGTCGGAGATGGGGGTCCGGAGCACCTGCATCAGGCGGTCCTCCTTCTTCTCCTGCTCCTCGTCGTAGAACATGTCCAGCGACTCGTGGGCGTCCTTGAAGTAGAGCCGCGCCAGCGGGTTCGAGGGGTCGCGCCGGAGCACGGCGCCGTAACAGCCGCAGGCCTTCTCGAAGTCGTTGCGGTCCTCGTACATGACGCCGAGGTTGATCAGCGCCGAGGTCGGGATCGGTCGGAATTCGAGCAGGGCCTCGTAGTGCTTCTGGGCCTCCTCGTCGTTGCCGTGCAGGTCGGCGCGGCGGGCGAGGCGGAAGCGGGCCGGGAAGTGGCCGGCGTCGGCCTCCAGCAGCGCCTCATAGGCGCCGCAGGCCTGCTCGTACTGGCCGTCGACCTCGAGGGCGCGGGCGTCGAAGTAAGCGCGGTCGCTGTCTCCGAGCTTGGCCGAGGGCACCGCCTTCTGGAACTCCTCGCTCATGCCGGCCGCGTCCAGGGCGTGGAGCGCGGTGGCGGCCAGGACCGGGTCGTCCGAGCCGACGTGGCCGCCGGCCAGGTCGGCAGCTTCGGCGAAGCGCGACAGCTCGAGCAGCGAGTTGGCGCGGATGTACACCGCCAGCTCGTCATCGCCCTCGGCGAGCTCCAAGGCCTTGGAGTACTCGCCGCAGACCCAGGAGCCAGCCGCGGCAACCGGGTTGCCGCCGGCGCGGGCATCCCGGACCGCCGCTTCGAACTTCTCGACCGTCGCCGGTTCGCTCATCAGACCGCGACGGGCGGCAGCGAGGCTGCTCGGCGTCTGCGGCGGTGCGGCGAAGAAGGCGGCGGGGTCGGACGGGGGGGAAGAGGTATGTGCGACTTCCGCTTGCGGCATGATCTACGGATTCTCGGGGCCTAGCCCGCGAAAACAGGCCCGATATCGTAGTTCCTGCGGGGGGGAGTCGTCAAACTCGACTCCGCATGGATTGTTTCCGGATCGAGGGGGGGAGGCGGCTCGCGGGTTCGGTCCGGGCCTCCGGCTCCAAGAACGCCAGCCTGCCAATCCTGGCCTCGGCGCTGCTCCTGGAGGGGCCGGCCGAGTTCCGGAGGGTGCCGGAGCTGAGGGACGTGGCCACCCTTCTGCAGCTCTTGGGAGACCTCGGCGCTGAGGTGGACCGGGACGGAGACCGGGTCCGGCTGTCCTGCCCGCGCCGCGGGCCGACCGAGGCCCCCTACGCGGTGGTGCGGCGGATGCGGGCCTCCGTGTGCGTACTCGGCCCCCTGCTGGCGCGCCGGGGGAAGGCGAGGGTGGCCCTGCCGGGCGGCTGCGTCCTCGGGGTGCGGCCGATCGACCTGCACCTCAAGGGCATGGAGGCGCTCGGGGCCCAGGTCCGGGTCGAGCACGGCACGGTGGTGGCCGAGGCCCCGCCGGGGGGCCTGCGGGGCGGCCGGGTCTACCTGGCCTCCGAGCGCGGCTCGACCGTGCTCGGCACCGCCAACGTCCTGATGGCCGCGTGCCTGGCGCGGGGCCGCACGGTGATCGAGGCCGCCGCCATGGAGCCCGAGATCGCGGCCCTGGCGGCCTACCTGCGCCTCTGCGGCGCCCGGATCGAGGGCCTCGGCAGCCCGACCCTGGAGGTCGAAGGGGTGGACGAGCTCCAGGCCCAGCCGACCTCCGTGCCGCCGGACCGGATCGAGAGCGGCACCCTGCTCCTGGCCGGCGCCATGACCCGCGGCGCGGTCCGGGTCGAGGACTGCGCCCCGGCCGAACTGGCCGCCCTCCTGGACCTGCTCGGGGAGAGCGGCGTGCCCGTGCGCACCGGCGAGGATTGGATGGAGACCGGCGCCTGGAGCGAGCCGCCGCGGGCGGTCGGCCTGACCACCCGGCCGCACCCCGGCTTCCCGACCGACCTCCAAGCCCAGTGGCTGGCTTTCAGCACCGTCTGCCGTGGGCAGGCCAGCGTGCGCGAGGGGGTCTACCCGGAGCGCTTCGTGCACGTCGCCGAGCTGCGGCGGATGGGAGCCAAGATCGCCAGTGAGGAGGGGGTGGCGCGGGTGGAGGGGCCGGCGGCGTTGGAAGGCGCCGAGGTCCTCGCCAGCGATCTCCGCGCCAGCGCGGCGCTGGTCCTGGCGGGGCTGGTGGCCGAGGGCACCACCACGGTGCGCCGGGTCTATCACCTCGACCGGGGCTACGAGCGCATGGAGCGCAAGCTGGCCGCCCTCGGCGGGCGGGTCGAGCGCTGCCTCGATCCGGACGGTCCCTGAGCCCGGAGGCGGCGGAGGACCTCCGGTAGCCCGGAAAGGCCTTCTGCAGGGCCGCTTCCGCCTTTAGAATCATGGGCTCCCCTCGGCCCGGGATGGCCTGAGGGGACGATTCTCCATGCTCGAGAACCTCCAGCAGTCCCTCACCAAGGTCCTGGACCGCTTCCGCGGCCCGGGCAAGTTGAGCGAGGAGCACGTCGAGGTCGCCCTGCGCGACGTCCGGCGCGCTCTGCTCGAGGCGGACGTCCACTTCAACGTCGCCAAGACCTTCACCAAGCGGGTGGGGGAGCGGCTGGCCGGTGAGGAGCGGCTGACTGGGGTCTCCGGGGCCCAGCAGGCGACCGCGGCCTTCCACAAGGAGCTGGCGGCGCTGATGGCCAGCGATGAGCCGTCGCTGCCGAAGAACCCCAAGCACCCGATGGTGCTGCTGCTGGCGGGCCTGCAGGGGGTCGGCAAGACCACCGCTGCCGCCAAGCTGGGCAAGTGGCTGACCGAGCGGCGCAACAAGAAGGTGCTGCTCGCGGCCTGCGACCTGCAGCGCCCCGCCGCGGTCGAGCAGCTCAAGCAGCTCGGCGAGCGGGTCGGCGTCGACGTGCACGCCGAGATGCCCGGTCCGGGCGTGGACCCCGCCGGGGTCGCCAAGCGCGCCAAGGAGCGGGCCCGCGAGGGCCGCTACGACGTCCTCATCGTCGACTCCGCCGGCCGGCTCCACATCGACGAGGAGCTGATGGCCGAGATCGAGGCCGTGCGCAAGGCGGTCAAGCCGGACGGCTCCTACCTGGTCCTGGACGGCATGGCCGGCCAGGTCGCAGTGGATTCCGGCCAGGCCTTCGCCGAGCGCCTGGACCTCTACGGCGTCATCCTGACCAAGATGGACGGCGACGCCCGCGGCGGCGCCGCGCTCTCGGTCCGAGAGGTCACCGGGGTCCCGGTCCGCTTCCTCGGCGTGGGAGAGAAGCCCGAGGACCTGGAGGAATTCGACGCCGAGCGCCTGGCCGGCCGGATCCTGGACATGGGCGACATCGTCGGCCTGGTCGAGAAGGCCCAGGAGGCCGTCGACGAGCAGGCCGCCATGGACGACTACGTCCGGATGATGTCCGGGCGGCTGACCATGGAGGACCTCCTGAGCCAATTCCGCATGATGAAGCGGATGGGCTCGATGAAGAAGGTCTTGGGCATGATGCCCGGAATGGGTAAGATGTCCGGCCTTTTGGATTCCGTGGACGACAAGCAATTCGGCCGGATCGAGGCCATCGTGCTGTCCATGACTCCTCGGGAGCGGCTCCATCCGGAGCTGCTGGACGGCAGTCGCCGGCTGCGGATCGCCCGCGGCAGCGGGGCTGAAGTCAGCGATGTCAAACGGCTGATGCGCTCCTTCCAGGAGATGCAGAAGCAGATGAAGTCCCTCGGCAAGATGATGAAGGGAGGCCGCTCGAAGAAGCGGATGCTCCGTCAGATGGGCCAAAGGGGCGGCATGCCCAACCTCCCGGGTGGTTTCCCGGGCCTCTAATCGATTCGAACGACGAGATAGCCCAGAATGGCAGTTGTCCTGCGACTCAAGCGGTTCGGCCGGCGTAACCGGCCCTTCTACCGCATTTGCGTGATGGATGCTCGCACCCGCCGCGACGGCCGGGTGATCGAGGAGCTGGGTCACTACGACCCGGTCGGCTCCTCCGAGAACGAGCTGAAGTTCGTCCTCAACGCCGAGCGCGCCCAGCACTGGGTCTCGGTCGGCGCCCAGCCCTCCGAGACGGTCGCTTCGCTCCTGAAGCGCCAGGGTGTCACCTTCCTCAGCAAGCCGGAGCGGCGCCGCGCCAAGAAGGCGCGCAAGGCCGCCCAGGGCTAGAGTCGGCCTCCGGCATGCCCAAGGCCGCCGGCCCCGCCGAATTGAAGAAGGTCCTCGAGCGCCTCGTCACCGATGCGCACCAGATCGCGCTCCGGCCGGAGGGCACGCCCGTGCTCGACCGGCTGTTGGCGCTGGTGATGCAGGGGGACGGCAGCTACGCGCCGGCCGAGAAGGCCGTGAAGGCGATGCGGGCGGCCTACACCAATTGGAGCGAGATGCGCGTCGCCCGCCACTACGAGGTCGGGGACGTCTTGCGCCGCAAGCGCATCTCGAACGCCGTGGAGCGCGCCGAGCTGGCCCAAGAGCTGCTCCGGCGGGTCTTCGGCCTGCAGAACCACCTCGACCTGGACTGGATGGACGACTGCACGTCCGAGCGCCGGGAGAAGACCCTGGTGGCGCTCCAGATGATGCCCGCCGTCACCGGCCCCGTGCTCGACATCGACGCCTGCGAGACCGAGGCCCTGCCGGTCACGACCGAGCACAAGCGGCTGATGAGCCGCCTGGGCCTGGTCGGCGCCAACCCCAAGGACGTCGACGTGACGGCCTTGCTGGAGCAGCTCGGCGACCGGGAGCAGGCCTTCCCGCAGGACCTGGCGCTGCGGCTCCACGCTCGCACGGTGTGCGACTCCAAGCACCCGCGCTGCCGGCAGTGCGGCCTCTTGGACCTCTGCGGCCACGGCCGCAAGCAGCTGACCCGGAGCGGCTACGAGGCCGCTCTGGTCGAGCTGGGCCTGTCCAAGAAGAAGGCCGCCAAGAAGGCCGCCAAGAAGAAGACCACCAAGAAGGCCACGGCCAAGAAGAAGGTGGTCAAGAAGAAGGCGGTCAAGAAGGCGTCCACGACTCGGAAGACCAAGGGCGCTGGTTAGCGCCGTGGGTCCGCGGCCCCTGGTCCTCGCCAGCGGTTCGCCGCGCCGGCGCGAGCTGTTGGCCGCCGCGGGCATCGCCTTCGAGCTCGCCGTCCCCGGCGACGACGGGCCCTCCGCAGCCCGCGAGCCGGCCGCCCGGGTCCTGGAGCACGCCCGCTACAAGGCCCGCCTGGGCGCCGCGGCCCAGCCCGGCCGTCGGGTGCTGGCCGCTGACACCCTGGTCTGGGTCGACGGCGACGCCCTTCCCAAGCCCCGCGGGCGGGCAGAGGCCGAGGCCATGCTGCGCCGGCTCGCCGGCCGGGACCACGAGGTCTGGACCGGCGTGGTGCTGATGGACCCGGCCGGCCGCCTGCACGAGGCCGCCGACCGGGCCCGGGTCCGCTTCCGCGCCATCCCGGAGGACGAGCTCCAGGCCTATCTGGCCGGCTCCGAGTGGCGGGACAAGGCCGGCGCCTACGGCATCCAGGGCGCCGCCGGGGCCTGGGCCGAGCTGCTCGACGGGGAGCTGGAGACCGTCATCGGCCTGTCCACCGCCACCGTCCGGCGGCTGATCCTGCAGGCTGACGCTTGCCCCGAGGCCCCCGGCGGGTAGAATCTTCGGTCCGCTTTGCGCGAAGGAGCGCCAAGGAGATGAAGGAAGGAATCCACCCCAATTACGTCGACTGCAACGTGAAGTGCGGTTGCGGCAACACGTTCACGACCAAGAGCACCGTCAACGAGATCAGCGTTGAGATCTGCTCGCAGTGCCACCCCTTCTTCACCGGCAAGCAGAAGTTCGTCGACGCTGCCGGCCGCGTCGACCGCTTCAAGCGCCGCTACGCCAAGAAGAACTGAGCCGGGCGGCGTGAGAGCGGAGGTCGGATCGTGAAACTGGCATCCGTTCTGCGGGAACGGCTGGGGGCGCTGGAGGAGCGCCACCGGGAGCTCCAGGTCCAGGCGGCCGACCCCGAGCGGGCCGGGCGTCCCGACTACCCGGCGCTGCTGCGCGAGATGGGCTCGCTGGACAAGGTCCTCGGCCCCTGGACCCGCTACCAGGAGCTCGAGCAGCAGATCGCCGAGGCCGAGGAGATGGCCGCCGGCGACGACCCCGACTTGAAGGGCCTGGCCGAGGAGGAGCTCCCCGCCCTGCGGGAGGAGCTCGACGGCCTCACCGAGTCGATCCTGGACCGCGCCCTGGAGGAGGACAACGACGGCGACCGTCCGGCCATCGTCGAGATCCGCGCCGGCGCCGGCGGCGACGAAGCCTCGCTGTTCGCCCGCGACCTGTTCGAGATCTACCACCGCTTCGGCGAGAGCCGCGGCTGGAAGTTCGAGGTCGTGGACAGCTCTGAGACCGACATGGGCGGCTTCAAGGAGGTCAGCTTCAAGGTCACCGGGGACGAGGTGTTCCGGGCCCTGCGCTACGAGAGCGGCGGCCACCGGGTCCAGCGCGTCCCGAAGACCGAGACCCAGGGCCGCATCCACACCTCCGCCGCGACCGTCGCGGTGCTGCCGGAGGTCGAGGCGATGGACTTCGAGCTCAAGTCCGATGACCTCGAGATCACCGCCATGCGCTCCTCGGGGCCGGGCGGCCAGCACGTCAACAAGACCTCCAGCGCCATCCGCGTCGTCCACATCCCGACCGGCGAGGCCGTGAAGTGCCAGGAGGGCAAGTCCCAGCTCCAGAACAAGGAGCGGGCCATTGCTCTGCTGCGCTCCCGGCTCTACGAGCGGGAGAAGGCCAAGCGCGACGCCGAGCGCGCCGACCTGCGCAAGAGCCAGGTCGGCAGCGGAGACCGCAGCCAGCGGATCCGCACCTACAACTACCCCCAGAACCGGGTGACCGACCACCGGCTCGGGCGTAACTTCAGCCTTGAGGTGGTTTTGGAGGGCCGGCTCGACGATCTCGTCGAGGCCCTCGCCGCCGCAGACCGCGCCGCCAAGCTTGCGGCGCTCTAGCCCCCCAAGCCATGAGCGAAGACAAGGACAAGATCGAGGAGCTCGGTGACCAGTTCGAGGTCATCGACGACCTGGGCAGCGATTTCGAAGTGATCGAGGAGAAGCCCGCCGCGGCGGCTCCCGAGGCGGCCAAGGAGCCGAAGGCCGGCGAGCCCGCCGCGCCCGCCGCCGCCGCGCCGGCCGCTGCCGCCGCTCCGGGTGGCGCCCCGGTTCCGGTCCGCAGCACCGCTGCCTGGACCGGCATGGGCCTCGCCGTCGCCCTGGCCGGCCTGCTCGGCGGCTGGAGCGGCGAGGCCGAGGCCAGCCTGGCCCTGCTGCGGGGGCTGATGATCGCCAGCGTCGTCGCCCACCTGCTCACCCGCGGCATCGCCGCCGTCCATCCGAACAACGGCGCCGTCAAGCCGGTCCTTCCCGGCCTGCTGGCGCTGACCGGCGTTCTCGGCTTCGTGCTCGGCACCGACGGCTTCGCCTCAGGCCCGCTGTTCACCGCTCTCGGCGGCCTGCTGGCCCTGGCGGCGCCGTCGATGGGCAAGAAGAAGGACGCCGGCCTGCCCGAGGCCGCCGGCCGCCCGCTCGACCCGCAATTCACCCAGTCCTTCGGCGCCTACCTGCTGGCCTTCACCGGCATGCTGATGCCCTGGTGCAGCACCGGCGAAGCGGGGGTCGACTCGATCTTCGGCGTCGTCACGATGTTCTTCCTGCTGGTGACGATGTGGGCCGCCTGGGTCGGCGCCTTCAAGCTGTGGACCTTCTCGGTGGTCACCGGCAAGCTGGGCTTCTTCCTGTTCCTGGCGCCGATGGAGGTCGCGATCCTCGGCGGTGTCGGCCTGATCCGGGTCGTCGCGCCGGACGCCTTCGGCGTCGCCCAGAGCGCCTACCCTGCCCTCGAGGGCGCGGAGGACTCCTTCCTCCAGTACGGCGCCGGACCGCTGCTGACCCTGGTCGGCGGGGTCTTCGCCCTGGTCGTGCTGGTCAAGGGCGCCAAGGCCGCCACCGAGCTGGCCAAGGAGCGCAAGGTCGCCGAGGCCGAGGCCCGCAAGGCCGCCCGCTCCTCGCGCAAGAAGTAGCCATGCCGGCGACGCCGCGCGAGCCTTCGGCGCTGGCGCGGCGGCTCGACGCGGCCGCCCGCCAGCTCCGGCGGGCGGCCGCCGACGCTTCCGCCCGGCGCCTAGCGGAGCGGCTCTGGTGCCTGGCCAGCGGCGCCTCCCGAGAGGACCGGATCCGTGGCAGCGTCGCGGCCTCCCCCGAGGCCTTCGCCCGCTTCGATGCGCTCGTGGGGCGGGCGGCGGCGGGCGAGCCGCTCGCCTATCTGGAAGGCAGCGCCGGCTTCTATGACCTGGAGCTGGAGGTGGGCCCCGGCGTGCTGGTGCCCCGGGCCGACAGCGAGTGCTTGGTCGACCTGTTCCTGGAGCGGACCGACGCCGGAGAGGAACTGACCCTGCTCGACCTCGGCACCGGATCGGCCTGCCTGCTGCTGACGATGCTGCGCCACCGCCCGCGTTCGCGCGGCTACGGCGTCGACCGCAGCGCGGCGGCGCTCGGCGTGGCGCGGCGCAACCGTGACCGGCTCGGCCTGAGGGGCCGGGCCGAGCTCCTGCGCGGCTCCTGGCTGGATG
>CAYZXS010000001.1:36089-196038 GCA_964482495.1 uncultured Planctomycetales bacterium
GACCGGCTCGGCCTGAGGGGCCGGGCCGAGCTCCTGCGCGGCTCCTGGCTGGATGGCGTCGCGGACGCCGCGGCGGACTGGATCGTGGCCAACCCGCCCTACGTGGAGCCCTCCGAGGCCACCGGCTACGGGGTCGCCGAGCACGAGCCCGCGGCCGCGCTCTTCACGCCGGCGGGGGAGCCGCTGCGGCCCTACCGCGAGATCCTGGCGCGTGCGCCGGCGGTCCTGCGGCCGGGCGGCTGGCTGCTGTTCGAGGTCGGCGCTGGCCGGGCGGCGTCCGTCGCGGGCCTCGCGGCCGAGTCCGGCCTGGAGACCACCGAGGTCCGGCGCGACCTCGGCGGCGTCGAGCGCGCGGTCCTGCTCCGGCGGCCGTGAGCCGCAGCGAGCTCAGCCGAGCTGTTCGCTGGCGAGGTTGCGGTCGACGTAGGCCTGGATCAGCATGGCGGCGTCCTTGCTCACCTCGCCGAAGAAGACGGCGATCTCGTAGTGGCCCAAGGCGCTGGCGAGCCGCTCGCAGCGGACGACCACCCCTTCCCCCTCGGAGAAGGTGGAGCCGGCGTCCCGGTGGGGGAACTCTATCGCGAAGCGGACCTGGGTCATGACCGCGATCGGAGTCTCGGAGTAGAAAGCGACTCCCGAGCGCGAGAGGTCGCGGATGCGGAGCGGGGCGTCGCTGCCTTCCTGGAGCAGGATGGGCAGCTCGCTGGCCAGGACCCGCGGGTGTTGGCGGCGTTCTTTGGCGAACCGGGTCACGATGCTGGGGTGAGGAGGTCCAGAAGAGGCGTTCAGGTCGAGGGAACTCTGCTCTAGAATGGCACGGATCGCGGGCCCATCCAAGCATTTGGGCACCGAATTCGCCTTTTTGGCCCCCCCTCTGCCTGGAGAGAACCGATGGCATCCTTCAACAAAGTCATCCTGATGGGCAACCTGACCCGGGACCCCGAGGTCCGTCAGGCCCAGTCGGGCACCTACGTCGTCCGCGCCGCCCTGGCGGTGAACGAGCGGGTCCCCGACGGCCAGGGCGGCTACCGCGACGAGGCCTACTTCTTCGACTTCGTGGTCTTCGGCAAGCAGGCCGAGAGCTTCTCCAAGTGGTTCACCAAGGGCAGGCCGGTCCTGATCGAGGGCAAGCTGCGCCAGGACCGCTGGGAGGACCGCGAGACGGGCAAGAAGCGCTCCAAGGTCGAGGTGGTCTGCGACCGCTGGCACTTCGTCGGCGGCAAGGACGACTCTCGCGGGGGCGGAGGAGGAGGCGCGCCGGTGCGCTCGGCCTCCACGCCGGCGCCCCAGGCGGAGCCCGGCTTCCCGGCCCGCGACGACTTCGTCCCGGACGACGTCCCCTTCTAGGCCCGAGCCACGGAGCCCGCGATGCGCTGCCGCGTGCTGCTCTTCGCCGGCCTGCGGGAGCGGGCCGGCGTCGAGGCGATCGAGTGCGAGCTGCCCGCCGAGCAGGCGACGGTGGCTGCGCTCCGCGCGGCGCTCGAGCGGCAGTGTCCGGCCCTCGCGGGTCAGGTCTACCGGGTCGCCGTCGACGCGCGCTACGAGGACGACGAGGCGCCGCTCGTCGCGGGGGCGGAGCTGGCGCTGATTCCGCCGGTCTCGGGAGGCTGAGTCCGGTGGCCGCCTTCCAACTGCGCCTGACGGAGCTGCCGGTCGAGGGCGACTGGGCCCGGCGCTCGGTCGACGGCCCCGACGCCGGCTGCACCGTGGTCTTCTCCGGCACCGTCCGTGACCAGGCCCGCGGCCGCGCGGTCGACGGCCTGGAGTACCAGGCTTATCCCCGCATGGTCGAGGCCGAGCTCCGCCGCATCGCCGACGAGGTCCTGGCCAGCCACGAGGTGCTGCGGATCGCCGTCGAGCACGCCACAGGCGCGGTCGCCGTGGGGCAGTGCTCGGTCGCCCTGGCCGTGGCCTCGGCCCACCGCGCCCCCGCCTTCGCCGCCGCCGCCGCCTTCATGGACGCCCTCAAGGAGCGCGTCCCGATCTGGAAGAAGGAGCGCTACCAGGACGGCAGCAGCTGGATCGGCCAAGGATCCTGAACCGACCCATGAGCAGACTCGAGATCCACGAAGTCCCCGTCACGCCCTTCCAGCAGAACTGCACCGTGCTGGTATGCGCCGAGACCGGCGCCGCCGCGGTCTGCGACTGCGGCGACGCCGAGCCCGCCTTGGCGCTGCTCGAGCGCCTCGGCGTCGAGGCCAAGATGATCCTGGCCACCCACGGCCACCTCGACCACGTCGCCGGCACCGCCGAGCTGAAGGACGCCACCGGCCTCGAGTTCTGGTACCCGCCGGCCGACGACATGTGGCTGGAGCGGCTGGAGCACCAGGCCCAGGTCTACGGCTGGGGTCCGGTGCGGGTCCCGGTCTACGAGCGCGAGCTCCACGGCGGCGACCGGCTGCAGCTGGGCCAGGTCGAGCTCGAGGTCCGCCACTGCCCCGGCCATACCCCCGGGCACATGGTCTTCGTCGACCACGCCGGCGGCCAGCTGGTGGCGGGGGACGTGATCTTCGCCGGCTCGGTCGGGCGCACCGACTTCCCCGGCGGCTCCTGGGACGAGCTCCAGCAGTCGATCCGCGAGCAGGTCTACACCTTGCCGGACGAGACCCTGATCCACTGCGGCCACGGGCCCACCACCACGGTCGGCCGCGAGGCCGCCTCCAACCCCTTCGTGCGACGTTGAGCGCCGCCGGCGGCATCGCACCGCTATCCTGAGCCGCCATGGAACGGGAGACCCTCGAAGTCGACGTCCTGGTCGTCGGCGCCGGACCGGCCGGACTGGCCTTCGCGATCCAGCTGGCGCGCTCCTGCCAGGAGAAGGGCCTGGAGAAGGCCATCCTGGTGCTGGACAAGGCCGAGGAGATCGGCCACCACCAGCTCAGCGGCGCCGTCATGGACCCGCGGGCCCTGCTGGAGCTGTTCCCGGACGCCCGCGAGAAGGGCTTCCCGGTCCAGGCGGAGGTCGGCAGCGACGCCCTCTTCCTCTTGCGCGAGAACGGCAAGACCGAGCTCCGCGGGGCGCTTTGCCCGCCGCCCTTCCGCAACCACGGCAAGTGGATCGTGTCGCTCAACGAGGCCGTGAAGTGGCTGGCCGAGCAGGCCGAGCAGGCGGGGGTGGAGGTCTACCCGGGCTTCGCCGGCGCCGAGGTGCTCTACGACCAGAGCGGCGCCGTTTGCGGCGTGCGCACCGTCGACCAGGGCCGCAGCAAGGGCGGCGAGGAGAAGGCCAACTTCCAGCCGGGCATGGACGTCAAGGCCGCGCTCACGGTCTTCGCCGAGGGCACCCGCGGCTCGCTGGCGAAGCAGCTGATCGCGGCCAAGAGCCTCGACGCCGGCCGCAACCCGCAGCTCTACGGCGTCGGGGTCAAGGAGCTCTGGGAGGTCGAGGAGGACATCGAGGGCACCGTCTGGCACACCGGCGGCTGGCCGCTCGAGAAGAGCCAGTACGGCGGCGGCTGGATCTACGGGCTGCCTGGCAAGAAGGCCTCGATCGGCTTCGTCGTCGGCATGGACCACGGCGTCGCTGGCTACGACTACCACGCCGCGATGCAGCGCTGGAAGACCCACCCGGTGGTCAAGGCCGTGCTCGAGGGCGGCAAGATGGTGCGCTACGGCGCCAAGACCGTGCCCGAGGGCGGCCTGCTGTCGATGCCGCGCTGCCACGGCGCCGGCTTCCTGATGATCGGCGACTCGGCCGGCTTCATGAACGCCCAGCGCCTGAAGGGCGTGCACCTGGCGATCAAGTCGGGCATGCTCGCGGCCGCCGCCGCGGTCGACGCCCTGGCCGCCGAGGACTGCGGCGCCGACAAGCTGGCGGCCTTCGACGAGCTGTTCCACGCCAGCTGGGCCTACGAAGAGCTGTGGAAGGTCCGGAACTTCCGCCAGGCCTTCCAGCGCGGCTTCCTGCGCGGCGCCGTCCGCGCCGGCTTCGACCACCTGCTCGGCGGCCGCATGCCCGGCCGGCTCGGGGCCCAGAGCGACCACCACCGCTACCGCCCTGGCGCGGCCGCGCCGTCCATGCCCGACTTCGACGGCCAGCTGACCATCGAGAAGCTGACCAGCGTCTTCCACTCGGACACCACCCACGAGGAGGACCAGCCCTGCCACTTGGTGGTGCGCGAGCCGGAGCTCTGCATCAGCCGCTGCACCGCCGAGTACGGCAACCCCTGCCAGCACTTCTGCCCGGCCGGGGTCTACGAGTGGCACGGCGACGAGGGGTTGATGATCAACGCCTCGAACTGCGTCCACTGCAAGACCTGCGACATCGCCGATCCCTACCAGATCATCGACTGGGTCGTGCCGGAAGGCGGCGGACCGGTCTACAACGGAATGTGAGCGCCGCCCCCGGCGCGCCCCCCGAAACGAAATGAGAACCGTCCTCGTCCCGTCCGCGGCCGCCGGCCGCAACGACCTCACCGCCATCCTCGTCCCCGAGGGCGGCAAGCCCTCCCTGCCGCCCCAGGCGCCGGAGGCCGCCACTTGGAAGGCCGACTTCGGCAAGGAGAAGGGCGCCTCGGTGCTGCTGCGCGGCAGCCGCGGCCAGCGCTGGCTGCTGATGCACGTGGCCAAGAAGGCCGGCGCCAACGACGTCCGCCAAGCCGCCGGCAAGGCCCGGCTGCAGGCGGAGTCGATGGAGCGCGCCGGGCTGTGCCTGGATCTCAGCCTGCTGGCGAACGACGCCGGCACCGCCCAGGCCGCCGCCGAGGGCGCCGGCATGGCCGGCTACGACCCGGCGGTGATGAAGAAGGACCGCAAGAAGGCCTTCGTGAAGAAGGTCACGATCGCCGGCGCCGGCAGCGCCAAGGCGACCAAGGCCGCGGTCAAGCTCGGCGCCGCCGGCGCCGCCGGCAACCTGGCCGCGCGCGAGGTGGCCAACCTGCCGTCGAACGTGCTGACGCCGAAGGACTTCGCGCGCCGCGCCCGCGCCCTGGTGCGCAACAAGCCCAAGATGGCCTGCCGGGTCTACGGCGAGAAGGCCATGGGCGAGATGAAGATGGGCAGCCTGCTCGGCGTCTCCCGCGGCAGCAAGAAGGAGGCCCAGCTGGTGCACCTGAGCTACAAGCCCAAGGGCAAGGCCAAGGGCAAGGTCGCCGTGGTCGGCAAGGGCCTGATCTTCGACAGCGGCGGCATCAGCCTGAAGCCGAGCGCCAACATGGACCAGATGAAGTTCGACATGTGCGGCGCGGCGGCGGTCTACGGCCTGTTCCACGCGCTGGCCAACGGCTTCGACTGCCCCTACGAGGTCCACGGCGTCATGGCCTGCGTCGAGAACATGCCCGGCGGCGACGCCCAGAACCCGGGCGACATCGTCACCGCGATGAACGGCAAGACCATCGAGGTCCTGAACACCGACGCCGAGGGGCGCCTGGTGCTGGCCGACGCGCTGACCTTCACCGCACGCAAGATCAAGCCGGACCGGATCTACGACCTGGCCACCCTGACCGGCGCCTGCATCATCGCGCTCGGCCACACCGCCGCCGCGGTGCTCGGCAACGACGACAAGCTGCTGGACGGCATCCGCGACGCCGGCGACGCCAGCGACGAGCGGGTCTGGCCGCTGCCGATCTGGGACGTACATCGCGACCTGATCAAGGGCCGCTACGCCGACCTGCAGAACATCTACCCCGCGGGCCAGGGCGCCGGCACCATCGCCGGCGGCGTGTTCCTGGAGCACTTCGTCGACGAGCTGCCGTGGGTCCACATCGACATCGCCTCGACCGCCTGGGAAGGCAGCTCGCGCTCCTACTACAGCGCCGGCGGCCGCGGGACCGGGGTGCGGCTGATGATGGAGGTGCTGCGCGGCTGAGCCGCCGGCGAGCCGGACCGCGCGGCGGCGCTTATGCTCTCGGGCATGAGCGCCGCCGCCTTGCTTCTCGCCGCCCTGCTCGCGCCCGCCGCCGGCCCTGCCGCGCCGGCGGCCCAGGACCCCGCCGCACCGGCCTCGGAGCCGGCCGCCGCGGACTGGCTGGACCAGGCCCTGCCGGGGCTGGTCGAGGTCTACCAGGCCCTGCACCGGGCCCCGGAGCTGTCCTTCGAGGAGGAGCAGACCGCCGCCGCCCTGGCCGGCATCCTCGAGGGATTGGGCTACGAGCTGATCACCGGTGTCGGCGGCCACGGCCTGGCCGGGGTGCTGCGGAACGGCCCCGGGCCGACCCTGCTGCTGCGCTGCGACATGGACGCGCTGCCGGTCACCGAGACCACCGGGCTCCCTTACGCCAGCACCGTCACCACCGCCAACGAGGACGGCAGCATGACCGGGGTCATGCACGCCTGCGGCCACGACATGCACATGACCGTCTGGGTCGGCGCCGCCACCTGGCTGGCGCGCCACCGCGACCGCTGGAGCGGCACCCTGGTGTGCGTCGCCCAGCCGGCCGAGGAGCGCGGCGCCGGCGCCAAGGCCATGCTCGAGGACGGCCTCTTCGCCCGCACCGACACGCCCGACTACACCCTGGCGCTGCACGTCACCGAGCAGCTCCCCGCCGGCACCATCGGCTACCGGCCGGGCTACGCCCTGGCCAACGTCGACTCAGTGGACATCACCGTGCGCGGCCGCGGCGGCCACGGCTCGGCGCCGCACGCCACCCACGACCCGATCGCGCTGGCGGCGCGGATCATCATGGGCCTGCATCACATCGTCAGCCGAGAGGTCAAGCCGATCGAGGACGCGGTGGTCACGGTGGGCTCGATCCACGGCGGCACCAAGCACAACATCATCCCGGACGCGGTGGAGTTGCAGCTGACCGTGCGCAGCTACAAGCCCGAGGTGCGCGCTCAGGTCCTGGCGGCGATCGAGCGCGTGGCCGCGAACGAAGCCCGCGCCGCCGGCTTCCCTGAGCAGCTGCTGCCCGTGGTCCGGGTGCGCGACGAGGAGCACACGCCGGCCGCCTGGAACGACCCGGCCCTGGTGGCGCGGGTCAACGCCGCGCTGCGGCCGGTGATGGGGGAGCCCCGGCTGGTCGAGGTCGAGGCCTCGATGGGGGGTGAGGACTTCGGCCGCTACGCCCCGGCGGCCGGCTGCCCGGGCTACATCTACTGGCTGGGCGTCACCGAGCGCGGGCTGTGGCGGGCTTCCCGCGAGGAGGGCGCCCCGCCGCTGCCGGGCATCCACACCGCCGGCTTCGCGCCCGACCCGGAGCCCTCGATCCGCACCGGCGTGTCGGCGATGGTGCAGGCGGCCTTGGAGCTGCTGCCGGTCCCGGGAGCGGGGTAGGGGAGGCGGGATTCGAACCCGCGCTGGACGGATTTTAAGTCCGTTGCCTCTGCCGCTGGGCTACTCCCCCGAGGCCGGAATCTTAGGGCCGCCGGGCGGCGGCGGAGGCTATCCTCCCGGCCATGGAGGGATCCGCCCGCCTGATCTTCGCCGCCGGCGCCGCGCTGGTTGCCGTCGGCATCGGCCTCGAGGCCTGGCACGCCCACGGCCTGCGCGGCCGGCTGGAACCCGAGGCCTGGGAGGCCGTCGGCCGCGCCATCCGCCAGCAGGAGCTGGCCGGGGTGGGGTTGGCGCTGACCGGCTTCGTCGCGGCCGGAGGCCTGCTGCCGGGCTTGGCGGTGGCGGCCTTCAGCGGCGCGGCGCTGCTCTTCTGCGGCTCGGTCTACCTAAAGCACCTCGCGGGCCTGGAGGGGGCCACGGCGGTGGCGCCGATGGGCGGGGTGCTCCACATCCTGGCCTGGCTGCTGCTCGCGGCGCTGGCCTGGAAGGGCGCTCCCCGATAGGTTGGAGCCGGCACCCAGACTCGAACTGGGGATGAGGGATTTGCAATCCCTTGCCTTACCACTTGGCTATGCCGGCCCACTTTGTCCAAGCGGCTGCGCAATATAGGCCGCCCAACCGCCCTCGTCCAGGATGAACGCCCCGCTCTTCTCCCTGTCGCTGTTGTTCCTGGCGCCGCTGCTGGCGGCCTGGAAGCTGCGGGCGGCCGCCGCCGCCGCGCTCGGCCTGGCCGCGGCCGCTTGGTGGACCGGGGAGGGCTTGACGGTCGCCTGCCGCGCCTTGGCGGAGGGGCTGGCGGCGGCGGCGCTGCTCGCCGCCTGGACCCGCTGGGCCGCCAGCCCGGTGGCGCCCCTCGCGAGTTGGGCTGCCCTCGGCGCGCTGCCTTGGTGGGCCCCCGAGATCGGGGAACGGCTCGCCGGCCCGGCCGCGCCGCTCTCGGGCGCTTGGTGGGCCGCCTGGCCCGGCGGCCTGCTCGCGAGCGAGGCCTGGGACCCGCTCCAGCAGGGCCCGCTGTACGCGCTGTGGGGCGCTCGCGTGGGCGTGCCCGGTGCCCCTCTCTGGACGCATCTCTTTGTCCTCACAGGTGCTGCGGCGTTCCTATACTGGCGATGCCGCCTCCGCGGCCCGGTGGAGCCGGAGCCTCCTCAGACTTCATGAAACGACGCATCTACTGCACGATCCCGCAATCGCTGATCAAGGAGCCGCTCCTGTTCACCCTCGGCAACCGATTCGGGGTGATCCCGAACATCCGGGGGGCCAGCGTCACCGAGGAGATCGCCGTCCTGACCCTGGAACTGGAGGGTGAGGAGGAGTCCGTCGGCAAGGCGGTCGAGTACCTGGCGGAGGCCGGGGTGAAGATCGAAGACCTGGCCGCCGATCAGCAGACCCCCTGAGCCAGGGGCCAGCGATCCTGGCCCCCTCGATGGGCCGGAACGACCGCGGGCGGACGCCGAAAGCGTCCGCCCGCGGTGCTCCTCCCAGGGGCTGGGATCAGTCGTCGAAGTCCATGCCGCCCGTCGGGGGGGCGGCCTCCTTCTTCTTCTCCTCGCCGGGCTTCTTGGCGCTGTGCTTGCTGGCGAAGCCATCCCACTGCTCGTCGTCGATCGAGAATTTCGAGACCCAGAAGTTGTACCAGTAGATCACGACCTTCTTGTTGAACAGCAGGCCCTCGTCGTACTCGGGAGTGCCGGGCTCGAGGATCTCGACGTCCTTCCAGCCGAAGTTGGTGCCCTGCCCGATCTCGACGATCAGGTTGTTGAGGCTATGGCACATGCCGATGCTGTCGTGGTCTGACCAGTCGGTCTCCAGCATGGCGTTGACGATCGCGGGGTAGGCGTCGCGGGTTCCCTCGACGAGCCGCTTGCCGGCCCGGGTCGATTGGGCGCCCTCATCGGCCAGGTAGAGCGCGGCGTCCTCGACGTAGCCGGCCCAGGTCTCGTCGTCGGTCTCGGACCACTGCTCGAGCGGCGGCACGAGTTCGAGCTTGAAGGAGTCAGGGAAGCGGTAGCCGCGCCAAGCGATCTCCTCGCCCGCGGCCGGCGGCGCCCACTCCGGATCCTCGCCGACCGGCTCCTGGGCCGGCGGCGGGGCGGCGGCTTCGGCGGCGGCTTCTTCGCCGCCGTTGGTGGCCTCAGCCGGTTGGGATTCGCCAGCTTCGCTGGTGCCCGGGTCGGCGGCGGCGGGCTCCGCGGCGCCGGCGCCAGGCTCACCGCTCGGGTCCTCGGCGACCGGGTCGGCCGCGCCTCCGGCGGGCGTGGTGTCTCCGGCGGTCTCGGCGGCTGCCGGGTCGGCGGCCGCGGTGGTGCCCGTCGGTTCTTGGGGCTGGTCCTTCGCGGCGACGAGGAAGAACCAGAGGCCGTATCCGATGCCGCCGAGGGCGATGACCGAGATCAGGGTCATCAGGATCGGCGGACCCTTCTTGGCGTGGTGGTGGTGATGGTGGTGGCGCTCACCGCCGTCGTCCTCGCGGCCCTTGCGCTTGCTCGCGGCCTTGGGCCGGGCCGGCATCTTGCGGGCCGGGATGCCCTTGCCGACCGCCGCCGGGGCGGGCGTTTGGGGCGCGGCGTCGCCGGCCTTCTTGGCCTTGAGCTTGGCCATCAGGTCGGCCGCCTTCTCCTTCTTGGCGCCGCTGTCCGAGGCGGGAGCGTCGTGGCCGTGGTCGGCCTTCTTGGCCTTGAGCTTGGCCATCAGGTCGGCGGCCTTGGCCGGGTCCTTCTTCGGGGCCTCGGCCTCAGCCGGCGGAGTCTCTGCCTTCCCCTCGGTGGCCGGGGCCGGGGCAGGCTTCGGAGGCGCCGGCTTCTTCGGGGCCGGAGGCTTCGGCGGCGCGGCCTTGGGGGCCGGCGGCTTGGGCGGAGCCGGCTTCTTGGGAGCGGGCGGCTTGGGCGGCGCCGCCTTCGGGGCGGGCGGCTTCGGCGGGGCCGGCTTCTTGGGCGGCGGAGGCTTCGGCGCCGGCTCGGCGGGCTTCGCCGGGGGCTCCGGCCTGGCCACAGTGCGGTCCACTGGGGCGGCCGCGGCCGGCCGCTGGCCGTCGCCCTTGGGCTTGGCGTCACCGAGGGGAGTGGCGGTCAGGCCGGCTCCGGGCGGTTTCGGCGGAGCCGCTTCGGGAGCGGACTCCGGAGCCGGGGGCGGCGCCGCTTCGAGCGGCGGGATCTCCACTTCGCCGCCGCACTTGCGGCAACGGACCTTGGTCGCGGTCACGGTGGGGGGGATGTTTCCGTACTGCGCACCGCAGCCGGTGCAGGTTCCGATTCTAGCGGTCATCGATCAGGTCCTCGCGACGGGGATCGCATTCTACTCCTGCCTAAGCTCAGCGGCGGGTTCGTCCAGGCTTCTCCGGTTCCGGCGCCGGCGCCCCGGACTTCTCGACCCAGGCGTCCCAGCGCTTGCCCCAGGCCTTCCACCAGCCGAACCAGGCCTCGACCGCCTGCTGTTGCTTCTCGAGCAAGATGGCCGGCTTGTCCGGGTTGAGGTCGCGCATCGGGAAGCTGATCTGGCGGAAGCTGATGTCCTGGAGCATGCCGTGGATGATGGCGGCCTCCTCGGAGCGCTCCTTGGTTCCGTCGAGCGGGCGGGCGACGAATTCGTTGAGCAGCACGGGGATGGCCGGGTGGCCCTTCTTGATCAGATCCCGCTTGGCGGTCTTGCTCTCGAGGCCGCTCTCGGCCATCGCCAGCAGGAACATCTCGCGCATGGCGGCCGCCTCCTCCTCGGTGGTGCCTTCGACCAGGTCGACGGCTTCGATCACGCCGCGCATCTGGAGCCCGCCGCCCTGGGTCTCGACGAAGCCCGTGGCGGGCTTCTTCTTGGCGTCCTCGTCCACCTCCTCGGCCGGCTTCTCGACCTCGAAGGCGTAGGAGCGGATCTTCCAGATCCCATCGACTTGGGCGGTCTGGAACTTCCACAGCATCTCCGGCTGGTCCTCGCTGCGCAGCGTCACCTCGGCGGTGTCGTAGACCGAGCCGGCGAAGCTGGCCCGGACCAGCTTGCGCTCGGCGTAGCGGCGGAGCTCGGGCTCCTCGAGCAGGCGCTTGGCCAGCTCCTGGCCGTAGCGGCTCTGGTCGGCGCCCAGCACGCTGGTCCACTTGCGGCCGTCCGGCTGCTCGCGCTCGAACCAGGTCCTGAGGTCGAGCAGGCTGCGCAGCTGGTTGTCGTTGTAGCTCGTCAACGCCGACTGGAGCTGGCGCGCGGGGCGGGTGGCCGGGTGGTCGAAGGGGTCGACGGTGGCCTCGGCCGGCCCGGTGGTCCCGGCGGGCTTGGTGGAGTTGGCGCTCTGCTCCTTGCCGCCGCCGCCCTCGTCCGCGCCACCCTGGATCAGCGCCCAGGCGCCGATGGTGATCGCGAGCGCGACCACCAGGACGACATAGGGCGTGGGGTTGGTCTTCTTCTTGGTCGGCCGCTTGCGCTGGCGCTTGGTCGGCTCGTGGCCCGCGGCGGCGGCCGGCTTCGCCAGGAAGGCGCTGCCGCACTTGGGGCACTTGACCTTAGAATGAAGCTTCTCCTCGGGGAGCTTCAGGTGGACTTGGCAATGGGGGCACTGGGTCGAAGACATGGCGATCTGGTCCGCAGGATAGCCGTCTGACGGGCCGGGGTAGCGATCCCTTGAGTCAGCCTTTCCGTCTCATCAGCGACTTCCAGCCCCGGGGGGACCAGCCCGGGGCCATCGACGCCCTGACAACGGGCTTCCAGGCCCCGGGTTCACGCCAGGTGCTGCTGGGGGTGACCGGCTCGGGCAAGACCTTCACCTTGGCCCACGTCATCCAGCGGCTGCAGGTGCCGACCCTGCTGATCGCGCCCAACAAGACCCTGGCCAGCCAGCTCTACGGGGAGATGCGGGAGCTGTTCCCCGAGAACGCGGTCGAGTACTTCGTCTCCTACTACGACTACTACCAACCCGAGGCCTACCTGCCGGGCAGCGACACCTACATCGAGAAGGACGCGCGCATCAACGAGCAGATCGACCGGATGCGCAACGCCGCCACCGCCAGCCTGCTCGAGCGGCGGGACGTGATCGTGGTCGCCAGCGTCTCCTGCATCTACGGCTTGGGCGACCCCGAGACCTACCGCGGCCTGGCCCTGACCATCGAGCGCGGGGCGACGATGCGGCGCGAGGAGCTGGTGCGCGGCCTGGTCCGGACCCAGCACACCCGCGGCGAGGTCGACTTCCGCCCCGGCAGCTTCCGCGTCCGCGGCGCGGCCGTCGAGGTGTGGCCGATCCACGAGCAGGAGCGGATCCTGTCGGTCGAGCTGGACGGCGACCGCGTCGACTCGATCCTGCGCTGCGACCCGCTCACCGGCGAGATCCTGGACGAGCTGCCGGCGGCGGTGGTCTACCCGGTCGGCCACTACGTGCAGCCAGAGGAGAAGCTGCCGATGGCCCGTCGCGGCATCCGCGACGAGCTCGACCGCCGGCTGCTGGCGCTGCGCAAGGACCAGAAGGAGATCGAGGCCGAGCGGCTCGAGCGCCGGGTCATGGCCGACCTCGAGGACCTCGAGGAGCTGGGCTTCTGCCCCGGCATCGAGAACTACTCGCGCCATCTCGAGGGCCGGGCGCCGGGGCAGCCGCCCTTCACGCTGCTGCACTACTTCCCCAAGGACTTCCTGTGCGTGCTCGACGAGAGCCACGTCAGCCTGCCCCAGCTCTACGCCATGGTGAAGAGCGACGGCGCCCGCAAGCGCAACCTGGTCGACTACGGCTTCCGTCTGCCCTCGGCGGTCGACAACCGGCCGTTGCGGGAGGAGGAGTACGAGGGCTTGGTGGGGCGAGTGCTCTACGTCTCGGCGACGCCCGCCGACCGCGAACTGCGGCTGGCTCCGGGGCGGCCGGTGGAGCAGATCGTGCGACCGACCGGCCTGCTCGACCCGGTGGTCGACGTGCTTCCGGCCCGGGGCCAAGTGGAAGACGCGCTCAAGCAGGCCGGGCAAGCGGTCCGCGACGGCTTCCGGGTGCTCGTGACGACCTTGACCAAGCGCAGCGCCGAGGACCTGACGGAGTTCCTGCAGGAGAGCGGGCTGCGGGCCCGCTACCTGCACTCCGACATCGACACCCTGGAGCGCTCGGAGCTGCTGCGGGACCTGCGGCTCGGGGTCTTCGACGTGCTGGTGGGGATCAACTTGCTGCGCGAGGGCCTGGATCTGCCCGAGGTGTCGCTGGTCCTGGTCCTCGACGCCGACCGCGAGGGCTTCCTGCGCTCGACCACCTCGCTGGTCCAGACCTGCGGCCGTGCGGCGCGCAACGAGCGCGGCCGGGTGGTGCTCTACGCGGACGCGGTCACCAAGTCGATGCAGGCGGCCATCGACGAGGCGGACCGGCGGCGCGGCATCCAGCAGGCCTACAACCAGGCGCACGGCATCGTGCCGCGCACCGTGCGCAAGAAGATCACCAGCTCGCTGGCCGGCGCGCTCGAGCAGCAAGAGGGCGGCGAGGGACTGCACGAGGAGCTGGCGGACCTGGACCAGAAGCTGGCCGGGCTGCGCAAGCAGATGCTGGCCGCGGCCTCCGAGCTGGACTTCGAGAACGCCATCCGGCTGCGGGACGAGATCCGGCGGCTGGAGGCCCTGCAGCTGGAGCTGGCGTGAGCGCGGCGGCGCGGGCCTTCGACGAGCAGCTGCGCACCGCGCCGCTGCGGCCCGGCTGCTACTTGTTCCGCGACCGCGCCGGCAAGGTCCTCTACGTCGGCAAGGCGCGCGAGCTGCGGCGGCGGGTGCAGGTCTATCGCCGCGCCGGCGCCGACGGCCGGGCCCGGCTGGCGGAGCTGCTCGACCACGCGGCCGAGGCCGAGTTCTTCGTCACCGACAGCGAGAAGGAGGCCATCCTGCTCGAGGACCGGCTGGTCAAGCTCCACCAGCCGCCGCTGAACGTGCTGCTGAAGGACGACAAGTCCTTCCTGCTGATCCAGCTCGACACCCGGCACCGCTGGGCGCGATTGAACCTGGCGCGGGGCAAGCGCCGCGGCGCCGGCGAGTTCTTCGGGCCCTATCCCAGCGCCGGCGCCGCCCGCCGGGCCAAGCGGCTGCTGCAGCAGGCCTTCGGCCTGCGCGACTGCAGCGACCACACCTTGGCCAACCGCTCTCGGGCCTGCCTCAAGCACGCCATCGGGCTGTGCAGCGCGCCTTGCGTCGACGCCGTCGCGGCCGCTGACTATGCCGCGGCCTTGGACGGCGCCCGGGAGGTGCTGGGCGGCAAGGTGGGCCAGCGCATCGTCACCGAGCGCCAGCGCATGGCGGCGGCATCGGAGCGCCAGGAGTACGAGACGGCGCTGCGGGCCCGGGACCGGATCGTGGCGCTGGAGGCGCTGGCAGCCCCCCAGAAGGTGCGCCTGGCGGCCGACCGGGACTTCGACGTCCTCGGGATCGACGAGCGCGGCCACTTCGCCGCCCTGGAGTACCGGGAGGGCGACTGGATCGGCAGCCGCAAGGGCGCGCTGCCGCTGATGGAGGAGCCCTCGGCCGCGGTCAGCCAGCTCCTGTCCGCGCTCTACCGCGGCCCGGACCGGGAGATCCCGCCCGAGATCCTGGTCGGCGCGATGCCCGAGGAGGCCGACGGCATCGAAGCCTGGCTGGGCGACCGGGCCGGCCACCGGGTACGCTTGCGGGCTCCCGTGCGGGGGGAGAAGCGGGCCCTGGTGCGGATGGCCGAGAGCAACGCCCGGGCCCAGCGCGGCGAGCGCGGCAGCTCCCCCTGGCCGGTGGTGGCGGAGCGCCTCGGGGTGCTGACGCGGCAGCCGCCGCCGGCGGTGGTGGACTGCATCGACGTCAGCCACCTGCAGGGGAAGGAGCGGGTGGCCTCGAAGGTGCGCTTCGTCGAGGGCAAGGCCGACCGGGGCCACTACCGCCGGTACTTGGTCGGCGGCGGCGAGGGCAACGACGACTTCGCCGCCATGAACGAGGTCGTGGGCCGGGTCCTGGACCGCGCCGACGAGGAGGGGCTGGCCGACCTGATCATGCTCGACGGCGGCAAGCTGCAGCTCGACGCCGGGGCGCGGGCGGCCGCGGAGGCCGGGCGGCAGGCGCCGCTGGCGGCCCTGGCCAAGGCCCGCAAGGGCCGCGGCCCGGTCGCCGCCGAGGAGCGGCTGTTCCTGCCCGGCCGCGAGGCGGCGGTGATCCTGGAGCGCGGCAGCCCCGAGCGGCTGTTCCTGGAGCGGATCCGCGACGAGGCCCACCGCTTCGCCATCAGCTACCACCGCCGCCGGCGCGAAAACGTCCGCCTGGTGCTGGAGGAGGTCCCCGGCGTCGGCCCCGCGAAGCGCAAGCAGCTGCTCGACCACTGCCGCGGCGACCTCCGAGCCTTGGCCGCGGCGCCGACCGCCGAGCTCGCCGCCCTGCCCGGCATGACCCAGGCCCTCGCCGAAGCCGTCCAGGACCACCTCCGGCGCAGCCTCTAGGAGTCGATGGGAGGTGGTGAGACGGTGGTGATCCGGACACCCTTCTTCCCCTCAGCCGCGCGGGTGGTGGAGGCGGTGGGCGGATTGGAGCTCATCGACGTCGACGTGGGTGTAGCGCTCGGTGGTGCGGAGGTCGGCGTGGCCGAGGAATTCTTGGACCGAGCGCAGGTCGCCGCCGCCGGCCAGGAGGTGGGTGGCGCAGGAGTGGCGCAGGGTGTGGGGGTGGACCTCCACCGGCAGCTCGGCGGCCTGGGCCCAGCGTCGGACCACCCGCCAGGCGCGGTGGCGGTCGAGCGGGCCGCCGCTCTTGCTGAGCAGGACGAAGGGGGAGCGGCCCGGTCGGCTCGGCCTGCCGAGCTGCAACCAGCGCTCCAGTCGCTCCCGGGCGCGGCCGCCGAAGGGGACCAGGCGCTCCTTCCCGCCCTTCCCGGTGACGCGGAGCAGCCCCGGCCCTTCCTCGCCGCCGACCCGAAGGGAGAGGTCGGCCAGGCGCAGCCCGCAGGCCTCGCTGACCCGCAGTCCGCCTCCGTAGAGCATCGCCAGCAGGGCCCGGTCGCGCTGGCCGCACCAGCCCTCCTCCGGCGGGGCGTCGAGCAGCCGCAGGGCCTGCTCGACCCCCAGGACCGCCGGCAGGCGCTGCCACAGGTGCAGCTTGCCGCCGCTGCGGGTCGGATCCCGGCCCTCCAGGCGTCCCTCGGCCCTCAGGAAGCGGAAGAGGCCCCGGAGGGCCGCCAGCAGCCGGGCCTGGGTGGCCGGGGCGGCGCCCTCGGTCCGGACCCCGGCCAGGATCGAGGCCACCTCGCCGGGGCCGGCCTCCAGCCAGCTGTCGCAGCCGGCCTCCAGGAGCAGGGCTGCAGCCTTGTCCAGATCTCGCCGATAAGCGGAAACGGTGTTCCGGCTCAGCCCGGCCTCGCCGGCCAGCGAGGCCAGCCACTCCTCGGCCTGGGCCCGGAGACCATCCAGACGTTGACCACCGATTTCCGTCATCCGTAGAATGTTCGGCCCCCCCACGGGACCGCCACCAGCATAGGACGATGCCGAAGCTCTCCAAAACCGAGCTCAAGAAACACCGAAGCCACTTGCTGGCGCTGCTCAAGCGCCTGGGGATGAAGATCGAGCACATGGAAGACTCCGTGCTCCGTGGCGACTCCGAGACCTCCGCCGACGAGGTCGACGAATTCGGCTCCGACAGCTACCACCAGGAATTCCAGGTCGGGCTGATCGAGAACGAGGACGAGATCCGCCAGCTCGTGACCAACGCCCTAAAGCGCATCGACGCCGGCAAGTTCGGCAGCTGCGAGGCTTGCACCGAGGCGATCCCGGAGCGGCGCCTGGACGCCCTGCCCTACGCCCGCTACTGCGTCAGCTGCCAGGAGAAGTCGGAGAACGGCGAGCTCGTTGAAGACTGACCCCGAAGCGGTGGACGGCGGCGCGCCCGGCCTCGAACGCGGCGGCCTGCTCCGTCCGGTGTTCTGGGTCGCCGTGATCCTCCTGGTCGCCGCCGACCTGCTCAGCAAGGCCTGGATCTGGGGCAACGTCGAGGGCGAGCAGTTCGTGGCCGGCGAGTGGCTGTCGGTCCTCAAGGTCTACAACCCGGGCGGCGTCTTCGGCATGTTCCAGGACTTCACCCTGCCGCTGACCCTGGTCCGGATCGTCGCCGTCGGCATCATCCTGTGGCTGGTGTCGCTGCAGCCGCGGTCGAACCGGGTCGGGACCGCGACCCTGGCGCTGCTGCTGGCCGGAGCGGTCGGCAACCTCTACGACAACCTCGGCCGCTGGACCGGCTGGGTGAACGTCGAGCGCGAGCAGTACCTCGGCGCGGTGCGCGACTTCATCAAGGTCGACCTCGGCTTCTGGCCGTTGGACCCTTGGCCGGTGTTCAACTTCGCCGACAGCTGCATCAGCGTCGGCTTCGTGCTGCTGGTCCTGGGCGTGGCCAAGATCCAGATCCAGCGCCAGGAGCCCGCCTGATGCTCGCCACGCGGGTCGGCGCCCTCGAGCTCAGCAGCCCGCTGCTGACCGCCTCGGGCACCTTCGGCCACGACGGCGAGGCGACCGCCTTCCTCGAGCCGGGGGACCTCGGGGCGCTGGTGCTGAAGACGGTCACGCCGCGGCCGCGCCACGGCAATCGCGCCCCCCGGCTGGTCGAGACCCCCTGCGGGCTGATGAACTCCATCGGCCTGGAGAACCGCGGCGTCGAGGCCTTCCTGGCCGAGAACCTGGGCGCCCTCGAGCGGCTGCCCATGCCGGTCGTGGCGAACGCCGGCGGCGAGTCGGTGGAGGAGTACGCCGCCATGATCCGGGCCTTCGGCCCGCTCGACGCCTTCGCCGCCATCGAGGTCAACCTCAGCTGCCCCAACGTCCAGGGCGGCAGCCTGCCCTTCTCGAGCTCGGCCGAGGCCGTGGCCGAGGTGGTGGCGGCTTGCCGAGCCCTGACGGACAAGCCGCTGTGGGCCAAGCTCTCCCCGAACGTCACCCGGATCGCGCCGCTCGCCGCTGCCGCCGAAGCGGCCGGGGCCGACGCCCTGACCGTCTGCAACACCGTGCTCGGCCTGGCCGTCGACTGGCGCCAGCGCAAGCCCGCGCTGGGCGCCGGCTTCGGCGGGCTCTCCGGCCCTGCGGTGCGGCCGATCGCCATGCGCATGGTCCGGGAGGCTTCCCAGGCGGTCTCGATCCCGATCGTCGCCAGCGGCGGCGCCGCCTGCGCCGACGACGTGCTCCAATTCCTGGTCGCGGGGGCGAGCGCCGTGCAGATCGGCACCGCCGGCTTCCGCGAGCCCTCCTGCGTCAGCCGCGTCGCCGCCGAGCTGCGGCGGGAGCTGGCCGCCGAGGGCCTCACTGCCGCCGAGCTGGTCGGCACCCTGGAGTGGCCGGAGCCCGCCTGAGCCCTTCGGGCGGCGGCCTGCTCAGAGCTATACTTCCCAATCGCATTCCGGCCGGAACCCCGGCGCGGAGACCTCTCGCCTAGCCACGAATCCTCGATGGTGGACTTCGAATCGATCAACGACTCCATTGGCGCCGTCGGGCACGGAGTCGGCAAGATGCTCCGGGCCGTTTTCGGCTCCCAGAACGCCCGGCTGCTCAAGAAGATGCAGCCGCAGGTGTCGGCCATCAACGCCCACGCCGAGTGGGCCGAGGGCCTGAGCGAGGAGCAGATGAAGGCCCAGACCGCCGCCTGGCGGGAGGAGCTGGAGGGCGGGCGCAAGCTGGACGAGCTGATCCCGGAGGCCTTCGCCATGGTCCGCGAGGCCGCCTGGCGCACCCTCCACATGCGCCACTTCGACGTCCAGTTGGTCGGCGGCATCTCCCTCCACTCTGGTTCGATCGCCGAGATGGCCACCGGCGAGGGCAAGACCCTGGTGGCGACCCTTCCGGCCTACCTGAACGCTCTGGCCGGCTCGGTCTACGTGGTCACCGTCAACGACTATCTGGCGCGCCGCGACGCCACGTGGATGCAGCCGGTCTACGAGTACCTGGGCGTGACCGTGGGCGCGATCCAATCGTCGATGGCGCCGTCCCAGCGGCACCCGGTCTATGCCTGCGACATCGTCTACGGCACCAACAACGAATTCGGCTTCGACTACCTGCGCGACAACATGAAGACGCGCACCGAGGACCAGGTCCAGAAGCGGCTCGACTTCGCCATCATCGACGAGGTCGACTCGATCCTGATCGACGAGGCGCGGACGCCGCTGATCATCAGCGGCCCGGCCACTGGCAGCGCCGAGAAGTACTGGACCGGCGTCCAGGCGGCCCGCAAGCTCAAGGCCGAGCACTACGAGCTCAAGGAGAAGGAGAAGCAGGCGATCCTGACCGAGGACGGCATCATCGCCGCCCAGCGGCTGCTCGGGGTCGAGGACTTCTACTCCAGCCCGGAGTTCATGGAGTGGCCGCACGTCATCGAGACCTGCCTGCGGGCGCTGCACCTCTACGCCCACGACGTCGACTACGTGGTCAAGGAGACCGACCGGGGCAAGGAGATCGTCATCGTCGACGAGTTCACCGGCCGCCTGATGGAGGGCCGGCGCTGGTCGGACGGCCTGCACCAGGCCTGCGAGGCCAAGGAGGGGCTGCGGCCGCGGGCCCAGAACCAGACCCTGGCGACGATCACCTTCCAGAATTACTTCCGGCTGTTCGAGAAGCTGGCCGGCATGACCGGCACGGCGCTCACCGAGGCGAGCGAATTCGCCTCGATCTACGACCTCGACGTGCTCCAGATCCCGACCAACCAGCCGGTGGTGCGGGCGGACGAGAAGGACGTGATCTACCTCCACATGGAGGACAAGTGGAAGGCCATCGCCTCCGAGATCGAGGAGGTCAGCGCCAAGGGGCAGCCGATGCTGGTGGGCACGATCTCGATCGAGTCCTCGGAGCTGCTCGCCGGCATGCTCAAGCGCCGCGGCGTCAAGCACGAGGTGCTGAACGCCAAGCAGCACGAGCGCGAGGCCGAGATCGTGGCTCAGGCCGGCCGGAAGGGCGCCGTGACGGTCGCCACCAACATGGCCGGCCGGGGCACCGACATCGTGCTCGGCGGCAACCCGGAGGGCCTGCTGCGTCGCGAGGTCGAAGGCCTCCACCTCCCCGCTGAGGAGGTCGAGACCAAGGTCGAGGAGATGCGCGCCGGGGTCGAGCAGCGCTGCGCCGCCGAGAAGGAGGAGGTGCTCTCCGCCGGCGGCCTCTACGTGCTCGGCACCGAGCGCCACGAGGCGCGCCGGATCGACAACCAGCTGCGCGGCCGCTCCGGCCGCCAGGGCGACCCGGGCCGCTCGCGCTTCTTCCTGTCGCTCGACGACGACCTGATGCGGCGCTTCTACCGCGACTGGGTCAAGAATTTCCTCGGCCGCGCCGGCATGGGCGGCGGCGAGCCGGTGGAGTCGGCGATGGTGTCGCGCGCGATCGAGAAGGCGCAGAAGAAGGTCGAGACCTACCACTTCGAGATCCGCAAGAACCTGCTCGAGTACGACGAGGTGATGGACAAGCAGCGCCACCTCATCTACGAGCACCGCCAGGAGGCCATGGAGGCCCACCAGCTGCGCGAGCGGGTCCTCGACATGTTCGGCGAGGTGATCTCGAACAACGTCGCCACCTACGGCGGCGACGGCAAGGACGTGCCGCCGGACTTCGACGCCATCGCCCTCTGGGCCCAGCGCAAGTGGGGCGCCGAGTTCGACGCCGCCGCCCTCGAGGAGATCGGCGTCTCCTCGGTCGAGGAGCGGCTGATGGAGGACGTCGAGGCGCGCCTGAAGGGCCGTGACGTGGAGCTCGGCGAGGAGCAGATGCACGAGCTGGAGCGCTTCCTGCTGCTCAACGCCATCGACTCGAAGTGGAAGGACCACCTCTACAACATGGACTCGCTGCGCCAGGGCATCGGCCTGCGCGGCTACGCCCAGGTGGACCCCAAGACCGAGTACAAGAAGGAGGGCCTGGCCCAGTTCGAGGACATGCTGTTCCGGATCGCCGACGAGGTGACCGACTACATCCTCCGGGTCCAGATCTCCTCCGGCGACGAGGAGCGCCTCGACCAGGCCTACTCCGGCGCCCAGGCCCGGCACCCGGCGCCGGGCGGCGGCTCGACCTCGGTCTCCACCGGACCGGTGCAGCAGCGGCGGGCGGCGCCCCAGCAGCGCCGGGTTGCGGTCGGCTACCAGGCGCCGCAGAAAGAGAATCCGTTGCAGAAATTCGCCCGCGAGCGCGAGGAGCAGGAGGCCGCCAGCCTGCCGCCGGAGGCCGCGGACGAGGCCAGCGAGACCAGCTCTGGAGCGCCCAAGGTCGCCCGGAACGCGCCCTGCCCCTGCGGCTCGGGCAAGAAGTACAAGCAGTGCCACGGGCGGAGCGCCTGAGCCCTGGACCACCATGCGCGGCCGCTTCGACGCCGCCTACCTGCTCTACGACGCCCTGCTCTACCTGGCGGGGCTGCTGCTGGTGCCGGTGATGCTGCTGCGGGCCCTGCTGCAGCCGCGGGCGCGGCGGGGCATCCTCGAGCGGCTGGGCTTCGCTCGACACGACCCGCGCTTCGCCGGCGGCCTGCTGCTGCACGGCGTCTCCGTGGGGGAGGTGGCGGCGATGCGGCCCCTGATCGAAGCCATCCAGGAGGCCCGCCCCGGCCTGCCGCTGGCGATCTCCTCGACCACCCCGAGCGGCCGACAGACGGCCCAGCGGCTGTTCCCCGAGCTGGCGGTCTACGCCTTCCCGCTGGACCTCTCCTTCGCCTGCCGCCGCTTCCTCAAGCGGGTTCGGCCCAGCGCCGTGGTCCTGATGGAGCTGGAGATCTGGCCCAACTTCCTGCGCGCCTGCAACCGCCGCGAGCTGCCGGTGGCGATCGTCAACGGCCGCATCACCGAGCGCTCGATGTCCGGCTACCGTCGGGTCCAGCGGCTGCTGCCGCAATTCGACCGAATCGGCCTCTACGGGGTCCAGAACGACCGCTACGCCAACCGCTTCCGGAAGCTGGCGGTGCCCTGGGACCGGATCCACGTCACCGGCAACCTGAAGTTCGACAACCTGCCCCGCTATGACCTCGAGGCCCCGCCCCCGGAGCCCTGGCCGACCTGGCTCGGCGGGCGGGTCGCGGTGGCCATGGGCTCGACCCACGAGCCGGAGGAGCTGGACCTGCTCTTCGAGGCCAACCGGAGGCCAGAGTTCGACGGCGTGCTGTTCCTGGTGGTGCCGCGCCACCCCAAGCGGGCGCCGAAGCTGCTCCGGGACCTGCGCGAGGCCCTCGGGGAGCGCCCGGTGCTGCTCAGGAGCAGCCAGCCCGAGGACCAGCCGCTGCCCGACGGCGCCGTGCTGGTGGTCGACAGCTTCGGAGAGATGGAGGCGGTCTACCGCTGCTGCCGGCTGGCCTTCGTCGGCGGCTCGTTGATCCCGCACGGCGGCCAGAACGTGCTCGAGCCCGCCGCCCTCGGCAAGCCCGTGCTGGTCGGTCCCTACACCGACAACTTCGTCGACGAGGTCGGCTTGCTCCAGGAGGGGGGAGGGCTGCTGCGTGCAGAGGACCCCGCTGGTCTGTTAACCTGTGCCTCGGAATGGGTCGCAGACCCCGCTGCGGCCGCCGATTCCGGCCGTCGCGGCGCCCAAGCCCTCTCCGCCCGCCGCGGCGCCGCCGCCACCACGCTCCGCATGCTGGAGCAGGCCGGCATCCTCCCTTCCCAAGCACCCTGACCTGCCCGCTCCGCCCATGGAGAAGAAGCTCTTCACCTCCGAGTCCGTCTCGATGGGCCACCCCGACAAGGTGGCCGACCAGATCTCCGACGCCTTCTTGGACGCCTGCCTCAAGGATGATCCGAACTCCCGCGTCGCCTGCGAGACCCTGGTCACGACCGGGCTGGTGACCGTGGCCGGCGAGGTCCGGACCCAGACCTACGTCGACGTCCAGAAGCTGGTGCGCGAGGTGGTGAGGGAGATCGGCTACACCGAGGCCGGGGTCGGCTTCGACGCCGACTCCTGCGCCGTGCTGTCGGCGATCCACGAGCAGTCGGACGACATCGCCATGGGCGTGGACGAGGACGAGGACAGCGGCAAGTCCACCGGGGCCGGCGACCAGGGCATGATGTTCGGCTACGCCTGCGACGAGACCGACGCGCTGATGCCGGCGCCGATCCACTGGGCCCACAAGCTAGTCGAGAGGCAGGCCGAGCTGCGCCGCTCCGGCGACCTGCCGTGGCTGCGCCCGGACGCCAAGTCCCAGGTCACCCTGGAGTACGCCGACGGCCGCCCGCAACGCATCGAGGCCGTGGTGCTGTCCACCCAGACCGAGGACGTCGACATCGAGCTGGTGCGACGCGAGGTGGAGGCCGGGATCATCCGCACGGTGCTGCCGGCGGGCATGATCGACGCCGACACCAAGTTCCACATCAACCCGACCGGGCAGTTCATCATCGGCGGGCCGCACGGCGACGCCGGCCTGACCGGCCGCAAGATCATCGTCGACACCTACGGCGGCTACGCCCGCCACGGCGGCGGCGCCTTCTCGGGCAAGGACGCCACCAAGGTCGACCGCTCGGCCGCCTACGCCGCCCGCTGGGTGGCCAAGAACGTGGTCAAGGCCGGCTGGGCCAAGCACTGCGAGCTGCAGCTGTCCTACGCCATCGGCGTGCCCGAGCCGACCTCGATCCGGGTCGACACCTTCGGCACCGCCGCCGAAGGCAGCTCCGACGCCGACATCGTCGAGCGCCTGCGCGGCCTCTCCGCCTGGTCTGGCCACGCCGCCTTCACCCCGGACTGGATCATCGGCCGCCTCGGCCTGCGCGCGCCGCAGGGCTGGAGCTACCGCCAGACCGCCTGCCACGGCCACTTCGGCCGTGACCTCTTCCCCTGGGAGAAGCTCGACCTCGTCGAAGAGCTCGAGTCCCTCGCCGTGGCGGGCCGCAGCGCCTGAGCCGCAGCCCGCCACCCCCGAAGAAGCGAATCCAGAACAACATGACGACCACCGAAGCCGTGCAATACAAGGTCGCTGACCTCTCCCTCGCCGCCGAAGGGCGGCTGCTGATCGACTGGGCCGAGAGCCGCATGCCGGTGCTGATGGCGCTGCGCGAGAAGTTCGCCGAGACCCAGCCGCTGAAGGGCCAGCGCATCGCCGGCTGCCTGCATGTCACCAAGGAGACGGCTGTGCTGATCCGGACCCTCAAGGCCGCCGGGGCCGAGGTCGCCTGGTCGGGCTGTAACCCGCTCAGCACCCACGACGCCGTCGCCGCCGCGCTGGCCGAGGAGGGCATCCACATCTACGCCTGGTACGGCCAGGACACCGAGGCCTTCTACTGGTCGATCGACCAGACCATCGAGTTCGGCCCGACCCTGACCCTGGACGACGGCGCCGACCTGATCTTCCGGGTCCACAGCAGCCACCCCGAGGCGATGAAGACCATCGTCGGCGGCTCCGAGGAGACCACCACCGGCGTCCACCGGCTGCGCGCCATGGCCGACGACGGCAAGCTCGAGTACCCGGTCATCGCCGTCAACGACGCCGAGACCAAGTGGGACTTCGACAACGTCTACGGCACCGGCCAGTCCAGCCTGGACGGCATCCTGCGGGCCACCTCGGTGCTGCTCGCCGGCAAGAACTTCGTCACCGCCGGCTTCGGCCACTGCGGCCGCGGCTGCGCCCTGCGCGCCAAGGGCATGGGAGCCAACGTGATCGCCACCGAGATCAAGCCGACCGCGGCGCTCAAGGCCACCCTCGAGGGGGTGCAGGTCATGAAGATGGACGAGGCCGCCAAGGTCGGCGACGTCTTCATCACCACCACCGGCATGAAGGACGTGATCGTCAAGCGCCACTTCGACTCGATGAAGGACGGCGCCATCGTCTGCAACACCGGCCACTACGACTGCGAGCTGAACCTCGAGGACCTGGCCGAGCTGACGGTCTCGAAGCGCGAGATGCGCGACAATTGCATCGAGCACACCCTGCACGACGGCCGGCGCATCTACGTCCTGGCCGAGGGCCGGCTGGTCAACCTGGCCGCCGCCGAGGGCCACCCCTCGGAGGTCATGGACATGAGCTTCGCCAACCAGCTCCAGGCCATGCTGATGCTGGCCCGGGAAGGCGAAACCCTGGGCAAGGGCGTGCATATGCTGCCCGAGGAGCTCGACCAGGAGATCGCCGGCATCAAGCTGGCCTCGATGGGGCTGGGGCTCGACGAGCTCACTGAGGAGCAGAAGGCCTACGCCACCGATTACTCGCAAGGGACTTGAACATGCTGATCGCCCGCACCCTGAAAGGCGCCGCCCGAGCCGGCTTCACCCTGCTGGAGATGATGGTGGTGATCATCATCATCGGGATCCTGTCCACCTACCTGATCGTCAACGTTCCGGAGTGGATGGACAAGGCCAACCTGTCGGCGTGCGAGATCAACATGCGCAACGCCTACCGCTACATGGTCTCCTGGCAGGCCGACCACGAGGGCTCGCTGCCCCGGGACTCGGGCCAGAAGTTCTGGCTGCGGCTGTGGAAGGACAAGCAGTTCGAGCACTCGGAGAGCCACGCCAAGATGTTCTTCTGCCCGAACGCCAACTTCCAGGAGTACGTCGACCCAGAGGAGTACCCGATGGGGGTCGAGGAGTACCTCGACCTGTGGGACGAGCTGCCCGAGGGCGGCCTGTCCTACGCCGGCTTCGACTCCGGCGGTGACCGCTCGATCCGGTCCCGGCTGAAGAAGAGCCCGGCCAAGACGGCGATCATGTCCGACTCGCACTGGAGCCACCGCACGGCGATGGTCTACATGACCGCCGACGGCGTCCAGCACCGGCTGCTGGCCTCCGAGCTGATGGAGGAATACGGCATCAACGTCGACGAGGTCGAGTTCCTGCCTGGGCCGGGCTGCGAGGTCGAGATCCTGGAGACCGTCAGTTCGAATTGATGCCTCCGGAGCCGAGCTCCACCGCCCGCCGCACCGACACCCGCAGCTTCCACCTGCGGGTGTTCGGCTGTCAGATGAACTTCTACGACGGCGAACTGATCCGGGGCGCGCTGCAGCGCCGCGGCTGGCAGGAGGCCGAGGAGCCCGACCGGGCCGACCTGGTGCTGTTCCACACCTGCTCGGTGCGGGAGCACGCCGAGGAGCGGGTCCACTCCCTGCTGGGCGAGCTCAAGCGGGTCAAGCGGGAGCGCCCCGAGCTGGTGGTCGGCGTGGTCGGCTGCATGGCCGAGCGGGAGGGCGCCGAGCTGTTCGAGCGCGAGCCCCACGTCGACATCGTCTGCGGCTCGCGCCACTTCCCCGGCCTGCCGGACCAGGTCGAGCGGGTACTCGGCGGCGAAGAGCGGGTGCTCGAGCTGGGCGACGCCGCCCAGGCGGTGGACGCGCCGGTGCGCGACCTGATCGGGCGCCCCGGCGGCCACATGGCCCAGGTCGCGGTGATGCGCGGCTGCGATTTGAACTGCAGCTTCTGCATCGTGCCCTCGGTGCGCGGCCGGGTCGAGAGCCGCCCGGTCGCCCAAGTGGTCGACGAGTGCCGGCGCCTCATCGACCAAGGGGTCACCGACATCAGCCTGCTGGGCCAGACGATCGACGCCTACGGCGCCGACCTCGGCCCCAAGGGCGAGCGCCCCAAGCTCGGCCGCCTGCTCGACGAGCTGGCGGAGCTCGAGGGCCTCCACCGGGTTCGGCTGATCACCCTGCACCCGTCCTACTGCGACGAGGAGCTGGCCGACGCCATGGCCCGCTCGCCGCAGTTCCTGCGCCTGCTGCCGATCCCGCTGCAGTCCGGCAGCGACCGCGTCCTGCGGGCGATGAAGCGCGGTTACACCGCGGACCTCTACCGGCGCCGGGTCGACCTGCTGCGGGAGCGCATGCCGGATCTGGAGCTGGTGTCGGACTGGATCGTCGGTTTCCCCGGCGAGAGCGACGAGGACTTCGCTGCCTCCGAGGCTGCCATGCGCGAATTCGGCTTCCTCCAGAGCTTCGTCTTCCAGTACAGCCCGCGGCCCGGCACGCCCGCCTACGGCCTGGAGGACGACGTCGCCAAGGAGGTCAAGGGGGCCCGCAACCGGCGCCTGCTCGACCTCCAGCACCAGATCGCCCGCGAGCGGACCCCGCGCATGGTCGGCCAGCGCAGCGCGATGATGTTGGAGAAGCCCTTCGAGCGGGCGCCCGAGTATTGGATCGGCCGGATCCGCAACGGCCACCACGCGCTGCTCGGCCACCGCCCCGGCTTCGAGGCCGGGCGCATGGTCGACGTCCGCCTCGAGGGCTGGAACGGCCGCGAGCTCCTGGCCGAGGACCACCCCAGTCCGGGTGAGCTGGCGGCCTTGGCGGTGCGAGCCGCCGAGCAGGCCTTGGAGCGAGCCCGCTTCGAGTCGCCTCCGCCCGAGCCCCTGCCCGAGCCGGGAGCCACCGGCCCGGCCTTACCGCTCTTCCAGCCGGAGCCGGCCCCCGGGCCAGCGGAGCAGCCTTGAGCGCCCGCGACAGCCACCTGATCGACAAGGCGCTGGCCGAGGCCCGCGCGGCGGGTTGGCTCGAGACCGCGCCCAATCCGCGCGTCGGCGCCCTGGCCCTCGCCGGCGGGCACGTCGTCGGCCGCGGCTGCCACCGCGGCTTCGGCGGCCCGCACGCCGAGGAGGCCGCCCTGCGGGATGCCGGCGCCTGGGACGACGCCGCGGGCCGGCCCCTACCTGGACGGGTGGACGAGATGGTGGTCAGCTTGGAGCCCTGCTCGGCGGCCGGCGGCGAGAAGCGCCGGCCTCCCTGCACCGAGCTGCTGTTGCAGGCCGGCGTCACCCGGGTCCTCGTGGGCGCGGTCGACCCGGACCCTCGCCACGCCGGCGCCGGCCTGGGCCTCCTGGAAGCCGCCGGGGTGGAGGTCCGCCGGATCGACCAGCAATCCGCCTTCGCGGGTACGAACGGGGCTTTCCTCGCCGCCCTCGCGGCGCCGGAGCGGCCCTGGGTGCTGCTCAAGTGGGCCGCCAGCCTGGACGGGAAGACGGCCACCGACGGCGGCGCCAGCCAGTGGATCACCGGCCCCGAGTCCCGGGCTGAAGTCCACCGCCTGCGCGCCGTCAGCGACGCCGTGCTGGCGGGCCCCGGCACCCTGCGCGCCGACGATCCGCGCCTGGACGCCCGGCCGGGCGGCGAGCCCGCCGCGACCCAGCCGCTCCGGGTGATCCTGCTCCCGGACGGCCAGCTCCCCGAGGGCGCCGCCCTGCTCGGGTGCGCCGGACCGCGCGCCTGGCTCGTCGGCGAAGCGGCCGAGCCCTCCCCGGCCCTTGCCCGGGCGCTCGGCCAGGGTGACGCCTGCTTGCGCTTGCCCTCCGCGCCCGGCGGCCATCTCGATCTGGAGGTCGCCCTGCGCTGGCTGCGGCGCGAGCAGGGCGTCCGGCGGCTGCTGGTCGAGGGCGGCCCCCGGCTCCACGGCGCCTTGCTCGACGCAGGCCTGGCGGACGCCGTGGTCCGCTACGAGGCTCCGCTCCTGCTCGGCGGGCATCACGGCAGCTTGCTCTCCGCCGGCTGCGACCACCCGCGCGCGGCGCTGCGGCTGGTGGACGAGGAGCGGATCGACCTCGGCCCGGACCTGCGCCGGGCCTTCCGCGTCGAGGCCGCGCCACCGGCGACCGGGGCGGACGCGTGAGCCGCCTGCTGCCCTGCCTCTGCGCCCTCGCAGTCGCCCTGGCGGCTTGCGGAGGGCCGGTCGTGGTCGAGGACCGGCCGCTGCCGGAGCTCGAGCCGGTCTGGCGGGCCTGGTGGCAGCAGGACCTCGAGGGCGCCGTCGCCGCCGCCGATCGCCGCGGCTGGAGCGCGGACGGCAACGTCGCCGGCGAGCGGGCGCGTCAGTCCTTGCGCAGCGCCCGCGGCCAGCGCCCGGAGCTGGTGGCCGAGCTCCGCGCCTGGCGCTCCGAGCAGCCGGCGGACCCCGACCTCGCCTATCTCGAGGCGCGGATGCTCCAGGACCCGGACCGCGCTCAGCGGCGCTTCCGGGAGCTCCTCCGCCACCACCCGAACCACCCTTGGCTGCGCCTCGGGCTGGCGAGCCTGCTCCTGGGCGACGGCGCCTCCGCCCGGGTCGTGCGCCAGCACCTGCGGCTAGCCCCGCTCCGCTCCGACGCGGCCCTGTTCCGGCGCCAACTCGAGGCCCGCCTGCTGGTCCATGAGGACCAGGCCGACCGGGCCTTCGACCTGCTCGAGGACGACGCCTTCCGGCGCGGCGACCGGGACGCCCTCTTCACCTGGGTGGAGGTCGCCGACCGGGCGCAGCAGCCGGTTCAGGAGCGGCGGGCTCGGACCGAGATCGCGCTGCGGCGGATCCGGGCCACCGATCCGGTCGGCCTGCGGGTGGCCGTGGTCGCCGAGCGGGCGCTGGCCGAGGCCGCCGCCCGACCCGAGCTCGGCCTGGACGGCTTCCTCGCCTCCTTGGACGGCTGGTGCGGCCGGGTCGGCCTGGAGACCGGCTGGCAGGCCCACCCGCGCTACTCCCTCGGGCCGATCGGCGAGCTGGTGCGGCCGGAGGCCACCAGCGGCGGACCCGCCGGACAGTGGGCTGACGCCGGCGTCCTGCTCCTCGTGGGGGAGGCGGTCTTCCACGGCCTGGAATTGCTCCTCCTCACCGAGGTGGAGCGCCACGTCCTGCCCTGGCCGGGCGAGGCGGAGCCGATCGAGGTCGCGGTCGCCGGCCAGGGCCGCTCCAGCCGCACCAACCTGGCGGCCGGCGGCACCATCTTCCACGGCTTCTACATCCGCCTGGACCTGCTCCGCTTGGGGGCCGCCGGCCTCGACCAGCGCGCGGCGCAGGTGCTGCTGTCGCCGGAACGCGCGGAGCTGCCGCCCGCGCTCGAGGCCGACCCCGCTCCCCGCCGGCTGCCGGAGGACCTCGACCTGCCGCTCCGCCTGCAGGCCAGGCTCCTGCAGGGGCCGGCCCAGGCCTTCGAGCTCGAGCGCGAGCTGCTCCTCCTGCACGAGGCCGGCCACCTGCCGGACGTGCTGCGCTGGCTCCCGGACGGCCCGAGCTTCCTGGCCGCCCTCCCGGCGGTGCTGCACTCCCTGGTGGCGAGCGGCGACCCCATGACCTGGCTGGAGTACCGGGCCGCGCTGCGGGCCCTGGCCGCGACGCCCCACCCGCGCTGGGCCCTCGCCGACCTGGTGCGCACCGTGCGCGGCGGCTCGCCCCGCTACCGCCACGCCTACCGCTGGCTGCTCGAGGACCTGCTCGAGCTCGGCGCCGCGCGCGGGTTCCCGGCCTTCCACCGCTGGGACGAGCTGGACCCCGCCCTGCTGCGGGAGATGGCCGTCGAGCTGTGCCGGGACCGCGGCCTCGAGCTCTTGCCGGACGAAGCCGTCGCCGCGTTGCTGCGGGCCGCGGCGGCCGACGACCAGCCCTGACCTCGCTCACAGCTCGACGTCCTCGAACCAGGCCAGGGCGATCGGCTGGCCTCCGCTGAGCTCGACCGCGGCCAGGTCGACGCGCATGCCGCCGCGCCACCGGCGCCGGCCCGCGAGCCACTCCAGGGCGCGTCCCAGACGCTCCCGCTGGCGGGGGCGGAGCGCGTCCTCCTCGCGCATCCAGCTCAAGGGGTGGCGGGCCTTGACCTCGACCACGACCAACTCGCCCTGGGGGTCGACGGCGAGCAGGTCGACCTCCCCGTAGGGGGTGCGCTGGTTCTGGGCCAGGAGCCGCCAGCCGCTCGAGGTGAGCTGGTCGGCGACGAAGCGCTCCGCGCGGGAGCCGGCGGCGGGGTCGTGCATGGTCGATGCGCGCCCCGGCCGGCGGGTCCGACCGGACCCCTAGAGCGGGCGGGATCAGGAGCCGGCGGCGGCGGGGGCGCTCGTCTCTGCAGACGGAACCCGCGACACGGCGGTACGGTCGAATTTGAGGCGCACGCCGTCGTCGACCTTGAGGGTGATGGTGGTCTCCTCCAAGCGGACCACCTCGCCGTGCATGCCGCCCAGGGTGACCACCCGGTCGCCCTTGCTGATGGCGCCGATCATCTCGGCGCGCTGCTTCTGCCGCTTGCGCTCGGGGCGCAGCACGAACAGCCACATGAAGCCGAAGACCAGGGCGATCGGCAGCAGCATGCCGCCCCAGCCGGGCGCGTCCTGTTGGCCGCCGGGCGTCCCGCCCTGGGCGGGGACGGCGGTCTCGGCGCTGCCGTTCTCGACGGCGGCCGGGGCCGCGCCTCCCGGCGCGCTGATGTTGGTGGGCATGCGGCTCCCCTCTTGGGGGAGGATGGGGGCGTAGCGGGGCTGCGTCATGGCGACTCGCCTTCCGGTGCTCCGGCGGCGATAATGGCGGACCATTCTAACGCCGGAGCCGATGCCGAAAGCCCGTGTCCTCGCCGCCCTCTCCGGAGGGGTGGATTCATCCGTCGCCGCCCTGCTGCTGCAGCGCCAGGGCTACGAGGTGGTCGGCGCCTTCTTGCGCAATGGCGTCGAGGCGCCCGCCAACTGCGGCACCGTCAGGCAGGGCTGCTGCTCCGCCGATGACGCTCGCGACGCCGCCCTGGTGGCCGATGGCCTGGGAATCCCCTTCCACAGCATCGACATGGCGGCGGAGTTCGTCTCCATCCAGGAGTACTTCGCCGGGGAGTACGCCGCCGGCCGGACCCCGAACCCCTGCGCCATGTGCAACCGCGAGGTGAAGTTCGGGGCGCTGATGGCCATCGCCGACGCCGTCGGCGCCGACTTCCTCGCCACCGGCCACTACGCCAGGACCGAGCTGCGCGACGGCCGGGCCTGGCTCCACCGCGGCCTCGACCAGCGGAAGGACCAGAGCTACGTCCTCTTCGGCGTCGGCGAGGAGGTCCTGCGGCGGACCCTGCTGCCGGTGGGCGGTCTGGACAAGGCCGAGACCCGGCGCCTGGCCACCGAGGCCGGCCTGCGGGTGGCCTCCAAGCCGGACAGCCAGGAGATCTGCTTCGTGCCCAGCGGCGATTACCGCGACGTGCTCCGCGAACGCGGCGGCCTGGGCCAGCCGGGCCGCTTCCTCGATCCCGCCGGCCGCGAGCTGGGGCGCCACGACGGCTACATGGGCTTCACCCGGGGCCAGCGCCGGGGCCTGGGCATCTCCTCCCAGCGGCCGCTGTACGTGCTCGACATCCAGCCCGAGACCGGCGACGTCATCGTCGGCCCGCGCGAGGCGGTCGGCTGCCCGGACGCGCAGGTGTTCCAATTCACGACCTACGGCTGCGAGCTCGGGCCGGGGGAGCGCTGGGAGCAGGACATCGAGGTCCAGTACCGGAGCACGCCGGGCGGAGAGCCGGCGACGGTCGAGGGGCTCGGGGGCGGCCGCGCCTTGGTGCGCTTCCTGGAGCCGGCGGCCAGCGTCAACCCTGGCCAGGGCTTGGCCGTCTATCGCGGCTCCCGGATGCTCGGCGGCGGTTGGATCGAACGGGCCAGCTACCCGGCCGTTAGGCTGCCGGTGTGACCCGACCGACCCTGCGTTTCCCGTGGCCGGCCGCGCTGGCGGCGGCGGCGGTGCTGCTGTGGTCGTGGTCCTTGGTGGACGGCGGCGGCGGCCGGCGCTGGCTGCTCGAGGACCGCAGCGACAGCATGGCGGGGGAGCGGGCGCCCGAGGGCGAGGCTGACCCCGGCAGCCGCTTCCACTTCGCCGACGGCCTGAGGGCCGCCGAGGCCGCGGCGCCGGCGAGCGGGGCCAGCCGCCTGGGCGCGGCCCTCGAGGAGCTCCGGCCGCGCCTGGTCGCCGGGGACCAGCTGGTGGTTTGGAGCGACGGCCGGGCCACGGATGAGCTGCCCGATCCCGCCGGCTTCGCCGGGGTGGAGTTCGTCTGGCGACGCCCAGGCCCGAGACCTCGCTTCGGCCACGTCGAGGCGCCCGCCTTCCTGCCGGCGTCGGGCCGGCTCCAGATCGCGGTCGAGGTGGTCGACGGCGACCCGGCCGTGGGCCAGCTCGAAGTCGCCGCGGCGGCCCCTGCCGAGCTCCTGGCCATGGAGACGCGCTCGGCCGGAGCGGCCGGGGGCGTCGCCCGGATCGAGCTGGACCTGGCCGTGGCCGGGGAACTAGGCGGCGCCGCCGGGCTGCGGCTGCGTTGGCGCCAGCGAGACGCGGTGGCCGAGCGGCAGCTGCGGCTGGCGGCGCCGGGGCAGCACCTGGTCTGGGGCGCGTCGGCCGTGCCCGCGTGGGCGGCGGGCGGCGGGCGCTGGCGGCTCGCGCCGGACCGGGAGCAGGCCCAGGTCCTCTTCCCGGACCCGGCGGCTGGCACCCCTCAACTGGACGCTGCGCTGCGCCGGGGCGCCCTGGTGGTGGCCGAATCCCGTTCCCTGCCGCACGAGCTCCGGCCGCTGCGTCCCTGGACCGAGGACGGCGGCGGCGTCCTGGTCCTGATCGACCTCTCGGGCAGCATGGAAGGACGGCCGTTCGCCGAAGCCCTCGAGGTGCTGGCCCGCTGGGGCGACGGATTGCCGCCCGATGCGCGCTTCCAAGTCCGAGCCTTCGCCGCCGACCTCGGGCCGGCCGCCGATCCGCGCCGACCAGAGGAGTGGGCGGCCCTGGCGGCGCGCCGGCCCTTCGGGCCGACCGGGCTGGCGGGTGCCTTGCGCCAGGCGGCGGAAGAGGCCGCGCCCCGGACCCGGCTGGTGCTCATCGGCGACGGTCAGGCCGAGGCGCCCGCGGAAGGCTGGCCGGCGCTGGGCGCGGCCCTGGCCCAGAGCTTCTCCTCGGTCCGTTGCGTCCCCGTGGGGGACCAACCGGACCGGGCGGCGTTGGCGGCGATCGGCGACTTGATGGAGGACGGGGCCCAGGGGTCTCTGGAGCAGCGCCTGCAGCGCAACCTGGAGGCGCTCGCGGGCGAGGTGTCCGGGGCCTTCGCGGCGGTGCCGGGCGCTCTTTGGAGCCTTCCCGCTTCGCTCGAGACCGGCGCTCCAGTCCGGCGTCAGCGGGCCGCGCCGGGGGCCGAGGTGCTCCTCCGCCACGGCGACGGCAGCGTCGGCGCCGCTCTGCTCCGGACCGGCGGCGGGGTCGTGCTCGGCCTGGCGGGGCCGCCGGCCGACCCTGCCTGGGCGCCCTTGGTGGCGGCCATCGCCTCCGACCGGACGCAGCCGCGCTTGGGGCGGCGCGGCCGCTGGCTCCACCTCGCCGCCGAAGAGGCCGTGGGCTGGACCGCCGCCGGCGCCGATGGCCGGCGGCGTCCCTTCGACCGGGTCTCCCCCGGCCTCTGGCGCTGCGGTCCGTTCCCCGCCGCGCAGCCGCTGGAGCTCCAGCCGCCCGGCGCCCCGCCCTTCCGCCTGGCGGGGACACCCGCCCGGGAGCAGGCCGCCGACGACGGTCCCTGGCGGCGCTGGCTGCTGGCCCAGGCTGCCGTCCGTCAGGCCACTCCTGCCCGGCCCGGCTTGCTCGGCGCCGCCCTGGGCTGCGCGGTGCTGGCCTTGGGGGCCGCCCGCCGCCGCCGCGCGGGAGCCGGTCCGCCGGATTCCTGAGGCTGGAGTGCGTGTCCGGCCGGATCGGGGCGGCTATCCTGCGATCAATGGCTGACGTCCATTTCTGCAACCTGTGTGACCGTTCCGTGCCGCTCGCCGAAGTGCAGGACGGCTCTTCCGTCCGGCTCGGAGACCGCCTGCTCTGCCCGGACTGCCTCGAGTTGATCGGGAAGGCGGACGTCGGAGGCGGAGGCGGCGGCGGGCTCGGCGTCGTTTCCCTGGTCGCGGCCCTGCTGGGCTGGGCCGCGGCGATCTTCTTGTGGTTCCAGATCGGGAGCGCCAGCGACGGCCTGGACGGCCAGATCGGCGACACCAAGGGCGAGCTCACGGGCCAGATCGAGGCCTCCGCGATCGCCTCCGCCGCCGCCGCGCAGGGCAATCGAGAGGACCTGGCGCTGCTCCGGGAGGAGCTGCAAGTGCTCCGGGACGGTCACGAGGCCTTGGGCCAGGCCACCAGCCTCGGCCTGGAGGAGGCCCAGTCGTCGCTCGCCGGCCTGGCCCCGCTGGCCGCGGAGCAGGACAAGCTCTCGCAGCGCTTCGGCAAGTTCGAGGCCACCCTGTCGGTGGTGGAGGACCGCCAGCGCGCCTCCCGCTCCAACCAGGAGGGCCTGCGGGACCGGCTCAAGCGCCTCGAGGACATGACCGACGCCCTCGCCGCCGCCGCCCCCAAGGAGGACGAGAGCGCCTTCTCGGCCGAGATCTCGGCGCTGCTGCGGAAGCTCCAGGACGAGGACCCCGAGGTCCGCTACGGCGCGCTCGAGAAGCTGTCGGCGATGCAGGACGAGCGCCTGCTTCCGCACCTCTACCCGCTGCTGGCCGACCCCTACGAGTTCACCCGCTTCCTGGCCGCCCACACCTTCAGCGAGTGGGACGCCCGTCCGGCCGTCCCGCACCTGGTCGAGGCCCTGATGGACGAGGTGACCTTCGTCCGCGAGGCGGCGGTCCGGGCCCTGCGGCGCATCACCGGCCAGAACTTCGGGTACCAGCACGAGGGCGACGGCGAGCAGGCCAAGGCCGAGCGCCAGGCCGCCTATGAGCTCTGGAAGACCTGGTGGCAGGCCAACGGCGCGGAGTTCCTGAAGGGCTGAGCGGCGGTTTCGAGCGGCTTCCACCCTGGTTTCGCGGCCGGGGCGGGGCTAGTATCTCTCGCCTTTTTGCCGCGCCATGCCCCGGTTCTGGGGAGAGGCGGCGCGGCGCACCCCAACTCCCTGCAGGAGAAGAACCATGACTCGTGTCACCGTGGTCGGCGCCGGATTCGTCGGCATGACCTGCGCTCAGCGCCTCGCCGAGAAGGAACTAGCCGAAGAGGTCGTCCTGATCGACATCCTCGAGGGACGCCCGCAGGGCATCGCCCTCGACCTGAACCAGGCCGCCGCCATCGAGGGGTATCAGTGCCGCCTGATCGGCACCAACGACCCCAAGGACACCTATGGCTCGGACTTGGTCATCATGACCGCCGGCCTCCCGCGCAAGCCGGGGATGGACCGCAGCGACCTGCTCGAGGTCAACGGCAAGATCATCAACGCCGTCGCGGACTACGTGAAGACCGGCTCCCCGGACGCCCGGGTGATCGTGGTCTCGAACCCGCTCGACACCATGGTCTACCTGATGGCGGCCCAGCTCGGCTTCGACAAGAACCGGGTGGTGGGAATGGCCGGCGCCCTGGACTCGGCCCGGATGAGCTTCTTCATCAGCGAGAAGCAGGGCGGCGGCATCGCGGACGCCCGCTGCATGGTGCTCGGCGGCCACGGCGACTCGATGGTGCCGATGCCGGCCTTCTCGACCGTCGACGGCGTCTCGATCACGGCCCTGCTGCCGGACGACCAGATCGACGCCATCAACGAGCGCACCAAGAAGGGCGGCGGCGAGATCGTGGCCCTGCTGAAGACCGGCTCGGCCTACTACGCGCCCGCCTCGGGGGCCGTGGCCATGGCCAAGGCGATCCTGCGCAACGAGAACCGGCTCGTGCCCTGCGCCGGCTACCTGAGCGGCCAGTACGGCCTCGATGACATCTTCATGGGCGTGCCCTGCATCCTCGGCGCCAACGGCGTCGAGCGGGTGATCGAGCTCGAGCTCTCCGAGTCCGACTCGGCGCTGCTCCAGAAGTCGGCCGAGGCCATCCGCAAGGACCTCGAGCTCCTGCGGGAGAAGAACCTGCTCTAGGGCGGGTTCCTCCCCTGGATTCCCCGCCGGGCCTCGACCATGCTCGAACGCCACCTCGCCCGGACCAAGATCCTCGCCACTCTCGGACCCGCGTCGGCGACCACGACGCGGATCCGGGAGATGGTGCGCGGCGGCGTCGACGCCTTCCGCATCAACCTCAGCCACGGCGACCCGGAGACCCGGACCGCCTGGGTCAAGAAGGTCAAGAAGGTCCGCAAGGAGCTGGACCGGCCGGTCGCCATCCTGGCCGACCTGCGCGGCCCGCGGCTGCGCCTGGGCAAGCTGGAGGCGCCGCGGAAGCTGAAGCGCGGCGAGTCCGTGCGCCTGCGAGCGGGCCGCAAGGCCGCCGCCGGGGTGCTGCCCGTGGATTACCGCGGCCTCCTGAAGGACCTGCTCCCGGGCCACCGGGTCCTGCTCCGGGACGGCCGGCTCGAGCTCAAGGTGCTCGAGCGCGAGGGCCGCGAGCTGGTCTGCCAGGTTCGGCGCGGCGACTGGATCGACTCGAATCAAGGCATCAACCTGCCCGACTCGGAGGTCAGCGCGCCGGTGCTGTCGGCCCGGGACAAGCGCGACCTGGCCTGGGCGTCGGAGGTCGGGGTCGACTGGATCGCCCTCAGCTTCGTGCGCCGCGCCAAGGACCTGGCGGTCCTGCGGCGGGCCATGGACCGGGCCGGGATCGTCGCCCCGGTGATGGCCAAGATCGAGACCCCGGAGGCCCTCAAGAACCTGGACGAGATCGTGCGCCAGTCCAACGCCGTCATGGTCGCCCGCGGCGACCTGGCGGTGGAATTGGGCCACGAGGTGGTGCCAATCGTCCAGAAGGACGTGATCGCCACCTGCATGCAGTACGCCATCCCGGTGGTGACGGCCACCCAGATGCTCGAGAGCATGATCGAGGCCTCCCAGCCCACCCGGGCGGAGGTCTCGGACGTCGCCAACGCCGTGATCGACGGCAGCGACGCCATCATGCTCAGCGGCGAGACCGCGGTGGGGTTGGACCCGGTCAAGGTGGTCCGGACCATGAACCGGATCGCCCTGAAGACCGAATCCCACCTCTTCGGGGGCAAGCGGGAGCCGGGGAAGGGCCTGAAGAAGGTCGCCGGCTCGGTCAGCGTCTCCGAGGCCGCCACCGTCACGGCGGCGGTGGCCGCCGCTCGCCAGAGCGAGGCCCGCGGCATCCTCGCCTTTACCGAGTCCGGGAGAACCGCTAGACTGGTCAGTTCCTTCCGCTCCGGAAGACCCTTGATTGGCCTCACGGCCAACGAACGATCCTTCCATCGGATGGCCCTCTACTGGGGGGTCCGTCCCGCCCTGATCCGGCGGTTCAAGACGGTGCGCCAGATGCACCGCAACGCCGCCGCCACCCTCGGCCGGGCCTCCTGGCTCCGTCCCGATGACCTCATCGTCGCCCTGACTGGCGCGTTCTCGCGCACGGGGGCCACGAACACCGTCCGTCTCCTTCACCTCGGCCAGCTCGGCGTGGTGAACCAGCGACCCGCAGAATCGTGAAAGGCCGTAAGACCAAGATCCGTTCCTCGAACTGCAAGCGCCGTCTGAGCGGCTTCCGCACTCGTTCCAAGACCGCCGCCGGCCGCCGCATCATCAAGGCGAAGCGGCGGAAGCACGGCAAGTTCGTGGTCGGTTAGTCCCTGCAGGGCGCTCCAGACACCCCAGGTCGGCCTCCGGGCGGGCCTGGGGTCTCGTGCCTTCTGGAGGTCCTGGGCCTCACTCAGGAGGGTGGGGCCGGGAGATCAGCCCTGGTTCTCCAGCATCCGCTGGCGCAGGCGCTGGAGCTGCTCCTCGGAGAGCAGCAGCAGGAGCTCGCGGCCCTTGGCTTGCACTCGTTGGCGGCTATCCGCGCCGGCGCGCTTCCAGGCTCGGCGGGCGCCGCGGAAGCGGCCGCCCTCGTCGTTGCCGGACTCGGCGGTGCTGCCTTCGCCGCCCTCGGCGTGGGGCCGGTCCAGCTGGCTGATCAGCTTGGCGGGCAGGGCTTCGAGCAGCTCGGCGGGCAAGGCGTCGAGGCCGAGCTCCTGGTAGCGGGAGAGGAGGAGGCGCATCAGGTAGAGGCCGCGGCCGGCCCGGACCACCTGGATCTGGACCTCATCGTCCTCGTCTTCATCGCCCAGGGCGGTGGCGTGGCTCCACTCCAGGACCAGCGGCCCGAAGGCGACCCCAGCGGGCAGCACCTGGGGGCTGGTCGGGAGCGCCAGGGAGGGCATGCCGCGGCCTGCGGGGTGGTCGGGCTGGGCGACCGTGGCGGTGGCGGTCGGCGCGGCCGCTTCGGCGCCAGGGTCCTGCTCCAATTCGTTCTCCGGGTCGGCCTGGAGGAAGTCCAGGGGATCACCTTCGGAGACGGGGGAGACGCTTCGCAGGGTCTCCGGAGCGGCAGGCGAGCCGGGAGCCGGCTCTTGGTCGGTGCTCCGCGTGGCCGCAGGGGGAGGGTCGATCGGGTCCGCCGAGGCCGCCTGCCCGGGGGCAGGGGGGCAGATCACGTTCATGACCAGGAATGCGGATCCTGTCACGGCCACGATCCAGGCCAGGACAAATCCGGGACGCACGGGTGCGGAGGCCAGGTCCATTGGGGATGATCTCTGAGGGGGTGACGGATCGGCCGGAGGGGAAGTTCCAGTCTTTCCCCAAGTATGGCACCCTTCCCGGGAATCTGCAGCGGATCTATCCTGTAGGACTCGACCGCCGTCGACGTCCGTCATGAAGATCCACGAGTACCAAGCCAAAGAGATCCTGGAGCAGTACGGAGTCCGTACTCAAAGGGGAATTGTAGCAGAAACCGGAGACCAGGCCGCAGCGGCCTGGGACCAGCTCGGAGGGCCCTTGGCTGTCGTCAAGGCCCAGATCCACGCTGGCGGCCGCGGCAAGGGCGGCGGCGTCAAGCTGGTGAAGAGCCGGGAGCAGGCCCAGGAGGTCGCCGAGGGGATGCTGGGCATGATGCTCAAGACCCACCAGACGGGACCGGAGGGCCAGGAGGTCCGGAAGGTCTTCGTCTGCGAGGGCCTGGACCTGGACAAGGAGCTCTACGTCGGCATCGCCCTGGACCGCCACAAGGGCTGCCCGGTGCTGATGGCCAGCGCCGAAGGCGGGGTCGAGATCGAGACCATCGCCCAGGAGCGGCCCGAGGCGCTGCTGAAGCTGCCGATCGACCCGCTGCGCGGCTTGGAGGCCCACCAGGCACGCCGCGCCGCCTTCTTCCTCGGCCTCGAGGGGGACGCGGTCAAGAAGTGCGTCGCCTTCCTGCTGGGGATGGCGAAGGCGCACCTCGAGCTCGACGCCGAGCTCATGGAGATCAACCCGCTGGTGCTCACCGAGGACGGCGAGGTCGTGGCCCTGGACGCCAAGATGAACTTCGACTCGAGCGCGCTGTTCCGCCACAAGGAGGTGGCGGCGATGCGCGACGAGAACGAGGAGGACCCGAAGGAGGTCGAGGCCTCCAAGTTCGGGCTCAACTACATCGCCCTCGACGGCTCCATCGGCTGCATGGTCAATGGCGCCGGCCTGGCGATGGCGACCATGGACACGATCAAGCTGCACGGCGGCTCGCCGGCCAACTTCTTGGACGTCGGCGGCGGCGCCACCGAGGAGGCGATCACCGAGGCCTTCAAGATCATCCTCTCGGACGAGAAGGTGAAGGGCATCCTGGTCAACATCTTCGGCGGCATCATGAAGTGCGACATCATCGCCCGCGGCGTCATCGGCGCGGCCAAGAACGTGCACGTCGAGGTGCCGCTGGTGGTCCGCCTGGAAGGCACCAACGTCGAAGAAGGGCGGCGCCTGCTCGAGGAGAGCGGCCTGGCCCTGATCCCCGCGACCTCGCTGGACGAGGGCGCTCAACTGGTCTGCGAAGCCGTCAACGCCCTGGTCTGAGGTAGAGAGTAATGGCCATCTTCATCCAAGAGGACACCAAGGTCCTGGTTCAAGGCTTCACCGGCAAGAACGGCACCTTCCACAGCGAGCAGGCGATCGCCTACGGTACCAACGTCGTCGGCGGCGTGACCCCGGGCAAGGGCGGCGGCAGCCACCTCGGCCTGCCGGTCTTCCACACTGTCGCCGACGCCGTCGCGGAGACCGGCGCCACGGCCTCGGTGATCTACGTGCCGGCGGCCTTCGCCGCCGACGGCATCCTCGAGGCGGCCGACGCCGGCATCGAGACCGTGGTCTGCATCACCGAGGGCATCCCGGTGATGGACATGGCGAAGGTCCACGACGCCTTGAAGGGCGGCGGCACGCGCGTGGTCGGCCCGAACTGCCCCGGCGTGATCACGCCCGGGGCCGACGGCAAGGGCTGCAAGATCGGGATCATGCCGGCCTACATCCACCGCAAGGGCTCCGTCGGCATCGTCAGCCGCTCGGGCACGCTGACCTACGAAGCGGTGTGGCAGGTGACCAATGAGGGCCTCGGTCAGTCGACCTGCGTCGGCATCGGCGGCGACCCGCTTCCGGGCACCAACTTCATCGACGTGCTGCGCGGCTTCCAGGACGACCCGGAGACCGACTCGATCGTCATGATCGGCGAGATCGGCGGCAGCGCTGAGGAAGAGGCCGCGGCCTTTATCAAGGACTACGTCACCAAGCCCGTCGTCGGCTTCATCGCCGGCCGGACTGCCCCTCCCGGGAAGCGCATGGGCCACGCCGGCGCGATCATCTCCGGTGGCGCCGGCACCGCCGACGCCAAGATCGCCGCCCTGGAGGCGGCCGGCGTTCGCATCGCCCCCAACCCCTCGGTCCTGGGCAAGACCCTCACGGAGATCCGATAAACAATCGGGGTCAGACATCGATTGAAATGCGAGGTCCGACCTCTCAATTCAATCGATGTCTGACCCCGATTTGAGCTACCAGCATCCGCGGACGGGGGAGTGGGCGCACGACGTCCGGGACCCGCTCGGGGAGGCGCGGTTCAGCTTCGTCGAGCCCGCTGCGGCGCTCCGACCGCCGGCGGGGCCGTTGCATCGAATCCTGGAGGTCGGCTTCGGCCGCGGCTTGAACACGGCGGTGGCGCTCGCCCTGCTCGCCGAGGCTGGCTATTCGGGCGCGCTGCGCTGCCTCGGCCTCGAGCCCTTCCCGGACCGGCTCCTTCCCTGGCCACCCGTCCCCGCCCCGATCGCGGCGACCGCCCCGTGGTGGGGGCGCGAGCCTGGCCCTTGGGCCTGCGCGGGGCGGCCGGGCTGGCGCGGCGAAGTCTTGGCGGCCCCGGCGCCGGAGGCCCTCCCGTCCGGCTGGGGTGCCGATTGGATCTTCCTGGACCTGCACTCGCCAGGGGCCCATCCCGAGGATTGGAAGCCGGGCCTGGTGACGGCCCTGACAGCGGCCGCCGCCCCGGGCGCGGTCCTGACCAGCTATTGCTGCGCCCGCAGCCTCCGGGACCCCCTCGCGGCCGCCGGCTGGCGGGTGGAGCGGCTGCGCCAGAAGGGCCGCCGCGACCGACTCCGGGCACAGTTCCCGAAGGGGGGCGGTGGCGGCGCCCCGGCGGAGGCATAATGTGCCCGGCTCTGACCGCGAACCCATGCGCACCGTCTCCCGCCTCCTGCCGGCCGCCTTGATCCTGCTGTTCCTCCCGTCGTGCCTGACCGGAGGATTCGGCGGCCCCGAGCTGATCATCATCGGCGCCGTCCTGCTGCTGCTCTTCGGCGGACGCAAGCTGCCCGAATTGATGCGGGGCATGGGCTCCGGCATCAACGAGTTCAAGAAGGGCCTGAAGGACGGCGAAGGCGAGGACGACGACGACGACGCTCCCAAGAAGGAGATCCCCTCCTCCGACGACGAGAAGTGACCGCCGCCTCCGCCGGCCCGCGCCCGGGCTGGACGGGCGCCCTCTTGGTGGGCGGCAAGTCGCGACGCATGGGCCAGGACAAGCTCCTGCTCCCCCTCGGCGCCGGCCGCCTGGTCGACCGCCCGGCCGAGGTCCTGCGCCGCCGCTGCCCGGAGCTGATCTGCGCCGGCCGCGAGCTCGGCCTGGCGGGCTTCCGCTTCGTGCCTGATCCGGTCCCGGATAGCGGGCCGCTGGCCGGCCTGGTGGCCGCCCTCGAGGCCGCCCGGTCCGACTGGCTCCTGGCCTTGGCCGGGGACCTGCCCGGGGTCACCGCCGAATTCCTGCTCGAGCTCCAGGAGCGGGCCGAGCGCCACCCGGAGCAGGCCTTGATCCCTGAGCTGGACGGCCGCGCCGAGCCGCTCGTGGCCGCTTGGCCGGTCTCCGCCGCTGGCCCGCTGCGCGCCGCCCTGGAGCAGGGGCGCCGCTCGCTGCACCGAGCCGCGGAATGCCTCCCGCGCCGCCGCTGGGCGCTGCCCGACTCGGCTAAGATGCGCGCCATTCTGCGCAATCTGAACGCCCCGGACGACTGGCGGGCGTTCACGGGCGGAGAGCCGCCCCGCGAGGACCCCGATCGTGCCTGAGACCCCCACGACCCCGCTGCCGCAGCTGCTGACCTGCATCGAGCAGGACATGGAGCGCGTCGACCGCTGGCTGGACGAGCAGTTCCACCCGGATCACCCCGCCATCGCCCCGCTGCTCGAGTACGCCGGCAAATTCCGCGGCAAGCGGGTCCGCGCCGCCCAGGTGCTGCTGGTGGCCTCCGCCTGCGGCGGGGTGCGCGACGACCACGTCGCCATCGCCGGCGTGATCGAGATGATCCACGCGGCGACCCTGGTCCACGACGACCTGCTCGACGAGGCCGCCCAGCGCCGAGGCCTGGACTGCGTCCACCTCGAGTGGGGGGTCCACGCCTCGGTCCTGCTCGGCGACTGGATCTACGCCCGCGCCTTCGAGCGCAGCACCGAACTCGACGACCCGACCTGCTCCCGGATCCTGGCCGGCGCCACCGGCCGGGTCTGCCGCGGCGAGATCCACCAGAACCTGACGCGGGGGAACTTCCAGCTCTCCGAAGCCGACTACGTCTCCCAGATCGACGGCAAGACCGCGGCCCTCTACGAGGCCGGCGGCGAGCTGGCGGCGCGCTACGCCGGCGGCGGCCCCGAGCTGCAGGCCGCCGCCTCCCGCCACGGCCTGCTGGCGGGGCGGGCCTTCCAGATCATCGACGACATCCTCGACCTCGAAGGGGACGAGGCCCGGGCCGGCAAGTCGCTCGGCACCGACTGGGCGCGGGGCAAGATGACCCTGCCCTTGATCCGCCTCCGGTCCGATCTTAAGGGGGAGGCCCTGGAGCGGCTCGAGGCCGCCTTCGGCTCCGGCATGGACCGGAGCGAGTTGTTCCAGGGGGAATTCGGAGATCCGCTGCGGGCGGAGATCGCCGCCACCAAGGACGAAGCCATGGAACTGCTGCAAGAAGCCGGGCGCTCCCTCGAACCCTTGCCTGACTCCGACGCCAAGCAGGCGCTGCTGGAGTTGACCCGCTACCTCGGCACTCGCCGCAAGTAAGGACGCATGACCGGAACCCGGCGCAGCCGTTTCCAGTGGGGCTTCAAGTCCGCCACGATCACCATCTTCCTGCTCGCCCTGTGGGCTGAGTTGTTCGCCTGGCTGCTGGGCGGCACCCGGGAGGCCGAGGGACAAGCGGCGCTGCTTTACGGCGGCGGTTTCTTCCTCTGCGTCCTGCCGCTGATCGCCGCCGCGGTCTACGCCTGGCCGGTGGTGTTCGCCTTCTTCCGCTCGGTCAAGGTCGGCGTGGTCAACCTGGTCTTCATCGGCTTGGCCTCGATCGCGGGGGTGCTGTTCTATCAGGAGGACCCCAACTTCCCGATCGCGGCCGAGTCCGCCGCCGGCGACCTGGTCGAGGTCTCGCCGCAGCGGCTCCAGCACTTCGAGGAGTTCCGCAAGGCGCACGCGCACTTCACCTACAAGTTCCTCCACGGCACCTCCGGCTGGCTCTACCACGCCCTGCCGGGCACCCCCGGGGACTGCGTCCTGGACCAGCGGGCCGAGGCCAACCGGCAGAAGCTCGCGACCCTGGAGGCCAACATGGAGGAGCTGGGCATCCTCGAGCGCTTCGGTGAGGAGTACGCGGTCGCCCTGACCTCGAAGAGCGAGACCGGGCTGCGGGTGCAGGCCGAGAACGCCGAGATCAAGCTGCTCGAGCACCGCTGGAACGACGGCTGGTGGAGCTTGTTCCACTACGCCGACCGGCTCGACTTCGTGCGCGTCTACAAGTCGGACTGGTTCGCCTCCTTCTGGCTGGTGCTGCTCTTCGGGGTGGTCTCGAACACCTTCCGCGGCGGCTGGCGCCGGCTGCTCCGGCCGCGCAAGTGGGGCTTCGTGATGTCCCACCTGGGGGTGATCCTGCTGGTGCTCGGCGCCTTCTGGGGCTGGGCCACCGAGAAGCGCGGAATCTTGAACCTGAACATCGGCCGCTCCAGCGACCGCTTCGTCAGCTACGCGCGGGAGATCGAGCCCTTCACGCCGCGCAACCTCTTCAACCAGGACGCCGGCCTGCCCTTCCAGGTGCGCCTGGACGCCTTCCGCGCCGACTACCACGACATCCTGAACGTGGTCTACGCCAGCCGCGACGACGACGGGCGGCTGGACTACGAATTCCCGGACCTGGCTCCGCCCAAGTTCCGGGCCTACGAGGGCCAGACCCTCTACTTCGACTACGGCGCCGGCGACCCCGCCTTCCTGGGCGAGTCGCGCGACTCCTCCAAGGTGCCGCACCTGCGGGTCGAGGTGCTCGAGTACGTGCCCCAGGCGGATCTCCAGCCGGTGCTCAGTCCGAGCGCCCCCGGCGACCCCTTCGGCCAGCCGGTGGCCCAGCTGGCGATCCTCGGCCCGGACGGCGCGCCGGTGCTGGAGCAGATCCTGAGCGGCCCCGAATCGGCGCCGCTCAACCACCCGATGACCGGCGCCCGGATCCGCTTCCACGCCGTGGAGAGCCGCGAGCAGGCGCTGGCGTGGCTCCGCGAGCCGGTCCCGGACAACTACGGGCGGCTGCTGCAGATGGACCCCAGCCGCCAGAGCGTGCTGGCCCGCCACGGGGTCGCTCCCGGCAGCCAGTTGGCCTTCGACGCCGGGGAGCAGCGCTTCGAGGTCGAGGTGCTGCAGGCGCTGCCGGCGCCGCGGCTGCGCCAGGAGGAGGACGGCACCTGGGTCCACGTCCCCGGCGCGGTCCCGGTGGAGCGCCAGGAGCCCCGCAACCCGGCGCTGCTGGTCCGCATCACCAACCCCGAGGGGGAGCAAGAGGAGCGCTGGATCTTCCAGAGCGGCTTCCACGACATGGGCGCCCAGTTCACCGAGCTGGACCTGTCCTTCGAGTGGGACTCCTGGAGCTCGCCGGCCGCGTCCCGCCACCTGCTGTTCCTCGCCGGCGAGGGCGCCGCCGCCCAGCTGTTCGCCGGGGCGCCGGGCGACCCCGACTCGCTGCGCCAGCTGGCGGCCGGGGAGGCCCTGGAGCTGTCGGACGGCTACCGCCTGGTGGTCCCGGCCTTCGAGAGCGCCGGCGACGTCGACCTGAACATCGTCCCGGTCGAGGGCGCCGACTTCTTCCACCCGGCGCCGGGCGCGGTCCGGGTCCGGGTCACCACCCCCGACGGGCCGCGCGAGATGGTCATGAGCACCGACCTCGACGGCCACAGGGTGGAGTACACCGGCCCGGGCGGCCAGCCGCGGCTGCTCAAGCTGATGTTCATGGAGGACACCAACGACATGCCGCTGGAGTGGCAGTCGAAGCTGTCCTTCTACCGCGCCGAGCTCGGCGCCGATGGCCAGGTCCACCACCACGGCCAACCTGACGACAGCGGACACATCCGCGTCAACGACTACGAGGTCTTCGACGGCTACCGCTTCTTCCAGACCAACTGGGACAAGGGCGATCCGACCTACTCGGGCATCGGCATCGTCTTCGACCCGGGCATCGAGGTGGTGCTGCTCGGCCTCTACCTGGTCACCTTCGGCGTGATCATCGTCTTCGTCGTCAATCCTCTGGTCACGAAACGCCACCGCGGGATCTAGATGGAAGCCTTCAGTTACCGTTCCCTGCTCTACGTCACGATGTACATCTCCGTCCTCGGCGGAGTGCTCGGGCTGTTGACCTCGCTCGGCTGGTTCCTGCTGCCGGCGCGGAGCCGCCGCCGCCAGGCCTCGCGGGTGGCCCTCGCGGGGGTGGGGGAGGCCGCTCCGGAGCCGGAGCAGGGCGGCCGCTCCGGCCACCCGCTGCTGTCGGCCCTCTCCTGGGCCCTGCTCGGGGTCTGCGGCCTGGGGCTGGTGGTGAACTTCGCCGCCCAGGCCTCGCGCTACGTCGAGGTCCAACACTGGCCGGCGCAGACCATGTACGAGGTGATCCCGCTGGGCACCACCTCGGCCTTCCTGGCGGCCCTGATCCTCTACTTCGTGCTCGGCCTGCACCGGCAGAAGAACGTCGCCCGGGCCTTCGGCGACCTCTTCGTCGGCCTGATCATGGCCGGGATCGCCGTCACGATCAGCATCACCCTGGGCCTGGACCCGACCGGCAAGGCGCTGCCGCCGGCGCTGCAGTCGTACTGGTTCAGCACCCACATCTCGGCGTACATGTTCGGGTACTTCACCCTGTTCATCGCCACCCTGGCGGCCTGGCTGCACTTCTGCTTCAAGTTCTGGCGCGGCGTGCTGCAGCCCCGGGAGTACCCCCTCGGCCGCGGCACCCTGCTGCTGACCGTGCTGTCGACGGTCGTGATGGTGCCCTTCGGCACCGGCGGCGTCGCCTTCGGCCCCGGCGTCCTGCTCCTGACCGGGCTGTTCTCGCTGGTCAGCATGCGCGGGCCCGGCAAGATGTCCTGGTTCGACGGCTGGGAGGAGGGCTCGGACCGCTTCACCTTCCTGATCTTCGTGGTCGGCTTCCCCTTCTTGACCGCCGGCCTGATCCAGGGCGCGCTGTGGGCCCAGGAGGCCTGGGCGCTCTACTGGGGCTGGGACTCGAAGGAGGTCTCGGCGCTGATCTCGTGGGTCTTCTACATCGTCTACCTGCACCTCCGCTACGTCGGCGGCTGGCGCGGCGAGAAGAGCATGTGGATCCTGCTCTTCGGCGGCATCTCGATCTACATCACCTTCCAGCTCTTCGGCCACCTGCCGGCCTCGCAGAGCAGCCTGCACCGCTACACCGACATGGACTCGGTCCCGGCGGAAGGCATGATGGGCGGTGGCTAGGCGCCGCTAGGATGGGGGGATGGGAAAGCCGATCCCCACCGTTGAGTGGCTCCACGTCTGTGACCACGCCTTCCGCGACGAGTCCGGGAAACTGTGCCTCGTCGGCATGTTCGACGCCCTCCACTCGCGTCAGCTGCCCGGCCGGCTGCCGATGATGGCCGCCGCCCTGGGCATCACCGACGGCGAGGGCGAGTACACCATCGCCCTCCAGGTCGTGACCCCCGAGGGCAAGGTCATGGACATGGACCTGCCGCCGCTGCAGCTCCAGGAGCGGCGCGCCAAGCAGCGGGCCGTGGTGCGGCTCTCCGGCCTGCCCTTCGAGGAATTCGGGCGCTACACCTTCCGCCTGAAGATCGACGGCCAGCCGGTGGAGTACCCCTGCCACACCATCGACCACTTCGAGCTCCCGGACCCTGAGCAGGCGGCCTCGGAGAGCGGCCCGAGCGTCAACTAGTGCTGCAGGAGCCGGCGCCGGAGCTGGACGCGGTCATCACCGGTCCGATGGAGGTCATGGCGGTGCTCTTGGGCATCCTCGCGGTCCTCTTCAGCCTGAACCGCTTCGAGCGCACGAAGGGCCTGTTCAAGGTCGTTCCGCTGCTGGTCTTCTGCTACTTCGTGCCGACGGCCTTCTCGAACACCGGCGTGATCCCGGTGTCCGAGGACTTCGTCTTCTACAAATTCACCAAGGCCTGGCTGCTGCCCGCCAGCCTGGTGCTGCTGATCCTGTCGGTGGACGTCAAGGCGGTGCTGCGGCTCGGCGCCACCGCCGTCGGCATGTTCCTGTTGGCGACGACCACCATCGTCATCGGCGGTCCGCTGGCCCTGTGGCTGCTCAAGGACATGGTGCCGCCCGAGCTGGGGGAGGAGGCCTGGAAGGGCCTGGCCGCCCTGGCCGGCTCCTGGATCGGCGGCGGGGCCAATTTCGTCGCCATCGGCGAGACCGTCGACGCCTCCGCCGACACCCTCAGCCTGATGGTCGTGGTCGACGTGGCCGTGGCCAACGTCTGGACGGCGCTGCTGCTGCTCTTCGCCGGCCGCGAGAAGCGGATGGACGAGAAGATCGGCGCCGACCGCCGCAAGATCGAGGAGGTCCGCGACACCGTCGCCGCCTACCAGGCCAAGGTGGCCCGGCCCACCAGCCTACCGGACCTGCTGGTGATCCTGGGCATCGCCTTCGGCACCACCGCCGTCGCCGCCGCCATCGCCGAGCAGCTGCCCGCGGGCGAGGTCATGAACCCCTTCATCTGGAAGGTGATGATCGCCACGACGGTGGCCCTGGTGCTCTCCTTCACCCCGGTGCGCCGCTTCGAGGGCGCCGGCGCCAGCGCCATCGGCTCGGTCTTCCTCTACCTGCTGGTCACGACCATCGGCGCCAAGGCCCAATTCGCCCGGATCTTCGACCCGGACAATTTCGGCCTGCTGGCGATCGCCGCGCTGTGGATGTTCATCCACATCGGCATCATGTTGCTGGCTCGGCGGCTGTTCAAGGCGCCGATCTTCTTCATCGCCGTCGGCTCGCAGGCCAACATCGGCGGCGCCGCCTCGGCGCCGGTGGTGGCGAGCGCCTTCCACCCGGCCCTGGCCCCGGTCGGGGTGCTGCTGGCGGTGGCCGGCTACCTGGTCGGCGTCTACGCCGGCGTGGTCGTGATCTTCCTGATGAAGCTGGCGGTCTAGGCCGGCCCGGGCTCGAGGCCCAGGCGGCGCAGCTGGTACTGGAATTGGGCGTAGTGGCGGTAATGGACCGCCGCGGTCGCCGCGCCCGCGTCCAGGGCCTGGTGCAGGTAGGTGCGGATGTCGTCGATCGCGACCGCGTGGGCGGCCTCGGCGCCGCGCCGGGCGGCGGCGACTTGCCGCGCACGTTGCCACATGGAGGCGTCTTCGCCCTTGGGCCGGACCCCGTCCTGGTAGCTGGCGACGGCGCCGTAGAGCAGGTCCTCGAGGCCGAAGCGCTCGCGGCAGCCTCGCAGGGCCCAGGGGTCGGTGTTGCTGACCACGACCAATTCCACCTCGTCGCGGCCGGCCAGCCGGCGCAGCAGCGCCTGGGTGGAGCGCTTGGCCTCGAAGATCGAGGCCCACAGCCGCTCCAGCGTCCCCCGGTCCGGGCCGGCCAGCCGCAGCAGCGGCAGCAGCCCGTCGGCGAAGGCCTGCTCGCCCATCTCGCCTGCCTCGAAGCGCAGTCGGTGATCGCCGATCCACTCCCGGGCCTCGCCCGGCACCGGGTGGCCGAAGACGGCCTCGAAGTGGCGGCCGAAGGCGCGCCGGTCGAAGCGGCACAGGACCATGCCGAGGTCGCAGAGCAGGTCGGCGGGGCCTTCCAGGACCTGGCGCGGGGAGACCGGTTCGGGGCCGCGCTGGACCATCAGCCCGGGTTCTCCCGGCCGGCGCTCCACCCGGAGCAGCCAGCAGACGCGCTCGCCGCCCTGGCCGGCCAGCCACGCCTTCACGGGATCCTCGGCGAAGGAGGACGTGGCCAGCACGTGCTCGCGGCCGGCGACCCGCGCAGCGATCGCCCAGGCGAAGCGGCGGCCGGGGACCCGGCCCGCCGCCTGGACCTCCCTCTCGGCCGCGCCGGCGGCGCCGTTGCCGCGGTAGAGGGTGCCGTCGTCGGCGACCAGCGCCGGGTGGACGGTGTCCAGCTCGGGCGTCAGGTCGAGCCACTCGAAGGGCAGCTGCCAGGGGCCTTGCAGCTCCTCGGCGAGGCGGGGGAGGGCGGTGTCCATCGAAAGCGCGTCGGCGCCAGCTTAAGCTAACGCCGCATGTGGCTGACCGACGACCTGCTCCGGGAGCTCCCGAAGACCGACCTCCACCTCCACCTCGACGGCTCCCTGCGACCGGGCACCCTGCTCGAGCTCGCCCGCGAGCGCCAGGTGAAGCTGCCGGTCAAGACCGAGCGGGGCCTGATGCGCAGCGTCTTCAAGGAGCGCTACGAGAACCTGCCCGACTACCTGCGCGGCTTCGCGCTCACCTGCGCCGTGCTGCAGGACGCCGAGAGCCTCGAGCGCGCCACCTACGAGCTGTGCCTGGACTGTCAGGAGGACGGCGTCCGCTACGCCGAGATCCGCTTCGCACCCCAGTTGCACTCGCGGCCCGGCTTCGACACCGTGGCGGTCCTGCACGCGGTGGCGCGCGGCATCGCCCGGGCGGAGAAGGAGTTCAACTCCGACCCGCGGGTCCGCGGCGGCGCCGAGCCGCCCTTCCGGGCCGGCATCATCGTCTGCGCCCTGCGCTTCTTCGCCGGCAACTTCTCGCGCACCTACCACGACCTGTTCGCGGCCCTCTCGGACCTGCCGCCGGAGCAGGTCTTCGGCATCGCCTCCGAGGCCCTGGTGCGCGCCAGCCTGCGCGCCCGCGATGAGCACGGCGCGCCGGTGGTGGGCGTCGACCTGGCCGGGCAGGAGCGCGGCTACCCGGCTGAGGACCACCGCCGGGCCTACCAGCTGGCGCACCAGGCCTTCCTCGGCAAGACCGTGCACGCCGGCGAGGATTACGGCCCGGAGTCGATCTTCCAGGCCATCACCGACTGCCACGCCGACCGCATCGGCCACGGCACCTGGCTGTTCTCGCGCTCGCACATCAAGGGCCGGGCCGTCAGCGACAAGGCGGCCTACATCGACCGGCTGGTCCAGTACATCGCCGAGCGCCGGATCACGATCGAGGTCTGTCTGACCTCCAACCAACAGACCCTGCCGCAGCTGGCTGATCTGAAGCGGCACCCCTTCCGCAAGATGGTCCAGAACCGGCTGTCGGCGACCTTCTGCACCGACAACCGGCTGGTCAGCCGCACCACCGTCAGCGCCGAGATCCACAAGGCCGTCGAGGCCTTCAAGCTCGAGCCGCGGCAGCTCAAGGACCTGCTGGTCTACGGCTTCAAGCGCAGCTTCTTCCCCGGCGCTTACCTGGAGAAGCGGGCCTACATCCGCCAGGTCCTGGACTACCGGGACGCGGTCTTCGCCCGACACGGCTTCAACGCCTGAACGCCGGCCCGCCCCGGCCGTTAGGCTGGCAGCTCCGGATTTCCCGCCAAGGGGCGGGAGCCGGCGTCGTCTCCTGGATGTGAGAGCGATGGATCCCGCTGCTGGACCCGCCGACGGCACTCTGCTCGCGAGCTTCCTCGCGGGCGACGCCGGCGCCTTCGACCTGCTGGTCGAGCGCTGGCAAGGGCCGTTGCTTCGATTCGCCACGTCGCTGCTGCGCAGCGAGGAGGCGGCCGAGGACGCGGTCCAGGAGTCCTTCCTGCGCCTCATCCGGAAGACCCCCGAGGTCGGCAGCGACGGGGTCCTCGGTCCTTGGCTTTTCCGAGTCTGCCGCAACCTCTGCTACGACGCCATGAAGACGGACACGCGAGAACGGAAGCGGCGGGAGAAGGCCACCCCGCCGGCGGAGGCCGCCAACCCGGCCGCCACCGCCGAGCACGGAGAGCTGACGGCGCTGGTGAGCCAGGAGATGAACCGGCTCCCCGAGCGCGAGCGCGAGGTGCTGCGCCTGAAGGTGCACGAAGGCCTGAGCTACCAGCAGATCGCGGATGTGACCGGTCTGGCGACCGGGACCATCGGCTGGCTGATCCACAACTCGCTGAACCATCTCTGCGACCGCCTGCGCGCGGTCGAGGCGCTGTAGGCAAGGGGGAGAGAAGATGACCCACACCAATGACGACCAACAACGCTTCCCCGAGACCCTCGAGGAGAAGCTCACCGCCCTGATCATGGGCGAACTGGACGCGGCCGGACGGGCCGAGGTCGAGGCCGCGCTGGCCGCCGACCCGGCGCTGCGGGCCCGCCAGGCCGAGCTGGAGAGCCTGCTCGGCACCCTGCGCCAGGCCGAGCCGCCGTCGCCGGCGCTGCGCGCCGACCGGCGGGCGGAGCTGCGCCAGGCCGCGGCGGTGGCGGCGGCGCCTACCGGACCACGGTCCGGTCTGCTGCGCTTGCCCCAGCTGATGAAGTGGGCGGCGGTGTTCGTCGCCGTCGCCGGCGGCGCCTGGTGGTTCGGGGGAGGGGTGACCCAGCCCGACGCCGTCTCCAGCGAGATGGCCAGCGCCCCGGCCAGCGAGCCCGAGGCCGACCTGCGCTACGAGCATCTCGCCGAGCTCGGTTACGTCGACAAGCTGGAGGGGGGACTCCACGAACTCGGCACCGCCGACGGTTTCCACAAGGGGTTGGTCGAGGAGCTCGGTTACGTGAGGCCGCAAGAGGGGCGCGAGGGGGACGCCTCGACGCCAGCGCCCGTGGACGAAGCCCGCAGCAAGTTGACCAAGGACTCGCGGACGCGGACCGAGTCCGAGATCGCCCTTCGGTCCCTGGGTTACGCCGTCCAAAAGGGCCAGGAGGCCGCGCCGAACCAGCCGCCGCAGCGTGATGAGGTCATGTTCCTGGCCGAGTCGCTCGGGGAGTTGACGGACGTCAGCGTCGCCCTCGATGCCGAGGCACCGGAGCAGATCCTGGCTGCGGTCGGCGGTGAGGCCAAGACGATCGCCGGCGGGACCTTCCGTGGTCCGGGCGACGCGGTACCGCCTGCAGGCGGCGGCGGCTCGAACTTCGGTCTGGGCCAGGAGCCTGACCTCGGTCTGAGCTGGGACCGCTACTCCACCGATCCTCAGGCCGGGGCCGCAGTCGCCCCGGCCACCCCGGGCGCGCCTTCGACCCCGGCGCCACCGGCCACCGGTGCTCCGGCCAATGAGGCCCAGGCCCTCGCCCAGAGCCAAGGCCTGGCCACGCGGCCCCGCGCCAGCGGCAAGGCTCCCGGTAAGAAGGAGGAGCTGGGCCGGGTCCTCCAAGACAGCCTCGGCTCCGACGCCAAGGCGGGCTTCGCCGCGACCGGCGAGGCGAGCGGCGAGGAGTTCTTCGGCGACACCGCCGACGGCGACGATGACGGCAACGGCGCGGCCTACGGTCGCTTCGGCTATGTCGAGGACCTGGCCGGAGAACGCGGTCGGCGCCGCCAGCGCCCGGCCGAACCCCGCCTGATCGTCATCGACGGCTACGGCCGCCGCTACCACGACCACCACGTGGTCCAGGACTACCTCTGCCGCCAGCCCAAGGAGACGCCGCGGGACATGTTCTTCCGCTACTACGGCGACAACCCGATGGTGCGCGCCGAGGAGGACGGGCTCAGCACCTTCGCCGCCGACGTCGACACCGCCAGCTACGCCCTGGCGCGCAAGTACCTGACCGACGGCAACCTGCCGCCCAAGGCCGCCATCCGCACCGAGGAGTTCGTCAACTACTTCAACCACGGGCTCGCGGCGCCGGCCGAAGAGGACTTCGCGGTCACGATCGACTACGCCCCGACGCCCTTCAGCGGCGGCCCGGGCGGCGGCATGTTCCGCTTCGGCGTCAAGGCCCGCGAGGTCGACCGCGAGTCGCGCAAGCCGCTCAACCTGGTCTTCGTCGTCGACCGCAGCGGCTCGATGGCGGACGGCAACCGCATCGAGCTGGTCAAGCGCTCGCTGGAGCTGCTGGTCGACCAGCTGCGCGACGACGACACCGTCGGCATCGTCGCCTTCGAGAGCCACGCCCACCTGATCCTGGAGCCGACCCCCGGCTACGAGCGCTACAAGATCCGCGAGGCGGTTCGCGGCCTCACCACCGGCGGCTCGACCAACGCCGAGGCTGGCCTGGTGATGGGCTACGAGCTGGCCGAGAAGGCCTACCGCGCGCAGGCCTCGAACCGGGTGGTGCTGTGCTCGGACGGCGTCGCCAACACCGGTGAGACCGACCAGGGCCGGATCCTGGAGCGGATCCAGCGCTTCTCGGAGCAGCAGATCGACCTGACCGCCATCGGCGTCGGCATGGGCAACCACAACGACGTTTTCCTGGAGCAGATCGCCGACACCGGCAACGGCGCCTGCCACTACGTCGACGACTTCGAGGAGGCCAAGCGGGTCTTCGTCGAGCGCTTCACCGGCACGATGCAGACCATCGCCCGGGACGTGAAGATCCAGGTCGAGTTCAACCCCGGGGTGATCAAGCGCTGGCGTCAGCTCGGCTACGAGAACCGCGCCATCGCCGACGCCGACTTCCGCAACGACGCCGTCGACGCCGGCGAGATCGGCGCCGGCCACGAGGTCATCGGGCTCTATGAGGCCGAGGGCCACATCGGCGTGGCGATCGGCGACTGGGTGGCGAAGGTCCGCCTGCGCTGGTTCCCGGACGGCTCGCGCGAGGCGGTCGAGACCGAGACCGTGCTGGCCTTGGGCGAGGGCGGCAGCCGCTTCGAGCTGGCTGATCCCCGCTTCCGCCTGGGCGCGGTGGCGGCGCAGTACGCCGAGGTGCTGCGGCGCAGCTACTGGGCGCGCGAGGACAGCTATTCGGATCTGGTGGTCGAGGCCGAGAAGCTGGCCCGCGACCTGCCGAAGGACCCGCAGGTCCGCGAGCTGCGCGACATGATCCTGCTGACCCGCAAGCTGGTCGAGCAGCTGCCGCCGCGGGACGACCTGGCGATCCTGATCGACGAGGCCCGTCGCCTGCGCTTGCTCGAGGCCGAAGTCGACCAGGTCGAGAACCGCTCGACCGAGCTCGAGGCGCGCCTGGGCGAGCTGCGCCAGCGCAACGACGAGCTCGAACAGCAGATCCGCGACCTGCTCGGGGGGTAGAGAAAAGCGGCAACGGCGGGCGGCGGCGCGGGTATTCCTGCACCGCCGCCATGCCCTTGATCCTCCCCTCGGTCCTTCTCGCGCTGCCGCACCTCTGCCCGCCGCAGGAGCCCACCGTCGACCAGCGCGTCGACCTGGCTGCCACCGCGGTGTCTGCGGCCCTCGACGACGCTCTCGCGAGCCGCCGCAACCGGCTCAAGCGCTACGCCAGCGACGACGGCCGCCTGGTGCTGCACGCCGACTTCAGCAGCCGGGACAGCAAGGAGTGCCTCGAGCGGGCAGAGGGGGTGCTGGCGCGGCTCGACGCCAGCCTCGGCGCGCCGGAACGGCCCGAGGAAGCCGTCCTGCGCGCGGTCCTGCTGAAGCGGGGCAAGACCTACGAGACCTTGTGCGAGACCGTGGCCGAGGCCGACCCGTCCCAGGCCGAGTTCATGGAGTCGATCAAGGCCGGGACGGGCTTCACCCTCTACCGGCCGCCGATCACGGTCTACTACCACGACCGGAAGGTCCAGAAGGAAGCCCGCCCCGACCACGCGGTGGCCCACAACCTGGTCCACCTCGAGCTCACCCGGCGCTACGGCCAACTGCCGCTGTGGCTCAAGGAGGGCCTGGCCTGCGCCGGGGAGGACGGCGCTTACGGCGAGGTCTGGGCCCCCTGGTACCGCGAGGGCTTCGTCTACGCCAAGTCCCACGGTGCCTGGCGCGACCGGGCGCGGGAGCTGGCGCCGACCATGGCCGGGCGCATGGAGCGAGTCTTTCGCTACTCGGGCCGGCCTTACCAGGACGACTTCGCCCACCTCGCCTTCGCCTTCGCCACCTGGGCGCTCGAGGAGCAGCCGGACGGGTTGAAGCGCTTCCTCGAGGCGCTGCAGCGTGACTACGCCGATCACTGGAAGGAGGGCGGGCGCTACCAGCCCGCCCCCGCGCGGGTGCTGGAGTTCGCCGACGCCAGCTTCGGCGGGGACTGGCGCCAGCGGCTGGCCGCTTGGTGGGGGCCGCCGGCGGACGAGAATTCTCCTCCCCGCCGGCGCTGAGGGGCCGGCGCGGCGCTGGAATGAGGCCATGTCGCGCCTCCGCCGACGTCCCCGATCCGGCCGCGCGCTGAGCCGCGCCGGGGTCGCCGCCTTGCTGGTCGCCGCCTGCGCCAGCCCGCCGCCCGGTGAGGTCCAGGCGTCGGCGAATGCCGCCGCCAGCGAATCCCGAGTCGGCCTGCTGGCCTCGGGGCCGATGCTCGGGCACGTCGGACCGGAGCGGGCGCGGGTGTGGGTCCAGGGCGGCCAGCGCGGCTGGGTCTGGGCGGAGTACCGGCGGGAAGGGGAGGACTGGCGACGCGCGCGCCACTTCGACGGCCGGGAGGCCCGGACCTACCTGCACCCCGACCAGGACTACGCCGGCGTCTGCGAGCTCCCGGGGCTCGAGCCCGGCAGCCGCTACGAGTACCGGATCCGGCGCGAGGAGGGCCTTTACCCGGCGCCCAATCCACAGCGCTTCCGGACGCCGCCGCGCCCTGGCCAGGCCGAAGACCTCGTGGTCGGCTTCGGCAGCTGCGCAGGCGATTGGGGCGAGGACGCCAGCCAGCCGGTCTGGCGCGCGGTCCACGCCCAGCGGCCGGATCTGTTCCTGTGGCTCGGGGACAACATCTATTTCCGGCTGCAGGAGAGCGAGTGGCTCGACCCGGCGGCGATGGCCGAGCGCTGGCGGATCCAGCGCGGCCTGGATTCGCTGCAGCCGCTGCTCGCGGGGACCGCCCACTACGCCACCTGGGACGATCATGACTACGGCCCCAACGACAGCGACAAGGGCTACGCGCGCAAGTTCGACTCCCTGGAGTTGTTCCAGCGCTACTGGGCTAACCCCGGCGCCGGCAGCGGCGGCGCCCCCGGGGTCTGGCACCGGTTCCGCCGCGGCCAGGTGGAGTTCTTCCTGCTCGACGGCCGCTTCCACCGGGAACCGCAGAGCCAGGAGCCGGACGCCCACAAGACCCAGTTCGGCGAGGCCCAGTGGCGCTGGTTGGAGGCCGCCTTGCGGGAGAGCGACGCCGCCTTCAAGGTGCTGGCTTCGCCGTCGCAGGTCCTGGCCGACTACCACAGCTACGAGGGCTGGTGGGCCTACCCGGCCGACCGCGAACGGCTCTACCGGCTGGCGGCCGAGGCCCAGATCGACGGCCTGGTCCTGATCAGCGGCGACCGCCACATCGGCGAAGTCCTGGTGGGGGAGCGGCTGGGCTACCCGCTCTACGAGTTCTGCAGCAGCCCGCTGGCCGCGGGCATCGGCTCCCGGCCGCCGGACGACCTGCCGATGCGGCTGCCCGGCACCCTGGTCACGGTCGAGAACTTCGGCCTGCTGCGCTTCGAGTTCGGCGCCGTGGGCGGCCCGCGGCTGCGCTACCAGGCCCATGACGTCGAGGGGCGGGCGCTGCACCCGGAGGTGGTGGTGCCCTTGTCAGCGCTGCAGTGGCCTCGAGGGGCGCCGGCGGCGCCCGGAACAATCTCGCGGGATTGATTTGAACCGAGGACCGGGATGCGCCAGACTGAGCGCGCCGTCCCGGCTGGAATCCTGAACCATGATCTCCACGATCTTCCTCACCCTGCTCGCCGCGGCTCCGCCGCAGGATCCGGCGCCCGAGGCGCCCGCCTTCACCCCGGCCACCATCGCCGAGGGAGGGGCGGAGGTCCGCGCCTTCCACCACGTCACCATGACCGAGGTGGCCAAGCTCCCCGCCGGCACGCCGGTCAAGATCGTGGCCAAGCGGCAGCCCTGGGCGCGCGTCCAGGTGCCGGGCGGGCTGGTGGTCTGGGTCTTCGGCAAGTACGTCGACCACGAGGGCGGCGCCGGCACCATCAACAGCGCCCACGTGCGCGCCCGGCCGCTGCCGTCCACCGCCCCCGAGTCCTACCCGGTCGGGCAGTTCGGCAAGGGCGACCCGGTCCAGGTCCTGGGCAGCGACGGCGACTGGATCCAGGTCCGCGCGCCGGAGGCCTTGGGGGGGTGGGTGCCGCTGTCGAAGCTGGTCGAGTACTCCGACCTCCCTGGGGACTGGGACCAGAGCTGGAAGGCCGCTCGCGGCCTGAGGTTGAAGGGTGCGGCCGGACCGCCGGTCGCGGAAGCCGCCGAGAAGGTCGACCCCGGCGCGGGCGCCGAGGCGCCGGAGGTGGCTCCTGAGCCGGTCAAGGCCGCCGAGGCCTCCGCCGCGCCGCCGGCCGCCGCCCCGACCCCGACCGCCGAGGCCCTGGGCAAGGCGGAGGCCGACTTGGCCCGCCTCGCCAGCTCCTGGAGCGCGACCACCGCGGACCAGGTCGAGGCCGTCTTCGGCGCCGTGCTCTGGTCCAGCGACGACGTCGTCGCCGTGGACCGGGCGCGCAACGGCCTGGCCCGGTTGGAGGTGGTGCGCAAGGCCGCCGACCTCGAGGCCAAGGTCGAGGCCGAGAAGCGGCGGCACGCCCGCGAGGCCGTGGCTGCGGAGGCCGCCGCCGCGCGGGGTGCGGCCGCGGCGGCGGCGCCGGCCCCGAAGGCCCCCGCGGAGCGCTTCACCCTGGTCGGCTGGCTGGAGTATCAGCCGCGGGTCTACTCCGCGGTCCCCTATGTGGTCGTCGCGGGCGCCAAGAAGCAGCCGGTGCTGGCCAAGCTAGGGCGCTACGACATGAAGGAGTTCGTCGGCCGCGAGGTTGCGGTCGAGGGCACCTTCCGCCCGTCCACGGTCCAGGGCCTGAAGGTCCTCGAGGTGGACCGGATGCGGGTCCTGCCGAAGCGGGCCAAGAAGAAATAGCGGCCCTTGGCTCCCGCCGTCGTCGTCGCGCTCGCCCTGCTGGCCTACGCGGCGGGGTACCGCTTCTATAGCCGGTGGCTGGGCGCCCGGGTCTTCCGGCTCGACGCCGAGGCGGTCACGCCGGCGCACGCCCAGGAGGACGGGGTCGACTACGTGCCGACGCGGCCCCTGGTCCTGTTCGGCCACCACTACGCCTCGATCGCCGGCCTGGCGCCGATGCTGGGGCCGGCGGTGGCGGTCTTCTGGGGCTGGCTGCCGGCGCTGGCCTGGGTGGTCTTCGGCGCCATCTTCGTGGGCTGCGTCCACGACTTCTCGGCCCTGGTGCTGAGCGCCCGCCACCAGGGCAAGAGCATCGGGGCCTTGTGCGAGGACGTGCTCGGTCCGTCCGCCAAGGCCCTGTTCCTGGCGCTGATCTTCTTCGGGGTGTCGCTGGCGATGGGGGTGTTCGTCTACGTCATCTCGGTGCTGTTCTCGTGGGGCGCGGACTTCCAGCCGGAGCGGCTCAGCGCCTCCGTCACCTCCTTCCCCGAGGTGGTGCTGCCGTCCGCGGGTTTGATGGTGATCGCCCTGGTCGCCGGCTGGCTGCTCTACGTCAAGAAGCTGCCGCTGCTGCCGGTGACCGCCGGCGGTTTCTGCCTGCTCCTGCTGTTGATCTGGGTCGGCTACCGCAACCCGACCGTGGGCGTGGCCGAGGCCGGGAGCTGGCCGGCGCAGGGCTCGTGGATCTGGGTCCTGATGGCCTACGCTTACCTGGCCAGCGTCCTGCCGGTGTGGCTGCTGCTGCAGGCGCGGGACTTCCTCAACTCGCTGCTGCTCGTGGGCGGCCTGGTCCTGATGTACCTCGGCTTCTTCCTCCAAGGGCCGAGCTTCGACGCCCCGGCCTTCAACCCGACCCCGATGGGGGCGCCGCCGATCCTGCCCTTCGTCTTCATCACCATCGCCTGCGGCGCGGCGAGCGGCTTCCACTCCTTGGTGTCGAGCGGGACCACCGCCCGGCAGCTGGACCGGGAGACCCACGCCCGGCCCATCGGCTACGGCGGCATGATCGCCGAGTCGCTGCTCGGCCTGGTGGCCGTGCTCGCGTGCACCACCACCCTCGGCGGCGGCGAGGCCTGGGCCAAGGTCTACGTCAACTGGGGCGCGGTCCAGGACCTGGGTTCGAAGCTCGGGGTCTTCATCCGCGGCGCCGGCTCCTTCATCGCTTACCTGGGGGTGCCCGAGGACCTGGCCGTGACCCTCGTGGCGATGGTGGTCGTGTCTTTCGCCCTGACCACGCTGGACTCCGCGACCCGGCTGCTGCGCTTCAACGTCGAGGAGATCGGCGCCGCGGTGCAGCGGGTCCGGGGGCTGCGGGTGCTCGGGGCGGCGCTGCGGAACCGCTTCTTCGCCACCCTCGTGGCTTGCGGCTCGATCTCCTTCCTGGCCTTCTACGAGATCGAGGTCGGCGGCGTGGTCAAGCCGGCCGGGCTCGCCCTGTGGACCCTCTTCGGGGGCACCAACCAGCTCATCGCGGGGCTGGCGCTGCTCACCGCGACCGTCTACCTGCGCCAGCGCCACCGCAACTGGTGGCCGCTGGCGATCCCAGCGGTCGGCATGATCGCCCTGACCCTGGTGGCGCTAGGTCTCAAGATCCGCGACTTCGCCGATCAGGGCCTGACCCTGCTCCTGGTCCTCGCCGTCGCCCTCGTGGCCATCGGCGTCGGCGTGTCCCTCACCGCCCTGCGGAGCATGAGAATCAAAACGGGGTCAGACATCGATTGTTAATCGATGTCGCACCTCGCTTTTCAATCGATGTCTGACCCCGTTTTGGGCGGGAAGCAGGTGCGGATTTGGGCGCGGAGGGCTTCGAAGGTTCCCTCGGCGATGGCCTCGCGGGTGCGGCGCATCAACTCCTGGGTGAAGTGGAGGTTGTGGCTCGCGAGCAGGATCGGAGGGTTGAGCTCCTTGGCCTTCAAGCCGGCCCGGATGGCGCCGCGGGGGACGCCGCTGCGGCAGGCCTCGCAGGAGCAGTCGGGGTCGATGGGGGCGGTGTCTTCGCGGAAGCGGGCGTTGAGCAGGTGCATGCGCCCCTTCCAGGTCAGGGCAGTGCCGAAGCGGCCGCAGCGGGTGGGGAAGACGCAGTCGAACAGGTCGATTCCCCGGGCCACCGCCTCGACCAGGTCCAGCGGCGCGCCGACGCCCATCAGATAGCGGACCCGGTCCACGGGCAGGTGGGCGGTGCTGGCCTCGACGGCCCGCATCATGGCCCCGTGGGCCTCGCCGACGCTGACGCCGCCGACCGCGTAACCGTCGAAGTCCATCTCGACCAAGGCCTGGGCGCAGGCCTCTCGTAGCTCGGGGAAGACGCCGCCCTGGACGATGCCGAATTGCGCCTGGCCGCTGGCCGCCCCGCCGCGGGCGTCGTGCAGGTCCCGCTGCCGACGGGCCCAGCGCAGCGTCCGCGCCACCGCCGGCTCCACCTCCGCGCGCACGAGCGGCTGCGACGGGCAGTGGTCGAGCACCATGGCGACGTCGGGACCGAGGCCGGCCTGGACCTCGAAGGCCCGCTCCGGGGTCCAGTCGATCCAGCCGCCGTAGACCGGGTTCTCGACCTTCACCCCGCCTTCGTGGACCTTGCACAGGTCGCTCAGGGAGAACACCTGGAAGCCGCCCGAATCCGTCAGGACCGGCCCGTCCCAGGCCATCATGCCGTGCACGCCGCCGAGCTTGGCGACGCTCTCCACCCCCGGCCGCACGAACAAGTGGAAGGCGTTCGCCAGCATCATCTCGACGCCCATCGTCCGTAGCCGGTCGTGGGGGACCCCGCGCATCATGCCGCGGGTCGCCACCGGCATGAAGGCGGGCGTGGCGACCACGCCACGGTCGCTGTGCAGGCGTCCGAGGCGGGGGCCGACGGCCTCGCCGGAGATCCTTTCGTAGCGCAGGCTCAAGGTTCGTTGCGGTCCAGGTCGGCGAGCAGGATCAGCTCGGCGCCGGGATAGTAGCGGCCGAGCAGCTCCGGAAAGAGCGCCCCGTCCCGGGAAAGCCGCAACGCGCCCACCTGGCACATGCCGACGCCGTGGCCGCGGCCGGTACCGGCGACCCTCAAGCTGCCGTCCTGCACCGCGCGCAGCGAACGCCAGAAGGTGGACGGCAACCCGAACTCGCGCCGCAGGTCTTCGCCGCGGTAGCGCAGGTCGGCGTCTTGGCCGACCAGGACCGCTCCCAGCAGCCGGCCGTCCCGGTCCCGCTCCTGAACCACCAGGCGCTCCAGGCTGTCGCCCAGCCCGTCGCGCACCGCCAGCCGGTCGAGCACGGCGGCCTCCACCTGCCTGTCCCAGCCCGGCCCCGCGGCGCAAGCCGGCTCCGCGACCCCGGCGAGGGGCGGGAGCGGCTCCCGCGCGAATCCGACCGCGGCGGCGTCCGCGGTGCGGCCGCCGCAATCGGCGTGGTACCAGGACGGCAGGACCTGCCCGTCCCAAGCCATGACCATGCCGCGGGTGGCGGCCACCGCCAGGCGGGCTTCCTCGGTGATCCAGTCGATGCTCCGGAAGCGTTGGTCGGCGGCAGTGTCCCGCAGCGACCGGCGGCCCGAGCGCAGCGACCAGATGGCGTAGCTGCGCGCGGCGATGGCCTGGGCCTTGAGGGCCTCGGCGGCGCCTTCGGCCAGGGTCGGGAGCTCGCCGCAGACCACGCCGAGCACGTAGTCCTCCAGCGGCAGTTCGAGCAGGACGTCGAAGGCCTCGGGCAGCCTCCGCCGGTCTCGTTCGAGCTCGAAGAGCAGCCGGCCGTCGTAGCGGCTGTCATTCAGGACCAGCGCCTGGTCGCCAGACGGTTCGAGCCAAAAGCGGTCGGCGTGGACCCTCCAGTCCCCGACCTTGAGGCCGGCCGTGTCCATCCTGACCGTCCCCAGGAAGCCGTTGCCCCGGTGGAGTTCGCCGCCGGCCTCGTCCGTGATGCGCCAGTCGCCGCGGACTTCGAGCTGGGTGGCATCGGCGCCGTCGGAGCCGAGCAGGTGGACCAGCACCAGCGGGTCGGGGTCGGCCAGGCTGCCCGGGGCGGGCGGAGCCGGGGAGGAGCGGCGGTCCAGCAGCAGGCTCCCGCCCCAGATCAGGGTCAAGGTGCCCAGGAACAGCAGCAGGCGGGAAGGCGGCGGCGCGGAAGCCACGGCTCAGTCCTGCTCAGGCGGGGGAGGGCGCAGGCCCAGCAGCTGCCAGCCGGCCTCCTGCAAGACCCGGCCTTGCGGCGTCCGGGCCAGGAAGCCGCGGCGCATCAGCCAGGGCTCGTAGACGTCGGCCAGAGTGTCCTCCTCCTCGTCCACCGCCACCGCCAGGTTCTTCAGGCCCAAGGGGCCGCCGTTGGCGCCGGCCAAGGCCTCCAAGACGCGGCGGTCGGCGCGCTCCAGCCCGTTCTCGTCGATGCCGAGCAGTTGGAAGGTGCGGCGCACCACGGCGCCATCGATGGCGCCGGCCCCTTCCACCTGGGCGACGTCCCGGGCGCGCCGCAGCAGCCGGTTGGCGATCCGGGGGGTGCCCCGGGCGTGCTCGGCCAGCTCGGCGAGGGCGTCCGCGGAGCAGCGGACCTGCAGGATCCGCGCGGAGCGTTCCAGGATCTGCTCCAAGGCCTCCTGGGAGTAGGGCTCGAAGCGGAACAGCTGGCCGAAGCGGGACCGGAAGGGGGCGGACAGCAAGGCCTCCCGGGTCGTGGCCCCGACCAGGGTGAAGGGCTGGATGTCGAGCTTCAGGAGCCGGGCGTGCACCCCCTGGTCGAGGGTGAACTCGATCCGGAAGCGCTCCATGGCGCCGTAGAGGTACTCCTCGACCGGCTTCGGCAGACGGTGGATCTCATCGATGAAGAGGACCGTCCCGGCCTCGAGGCTGGAGAGGATGCCGACGAGGTCCTTGGCGCGTTCCAGGGCCGGCCCGCTGGTCACCTTCAGCGGGGTGCCGAGCTCGACCGCCAGGGCGAGCGCGAGGCTGGTCTTCCCCAAGCCCGGAAGTCCAGAGAACAAAAGGTGTTCCAGCGTCTCGCCGCGCTCCTGGGCGGCTCGGATCATGACCTGGAGGGGCTCCAGGAGCCGCTCCTGGCCCAAGAAATCGGCGAACCGGCCCGGCCTGAGGCTGCGCTCGAACTCCTCCTCGCCGCTGCTCGTGGCCAGGGGCGGAAAGGCGGAGGAGTTGCTCATGCTTGGATTTTGCCTCGTGGCGGCTTTGGATTCCATTCCTGGGCCGGGATTCGGTAGCCTTGGGGAGGCCGGACCCTAGAATGGCGCCGGTATGAGCCGTGCGTGAGCGCACGGACTCGTGCGGTGCCCCCGTCCAGAAGGCCTAGAACGGCTCCCCAGGGCGGTGGCATGATTGTTGCCCGAAGGGAAGGACGACCCCCCCCGGTCCTGATCCAGGAATCGATGAACCGACGCTTCCTTGCTTCTACTCTCGCGCTGATCTCCGTAGCCGGCCTGTCTTCGTGCGGGTCGAGCGGCGGCAACGCCTTCAATGATCCCGGCGCGACCGCCTCGTCCTTCTTCATCGAGGAAGTGAACAACGGTTTCGGGCGCCTGCTGCCCCACGTGGTGCACCAGGTCGACCCGATCACCGGCGCGGTCTCCACCGACCAACTGGTCGAGATCCGGTCCCTGGATGACCTCCTGGCGAACCGGCCCTCGGAGCTGAACCCGGTGCTGCCGCCGGCGACCTGGCCGGTGGACGCGATCGTGCCCTCGATCAGCCAGGCCGATGGCAACCACTTCGTGGTGGTCCGGTTCTCGCGCTCGATCAAGATCGACACGATCCTGGACAAGACCGCTGGCGGCCTGTCCAACAACGGCCTGACCGGCGCCCTGCAGGTGGTGGCCTACGACCCGGTGACCGGCTTCTCCGAGCAGGTCGAGGGCCGCGGCTTCATCGACGGCAAGACCTACTTCGGCAACCCGCCCCAGCTCGAGAAGTGGGTGCGGAAGGACGGCCGGAACCACGCCCTGCCGACCAACATCACCCGCAACGGCGTGGTGCTGCAGCCCGGCCTCGGTTTCCCGGGCACCGACATCGGCGTCCAGGACGGTTCCTTCCAGAACGCCGGCGCCAACATCGCGACCAACACCTTCGTCTTCGTGGTCGACTCAGACGGTGACCTGGCGACCTACGAGACCCTGCCGGAAGACCGGGTCATCCGGATCGTCATCAACGACTCGATCTTCTCCAAGGACAACCGCCGCCTGATCGAGGCCGGCGTCGCCACCTCGACCGTCGGCGCTGACACCACCGACCCGCTGCCGCTGCTCGACGGCGTCGCGGGCAACATCGTCACCGACCCGATCAACCTGGCGATCAACGTCCCCTGCGACCAGGACGTCCACTTCTACTTCTCGGAGTCCTGCCAGCCGTACTCGGTCGGCCCGCTGCCGAGCGCCGTCCCGCCGGCCCTCTCCAACGAGTTCACCGTCGAATTCCTGCCCGGCGTCCCGGCCGGTTACCCGCCGCCTGGCCAGCGCGTCACCCTGCCCTTCACGGTGATGCCGGTGAGTCCCTACGACTTCACCCAGTTCCTGGTCACCCCGGTGGTCACCTTCCCCGGCGGCGACCCCCAAGGCGCCCCGGCGCAGGCCTTCGTCACCTACTTCGAGAACGCCGCCTTCGACCTGTTCTTGAACAACGACCCGAACACCCTGGCCACCGACGAGATCACCTTCGAGATCAGCGGGGAGTGCCCGGGCATGGTCAACGTCCCGGTCGCCCCGGGCGCCATCTACCTGGCCTCGAACGGCGGCGGCACCACCGGCGGCCTGCGGGTGCTCGACCTGGACGGCTTCGGCCAGGGCACCGGCGACCCGACCCACAACTACGCCGACCCCTTCTACGACGCTCTGGACATCTCGAAGTTCCCGTTCAACTTGAACGTGACCTCGCCCCAGGCGCAGAACATGTTCCCGCCGCTGGCGGCCGACCCCACCACCATCGCGGGCGGCTCCGAGGGCGTGTTCACCTTGGCCAAGGACTCGGCCTTGAGCACCCAGCTGGTCACCGGCGAGACCGTCGGCACCGTCGCCGACATGATGCTCGGTCACCCGCTGGACCTGCTGTACAACAACTTCGACTGCCTCAGCGGCGGCCAGAACCTCTGCGCCAGCTCGGCCTTCCAGCTCCACCCGCTGAACGGGACCAACTTCCCGGGCAACTCGATCAGCCACGCGCCGCACCCGAACCCGCCGCGCATCCAGCTGGCGCCGTCGTGCTTCGCGCCGCTGATCATGACCGAGGAGCCGACCACTCCGCTGACCCCCGGTGTCGTCAACCTGCTGGTCCCGGGCGATCCCTTCGGGACCATCGGCGGCCAGGGTCCGCGCGGCCTGCTCACCGCGGTCCAGCACTACGCCGGCTTCTTCGGCCCCGCCCCGGCCAACGTCGTCTGCCCGACCTTCGCGCTGCGGCAGCAAGTCGGCCACATGCTCTACGTCCTGGACACCGACTCGAACCAGATCGTGGTCCTGAACAGCAACCGGATGACCGTCATCGAGAACATTCCGGTCGCTGACCCGACGGACATGGCGATGGCGCCTGACCTGAACATGCTGGCGGTGAGCAACAAGGGCACCAACACGGTGACCTTCATCGACACCGACCCGGATTCGCCCTCCTTCCATGAGATCGTGAAGGTCTCCTCGCTGGTCGACACGATCAACAACCGGGTGGGTCTGGCCCCCTCGGAGATCGTGTGGCAGCCGGACGACGAGGACATCCTGGTGGTCTGTGAGGAGTCCAACTCGATGGCCCTGATCTCGACGGGCAACCTCGAGGTCCGCAAGATCATCCCGGGCGTCTCCCAACCCCGCCTGATCGCGGTCACCAACCGGGACCAGAGCTTCGGCTTCCAGACCGGCCTCTACTACGCCCTGGTTTTGGCCCAGGACGGAACCGCGACCATCTACGAGTCCGGACCAGACGGTGTCCAGGGGATCGGCTTCGACACCTTCATCGGGATCCCGGCCCTCCAGAACCAGTCTGGCTTCGACAGCCCCTCGGCGATCCAGCCCGACCCGAACAGCTTCTACCACGCGACCTACATCGCGCACCGGAAGAACGGACTCGGCGCGGTGTCCAACCTCTACCTGAAGGACGCGCCCTTCGGCCAGCGCAGCCTGGCGCTGAACGGCTTCGTCCCGGACCCGAACTTCCGCTCGAAGGAGTTCGCGATTCACCACGAGTTCACGGGGATCCTCTCCTCGTCCTCGGTGGTCGACATCGCTCTGGACAACCTGACCAACTGGGGAGGGATGACCACCGTCACCTCTCTGTTCTCGAGCTACAAGTTCATCAACCACTCAGGCAAGTCCCTGGTGCGGACGACCGCTGGTCTGCTGACGGTGAGCGAACCGCAGTTCCTCTTCGCGGCCAACGCCAACGGGATGCTGGACATCATCGACCTCAGGACCGGCACCCTCTACATCCCGTCTCTGAGCGTGCCCGGCTTGCGGGTGCTCTGCGACTACTGGCGCCAGTGAGCCGGTCTGCCGCGGAGCCGGGCCGGAGCCTTCGGGCTCCGGCCCGTTCCTTTTTCCCGGGGCCGCGCGGGCCCCTTGGACCGCGGCCTTCCTGAGCCGATAATCCAAGGTCATGGCAGCACCCCCTGGCGCCGAGGTCCAAGCGATGTTCGGCGAGATCGCGCCGCAGTACGACCTGCTGAACCGGGTCCTGTCCTTCGGCATCGACCGCCGCTGGCGCCGGCGGGTGGTGCGGGAGCTCGGCCTGGGCCCGGGGGACCGCGCCCTGGACCTCTGCTGCGGCACCGGCGACTTGGCGCTTGCCCTCGGGGCCTCCGGCGCTGAGGTGGTCGGCGCGGACTTCACCGGCCCGATGCTGCCCATCGCCCGCCAGAAGGCCCAGCGTGCGGGCCGGCCATTGGCGCTCGCCCAGGCGGACGCCCAGGCCCTGCCCTTCGCGCCGGCCAGCTTCGACGCCGTCACGATCGCCTTCGGCATCCGCAACGTCGTCGACCCGCCGCTGGCGCTGCGGCAGTGCGCCCGGCTGCTGCGGCCCGGCGGGCGGTTGGCGGTGCTCGAGTTCTTCCCGATCAAGAACCGCGTCTGGCGGTGGATCTTCGAGACCTACTTCCACCACGTCTTGCCGCGCATCGCCCGGCTGACGCGGGCGGGGCGGACCGGGGCCTACGAGTACCTCCCGGCCAGCGTCGCGGGCTTCGCCCAGCCGGAGCAGTTCTGCTCCTGGGTCACCGAGGCCGGCTTCACCGCGGTCGGACACCAGCCGCTCACGGGCGGCGTGGCCCGGCTGGTCCTGGGCACTCGCCTGCCGGAGGCCTCTTGAGCCGCGGCCGCCGTTGGCGCCTGCTGGCCGACTCGGCGCAAGACCCGGCCATCACCTTCCTGCTGCTGCTGCCGCTCGGCTTGCTCCATATCAGCGGCTGGCGAGAGGCCGGCAGCGGCGCCTTCGGCTTCGTCCTGCGGCTGCTCGAGCGCCTGGGCCCAGCGGTGTCCTGGGTGCTCGCGGCCGTCCTGGTCGTGCTCCTCCTCTGGGCCATCGGCCGGATTCGCGAGCTGGAGATCCCTTGGCGGGTGAGCGCGGCGGCGGTGGTCGTGGAGGGGCTGTTCTGGGGTTTCCTGCTCGGCCCCGCGCTCAGCTTCCTCACCGCCCTCGCGCCGATCGAGTCCACCCCTCTCAGCCTGGCCGGCTTGCCGGAGGACTGGCACGCCCGGCTCGCCCTCTCCGCCGGCGCCGGCCTCTATGAGGAGGTCCTCTTCCGCGGCGGCCTGCTGGCGGGCAGCCGCTTGCTGCTGCTCGGCTTCTTCCGCGGCCTCGGCTGGCACGGCGCGGCGCCGGTCCTGTCCATGGCCCTCGCCCTTGCCTTCTCCTCGGTCCTCTTCGCCCTCGCCCACGCTTGGGGCCACCCCGAAGGCCTGGCCGTCCCGGCCCTGACCTTCCTCTTCTTCGCCGGCATCCTGCTCGGGCTCATCTGGCGCTGGCGCGGCCTGGCCGTGGTCGCCTACGCCCACGCCGCCTACGATGCCCTGCTGTTGCTCTGATGCCCGCTCCCGCCCCCCGCAAGCTGTTCCTCGGTGTCACTGGCGCCAGCGGCGCGCTCTACGGCCTGCGCACCTTGCAGATGCTGGTCGCCGCCGGGGCCGAGGTCGGCCTCTGTTACAGCGACGCCGCCCGCCGGGTGCTGGCGGAGGAGTGCGGCATCGCGCTCGCAGACGATCCCGAGGTCCTGCTCGCCGAGGGCCAGGATCCGGCCCGGGTCCGGCTCTACCCGAGCGCCGACATCGGCGCGCCGCCCGCCTCGGGCACCGCGCTCGGGGAGGCGGCCGTCATCGCTCCCTGCTCCCTCGATACCGTCGCCGCCCTCGCCGGCGGCCGGGCCGGCAAGCTGGTCCCGCGCGCCGGCCAGGTGGCGCTGAAGGAGGGGAAGCCGTTGATCATCGTGCCGCGCGAGACGCCGCTCTCCCGGATCCACCTGGACTTGCTGTCGCGGCTGGCTTGGGCCGGAGCCACGGTGCTGCCCGCCTCGCCGGGCTTCTACCACCGGCCGGAGAGCGTGCTCGACCTCGTGGACCACGTCTGCGCCAAGGTCTTGGACCAGCTCCAGCTGCCGCAGGACCGCCTCCCCGCCTGGGACGGCGGCGCCGGAGGCCCGGCGTGAGCAAGCTGGCGAAGGTCCTCCGGATGATCAAGTTCGAGCACAGCGTGTTCGCGCTGCCCTTCGCCCTGTCAGGGGCGTGGATCGCCGCCCGCGGCGTGCCGCCGCTGGTCGACCTGGGCCTGATCGTCCTCGCCGCGGTCGCCGCCCGGTCCGCCGCGATGGCCTTCAACCGCCTGGTGGACCGCCGCTACGACGCCTCCAACCCCCGAACCGCCGGCCGCGAACTGGTGACCGGTGAGCTGAGCGGCCGCTGGACCGCTGCCTTCACCGGCGCCAACGCCGCCGTCTTCGTCGCCGCCTCCTTCCTGCTGGCGCCCGTGTGCGGCTGGCTCTCCTTCCCGGTCCTGGCACTCTTGCTGGGCTACTCACTCCTCAAGCGCTTCACCCTGCTCTGCCACTTCGGCCTCGGCCTGGCGCTCGCCTGCGCCCCAGGCGGCGCCTGGCTGGCCGTGGCCAAGGACTTCCTGCCCGGCTGGGGCGTGCCGCTCTGGATCGGCGCCGGAGTGGTCGCCTGGGTCGGCGGCTTCGATCTCCTCTATTCGATCCAGGACATCGACCACGACCGGCGCGAGGGGCTGCACTCGGTGCCGGCCCGGATCGGCGCCGCGGGCAGCCGACGGCTGGCGGCGGGCCTGCACCTCCTGTCCCTGCTGCTGTTCTGGCAGGCCGGGGTCGCGGCGGCCCTGGGCGCCTGGTACCTGGCCGGGCTCGGCGCGGTGGCCTTGCTCCTGGCCACGGAGCACGGGCTGCTGCGCGGCGGGCGGACCGAGCGGATCCCGCTGGCCTTCTTCACGGTCAACGCCTGGGTGGGGCCGGCCTACTTCCTGGGCCTGGTCCTCGACCTGGCGCTCGGAGACCCTAATCTGGGATCGTGAGCGCGGCGAAGAAGAAACGGACCGACCCGGGCAGCTTGTGCCGGGAGCTCTGCGGTCTGGCCCACAAGGGCCGGCTGCCGCGGCTGCTGGTCCTCACCCCGCCCGGCCGCGGTGAGGAGGAGGCCTGGTTCGCCGAGCAGGTGCTGCAGGCGGGCCGGACGGCCGGTCGGAGCGACGAGGGGACCGACCTACTCGACCTCGACGGCGGCGGCGAGGCCCTTCCCCTGGACACCCTGGACGGCTTCCTCCAGGCGGCCTCGCTCTTCGGCGGCGGCCGCCGGGCGCTGCTCCTGGCCCGCGCCGGCGGCGCCTTGCAGCGGCACCCGCGCCTGGCCGAGTCGCTCGCCCAGGCCGCCCTGGACCCGGGCGGTCCGGCGTGGATGATCGTGCAGCTCTCGGGCAAGGCCACCGCCGCCGCCGTCAAGACCTGGCGCGGCAAGCTCGGTAAGGCCGATGGAGCGCTCCGGGTCGAGAGCTTCCGGCGCCTGTACGGCGACCCGCCGCCGTGGCGACCGCATGACCTGGACGCCTCGGAGGCCGCGCAGTTCGTCAGCGCCGAGGCCCGGCAGCGCGGCCTGAATCTGAAGGCCGGCGCCGCGGGCACGCTGGTCGGGATCGCCGGCGCGCGCCCGGCTGACCTGGTCCAGGCCCTCGACCACTTCGAGCTGCTCGGCGAGCAGAGCATCGGCGAGGAGACCGTCCGCGAGACCGTCGCCCACAGCGCCGAGGGCAGCGCCTTCGAGTTCGCCGCTTCCGTGCTCGAAGGCGACGGCTCCGGCGCCTTGCGGCTCTTGTCGAAGATCCGTTCCCGCGGCCTGCACACCTGGAGCGGCAAGCGCCTCGGCCCGCAGGAGGCCTTCTCGATGCTGCTGGCGGTGCTCGGCGGGGAGCGTCGGCGCACCGAAGGGGTGCGGTTGGCCCTCGACGCCGGGGCCTCCTTGAGCGAGTCCCTGAAGGGGGCCGGCGTCGCCGCCGCGGGGCCGGCGGCCAAGCGCATGGAGCGCCGCGTGCGCGACTGCGACGAGGCCCAGCTCGGCCGGGTCCTGCGCGGGATCCGGACCGCCGAACGGCGGATCAAGGTCGAGGGGCAGCGGAGCGCGGTGCACGCCCTCGAAGAGCTGGCCTTCGCCGCCCACCGGAGCCGGAGACGGCGGTGAACCCGATCCGCCAGCTCGACCCGGTGGTCATCGACCAGATCGCCGCCGGCGAGGTCGTCGAGCGCCCGGCCTCGGTGGTCAAGGAGCTGGTCGAGAACGCCCTCGACAGCGGCGCCCGCCGGATCGAGGTGCTGCTCGAGGAGGGCGGCATCCGGCGGATCGAGGTTCGCGACGACGGCTGCGGGATCCCGCCCGAGGAGCTGCCCTTGGCGCTCTCCTCGCACGCGACCTCCAAGCTGCGGCGCTCCGAGGACCTCGAGGCCGTGGGGACCCTGGGCTTCCGCGGCGAGGCCCTGGCCTCGATCGCCGCCGTCAGCCGGCTGGAGCTGCTCTCCCGGCCCGCAGGGGCCGACCACGCCTACGCCGTCCGGGTCCGCTACGGCCGCCGCGAGGACGCGCGCCAGGCGGCGGGGGCGGCGGGCACGCGGGTGATCGTCGAGGACCTCTTCCTGGAATTGCCCGCCCGGCGCAAATTCCTGAAGCGCCCCTCGACCGAGCTGGCCCACTGCTCGGCCTGGGTCGAGCGCCTGGCCTTGGCCCACGAGGGGGTCGGCTTCCGGCTCGAGCACGGCGGCCGCAAGCTGCTGGAAATCGCCCCCGAGGACGACCTGGCTGCCCGCTGCGGCGCGGTGCTCGGCCCCGGGCTGGCGCGGCAGATGGTCGAGATCGAGCAGAGCGGCGAAGGCATCCGGCTCGAGGTCCGGGTGGGTCCGCCCGAGTCGGCGCGCCGCGACGCCTCGCGTATCCACCTGTTCCTGAACGGCCGGTGGGTCCGGGACCCGCGCCTGCTCCGCGCGGTGCGGGAGGGCGTGCGCGAGTTCGTGCCCGTCGGCCACTCGCCAGCGTTGGTCCTGATGCTCGCCTTGCCGCCGGACCGGGTGGACGTCAACGTCCACCCGCAGAAGACCGAAGTTCGGTTCCGGGACGAGCGCCTGGTGATGGGGACTATCATCCGCAGCTTGCGGCGGGGTCTCGCGGCCTCGCCCTGGGCGACGCGGAGCCTGGGCGGCATCGGCGGGGGAGCCGGCGCCGCCGAGGCCGAGGCCGGGACCGGCGGGACGAGCGGCGAGCTCCCGCCCTTCCGGCCGGCCAGCGACGGCTGGCAGCGGCCGGCGGGCTACGGCGCCGCACCGGCTTCCACGGTCGCCGAGGATGTTCGAGGGGCCCCGGACCCCGCGCCGGCCGGCGAGCTCCCGCTCGAGGCCGATCCCGCGGCCGCCGGCGGCAACTTCTTGAGCGTCGCGAGGACCTTCCTGATCCGGGAGGTGCCCGGCGGGCTCGAGATCCTCGACCAGCACGCCCTGCACGAACGGGTCAACCTCGAGGAGCTGCGGGCCGAGGTGCGCGACGGCCAGGTCGTCAGCCAGCCCTTGCTGGTGCCCGCCCTGGTCGACGTCGACCGCGCCGAGCTCGACCTGCTGCTGGGCAAGGCGGAGCTCTTCCGCGGCCTCGGCGTCGAGGTCGAGGGCTTCGGGGAGACCACCGTGGCGCTCCGCAGCGTCCCGGCCCGCCTCAGCCGGCTGCAGCCGGAGGCCCTGGTCCGGGACTTGCTCGACATCGCCCGTGAGCACCGCCGGGCGTCGCCGGAGCAGCTGCAGGAGGAGGCCCTGCACCGGATGTCCTGCCGCGGCGCCGTGATGGCGGGCGACTACGTCGACGAGCAAGCCCTCCAGGACCTGCTCCGGCGCGGCGCGGCGCTGCCCCAGGACCGGACCTGCGCCCACGGCCGGCCGGTGCGGGTCTTCGTCTCGATCGAGGACCTGGAGCGGGCCTTCTACCGCCGCTGAGCCGCGCTGGCGGAGGCTTAGCCTCAGCGCGCGAGCTCTGCCGGCAGGCGGCGGAACTTGGGAGCCCGGCGCCACTGCACTTCGTGGAGGGCGACGATCCGCAGCAGGACCCGGCCGCCGTCGGGGTCGCGGCGGAACTCCTTCAAGGTCCGCGGCAGGAGCCGGCCCTGGGGGGAATCTTCGTTGCCGAGGTAGGGGAAGTCGTGGAAGTGCTGGAGGTCGAACTCCTGGCTCAGGAGCGGCGCCGGCGGATCGAGCGCCAGGGCCGCGGCGGCCTCCTGGTCCTCGGCGCGGGCCTCCTCCGGCGTGGCCTCGTCTCCTGGCTCCGAGGGCGGAGCTGCCGGGACGAGTGGCGCCGCCGGCTCGAGGGCCAGGCGGAAGGGCAGCCAACTCTCCGGGTCGAGGAAGAGCTCGAAGCGGCGCTTCTGGTCGGCGAGCATCACCGTGCCGCCGAGCACCTGGACCGCGCGCGGGCCGTCCTTGCCCTCGACGGTGCGGGCCTCCAGGGTCAGCTCCTGGGTGCGAGCCTGGAGCCGCTCCAGGTCGAACAGCAGCAGCAGCTCCTCGCACAGGTCGAGGGTGTCGTCGATGGTGTCGCGGTCGCGGGCGAAGTCGCGGCCGAGCAGCTCCATCGGCTCCTGGTCCGGCTGCTTGATCCAGTAGCGGCGGCCGTCGAAGCCCTTCTCCACCCGCACGCCGCCGCGCTCGGAGTCGTCGGTGATCAGCTGCAGCCGGCCGCCCTTGTCCGAGTCGTAGCGCAAGGAGACCGCCAGCTCGCGGGGGGTCTCCCCGCGCTCCTGGAAGTCGAGGTCGATGCCGAAGTGCTCGACCCGGTGGGACTCGGCTCCGGTCACCTGGGCCTCGACCGCTCGCGCCAGGGCCAGCTCGGCCTCGCTCGGCGGGGCGGGCTCTTGGAGCAGGCACGGGGCGGCGAGCAGGGACAGGAGCAGCGGCAGCATCAGCGTCGGTCCTCTTCGATTCGTTGCAGGTGGCGGGCGAGGGCGTCCGGCAGGGTCGGCTTGGAGACCCCGCGGCCGCGGAGCTCCTCCACTTCTACGTCGTACTCCAGGACCAGGCGCGCCATTTCCTCGGCGGTCTCGCCGAGCAGGGCGTGGCCGAGCTCGGCCATGCGCGCCGCCAACTCGGTCTGGTGGTCGTCGACGTGCTCGCCGAAGCGGTGCAGCCGCGGCGCGGTGATCGGCACCTTGCCGATCCAGGCACAAGACAGCAGCGAGCCGGCGCCGGCGTGGGTGACGACGACGCGCGCGTCCCGGACCCGGGCGGCGAAGTCGGGGTAGCTCAGCCAGCGCTCGTAGGCAGCCCGCTCCGGCGGATCGGGGTGCTTGCCGATCTGGACGAAGACCTCCTCGTCCGGCAGCGCCTCAGCCACCAGATCGGCGGCGTCGACCATGCGCTGGAAGGGATACTGCTCGGTGCCGAGGGTGAAGAAGATCATACGTTGCGGCCCTCGTAGTCGATCTTCTTGTGCAGCGCCGCGATCTCCTCCCATTGGCCGTAGAACTTGTCGACCACCGGCAGGATCATCTTGCCCGCCATCGACACCGAGTGGATGCGGGTGATGCACTCGAGGTAGACGGTCTTCATGCCGAGCAGCTTGCCGATCCAGAGGAAGGGCACGGCGACGCCGGCGCCAGTGGAGATGACCACGTCCGGCCGCTCCTTGCGCAGCACCCTCCAGGCCAGGAACAAGTTCTTGACCAGGTTCTTGAGGTTGCGGTTGGTCGGGTGGTGGGCCCAGACCACTTGCTCGTCCTGGAGCAGGGTCTTGGCGTCCTCGAGCGGGAAGGTGACCCAGAAGCGCTCGTGCTGCTCCCAGGCCGGCTTGAGGTTGACCATCTCCAGCAGGTGGCCGCCGGTGGAGGTGACGAGGGCCAGCTTCACGCGCCGCTCTCCGCGTGGCGCCGGATGGCCTCGTAGACGGGCGCTAGGACCTGCTTGGGCGTGTAGGGCTCGGCGCTGGCGACGCAGGCCTCCCGGTCGCGCGGCTGCTCCAGCACCTCGGCGATCGCCCGCGCCAGGACATCGGGCTCGTGCTCCTCGACCAGTCGGCCGTGCTCGGGCCGGTTCACCAGCAGCGGCGACTCCCCGATGTTGGTGCTCGCCACCGGCGCACCGCAGGCCAGGGCCTCGATCATCGCCAGCGGCATGCCCTCGTAGGCGCTCGACAGGGTGAAGGCGTCGGCGGCGTTGAGCCACTCGGCGACCTGGTGCTGGGACTGGGCGCCGGCGAAGTGGACCCGCTCCGCCATTGCTTGATCGGCGGCGTAGGCCTGCATCTCCTCGCCGAAGCTGCCCTCGCCGGCCAGCGCCAGCTGGGCCTCGGGATGCGTGGTCTCCAGCGCCTTCCAGGTCCGCATCAGCAGCATCGGGTCCTTCTGGGCCTCGAAGCGGCCGGCGAAGAAGCACAGCGGCTTGGCCGGGTCGAAGCCGGCGTCGGCGCAGAGCTCCCGGCGGAGCCGCTCCCGCCGCTCTTCGGGGAAGACGTGGAAGATGGCGTCGTCGGCCCAGGTCGGCAGGAAGTCGGCCTTGCCTCGCAGCGCTGGATAGCGCTCCTTCCACCACTCGATGGCGTCCGAGCGCTCCGACCACAAGAAGTCCATCGGCGGCAGCAGCTTCTTCTCGAGCCAGAAGTAGAGCCAAGGGAAGCGGCGCCAGGTCACCTCGGTGCCCTTGCCGAGCACCTGATCCTCCGGGTGGTAGTGGAGGAACATGAGCTGCTGGTTGGGCAGCTTGGTGGTGGCCCAGGCCGGCTCCAGCCGGTGGAAGAGCAGGCTGCCTCCGGCCAGGTCGAGCTCGCGCAGCCGCCTCTTCAGCTTGCGGGTGAAGCTCAGGCTGACCGGGATCCGCGAGCGGATCGAGGGGTGGGCGGAGAGCACCGGGAGCTGGTCGATGGCGCGGCCGCCGACCTCCACTCGCGACCACTGGCCGACGGGCCGCTGCTCGGGCTCGACCGTGATCCCGACCAGCTTGATCTCCAGCTCCTCCGGCGCGTTGGCGATGAAGGTGTTGATCATCGTGCCGACGCCCGAGGCGTAGTCGACGCAGGGGTCGTGAGGGTGGAGGATCCAGGCCCGCATCCAAAGGATTCTAGATGCCGCGCCATCCAGACCCTAGGGAGAGGAGCCGCCGCCTGCCGGGCTAGGATGTCCCGGCGGCCTCGCCCGCGCCCCGTCATGGCCTTCCTGGACCGTCCTCCCCAGATCCTCCGCCCGGCTCCCGACCTGGAGCTGCTCTACCTGCCCGACCCGCGCTTCAAGCGGGCCATCCTGCAGCTGCACTTCGATCGTCCGCTGGACGACGGTCGCAGCCCGGCCCGGACCCTGCTCAGCCGGGTCTTGGAGCAGGGCAGCGCCCGGCTCCCGAGCCAGATGCACCTGACGCGTGCGGAAGAGCAACTCTACGGGGCCTCGGTGGGCCTGGACGGCCAGCGGATGGCGGAGACCCACCGGCTCCACCTCGACCTCTCCTGGGTAGGCGAGCGCTTCCTGCCCGCCGGCTCCGCGGTCGAGGACGGCATCCTCCGGCTCGGGCGCGAGCTGCTCGAGGACCCTTGCCGGGACGGCGACGGCAGCTTCCCCGCGGCCACCGTAACGCGCGAGCGGGACCAGCTCGTGCGCCGGATCCGCTCCTTGAAGGACGACCGCGATAGCTACGCCCGCGAACGCTTCGTCTCGGCGCTGTGCGCCGGCGAGCCCTACGGCACCCCGCCCTGGGGCAGCGAGGAGCAGGTCGCGGCGCTCGGAGCCAGCGAGCTCGACGCCGCCCGGCTCGAGCTCCTCGACCGCGCCCGGCTCTCAGCCCTGCTGGTCGGCCCCGTCGAGCCCGAGCGGGTGGTGGAACAGCTCGCGGACTGGTTCGGACCCGCCGGCCGCGGCGCCGGCGACCGGCCGGCGACCCCGGACCCGGTGCTCAGGACGCCGGGGGCCCTGCGCGAGGTCCGGGAAGAGCTCCCCGTTGACCAGGCGCGCTTCCAGTTCGGCTTCCGCTTCACGCCGCCGTCCGACGCCCGGGCCTTCGAGGCCCTGAGCCTGGCCAACGGCATCCTCGGCGGCGGCGCCCACGGCCGGCTGTTCCGGATCGTGCGCGAGGAGCGCTCCTTGTGCTACGGGATCTACTCCACGGTGCGCAGCCGCAAGGGCGTGCTGGCGGTCGGCGCCGGCATCGACGCCGGCTCCTACGAGGAGGTGCGGGACGAGGTCCTGGCCCAGGTCGCCGTGGTCGCGGCCGGCGGCTGGCGCCCCGAGGAGGAGCAGGCGGCGCGGGCCAGCGTCCTGAACCGGCTCGATTCGCTGGGGGACTCGCCCGGGGCCGTGGCCCAGTTCCACGAGCGCGAGCGGCTGCTCGGCTTCCGCCGCACGCCTGCGCAGCGCGCCGCGGACCTGGCCGCGGTCGGGGCCGAGGACATCGCCGCCGCCGCGGCCGGCTGGGCGCCTGATCTGGTCTACTTGCTGGCCGGCGCCCCCGCGCCCGTGGGGACCCCGTCATGAGCGATCACCGCATCCTCCGCAACGAGCAGCTGGACGAGACCGTGCACCTGGGCACCGTGGACGGCGGCGTGCGCGTCGCCGTGGCGCCCAAGCCCGGCTTCTCCACCGCCGCCGGCTACTTCGGCCTGCGCTTCGGCAGCACCGACACCCGCTTCCGTCGCGGCGACGGCGGCCTGGTCGAGGTGCCCGACGGCAGCGCCCACTTCCTCGAGCACAAGCTCTTCGAGGGCCGCGAGCAGAAGGTCTTCGACCGCTTCGGCGAGCTCGGCGCCGACTTCAACGGCGGCACCGGCTTCCGCTCGACCAGCTACTACTTCATCAGCGCCGGCCGCTTCGAGGAGTCCCTGGACGTCCTGCTCGACTTCGTTCAGCGGCCGCTGATCACCGAGGAGCGGGTCGAGAAGGAGAAGGGCATCATCGAGCAGGAGGTGCGGATGTACGAGGACCACCCGCACTTCCGCGGCATGTTCCTGCTCCACCGGGCGCTCTACCAGTCCCACGCCATCCGCGTGCCCCCCGGCGGCTCGGTCGAGGCGGTCCGCTCGACCACGGCGGCCGACCTGCAGGCCTGCTTCGACGCCTTCTACCGGCCCCAGAACCTGGTCCTCAGCCTGGCGGGGGACCTGGACCCGGAGCGGGTCTTCCAGCTGGTGGAGGAGCGGATCGAGTCGCGGCCGGCCGAGCCGGTGGAGCGGCTCTACCCCGAGGAGGGTCCGCGCCCGGCCGCCGCCGAGCTGGTCGAGGACTTCGCCGTGACCCGGCCGCACCTGTGGCTGGGCTGGCGCGACCCCGGCGGCGTCGGCACCGGCTCCGCTCTTGTCGAGCGGCGGGTGCTCTCCTCCTTGGTGCTGGACCTCGCGCTCGGCGACTCCAGCGAGCTGCACCAGGATCTCTATCAACGGGGGGTGGTCGACGACACCTTCTCGTCCGGGTACAGCTGCGACGCCGACTTCGGCTACGCCGTGGTCAGCGCCCAGACCGAGCAGCCCGAGCGGCTGGTCGGGGAGCTGCGGGCGGCGGTCGCCCGCTTCGCAGAGCAGGGGCCAGCCGAGGCCGACCTCGAGCGGGTCCGGCGTTCGGCCTGGGGCGGCCTGGTGAGCGGCCTGCAGGCTCCGGGCGCCGTCGCCGGCTCGGTCTTGAACTCCTTGCTGCTCGAGCAGGAGCCCTTCGAGGTGCTGCGGGTGCTGGCGGAGGCCGACGTTCCCCGGCTCCAGCGGCGCGCCGAGGAGCTGCTCGATCCAGAGATGTCCGCGGTGGCGGTGCTGCGGCCGGCCGGGGGCTGATGCGCGCCTTCCTGCTCGGTCCGACCGCCTCCGGTAAGACCGAGGCCGCCGTCGCCTGGGCGCGGCGCGCCGGCGCCGAGATCCTGTCGATGGACTCGATGCTGGTCTACCGGGGCATGGACCTCGGCACCGCCAAGCCCAGCCTGGAGGAGCGAGGAGGGGTGCCGCATCACCTGATCGACCTGGTCGAGCCGGGCGAGGAGTACTCCGTGTCGCGCTGGGTCGAGGCGGCGCGCCGGGCCGAGGCCGAGGTGCTCGAACGCGGGCGTTGGCCGCTCTACGTCGGCGGCACCGGCCTCTACTTCAAGGCCATCACCGCGGGCCTCTTCGAGGGCCCGAGCGTGCCGGCGGCGCTGCGCGCGGCGGTCGAGGCCGAGCTCGCTGACGGCGGCCGGGAGGCGCTGCGCGCCGAGCTGGCCGGGGTCGACCCGGAGCTGCACGCCCGGGTCCACCCAAACGACGACAAGCGCCTCCTACGCGGGGTGGAGACCTTCCGCGCCACTGGCTGGCCCCTGAGCGCCTGGCAGGCGCAGTGGAAGGCCGAGGACAAGCGCATCGGCGAACCGGCGGCGGCCCTGGTTTGGCCGCGCGAGGTGGCCCACGCCCGCATCGAGCGCCGCTTCGACGCCATGATGGCGGGGGGGCTGCTCGAGGAGGTGCGCGGCATCCTGGCACGCGGCGGCTTCAGCCGCTCGGCTTCCATGGGCCTGGGCTACCGCCAAGTCCTGGACCACCTCGAGGGCCGGTGCAGCCTGGCGGAGGCCCGCAACAAGGCCGTGGCGCTGACTCGGCGCTTGGTGCGGCGCCAGACCACCTGGCTGCGCTCCTTCCCCGACCTGCGCTGGGTCGAGGCTGGCGAGGATGACGACGGCGAATCCCTCGGCGACCGGCTGGCCGCGGCCCTGCCGGAGTGGCCGCCGGCGACCGAGAAGCTCGAATAGCAGGCCGGCCTCGAGGGTATCCTGCCGCCAGGAGGATTCGAGCATGGCTGATGACAAGGGATTCCCGGACTTCGGCCCGGGCGCGGGTGGCAGCGGACCCGGCGGCGGCTTCCGCAAGCCGAACTTCGCCGGCGCCAAGATCGAGCTGCCGCAAGGCAAGGGCTGGATCTGGGGCGCCGCGGCGGTCGTCGTGTTGCTGGTGATGGTCGGGGTCATCATCACAGGCCGCGGCGGCTTGGTCGAGGTCGACGACACCGAGGTCGCGGTGGTGATGAACTACTTCACCGGCGAGAAGGAGCTGGTGGCCACCCCGGGCTACAAGATTTTCATGCCCTTCGCCGAGCAGGCCTACCTGTTCGACAAGTCTCCCAACAAGTTCCTGATGGAGGGGGATCGGGATCTCGACGCGAACCACGTGAGGCGGCTCACCGTGCGCGCGAACGACGGCTCCAACTTCTGGTTCGAGACCCTCGAGATCCAGTACCAGCTGATCGCGGCTGAGGCGGCCTTGGTGCTTGCGGACAGCGGCCCCGGCGACGCCTTCAAGCAGAACTGGGTCAGGGCCTACGCCCGCTCGGTGTTGCGGGACGTCTTCGGGCAGTATTCCGCCGAGGAGATGGCCGACCCGACCACCTTCTCCCAGGCAACGCCGCAGGCGAGAGAACGGCTCAACGACCTGCTGAAGCCCCACGGAATCCGCATCATCCAGGTCATCACTCCCAAGCCCCGCTTCGAGGACCGCTACGAGCAGGCGATCCAGGACCGGAAGGTCGCCAACCAGTCCGTGGAACGGCTGAAGGCCCAAGGAATCCAGCTCGAGAAGGAGCGCGACCGCCGCCTGGGCGAGGTCGAGCGGGACAAGGCCACCGAATTCGAGCAGCTCCTCGGCACTCTCGAAGCGGAGCGCATCGGCGCCGAGCGGGACCAGGTGCGCCTGGAGAAGGAGGCGGACGCCTACAAGATCAAGCTGGTGGCCGACGGCCGCGCTGCCGAGAACCGCATGCTCCAGGAGGCGGTGGCGCTGGAGACCAAGGCGCGCAAGGAGGCCGAAGGCCTGCGGGCGCGGGTCGAGGCTCTGGCCGCCCGCGGCGACATCCTCGTCCGCGAGGCTCTGGCTGAGAAGCTGGCCCAGATCGTCTTTAACGTCGTCCCCTATCGCCGCGATCCATCGCCGACGCGGATCGAGCACCTGGGCGCCGTGCCCGCCGTCGGAGGGTCGCAGCAATGAAACGCGTCAAATTCCTCTTGACCCTCCTGGTCATCCTCCTGGTGGTGATGCCGCTGGTCTTCACCGTCGCCGTCAAGCGCGTCCAGCCCGACATGATCGGGGTCAAGCAAGTGCGCTGGGGCGGCGGCGGCTTCGTCGAGCAGGACTACGAGGCGGGCTTCCATCTCGGCGTCTCTGGCTACCACCTGTGGCACTTCCTGCCGAAGCGGACCCACTTCATCCACTTCACAAGCGACCGCGGCACATCCAATCAGGTCGTGCAGTGGGAGCCGCCGATGGAGATCCGCGCCAAGGACGGCAACACCGTGACGGTGGAGCTGTCGATCCCCTTCCACATCAAGGAGGGGGAGGGCCACCGGATCCTGGCGGACGGCATCAAGATCGAATACCTCGACCGCGCCAAGTCCACGATGGTATCGGTGATCAAGGCCGGCCTGCCGGAACTCACCTCCGAGGATCTGCAGAGTCCGGAGAAGCGGCTGGCGCGGACGAAGGCGCTGCTGCCGATCCTGAACCAGGAGCTCGCCCTCTACCACGTCGTCGCTGACGACATCCTGATCCGGCGCTTCGACTTCCTGCCGGAGTACGAGGAGCAGCTGCAGGAGAAGCAGTACCTGCGGCAGAAGGCCAAGCTCGACACCGCGCTAGCCGAGCAGGCCAACGAGCAGAAGACGATCAACCTGATCGAGAAGCAGATCGTCGCCGCCGAGCTGGCGCTTACCCAGGACTGGGAGAAGAAGCTCCAAGAGAAGCGCTCGGAGTACGAGGTGCTGATCGCCACCATCCGCGGCGAGACCGAGGTCTACTCGGCCCGCACTCGCGCCGAGGGCGACGCCGAGAAGCAGGTGCATGAGGCCACCGGCAAGCTCGCCCTGGAGCAGGCGGACGCCCTGCGCAACAAGCTGCGAACCGAGGCTCTGAATTCCGACGGCGGTCGCATCCTGCTGGCGCTCGAGGCGGCCCAGAACCTCAGCATCCCATCGGTGACCTTGAACAGCGACGACCCGACGGTGCCGATGTTGCTCGACCTGCACGCCCTGACCCGGCTCCTGGTCGGCTCAGACCTCGGCGCCGAGGGCACGGACGGCTGATCAATCGGCGGTGCGGCGGCGCTGCAGGCGGGCCATCAGCCGCAGCACCTCGGCGCGGTCCACCACGCCGAGGTAGGCGCCGCCGGCCGCGTCCTCGACCACGGCCAGGTGGTTGGCGTGGAAGCGGGTGAAGGCCTCTGAGGCCGCCGGCAGGGTGCTGGAGGCGGCGATCGAGCACTCCTCGGCGCCGAGGGAGGTCAGGTCGCCGGCGATCACCAGGCTGGCCGCGGCCGGGTCGTAGGCCAGGTCGTCCAGGTCGCGCAGCCGGATCATGCCGACCAGCGCGCCCTGCTCCGAGACCACCGGGAACTGGTTGAAGGGGACGTGGTTGGCGTAGCGCAGGATCTCGTCCATGCCGGCGCGGTCCGGCAGCGGCGTGATGCCCGGCCGCATGATCTGGGCCACCGTCAACGCCTCGAGGTCGGCGGCGGTCTGGCCCCGGCGGCCGCGCAGGGCCCGGCGCAGGGCCATCCAGACCGTCGGGTCCTCGCGCTCGTCCGCGGTCCGCACCAGCAAGTGACCGATGTTGACCTCGCCGGCGGCCACCGCCACGTGCTTCACCAGCACCGGCCCGATCAGCTCGAACAGGATCACGGCGCCCAGGATGATGTTCAGGATCTGCTCGCCGAGGGCCTCGTCGTAGCCGCGCGCCAGCTGCGCGAGTGCGATCGCCGCGCCGGCCTGGCACAGCAGCCCGAGCCCGAGGGGCGGCGACGGGCGGTCCGCAAGGTTGCCCGCGTGCATGCCCGCGGCCCACAGGCCGCAGCGGGCCCCGGCCACCTTGCCGATGGTCCGTCCCATGACGTAGAGCCCCACCGCGACCCAATTCTGAGCCAGGAGCTGGAAGTCCAGGTGCAGCCCGCTGAGCACGAAGAAGGCCACGTAGGCCGGCTGCGCGAACAGGTCCATGCTCTTGGTGATCGGCTCGAAGTAGCGCGAGCGGTTCACCACCACGGCGCCGGTCACCAGGAAGGCCAGCATGTGGGGCACCTCGGTCAGCTTGCACACTCCGGTGGTGATCAGCAGCACGGTCAGCAGCGGCAGCGAGTAGCTGCCGTGGCCGACCTTCTCCTGCATCAGGATCAGGGCGTGGCCGGCCAGCAGGCCGTAGAACAGCGCCCCGCCGATGTCCCAGAGCACCTCGCCCGGGCCGGCGTCGGCCCCGCCGGAGAGCCACAGCAGCACCAGCAGCGCCACCTCGAAGAAGAACACCGCCCAGATGTTCGAGAGCGCGGTGAGCAGCTTGATCGAGTCGGTGGTGGGGCCGTGAGCGTCGTACTCGCGCAGCACCAGGAGGGTGGTGGCGGGAGCCACCGCGACCGCCATGACCCCGAGCAGCACCGAGCCCGCCAGCGATCCCAGCACCGGCAGCGCCAGCAGGGTCACCAGGGAGAAGGTGATCAGGGCCTCCACTGAGCTCAGCAGCAGGATCCGGCGCAGGATCGGCCGCAGGCGGGCGACCCGGAACTGGCCGCCGAGCACGAACAGCACCAGCGCCATCGCCAGGTCGTTGACCGGCCCGGACATCAGCTCGACGTGGGCCTTCGGCAGCTGGTCGAGCACCTGGTGGCCCAGGAGGATGCCCGCCGCCAGGTAGCCGGTCAGGGTGGGGAGCCGCATCCACCGCGCCAGCGCGCCGCAGAGCGATCCCCCGACCAGGATCAGGCCCGCGGTGAGCAGGATCGGGACTTCCATCTCAGTGGGCGCTCGCCCAGTCGGGGCCGTGGCCGATCTCGACCTGGAGAGGGACGTCGAGTTGCCAGACGCCCTCCATCTCCTCGCGCACCAGCGCCTGGAGCCGCTCGAGTTCGGCTCGGGGGCAGTCGAAGACCAGCTCGTCGTGCACCTGCAGCAGCATGCGGGCCGCCAGGCCCTCCCGCCGCAGCCGCTGGTCGACCCGGATCATCGCCACCTTGATCAGGTCGGCGGCCGAGCCCTGGACCGGGGTATTCACAGCCACGTTCTCGGCCGAGGCTCGCACCCGCGCGTCCTCGGAATTCAGCTCCGGCACCGGGCGGCGGCGGCCGAGCAGGGTCCGGACCTCGCCTTCCTCGCGGGCCTGGTCGAGGGTAGCGTCGAGCCAGCCGCGGACCCCGGGCAGGGCCTCGAAGTAGGCGTCGATGAACTTGCGGGCCTCGGCGAAGCTGATCTTGAGCTCGCGGCTGAGCCGGGCCGGCCCCATGCCGTAGAGGATGCCGAAGTTGATCGCCTTGGAGCGCGAGCGCATCTCCGGCGTGACCTCCTCCTGGGGCACGTCGAAGACCAGCGCCGCGGTGCGGGCGTGGACGTCGGCGCCGTCGCGGAAGGCCTGCGCCAGCGCCGGGTCGCCGGCGAGGTGGGCCACGATGCGCAGCTCGATCTGGGAGTAGTCGGCTGAGACCAGCAGCCAGCCGTCCTCCTTGGGCACGAAGGCGCGGCGGATCTCGCGCCCGGCCTCGGTCCGGATCGGGATGTTCTGGAGGTTCGGGTCGCTGCTCGACAGCCGGCCGGTCGAAGCCACCGCCTGGTGGAAGCTGGTGTGGATGCAGCCGGTCTGGGGGTGGACGTAGCCCGGCAGCGCTTCGACGTAGGTGCCGCGAAGCTTGCTCAGGTGGCGGTACTCCAGCAGGGCGTCGACGATCGGCACCCCGTGGTAGGGCTCCAGCGCCGGCGCCGAGGTGGCGTAGCCGGTCTTGGTCTTGCGCACCCGCTTGACCCCGGCCTGCTCCTGGATCTGCAGCTTCTCGAACAGCACCGGCCCGAGCTGCTTGGGCGAATTGAGGTTGAAGACGTCGCCGGCGAGCTCGTGGACGCGGCCCTCGAGCTCGGCCTCGCGGCGCTCCAGGCGCTTGCGCATCTCGGCGAGGCGCTCTTGGTCGACCCGGACGCCGTTGGCCTCCATGCGGCGCAGCACGTCCACCAGCGGCATCTCGACCTCGCGGAACAACCGCTCCTCCTCGGTGCCGGTCAGCGCCGCGCGCAGCGGCGCCACCAGCCGCCAGGTGGCGTCGGCGTCCTCGCAGGCGTAGCGGGCGACGTCCTCGACCGGCAGCAGGTCCATGGTGGTCTGCTCCTTGCCCTTGCCGATCAGCGACTCGGTGGCGATCTTGCGCAGGCCGAGATAACGCAGCGCCATGGCGTCGAGGTTGTGCGGCGACAGCGGGTCGGCCAGGAAGTGCGCCACCATGGTGTCGAACTCCCAGCCGCGGACCTCGGCGCCGTGGCGGGCGAGGACGTGGGCGTCGTACTTCAGGTTCTGGCCGAACTTGGGGACCGCCTCGTCCTGCAGCACGGGCAACAGGTAGTCGAGCGGGGCCTCGCCGTCCGGGCCCGCGAGCGGCGGCTGCAGGTTCATCGGCAGGTACCAGGCGACCTCGTCCTGCCAGCTGAAGCTGACCCCGACTAGCAGCGCCCGCATCGGGTCGAGGCCGGTGGTCTCGGTGTCGACCGCGAAGCCGCCGCTGGCCGCCAGGCCGTCGCGCAGCGCGCGCAGCTTCTCCGGCGTGTCGACAAGCCGGTAGTCGCGGGCTGCGGCCGCCTCCTCCGGCGAGGGGCCGCTGGGCTCGGCGCCGGCCAGCATGCGGTCCATCAGGGAGTCGAAGCTGTGCTCGTCGCAGAAGGCGCGGATCCCGTCCAGGTCGGGATCGCTGCGATCGAGCGCCTCGAGCGGACCCAGCTCCATGTCGGTGCGCAGGGTCACCAGCTCGAGCGCGGCCCGCACCTGGTCGCCGTAGGCCTCCAGGTTCTCGCGCAGCTTGCCCTTCTCCTCCTGAGGGCCGCGCTCCAGCACCGCGGTCAGCGAGCCGTACTTGGCCAGCAGGATCGTGGCCTTCTTCGGCCCGACCCCGGGCATGCCGGCGACGTTGTCACTGCTGTCGCCGACCAGCGCCTGCCACTCGGCCATCTGCGCCGGAGGCACCCCGAACTTCTCCTCGATCTCCGGCGGCCCGAGCACCACCGAGGCCTCGTTGCGGCGCGGCGGCGGCACCATGATCACGCGCTCCGACACCACCTGCGCCAGGTCCTTGTCGCCGGCGCACAGCTTCACCTGCATGCCGGCGTCGGCGCCCTGGGCCGCCAGCGTGGCCAGGATGTCGTCGGCCTCGAAGCCCGCCTGGTCGAGCTGGGCCAGGCCGAGCAGCTCGGTGCCCTCGCGCATCCACGGCAGCTGCGCCGCCAAGTCCTCGTCCATGCGCTCGCGGGTGGCCTTGTACTCGGCCGAGAGCCGGTGGCGGAAGGTCGGCTCGGGCCGGTCCCAGGCCACGACGACCCGCTCGGCCGGGTGTTCGTCCAGCACCCGCAGCAGGCTCGACAGGTAGCCGTAGAGGGCGCCCGACGGCCGGCCCTGGCTGTCCGTCAAGCCGCGCACGGCGAAGAAGGCGCGGAAGGCGAGCGCGGTGCCGTCGACGACCAGCAAGACCGGAGGCTTGGTTTCGCTCATCTAGATGTACTTGATCGCCAGGAAGCCGCCCACGAGCAGCACCGTGAAGCCGATCGCCACCCAGTCGAACCACTTCTCGATCCAGGCGGTGATGGGCGCCCCGAAGAAGCGTAGCAGCAATCCCTCGACCCCGAAGCGCAGCCCGCGGCCGACCAGCGAGGCGCCGAGGAAGGGCAGGAAGGCGAAGCCCATCGCGCCGCTGGCGATGGTGAAGACCTTGAAGGGGATCGGGGTGATGGCCGCCAGCAGCAGCGCGACCACGCCGTTCTCCTCGTACCAGGCCTCGATCTTGCCCCAGACGTGGCGGTCGGCGTCGTAGAGGTCGAGCAGCCAGGTGCCGAGGCTGTCCATCAGGAACACGCCGATGGCGTAGCCAAGCATCGCCCCGAGCACCGAGGAGACGGTGGTGACGAGGGCGAAGCGCATCGCCCGGCGCGGCTGGCCGGCGCCCATGGCCAGCAGCAGCGGGTCGGGCGGCAGCGGGAAGAAGCTGGCCTCGGCGAAGCTGAGGCCGAACAGCGCCTTCTCGGCGTAGGGCTTGTCGGCGAAGCGCAGCATCCAGTCGTAGCCGCGCTTCATGAGCCGCATCAAGGGGTGGAGGAGGGGGATGGCCATCAGCGGGAGGGGCGGAGGTCGCGCAGGGTCCATTCGACCGAGCGGCGGCCGCGGAAGGAGTTGATGCCGGCGTGGAAGACGGCGTCGACCCGGTCACCGGAGCCGAGCGCAGCCCAACGCTCGGCTTGGCGCCAGCCGAGGGCGCGGACCAGGCTGCCGTTCCGCTCCAGGCGCAGCTCGAGGTGGCTGCCGTCGCCGATGGTCCGGGCGCTGGCCACGGTCAGGCCGCTGGAGAGGAACACCGGCTGCGGGTTCTGCTCGCCGAAGGGGGCCAAGCGGTCCAGCTCCTCGATCTGTTTCGGACCGAGGCTGTCGGGGCCGACCTCCATGTCCACGTTCAGGGTCGGCGGCTCGGGCTCGGGCAGCCCGGCGGCGCTCCGGCGCAGCGCCTCGCCGACCTCGGCGGCGCGCGCCGGATCGAAGTGGAAGCCGGCGGCGCGAGCGTGGCCGCCGTAGCCGCCGAGGAGCTCCGCGGCCCCGTCCAGCAGCCGGACCAGGTCATGCCCCTCCGGGGCCCGGCCGCTGCCCCGGGCCAAGCCCGGCGCGCACTCGGCCCAGACCAAGGTCGGGAGGCCGGTGCTGTCGAGGAAGCGGTTGGCGACGATGCCGAGCACCCCGAAGGCGGCGTCGGGGCGCCCGGTGAACAGGACCGCGTCGCCGCGCTGCCGCTGGCGCTCGATCTCCGGCTCCAGGGCGCGCATCTGCTCCTGCTCGAGCTCTCGTCGCGCCAGGTTCAACGCGTCCAGTTCGGCGGCCAGCTCGGCGGCCCGGCGGGCGTCGGAGCAGCTCAGGAGCTCCAGGGCCCGCGCGGTGCTGCCCATGCGGCCGGCGGCGTTCAAGCGCGGCGCGACCCGAAAGCCGATGTCCTCGGCGGTCGGCTCGCCGCGCACCCCCGCGACCTCCAGCAGCGCCCGGAGGCCGGGGTAGCTGCGGTTGCCCAGGGTCCGCAGCCCCTCGGTCACGAGGGCGCGGTTCGGGCCCACCAGCGGCATGACGTCGGCGATGGTGGCCACCGCCACGAGGCCGAGCGAGTCGACCAGGAAGCGGCGGTGGGCTTCCGGCAGGCCGTCCGCCGCCCGGCGTCGGAGCAGCCCCCAGGCCAGCAGATAGGCGACCGCGGCGCCGCAGAAGTGGGGGAAGGCGGCGGCCTCGCCCTCCGCCGCGCACCAGGGGTTCACCAGGGCGGCGGCGGGAGGCCGCTCGGGGCCGGGCGGGTGGTGGTCCACGACCACCACCTCGGCCCCCAGGGCGTTGATGCGGCCGATGAAGTCGACCGCGGTGGTGCCGTTGTCGACCGAGACCACGAGCCCGGCGCCGAGCTCCCGGATCCGCTCCAGGCTGCGCTCGGAGAAGGAGTAGCCGTCCCGGACCCGGTCCGGCAAGTAGACCTCGGCGGGGTGGTCGAGCAGGCGCAGCAGCCGCAGCAGCAGGGCGCTGCCGCTCATGCCGTCGACGTCGTAGTCGCCGTGGATCAGGATCGGATGGCCCGAGGCGAAGGCCCGCTCGAAGGCGGCGGCGGCGGCCTCGAAGTCGGGCAGGCGCTCCGGGTCGGGGAGCAGGCCGAGGCTGGGCCGGAACAGGGCGCGGACTGCCGCCGGGTCGGCGTAGCCCCGGTTGACCAGGCTCTGGGCCGTGATCGGGTGCAGGTCGAGCTCCCGGCAGAGGCGGTCCCGCTCGGCCGGCGCCTCGGAACGCAAGCGCCAACGGAAGGACGGAACCAGGCCCAGCTGCACCATGGACGGATTCTAAGCGGATCCCGGGCCGGTTTCTCCCTCGGCGGGCCGGGGAAGAAAAAAAGCGGGCCCTCCCAGGGGGAGGGCCCGCGACTTCCGTGGACCGGGGATCAGCCGATCACTTCCGCCAGACCGTTGGTGAAGGTCAGCGAACCGACGTCCATGGCGTGCAGCCACACGGCCACGCCGGTGGTGCCGGCCGGGACCGGAGCCGAGGAGCTCGCCGCGCCAGCCGCGTCAGCGGTCATCGCCGGCAGCTCGGTGTAGGGCGGGCTCAGCAGCAGGTCGCCGTAGGGGGTGGTGGTGGGGCCACCGCCGTAGACGGAGAAGCCGACGCGGACTTGGCCGAGCGGGGTGCAGTTCGCGGCCGAGACGGTCGCGGCGCCGCCGGCCACCAGGCCGGAGACGGAGAGGGACGGACCCGCGGGGCCGGAATCGTAGTACAGGGTGCCGTTCCAGCAACGGTTGGCGAAGAAGTTGGTGAAGGCGGGGTCGGTGACGCCGCAGTGGCTCACCAGGGTCGCCTCGGCGCTGGTGTAGGTCTCGGGACCGACGGTGTTGGTGTAGTTGATGCCGCCCGCACTCGAGTAGTTCGAGTTGTGCATGCACAGGCCGTAGGTCTGGCCCGCGAGCAGGGTGACGCCGTTGCCGGACAGGTCGACGAAGGTGCCGACGCCCGAGCCGTTGTTGATCGCGGTGCCGCTGGCCATCAGGGTCCAGCCGACCGAGGTGGTCTCGAAGCCGACCGAGGAGCCGGTCCGGAACCACAGGTCGATGTCGTAGGAGTTGGAGTTCGTCCGGCCGTGGAAGTCGAGGCCGGTGATGGTCATGTCGACGTTCGGGGTGAAGTCGAACATGTTGCCGGCGTAGCCGTTACCGCCCAGGAAGTGGGTGGTGATGGAGCCGGGGACGTTGGTCGAGGCGCCGCCGCCGGAGAGGATGGCGGTGACGGTGACGCCGTCGTCCGCGGTCTGGGTTTGTTGACCAACGGCCAGGGGAGCCAGGGCCAAGAGGCCGCAGAGGGCCAGGGGCTTACAAAGGGACATACTGTCCTCCAAGGGGAACCAGGGGTTAGGGGGGCCGGGGAACGACCGAGTCACTCCAACCGGTGAATCCAACTTAGCGCAATTGGGTCGAGCGGAAGGGAAATCTCGCACCAAAGTGCCGCTATCCTGCGCCCACGACCGCCATGAGCCTGCCCTCGTTGCCCCGCATCCCGCCGATGACCGAGCTCCTCCAGACCGGGATCGACCGTGGTTTGGAGCCGTGGGGGCGCGACGCCCTCCGCGAAGCCCTGCGCGCCGCCTTGGACGAGCTGAGGGCGCAGTGCCGCGGCGGCCAGGCTCGGGAGTTGGACGGCGCCTTCTGGGCTGCGGTCGAGGATCGGCTGCAGGTGGTCCCGGCGCTCCAGCTCCAGGGCGCCATCAACGCCACCGGCGTGGTGCTGCACACCAACCTCGGCCGCGCGCCCTGGCCGGCCGAGGCGGTCGAAGCCGCGGCGGCGGTGGCGCGGTACGGCACGGTCGAATTCGACCTCGACGGCGGCGGCCGCGGGGAGCGGGCGCCCGGCGTGGCGGCCGCCCTGCGGCAGCTCACCGGCGCCGGAGACGGGCTGGCCGTGAACAACAACGCCGCCGCGGTCCTGCTGTCCTTGTCCGCCCTCGCCGCCGGCCGCAAGGTGATCGTGGCCCGCAACGAGCTGGTGGAGATCGGCGGCAGCTACCGCATGCCCGAGGTCGTGGCGGCCGCCGGCGCCGAGATGCTCGAGGTGGGCACCACCAACCGGGTCCACCTGAAGGATTACCGCGCCGCCCTGGCCGACCCGGGCGTGGCTTGCGTCTTCAAGGCCCACCCCAGCAATTTCGCCATCGAAGGCTTCACCGGCGAGGCGCCGCTCGACGAGCTGGCGAGCCTGTGCCGGGAACACGGGGTGCCCCTGGTCTACGACCTCGGCTCCGGCGTGCTGGTCGGCGCCGACCTCCCCGGCGCCAGCGGCGAGCCGACGGTGCGGGCGGCCCTCGCCGACGGCTGCGACCTGGTCACCTTCTCCGGCGACAAGCTGCTCGGCGGCCCCCAGGCAGGGTTGATCGTCGGCGCCGCGCCGCTGGTCGGCCGCCTGCGGCGGGACATGCTCACCCGTTGCTTGCGGCTCGACAAGACCATCTTGGCGGCGCTCGAAGCCACCCTCCGCCTCCACGCCCTCGGCGAGCAGGCCGCCCGGGAGCGGCTGCCGGCCCTCCGGGCGCTGGCGGCCACGCCCGAGCAGCTGCGGGGGCGCGCCGAGACCCTGGCCGCCGCCCTCAGCGACCAAGGCGGCCTGGAGGCCGAGGCGGTGGCCTGCGAATCCCGGGTCGGTTCCGGGGCGGCGCCGACCGTGCCCGTGCCCAGCGCCGGCATCCTGCTGCGGCTGCCCGGGCGCGGCGCCGAAGAAACGGCGGCCTGGCTACGCCGGCAGCGCCCGCCGCTGGTGGGCCGAATCCAGGACGACCGGTTGCTGCTGGACCTCCGGACGGTGGAGCTGGAAGAGGAAGCAGCGCTGCTGGCCTCGGTTCGCGCCGCCGCCTCCGGCGAGTCCCTCTAGCCCTGCCCGTCCTCGGGAACGGGGGGCTTCGGCCCCTTCCAGCTGGGCAGCTGCCGCTGGAGCCGCAAGGTCTCCCCGGGCGCGAGCGGTCCGTTCGCGTCCCCCAAGGCCTTGCGGCCGCTGCCGTCGGCGCGCGCGACCCACAGGTCGAGCCGCAGCCCAGGCCCGCAGGCGAAGACCGCCAGGCCACCGGGCGCCGGCACCGCGATCTCGGTGCTGCGGCTCCACGCAGCGGCCTCGGGGTCGGCCGGCTGCCACCCGAGGTAGAGCCGGAAATCCCGCTGGGACCGGTCGCCGCCGGCCTCCAACAGCTCCACTTCCACTTCCGCCGCGGGCGGCAGCTCGAGCTGGAGGTCCTGGCCTGACTCCAGCGCAGCGGCGGGGGAGAAGGCCACCTGCGGCGGCACCAGCGCCGGGAAGCGGGCGACCAGGTGCAAGACCGTCCCTTCCTGGTTCAGCCGCTCCCAGCGGCGCGCCGGGATCCAGACCGCGGCCCGGCCGTCCAGGCCGGTTTGGGCCGAAGCGACCACCGGGATCCGGCCGCTGTCCACGGCAGGCTGGAGGCCGATCACGAGTCGGACGCCCGGCGCCGGCCTGCCCTCGGCGTCCAGGACTTGGACCGGGAAGCGGACGCCCTCGAGGGGCTCTTGTTCGAGCGCGCCCGGGTCGGGCAGGACCCGCTCCGCGACCTGGTCGAACCAGCGCCACAAGACCGCGGTGGCGAGGAGCAGGACGACGGCGGCCAGCAGCCAACGCATGGCGGCATGCTAGCAGCAGAGGCGCGCGGTCCTCAGGCCGCTTCGCCGGCGGACTCGTCGCCGTTGCCCGGGAAGCGGGCCATCACGGCCTGCTCGCGCAGGAAGTGCTCCAGCACCATCCGCAGCCGCTCGACGTGGACCGGCTTGGTCAGGTACTCGGTCATGCCGGCCTCCAAGCACTTCTCGCGGTCGCCGATCATGGCGTGCGCGGTCATGGCGACGATGGGCATGGTGGCGTACTCGCCGCCCAGCTCGCGGATCTTGCCGGTGGCGATGTAGCCGTCCATCACCGGCATCTGACAGTCCATGAACACCAGGGCGTATTCCCCGGCCTGGACCGCGGCCACCGCTTCGGCGCCGTTCTCCACCGCGTCGACCTCGATGCCGAACTTGTTCAGCAGCCGGGTGGCGACCTTGCGGTTGACGAGGTTGTCCTCCGCCAGGAGCACCTTGCCCTTCCACGGGGCAGCGGGCTCGGCGCCGTTTGCCGGGTCGGGGGCGGTCGGAGCCGGCTCGCTGGGGGCGGGCGTCTCGACGGGGTCCGCCGCCGGCGCCTCCGGAGCCTTGGTCGCGGCAGGCTGTTCGGCCGGCTGTTCGGCCGGCGGCTCCTGCGCGGCCGGGGTGTGGCTGCCGATCGAGGTCCGGGCGTCGGCGCCCAGGATCCGCAGCATCTCGCGCTCCAGCACCGGGGTCTTGACCGGCTTGCACAGGCAGGCCTCGAAGCCAGCGGTGCGCTCGAGCGTCAGATCCTCGCGCGGCGTCGAGCCGAGCAGCACCAGGTGGACCGTGTCGAGGCTCTCCTCGAGCCGGATCCGCTCCGCCAGCTGCAGGCCGTTCATGCCCGGCATGCGCCGGTCGCTGATGACGAAGGCGAAGCCGTCGCCCTTGGCCTGCGCATCGGCCAGGACCTTCAGGGCCTCCTCGCCGTCGGCGACGCACTCGTAGCGGCAGCCGAGGCTGCGCAGGACGCCCGCCATCACCCGGCGGTTGGTCTCGATGTCGTCCACGGCCAGCACCCGGAGCCCGATCAGGGCGTCCGGCGGGGCCGGCTGCTCGGCCGGCTGCGGCGCCAGCGGGAAGTCCAGGAAGAAGCGGAAGGAGGTGCCCTCTCCGGGCTTCGAATCGACCTCGATCTGGCCGCCCATGGTCTCCACGAGCTGCTTCGAGATCGCCAGGCCGAGCCCGGTGCCGCCGTAGTTGCGGGTGGTCGAGGCGTCCGCCTGCGTGAACTTCTCGAACAGCTGCTCGATCTTCTCGGGCGCGATGCCGACCCCGGTGTCGCGGACCTCGAAGCACAGGGAGACGCGCTTCGCTTCCCGCTCCTTCACCGTGATCTCCAGCGCCACCTCGCCCTCCTCGGTGAACTTGATGGCGTTCCCGGCCAGGTTCATCATCACCTGGCGCAGGCGGGTGGGGTCGCCCACCAGCTGGGTCGGGACGTCGTGGGCGTGGAAGGCGTTCCACTCCAGGCCCTCGGCGTTGGCCTTCACCGCCATGTTGTCGAGGACGCCCTCGAGCACCTGGTCGAGGTCGAATTCGACCTCCTCGAACTCGAGGCGGCCGGCCTCGATCTTGGACAGGTCGAGGATGTCGTTGAGCAGCTCGCCCATGGACTCGGCGCAGGTCTTGACCGTGCTCAGGCAGTCGCGCTGCTCCTCGTCAAGCTCGGTGTCGAGCACCAGGGTGGTCATGCCCAGGATGCCGTTCATGGGCGTCCGGATCTCGTGGCTCATGTTGGCCAGGAACTCGCTCTTGGCCCGGTTGGAGGCCTCGGCATCGGCGCTGATGCTCCGCAGCTTCTCCTCGACCGCCGCGCGCTCGCTGACGTCGTAGAGGCACATCACGGCGCCGTCCCGCCAGCGGGAGACGGTGAGGTCGAAGACCTGCTGGGTCATCGGATGGACCAGGCCGCGGCGGGTCAGCTGGTGGCCGTCGGCCTCGGGCTCGCGCAGGAAGGCGCGGAGCTCGGCCCGGTCCCGGTCGCCGAGCAGGCGCTCGAGGTCGAAGCCGGCTTCCTGGAGCGGCCCCTGGATCTCCAGGCCGGCGGCGTTGGCGTAGCGGTAGCTCAGCGGTCCGGTCGGGTCGTCCTGGTCGGCCCGGATCAGGAACACGGCCTCGGTCAGGTTCTCGAGCGCGCCGCGCAGGTGCTCCTCGGCTTCGCTGCGGCTGGCCATCTGGCGCTTGATCCCCTTCTGCCAGGCGTTCGCGATCCAGAGCACCATCGAGATCGCGCCCAGCGCCAGCAGCAGGTGGAAGGCCGGACCGACCGAAGGCGGCACGATGCTCTCGGTGGGGCCGAAGAAGACCTGCTTGGCCCAGAGGCCGGCCAGCGTCAGCCCGGCCGAGATCCCGGTGAGCAAGCCGCCGCGCGGCCCGAACAGGTAGCAGGCGAAGAGCGGGGCCGCCACCACCCAGGGGGTGGCCGGCGACATGATGCCGCCGGAGGGGATCAGGACCACGGTCGTGATCAGCAGCAGGTCGGCGACGGTGACGTAAGCCCAGGCCCCGGCCTTCTCCTTGCGCCGGACGGCCAGCAGGGTGAGCAGGTTCACCGCCAGGGCCCCGAGGATCACCGCGGCGGTCCAGAGGGCGTTCATGGCCAGGAAGAGCCCCGCGAGCGGCAGGCCGACCGCCTGCAGCCGGAGCGACACGTCCTGGATGATCTTGCGGCGGTCCGGAGGCATCGGGCCCGCGAGGCCAGCGATGGCCTTGCTGGTGGGCCGGCGGACAGGCCGACGCCACGGGGAGGGTTGCGGTCGGTGAGGTGCGCTCAAGGTGCGTACGCAGGACGGAGCCCTCGGGACAAGCCGGAGGAGTCATGCTCTTCTTCGGCTCGGGGGCCTGCACGCTTGAGGCGGGAAAAGGCGGATCTCCGCGCGATTCCTGCCGATCCGGCCTACGAAAGGTCCGCCTGGGGTCCTAGAATCCCGCTCCATGGCACCGGCCAAACGCCTCACCGAATACGCCGCCTGCAGCGGCTGAGCCGCCAAGATCCCCCAGGGCGAGCTGGCGCAGGTTCTGCGTCAAGTCCTGCCCGCAGCGGACTCCACGGACCTGCTCGTCGGCCCCCAGGGCTTCGACGACGCGGGGGCGCTGCGCCGCGGCGACGGCCGCGTCGCCCTCTATACCGCGGACTTCTTCCCGCCGGTGGTGGACGACGCCGGCGCCTACGGCGCCATCGCCGCCGCCAACTCCCTCTCCGACATCTACGCCATGGGCGGGGAGGCCACCGCCGTCCTGAACCTGGCCGGCTTCCCCGAGGACTGGGACGCCAGCGTCACCGAGCCCCTGTTCGCGGCCGCGGCTGCCAAGGTGATCGAGTCCGGCGCCCTCTGGGTCGGCGGCCACACGGTGCGCGCCGCCGAACCCTTGTTCGGCTTCGCCGTCTTCGGCGAGGTGGCGGAGGAGCACCTGGTGACCAACCAGGGCGCGGAGGCGGGGGACCTGCTCTATCTGACCAAGCCCCTGGGCAGCGGCTCGATCACCACCGGGGTCAAGCAGGGACGGGTCAGCGAGGAGCACGCCGCCGCCGCCCAGCGCGGCATGGCCCACCTCAACCGGCGCGGCGCCGCCGCCATGCGCGCCGCCGGCGTCCGGGCCGGCACCGACGTCACCGGCTTCGGCCTGTTCGGGCACGCCGGCAACCTCGCCCGCGGCTCCGCCGTGCGGCTGGTCTTCCGCGCCGTGGCGCTGCCGCTCTACGACGGCGCCGGCGAGCTGGCGGCCGACGGCGTCTACTCCGGAGCCTCCAAGCGCGGCCGGGCCTCGATGGGCGACCTGGTGACCGTGGAAGCCGGCGCACCGGAGTGGCTCGCGGGCCTCTGCTACGACGCCGAGACCAGCGGCGGCTTGCTGGTGTGCGTGCCGCCGGAGCAGCAGGCGGCCTTCTTGGGCGCCTTCGAGCAGGACCCGGCGCCGGTCCTGGTCGGCGAGGTCGAGGCCGGGCCGCCCGGCGTCGTGCTGGCCTGAGCGGATGCGGCGACCGGCCCTGGCCGCCGCGCTACAGTAGGGCGACGGAGGGGAGCGGATCGGGGCTGGCGCCCCGCGCGGCCTTCAAAGCCGTTGGGGGTCATCACGGATGGGCCCGGTGGGTTCGATTCCCATGCGCTCCCGCCACCTCCCGCCGCCGCAGGCGAGGAGGATCCCGGCCGCCACCACCCTATACTCTGGTCGTGCTGTCCCTCCTGATGCTGGCGGGTCTCCTGGTCGCCCAGGATCCGGTCCCGGCCGACCCCGCGCCGGAGGCTGAGGCCGCTCCGGTGGTCCTGGTCCGACTGGAGGGCGCCCTGGAGGAGTCCTGGGCCTCGATCCTGCGCCGCGCGGCCGAGAAGGCCTCGGCCACCGGCGCGTCGGGCGTGCTGCTCGAGTTGGACACCCCCGGCGGCGCCGTCGAGCTCATGAAGCGGCTCGGGGACCGGCTCGACGCCATGGGGCGGGACCGGCGCCTGGTCTGCTTGATCGACCGCCAGGCCCTCTCCGCCGGCGCCTACCTGGCGATGTCCTGCGAGGAGATCTGGATGGTGCCGACCGCGACCATCGGCGCGGCGATGCCGATCTCGGTCGGCCCCGCCGGCCTGCCGCTGCAGCTGGACGAGGACGTCGAGGAGAAGATGCTGTCGGCGCTGCGGGCGGAGTTCCGCGGCTGGGCCGAGCAGCACGGACGCAACCCGGCGGTGGCCGAGGCCTTCGTCGACAACGAGGTGGAGCTGCAGCGGGTCTCGGTGCGCGGCGAGGTCCGGATCGTCAGCGGTGAGCAGTACGACCAGCTGCTCCAGAACGGCGAGCAGCCGAGCTTCCTGGAGATGATCTGCGCCTCGGGCGAGCTGCTGGCCCTGACCAGCGAGGAGGCCCTCGAGCTCGGCTTCTGCGACGGCATCGCCGTCGACCGCGACGGCCTGCTCGACAGCCTGGGCTGGGCCGGGCTGGAGCTGGTCACGGTCGAGGCCAACTGGTCCGAGCGCCTGGTCAGCGGCCTCGGCAGCTGGTCCTGGCTGCTGATGCTGGCGGCCGCCTTCTTCATCGTCATCTCCTTCCAGATGCCCGGCCTCGGCGCCCCCGAGGCCGCCGCCGCCGTCTGCGTGACCTTGTTCCTGTTCCACGGCTACCTGGCCGGGCTGGCGGAGTGGACCGAGATCCTGCTGGTGGTCGGCGGCCTGGTCCTGATCGCGGCCGAGATCTTCGTCCTCCCGGGCACCCTGGTGCTCGGCATCACCGGCGGCCTGATGCTGCTCGGCGGCCTGGTGCTGGCGATGCAGGAGTTCGTCATCCCCGAGGGCGCGATCGAGGTCGGGATGTTCCAGGACAACCTGCTGCGCCTGCTGCTGCTGATGCTGGTGGCGCCGATCGCGGGCATGTTCCTGGTCCGCCGCTTCGCCCGCACCCGGGTCGGCGCCTTCATGACCAACGAGCCCAGCGCCGACTTCGCCGGCTCGGTCGCCGGCAGCGCTGGCGGCGCCCCGCCCGCCGCGGTGGCCGACGGCGCCCGCGGCCGCTGCCTGACGCCGCTGCGGCCCTCCGGTCGGGTCGAGATCGACGGCGAACCCTACGACGCCCTCAGCCAGGGAGATTTCCTCTCCGCCGGCCAAGCGGTGCGCGTACTCGGGCGGCACGGCATCTCCCTGCTCGTCGCCCCGGACGAGGAGCCTCCCGCATGATCCTGCCCCTCACCCTGCTGTTCCTCGGCTTCGCCCTGGTCGCCGCTGAGGTCTTCTTCCCCTCGGCCGGGGTGCTGTCGCTGCTCGCCGGCTCCTCGCTGATCGCCTCGATCGTGCTCGGCTTCAGCGAGAACATGATGCTCGGCTGGACCTTGCTCGCGGTCACCCTGATCGGCCTGCCGCTGGTCGTGGTCTCGGCCTTCCGGTTGTTCCCGCGCACGCCCATGGGCCGGCGCATGATCCAGGGCGGCGCCACCTGGGACAAGGACGAGCGCGCCGCCGTCGAGCACGCCGCCGAGCGCTTCGTCGGCTGCCGCGGCACCGCCGCCAGCTCCCTCCGGCCCGCCGGCATCGTCGACTTCGGCGGCCAGCGCGTCGACGTCATCACCCGCGGCGAGCACATCGACGCCGGCACCCCGGTGCTGGCCCTGCGCTTCGAGGCCAACCGCCTGGTGGTCGAGACCGCCTCCGAAGAACCGTCCGCCTGACCTCTCCCGTACCCGTCCTCACCATGCTGCCCTTCGCCCTGCTCCAAGCCACCGAGTCTTCCTGGTCGCCGTTCACCTGGGTCCTGATCGGCCTCGCCGGCATCGTCGTCTTCGTGCTGCTGGTGGTGGTACTGAAGTACCTCAACCTCTACATCCAGTCGCTCCTGACCAAGGCCGGCATCGGGCTCTTGGACATGATCGCCATGAACTTCCGCAAGGTGAACCCGGCCTTGCTGGTGCGGGCGCGGATCATGGCGGTGCAGGCGGGGCTCGAGGGCGTCGACCAGCGCAACCTCGAGGCCCACTACCTGGCGGGCGGCAACGTCATCAACGTCATCCAGGCGCTGATCAGCTCCGACCGCGCCGGCTTGCCGCTGGACTTCAAGACCGCCACCGGCATCGACCTGGCCGGCCGGGACGTGCTCGACGCGGTCAAGACCTGCGTCAACCCGAAGGTGATCGACTGCCCCAACCCGGCCAGCGGCAAGACCGAGATCGCCGCGGTCGCGAAGGACGGCATCCAGGTGCTGGCGAAGGCCCGGATCACGGTGCGCACCAATATCGCCCGGCTGGTCGGCGGCGCCACCGAGGAGACGATCATCGCCCGGGTGGGTGAGGGCATCGTCACCACCATCGGTTCGGCCGACACCCACAAGGCGGTGCTCGAGAACCCGGACATGATCTCCAAGACCGTGCTCGCGAAGGGCCTGGACGCCGGCACCGCCTTCGAGATCGTCTCGATCGACATCGCCGACGTCGACATCGGCACCAACATCGGCGCCCGGCTGCAGGCCGACCAGGCCGAGGCCGACAAGCGGGTGGCGCAGGCCCTGGCCGAGAAGCGGCGGGCGATGGCGGTCGCGGCAGAGCAGGAGCAGCGCGCCGAGGTGACCGCCAACCGCGCCAAGGTGGTGCTGGCCGAGGCCGAGGTGCCGCTGGCCATGGCCGAGGCGCTGCGCAGCGGCAACCTCGGGGTCATGGACCTCTACCGCCTGCGCAACATCGAGTCCGACACCAAGATGCGCGGCAGCATCGCCGGCGACGCGCCGCAGGACCCGGGCCAGGGAGGCGGCAAGCCCGACAAGCAGGGCTGATCGCCCGGAGCCATGGAATTCCTCGACGTCCTGTTCCAGATCATGGTGGTGATCTTCGTCATCGGCAGCAGCGCTGCCGGGTGGTGGAAGAAGCGCCAGGAGCAGGGGCAACAGCGACAGGCCGGGCCGCCTCCGCCGGACCCGGGACCCGTGGAGCTCGACTTCGAGCTCGAGGAGGAGGAGGGGCCCGGCGAGCCCTTCGCCCCCTTCCTGGCGCCGCGGCCGGTGGCGCGCCAGTTGCCCCCGGTGCCGCCCGTCCCGGCTGTCCGCCCCGTCCCGGCGGCGCCGCCCGCCTCGGCGCGCACGGTCGGCGACCTGGAGTCCGCTCTGGAGCGGCGCGACTTCGGCACCGCCTCCTTCAGCCAGGAGCTCGACGACCGCTTCGACCGCGCCACCTTCGCCGACCTCGCCGATGAGCTCGACGACCGCCGGCTGGGCCAGCTGGAGGCCACCGCAGCCGCGGAGATCGACTACCACGTCGCTTGGCGGCCCTCCTCGTCCTGGCGTGAAGCCATGATCCTGCGCGAAGTGATGGCCGCGCCGCTGGCCTTGCGCGAAACCGGGCAGCCCGGCGTCCCCTCCTGACCACGGCATGAGCCACCTGCGCCACCCCGGCCGCCTGATGGACGCCCTCTCCCGCGGGCACCGGCCGCCCTCGGACTTCAAGCTCGGGCTGGAGTACGAGATGTTCGTCACCCGGCTGGACGGCCGCGCGGTCCCTTACCGCGGCCCCGACGGCATGGCCGAGATCCTCGAGAGCCTCGCCCGCCGGACCGGGTGGCGGCGGCTGGAGGAGGACGGCGCTCTGCTCGGCCTGGCCGCCCAAGACGGCCGCGGCATCACCCTCGAGCCCGGCGCCCAGATCGAGTTCAACAGCAGCCCGCGCGCGGCGGTGGCCGAGATCGAGGCCGAGCTGGACGAGATCGTGGGCCACTTCGAGGCCCTCTGCCACGAGTTCGGGGTCCGCTTCGTCGGCCTCGGCGCCCAGCCGGCGGACCCGCCCGACCGCATCGAGCGCATCCCCAAGGCCCGCTACGACGTGCTCGAGCCTTACCTGGCCCAGGCCGGCGACCTGGGCCTGTGGATGATGAAGGCCACCTGCGGCACGCAGGTCAACTTCGACCACGCCGACGCCGAGGACGCCGCCCGCAAGATGCGCACGGCCTTCTCCCTGGCGCCGATCCTGAGCGCCTTGTTCGCCAACTCCACCCTGCGCGCCGGCGAGGCCAGCGGCTTCGCCAGCTGGCGCGGCCACGTCTGGACGCGCACCGACGACCGCCGCTGCGGCATCCCGGCGTCGCTCGTGGCGGCCGACGCCAGCCTCCAGGACTACCTCGAATGGGTGCTGGACGTGCCGATGCTGTTCGTCGTCCGCGACGGCGTCGCCCAGGACGGCCGCGGCCGCAGCTTCCGGGAGTACTTCGAGGCCGGCGAAGCCAGCGAGGCCGACTGGGAGCTGCACCTCAGCACCGTCTTCCCCGAGGTCCGCTTCCGGCCCCAGCTCGAGATCCGCAGCACCGACACCGGCTGCCCCGACATGGCGCTGGCCCTGTGCGCCCTCGTCAAGGGCATCTTCTACGCCCCCGCGGCCCTCGAGGGCGCCTGGCAGCTGACCGCGGGCTGGAGCCACCATCAGCGCGTCTCCGCCTGGAAGGACGGCCACCACCGCGGCCTGGCGGCGCCGGTGGGGGACGGGCGCACCCTGCTCGACTACGCTCGCTGGCTGGTCGACTTGGTGGAGCTGCCTCCGGAGGAATTGGCCTACCTCAAGCCCTTGCAGCGCATCCTCGAGAAGGGGCTCTCCGAGGGTGAGGAGATGGCAGGGCTGGTGGAGGGCCGGTGGGGTGAGGACCCCTTGGCTCAGGTGGTCGAGGCCTCGTACTGCTTGCCACGGCAGACGGCGCCCTCCACCGAGCGCTGACCGCGCGCGGGTGCCTCAGAGGGGCCCGCCCGCAAGGGGCTTCCCATCCCGGCCATTTTTTGGTTCAATCGAGTCACCCCCCTCCACCCGGATGAAATCCCAGCCCCCTGAATCCGGGGTCCTCACCGTCCTCGTCGTTCTCCCCGCGCTTCCCACCGCGTCGGAGCTCGCCCCGGCTCCCTGGTTCCCCGGCCTGTGCCGCCAACTCGACCGCCTGTTCGGCGGAGAGTTGAGGCTCAGCTTCCTGGCCCCAGCCTGCGTGGACGGCTCGGTTTCCTTGCACGGCTGGCCGGTGCACCGCTTCCGCCCTGGCCTGCGGCCGCTGGCAGCCGCCGAGACCGGGGCCGACCTCTTGGCCCGGCTCGCCAAGCCCCTGGGCCGCCCGGCTGCCGCCGCCTACTGGGCTTCCGGCACGCGAAAGGCAGCGGCCCTGGCTCGCGAGCAGCCCTTCGACCTGATCCATGCCCACTGGCCGAGCCTGACCGGGCTGATCGCGCGGGCCGCGGGCAGCGTCCGCGGCTGTCCCGTGGTCACCGCCAGCTCGACCGAGGAGATCGGCTGCGCCTTGCCCGACGCGGTGATGATGGCCCGGCTGGAGCGGGAGTGGGGGACCAGCGACTTGCTGCTCGGGCACGATCCGGCCGCCGTCGAGTCGGTCATGAAGCGCTCCGGGCGGCGCTCCGACCCGCTGCCCGAGCTGGAGTCGGGCAGGGAGGAACCGGAGCAAGTCCAGCGCTACGCCGACCTCCTGCTCGACGCCTGGGACCGGGCGGCGCTGCGCGGCGCGGTGCGCTCCCGGCCGGGTCGCCGCGACGACGGCTCCGAGCTGCGCAACCGCTTCTGAGCCCGTCGGCCCGGCCTCAGCGGCGCCGCTTCTTCTCCTTCTTGGGATAGGTCTCCACCACCCAGGCGCGCCAGGCGCGCTCGGCCTCGAGCAGCGTCAGCCCGAGCAGCTCCGGGTACATCTCCCGCGACGGGGTCCGCTTCTTGGCGCCGCGCAGCAGCCCGGCCAGGGCATCGGGCTTGGTGGCGACGATCCAGTCGTAGACCGACCAGGCCAGCGCCTGCTCCTCGGGGGTCATCGAACCGGTCTGCTCCTTGACCAGGTTCGGCAGCAGCAGCGTCTCCGACTTGCGCGTCAGCAGCTCGCGTAGCGCCGCCCGCCAGACGCCGCCGTTCCAGTCGGGCGGGATCACCGCCTCGTCGATGCAGTAGTGCTGGACGAAGCCGTAGACCTGCTCCTCGTACCAGTGGGCGGCGCCGGAGTCGAACCAGCCGCCCTGCATGTCGCCGATCCAGACCTCGGTCCAGAGGTTCGAGAGCAGCATGTGCACGCCGTTGTGCACGCCCAGGCTGCGCAGCTGCGGCTCGATGCCTTGGAAGGCGTGGTCGTGGCAGTGGACGCTGAACAGCGGCTCGTGGCCGAGCATCTTGAAGTCGCCGGCCGAGCCGCTGCCGAGGAAGTGGCGCATGACCTTGAGGTGGTCTTCCATGTGCTCCCAGAACCACAGTCGCATGCGGGTTCGGTAGCCCTTCTCGCCCGGCTGGTAGTGCTGGTCGATCCAGGCCGCCGCCTCCTCGGCGTCGCGGGCCAGTTCGTGCAGGAAGCGGTGGCCGTCGACCTTCTTCTTGCCGCGCTTGAGCTTGTCGGCGTCGGTCACGAAGACGAAGTGCGGGGTCTCGATGCGCACCAGCGGCCGCTCGAGGAACTTCTCGAGCGGGTCCTCCTTCGCCAGCCAGGCCGCGACTTCCTTGCGCCGCAGCTCCATGAGGCCGGTCTCGGGGCCGCCGTCGCAGCGCTTGCAGGGGACCAGCAGGGCGCCGCCGCAGTCCTCGCATCGGGCGGCGGCGGCGCAGAACTCGACGCGGCGCTCGAGGGCCAGCAGTTCCTCGTCGTGCTGCTTGCAGTCGACCACGCCGCGGTGGTCGCAGCGGCGGCAGCCCTTGAGCTCGGGTTCCTGGAGGTGGGACGCGGCGGCGGGGATCGCCAGGATGAGGGCGGCCAGCAGCATGGCGCCATCCTAGGCGCGGAAGGGCCGCTCTGGGAAAGGGGCTTGACGGCTATGATATTTATCATATACTGGCGCCATGCCGACCCCGGAAAAGCTCAGCTCACGTCAGGAGGCCGCGCTGCGATCCCTGAGAGCCTTCCAAGCCCGGCACGGTTATCCGCCGACGCGGGCTGAGCTGGGGCGGCTGTTGGGCGTGAGCGCCCAGACCGCGGACTTCCACCTGCGCGCCCTGGAGCGCAAGGGCCTGATCCAAATCTCGCGCCAGGCGCGCGGCATCGAGCCGACCCCGGCGGGGGAGGCCCTGCTCGCCGCCGAGGGCGGTGACGAGTCCCGGGTCGATGCCCGGGCGGTGCCGATCGTCGGCCGCGTCGCCGCTGGCGCGCCGCTGACGGCGATCCAGAACCTCGAGGGCGCCCTGCCGCTGCCCGAGGGTTCGGAGGCCGACTTCGCCCTGCGCGTCGAGGGCGACTCGATGATCGAGGCCGGCATCCTCGACGGCGACCTGGTCCTGGTCGAGCAGAACGACTCGGCCAAGAAGGGCGACATCGTCGTCGCCCTGGTCGGCGAGGGCGAGGAGATGGAAGCCACCGTCAAGCGCTACCTGCCCGAGCGCGGACGCATCGTCTTGCGTCCGGCCAACGCGACCCTCTCGGACATCGTCGTGCGCCGGGGCGAGCCCTTCTCGCTCGCCGGCCGCGTCGTAGGAGTGCTCCGGCTGTGGAAATGACCCCTCGTTTGCTCGAATCCGAGCCCTCCGGCAAGGCGGCGCAATTCGTCGTCCATGAGGAAGGCTTGGCAGACACCTTCTTCCTGTCCCTGGTCGCGCCGTCGCCCGCTCCCCATCCCCCGGGCGGCGGCGAGGACCTCCGCCACGGCGACCTGCTGGCGATCTCCAGCCGGCAGGACGCCGAACCCGGCGACCTGGTGGTGTGGTGGCTGGGCGCGGCGGATTCGCTGGCGCTGGCGCAGCTGGGGAGCGACTTGCGGCTCCATCCGGTGGCTGGCTTCCCGCCGCCGCCGGACGGCGATCAGCCGGGTTCGCTGCCGCCGGGAGCCCAGGCCCGAGTGCGCGGTGTGGTCGTCGGCCGTCTGCGCCAGTCCGGCCGTCGCGCCGGCTGAGGGCGGCGCGCCGCTGCCCTGAGGCCGTCGCCGTGACCGCCCGCGACCGCTCGGTGCTGCACGTCGACCTCGACGCCTTCTTCGTCGCCGTCGAACGGGTGCGGGACCCGTCGCTGGTCGGCCGCCCGGTGGTGGTCGGCGGCTCGCCCGAGCAGCGCGGGGTGGTGGCGGCGGCTAGCTACGAGGCGCGGGAATACGGCGTGCACTCGGCGATGCCGATGGCCCAGGCGCTCCGGCTGTGCCCCGATCTCGTGCGGGTGCGCGGCGGCCACGGGCTCTACGGTCGCGCCTCGCGCGCGGTCTTCGACGTGCTCGGCGGCTACACGCCGATCATCGAGAAGGTCTCGGTCGACGAGGCCTACCTCGACTTGAGCGGCACCGGCCTGCTCTACGACCGCGCCGTCGACGCCGCCGAGCGCATGCGCCGGGAGGTGCGCGAGCGGCTGCGGCTGGACCTGACCATCGGCGTGTCGCGCAACCGCCTGGTGAGCAAGGTGGCCTCGGCCTTCGCCAAGCCGCGCGGGCTGTTCGACGTGCGCCCGGGACAGGAGTCGCGCTTCCTGGCGCCGCTTCCGGTGAAGGTGCTGCCGGGCATCGGCCCGGTCACGACCAAGCGGCTGCTCGACTTCCGGATCCCGCGGCTCGGCACCCTGGCCGGCACCGAGGGCTGGTTCCTGGAGGAGGTCTTCGGCAGCTACGGCCCGGCGATGCAGCGGCGCGCCCGCGGCGAGGACGACACCCCGGTGCGGCCGCCGTGGGAGCGCCACGAGGCCAAGACCATCGGCCACGAGCAGACCTTCCCGCGCGACACCGAGGACCACGGCTTCCTGCGCGCCAAGCTGCAGGAGCTCTTGGCCGACGCCGCCCGGCGGCTGCGCGCGCAGGGGCTCTTGGCGCGCAAGCTCACCGTCCGGCTGCGCTACGCCGACTTCGTCGCCGAGACCCGCGACACCACCCTGCCGGTGCCCACCGACCACGACGGCGAGCTGTTGGAGCCGGCGCTCGAGATCCTGCACCGCATGGCGACCCGGCGCACCTTGGTCCGCCTGCTCGGCGTGCGCCTCGGCGGCCTGTCGCGCGGCTACTGGCAGGGTTCCTTGCTCGACGAGGGCCGCGCCCGCGAACGCCAGCTGGTCGAGGCCCTCGACGGCATCCGCGACCGCCACGGCATGGGCGCGGTGCGGGTCGGCGAGACGGTGTGGCTGGGTCGCGGTCATGTCGCGAGGGGCGGAGTGGCGGCCGCCTCTTCCGGCCTCGCCTCGCCCCTCCCTCCTCGCTCCTCTTACCCTCCTGATTCCCCGGGTACCGTGACTCCGACCTCGACCCGCACCGGTGGAGGGAGGGATTCGCGGCCGGCCGGCACTCCGCCCCCATGACCGCGGCGCAGCTAAACGTCGCCACCCCGTGGTGCTTCCACTGGGGCGCGGCGACCGTGGAGGAGCTGGCGCAGCGGGCGGTGGAGCGGGGGATCGGGGCCTTGGGCATGGCGGATGTCGGCGGGCTGTGGGGCGCGGTGCCGTTCCAGAAGGCCTGCGAGGCGGCGGGGGTGAAGCCGGTCTTCGGGCTGCGGCTGGGGCCGGCGCAGCTGGTGGCGCTGGACGAGGCCGGCTGGGCTTCGCTGTGCCGGCTGAGTTCGCGCTGGCAGATGGCCGGCGAGGAGCGCGGCTGGGGGCTGCCGCGATGGATCGCCGAGGAGGGCGACGGCTTCGCGGTGCTCTCGGCCCACGCCGAGCTGCTGCGCGGGCTGGCGCGGGCGCGCGGGGGGGAGGAGCTGTTCGCCACCGACGCGCGGGTGGCGGCCGAGACCGGGCTGCCCTTCCTAGCGGCGCCGCGGGTGGCCTTCGCCGACGCCGACGGCTGGGAGCGCCACCGGCTGCTGGCGGCGATCGGCGCCAACACCACCTTGCAACGCTTGGAGCCGAAGCAGCTGGCGCCGCGCGGCGCCTGGCTGAAGGGGCCGCAGGAGCGTGCCTGGGACTTCGCCGCCGACCCGGCCGCGCTGCGCCGCGCCGACGAACTCGCCGAGCGCGCCGACTATCGCATCCCGCTGGGCGAGAAGCGGCTGCCGCGCTTCCCGGTGCCGGGCGGGCGCAGCGCCTTGGCGCAGTTGGCGCGTCTGTGCCAGCGCGGCCTGAAGCGGCGCCGCGTGCCGACTGCCGGTCGCGAGCGCTACCGGGCCCAGTTGCACCGGGAATTGAGCCTGATCGACGAGCTCGGCTTCGCCGACTACTTCCTGATCGTGGCCGACATCGGCCGCTGGGCGCGCCAGCGCGGCATCCAGAACTGCGGCCGCGGCTCGGCCGCCAACAGCCTGGTGTCGTGGCTGCTCGGCTTGACCCACGTCGACCCGCTGGCGCACGGGCTCTACTTCGAGCGCTTCATGAACCGCGGCCGGAGCGACTTCCCGGACGTCGACCTGGACTTCGCCTGGGACGAACGCGACGCCGTGCTCGACCACGTCTACGAGCGCCACGGCCGTGACCACGTGGCCATGATCTGCACCCACAGCACCTTCGCCGCCCGCGGCGCGGTGCGCGAGCTGGCCAAGGTCATGGGCCTGCCGCCGGCCGAGATCGGGCCGGTGACGCGGGTGCTGCCGTGGCACCGCCAGGGCCCGCTCACACCCGAGGAGGTGATGCGCAACCCGAAGGCGGCCGGCCTGCCGCTCGACGCCGAACCCTGGCGTACGATCCTGCGCGAGGCCGGCCAGCTCGACGGCTTCCCGCGCTTCCTCGGCGTGCACGCCGGCGGCATCGTGCTGACCCCCTCGCCGCTGACCGACCACCTGCCGCTCGCTCGGGCCAAGAAGGAGACCGAGGCCGGGCCGCTGGTCGTCACCCAGTGGGACATGTACGGGGTCGAGGACGCCGGCCTGGTCAAGATCGACCTGCTCGGCAACCGCGGCCTGGCGGTGATCCGCGACGCGCGCGCGGCGGTGGAGCGCAACACCGGCCTGCACCTGGACTTCTCGCGCCTCGACCCGAAGCGCGACTCGCGCACCTGCGAGCTGGTCGAGCGCGGCGACACCATGGGCTGCTTCTACATCGAGTCGCCGGGCATGCGCGGGCTGCTGCAGAAGCTGCGCTGTCGCAGCTTCCCGGCGCTGGTGGCGGCCTCGAGCATCATCCGCCCGGGCATCAGCTCGAGCGGCATGATGGCGGCCTACATCGAGCGCCATCACTGGTCGGTGGCGCACGGCGGCGATCACGACGAGGCCTGGTACCTGCACCCGGCGATGCGCGAGCTCTTGGCCGAGACCTTCGGCGTCATGACCTACCAGGAGGACGTCATGAAGGTGGCCGAGGCCGTCGCCGGCATCGGCCCGGCCGAGTCCGACGGCATGCGCCGGGCGATGACCAAGAAGCGCGCCTACCAGCGGCTCGAGCGCTACGGCGAGCGCTTCGTGGCCGGCGCGGTGGCGCAGGGCACCGAGCGGACCGTGGCCGAGGAGCTGTGGCGACAGATCGAGTCCTTCTCCGGCTACTCCTTCTGCAAGGCGCACTCGGCCAGCTACGCCGAGGTCAGCTTCCGCTCGGCCTATCTGCGGGCGCACTTCCCGGCCGAATTCATGGCCGCGGTGCTGGCCAACTACGGCGGCTACTACGCCACCTTCGCCTACGTCGCCGAGGCGCGGCGCATGGGGCTCCGCATCGTGCTGCCGGACGTCAACGCCTCCGGCCGCAGCTTCGCCGGCGCCGACGGCGCGGTGCGAGTCGGCCTGAGCCAGGTGGGGGGGCTGGGCAGCGAGAGCTGCGCGCGGCTGCTGGCGGCGCGCGCCGCGGCGGGGCCCTTCGCCAGCCAGGACGAGCTGCTGCGGCGCGTGTCGCTCCAGCCCAAGGAGCTCGAGTCGCTGATCCGCGCCGGCGCCCTCGACCCCCTGCCCGACGGCCTGACCCGCCCCGAGCGCATGCGCGCCGCCGCGCTGTGGGCGCGCCACCGCAAGGACCCGGCGCGCGGCGACGGCGCGCTGTTCGCCCAAGCCGCCACGCGCAAGCCGCCGCCGGCGCCGGAGTACGACCGCCGCACCATGCTGCTGCAGGAGTGGGAGACCCTCGACTTCCTGGTCAGCTCGCACCCGCTGCACCTCTTCGCCGACGCCATCCGCGCCTCCGGCGCGATCCCGGCGCGCGAGCTCGCGCAGCACATCGACCAGCGCGTGCGCCTGGTCGGCTGGCAGGTGACGCAGAAGCCGATCCGCACCCGCCAGGGCAAGCCGATGATGTTCCTGTCCTTCGAGGACACCACCGCGCTCTACGAGACCGTCCTGTTCCCGCAGCAGTACCGCCGCCTGGCGCCGTGGACGCTGACCCGCGGCCCCTACCTGGTCGAGGGCATCCCGCGCGACGAGCACGGCGCGATCACGGTCGAGGTCCAGGAGCTGCGCCTGCTCGAGCAAGGCTCCGGCCCGGCGCCGAAGGCGGAGTGGCGCGGCCGCCGTGCGCGCGGCGCCGGCGCGGCTGGCCCCCAGCGCGCCTAGTCCCGAATCGGCGCCGGGAAGCGCGCGCCCTGGCGGTAGAGCTCGCGCAGCATGGTGCGCCGCAGGGCCTCGACCCGCTCCGGCTGCTCGCCGGCGAGGTCGCGCTGCTCGCTGGGGTCGGCGACTAGGTCGTAGAGCTCGTCGCGGCCGTCCTCGTACTGGTGGATCAGCTTCCAATCACCGTCCCGCACGACGCTGTAGGGCGTCAGCCGGCCGCCCCACCAGTAGTGGGGGAAGTGCCAGACCAACGGGCGCGACGGGAAGCGCGCGGCCGGGTCCTGCAGCAAGGGCAGCAGGCTGACGCCGTCGTAGGCCCGGTCACGCGGGACCTTCGCGCGCGCCGCGTCGGCGAGGCTCGGGAACAGGTCCGTGCTGATCACGGGCACGCGGCATTCGCTGCCGGGCTTCGCCGCCCCCGGCCAGCGCACCAGCAGCGGCACGCGCAGGCCGCCTTCATACGGGAAGCCCTTGCCCTTGCGCAGCGGCGCGTTGTCGGTGGCGGGGAAGTGGCTAGCCCCGCCGTTGTCGGAGGTGAAGACGATCAGGCTGCGCTCGAGCCGGCCGAGGCGCTCGAGCGCGGCGAGGATCCGGCCGACGGCGTCGTCGAGCTCGGCGATCATCGCCGCGTAGGCCGGCTGGTCGTGGTGGGTGGGCGGCTTGGCCTGGAAGCGCTCGGTGACGTCGAAGGGGGCCTGGATCGGCGAGTGCACCGCGTAGGGGGCGTAGAACAGGAAGGCGGGCGCGTCGCCGGCACGCTCGAGGAAGCCGATCGCCTCGTCGGCCTCGCGCGCAGTCAGGTACTCGCCCTCCTGCCGCGGCGGCAGGCCGGGGATGCCGCCGGGAAAGGCGCGGTTCGTATAGGGGTCGAAGTAGCTGGGCGGTTGGCCGAAGCGGCAGCCGCCGGCGTTGAAGGCGTAGCCCTGGTCCTGCGGCAGCCAGCCCACCGGGCCGAGGTGCCACTTGCCGACGTAGCCGCCGCGGTAGCCAGCGGGCGCGAGCAGCTCGGCCAGGCTGATCTCGTCGTGGTCGAGCCAGTGGCGGTTGACCGGGGTCAACAGCCCCTTGCCCTGCGGCGGCGCCTCGAAGCCCTCGGCGTGGCGCCGGTTGGCGACCGCCCGCCGCGCCAGCGCCGAGGAGTGGTGGATCCAGTCCGTGATGCCGAGCCGCGCCGGCGCCCGTCCGGTCTGCACCGCCGCTCGCGTCGGCGAGCAGACGGCGCAGGAGGCGTAAGCCTGGGTGAAGCGCATGCCCTCGGCCGCCAGGCGGTCGATGTGCGGGGTCTCGTAGTACCCGCTGCCGCAGCAGCCGAGGTCGCTCCAGCCGAGGTCGTCCACGAGCACGAGCACGATCGTGCGGGGCGGCTGCGGCAGCGGCGCCCGCATCTCGATCACGGGGGCCTCCTGGGGCAGGGCGGCGGCGGTCAGCAGGAAGCCGGCGAGCAGCATGTCGCCAGTATGCCGGTTCGCGGCACGCGGGGGCGACGCCGGCGAGGCCGCAGGCTCAAGGAGGGCGTGGGAACCAGCCGAAAGCGGGGTATGTGCCGCGCCCCCCGACCGCACGGTCCGTGGCTGCGCCGCGCCCTCGCGGCGGCTTGCCTGGTGGCTGGAGCTGCGCTGCCCGCCCAGGAAGCCGGGGACGCCGCCCCTGCGGCCGAGGATCCGGTCCAGGACCCGGTCCCGCCCGCAGCGGAGCCGGGCGAAGAGGCCCGCCAGGCCCACGCTCAGGGATGGCAGGCCTTCGAGGACGGCGACATGATCACGGCCGAGGACCTGTTCCTGGCGGCCATCGACGGCGGCCTCGCCGAAGCCTGGCGCGGCGTCGCAGAGATCCGTCGCCGCGAAGGCGACCCCGCCGGCGCCGCCGAGGCCTTCGCCGCCCTGGTCCGTGCTCGACCCGCCGACGCCCGGGCCCGGGCCGAACACGCCGCCGCCCTGGCGGCGCTGCCGGACCGCCGCCAGGAGGCGATCGCCAGCTACCAAGCCTTGGTGGAGCAGGATCCTGCCGACCGCGAGACGCGCCTCGCCCTCGCCGACGTGCTGGCCTGGAGCGGCCAGCACGCGGAGGCGGAGCACCACTACCAGCTGCTGCTCGCCGATGAGGCGGACCCGCTGCGCCGCCAGCGCGTGCAGCTCGGCCTCGCCAACTGCTGGAACTGGGCCGGGCGCCGCCTGTGGGCCGCCCAGCTCTACGCCGAGCTCGCCGACGGCGCGCACGGCCACGCCGCCCGCCGCGGCCTCGCCGACCTGGAACTGTGGCAGGGACGCCCCGGCGCCGCCGAGCGCGGCTACGACCAGGTCCTCCTCGAGGACCCGGACGACTTCGCCGCCATGCAAGGACGCGCCGACGCGGTCGCGGCGCAGCGGCCGCGGCTGTTCGCCAGCGCCCAGCACTACTGGGACAACGCCGACTGGACCCGGACCAAGCTGCTCGCCGGGGTCGGCTTCGCGGTCGCGCCCGACTCGGCCCCCGACTTGCGCCTGCGGGCGGGCTTGGAGCAGGCCCACTACGAAGACGGCGCCGGAGACGAGGCCGACCGCACCAGCCTGGTGACGCGGCTGGACTGGGCCTACGACCCCTTCACCACCCTGCACGCCGCCCTCGAGGGCAGCCAGGCCGGCGACTCCGGCCTCCGCGGCGGCCTCGGCCTGGACTACCGGCCCGAGAGCGGCTCCAGCTTCTGGATCGGCTACCGCAACGACGACTGGATCGACCCCTCCGAGCCCTTCCGCTTCGACCGCTACAACAGCGCCTTCACGCCGCGGCTGCACACGGTCTCGGACCTCCAGGACAACGGCTTCTTCGTCGGCGCCTTCCACCAGATGGCGAACGGCTGGGGCTTCCTCGGCGACGCCAGCGGCGGCGTGGTCCAGGACGGCAACAGCCACCACGACGTCTACCTGCACCTGCACCACCGCTTCGATCCGCGCGCGGGGCTCGCGCTGCTGCCGCGGGTCTTCCATCACAGCAAGGACTTCGCCTTCCCCTCGACGCAGTACTTCTCGCCCAGCGGGCTCGAGTCCTGGGGCAGCGGCCTGCGGGTCGAGGCCTGGAACCTGGACCGCAGCCGCGAGGCCTACTTCGACGCCAGCGGCTTCTTCCAGCCTTCCGGCGTCTCCTCCTGGGGTTACCAGCTCGAGGGCGGCGTGGTCCAGCGCTGGGGCGCCGGCGAGCTCGGACTGCGCGCCCACCACCTCTGCACCGGCGAGCGCGGCTTGGCCGGACGCTTCCGTTCCTTCGCGCTCCAGGTCTACGGAGCCCTGGTGTTCTGATGGCGGCCACCGAGCACCGAGGGACCCAGCGGCCGGCGCCGCGGCGCAGCGGCAACCCCGCGGTCCTGCTCTCGGTCCTGGGCGCCCTGGCGATCGCCGGCACCCTGATGGGGAGCCCGGTCGTCGCCGGCGATCCGGCGCCCGCGGGCGCGGCCAGCTGGCGCAGCCTGCCGGAGCTGCAGGACATCGGGATCTCGCTCGCCCTGGTGATCGGCGCCTTCGCCATCTTCCACCTGTCGCCGCGCCGGCTGCGCTGGCTGGGCATGGGCTTGAGCGCGGCGGCGTCCTTGCGTTACATCGTCTGGCGCGCCACGGCGACCCTGAACTTCGAGAACGGGGTCAACGGCACCGCCTGCGTGCTGCTGTTCCTGGCCGAGCTCTACACCGTCGGCCTGCTGTTCCTGGGCCACTTCCAGACCTTCGCGCCGCGCAACCGCATCACCCCGTGGGTGCCGCCGGACGCCCGCTGGCCCTCGGTCGACGTCTTCATCACCACCTACGACGAAGGCGTGGACGTGGTCCGCCGGACCGCGGTCGGCTGCAAGGAGCTGCGCTACGCCGGCGAGAAGCAGGTCTGGATCCTCGACGACGGCCGGCGGCCGGCGATGCGCGAGCTCGCGGAGAAGCTGGGGGTCGGCTACCTCACCCGGCCGGACAACGCCCACGCCAAGGCCGGCAACCTCAACGCCGCGATCCAGCACACCGAGGGCGAGCTGATCGCCCAGTTCGACGCCGACCACGTCCCGGTCCGCTCCTTCCTCGAGCGCACCGTGCCCTTCTTCTTCGGCCACGAGGACCTGGCCTTCGTCCAGACGCCGCACAACTTCTACAACCCCGACGTCTTCCAGCGCAACCTGCTGGTCGAGGACGCCGTGGCGGGGGAGCGGGACCTGTTCTTCCATGTGCTGCAGCCCGGTAACGACCGCTGGAACGCGGCCTTCTTCTGCGGCAGCAACGCCGTGCTCAGCCGCGAGGCGCTGGCCGACGTCGGCGGCTTCGCCACGGAGACCATCACCGAGGACGCCCACACGGCGCTGCGCCTGCACGCCAAGGGCTGGAAGTCCGCCTATCTCGACGTGCCGCTGGCCGGCGGCTTGGCGGCGGAGACCTACGCCGACGCCCTGACCCAGCGGCTGCGCTGGGGCATGGGCATGGCCGGCATCCTGAAGGTCGACAACCCGATCACGGTCAAGGGGCTGAGCCTGCCGCAGCGGCTGTGTTACTTCGCGGCCAGCTTCTTCTTCTTCTTCGGCATCCCGCGGCTGCTGTTCTTCCTGGCGCCGGTGGGCTTCATGCTGCTGAACATCAAGCCGATCGACGCCAGCATCCTGACCGTGGTGACGATGTTCCTGCCGCACATCCTGGCCGGCTGGTTCGTGGTCAGCGGCGTCAGCCGCAACATCCGCCACACCTTCTGGAGCGAGGTCTACGAGTGCGCGGTCGCCTGGCACATGGCGGTGTCGGTGGTCTGGACCTTGTTCACGCGCAAGAAGCTGCCCTTCAAGGTCACGCCCAAGGACGTGCGCCGCGACCGGGTCAGCTGGAACGCCCGCGCCGCGGTGCCGCAGATGGTGTTGCTGGCCCTGACCCTGGTCTCGCTCGGGGTCGGCGTGCAGCTGTTCCAGCGCGGCTGGGAGGCCGGCGGCGTCACGGTCATGAACCTGGTCTGGCTGGCTTACAACGCCCTGCTGCTCACCGCGGCCGTCGCGGTCAGCATCGACCGTCCGCAGCGCCGGTCGGCCCCGCGGCTGCCGGTGCACCTGCCGGCCACCCTGCGTTGGTCGATCCGGGGCAAGCACCTCGAGGTCGACGGCGTCGCGGTCGACCTCTCCGAGGGCGGCGCCCGGGTCCTCTTGCGCGATGCCGTGCCGCCGGACGTGGAGGTCGAGCTGCTGCTCGGCCAGGGCGCCGAGCGCCTGAGCCTGCCCGCCGAGCTGGTCTCCTGCCGCCCCGGCGAGGACGGCCTGGTCCACGGCGCCGGCCTGCGTTTCCCCGAGCTCCCCGAAGCCACCCGGATCCAGATCATCCAGTGGATGTACTGCGACCCGGAGACCTGGAGCCGCGGCCAGGAGCACGCCGCGCCCTGGAAGGCCTTCGTCAAGCTCGCCGGCAGCCCCTTCCGGGCGGTTCGGACCCAGGAGATCGAGCTCCAGCGGCGGGCGCCGCGCCAGGACGGCCGGCGGCACGCCACCCTGCGCGTCGGGGAAGACGAATCGCGCACCGCCTGGGTCGAGGACCTCTCGCTCGGCGGCGCCAGGGTCGTCCTGGACAAGGGCCGGCTGAAGCGCGGCCAGACCCTCTCCCTGCTCCTGCCCCTGCGGTCCGGGCAGAGCCTAGACCTGCAAGTCGAGGTGATGGCTCCGCGCGGCGCCCGAAGTTGGGGCTTGCGCTTCCGCGAGCTGGCCGAGGCGGAACGGGCCGACTTGCTGTGGGACCTGTTCGTGGCACCGTTGAGCGACCGTCAACAAGCCCGGGTGCTCGAGGCCGTGCCGGCGGCGCCGCCCTTCGGCGCCGACCGGGGCCGGGCCGCTCGGCCCGCGGGCTGAGCCCCGACTCCGCTAACCTGGGTCATGGTCCGTCGTACGGCCCCCTCCCTGCTCCTCGCCGCCCTGCTCCTGTCCGGCATCGCCGCCGCGCAGGACCCCGAAGTCGTTTCCCCCGCCCGCGACGCCCTGGCCGCCGGCCGCGCCGCCCTGGAGGAGGGCGACCTGCCGCTGGCCGAGCAGCGCTTCCGCGAGGCGATCGGCGCCGGCGTCGCCGAAGGCTGGGCCGGGCTGGCCGAGCTGCACCGCCTCGAGGGCGACCTGGAGGCCGCCGCCGACGCCATGTGGGAGCTGCACGGCGCCCGCCCCGGCGACCTCGAGGTCAAGCGCCAGCTCGCGGCGCTGCTGGCAAGGATGCCCGGGCACGAGTGGGAGTCCTTCCCGCTGCACGCGGAGCTGGTCGAGCAGCTGCCCCGAGACCCGGCGCTGCGCCTGGAGCTAGCGCGGCTGCAGTCGGTCCTCGGCTGGCACGACGACGCTCGGGACAACTACGCCCTGGTCGCCGCCAGCGACCCGCCGGCGGAGCTGCTGCTGGTGGCGGAGCTCGGCCTGGCCGACGACTACAACCGCGCCGGCCTGCGCCACCGGGCGGAGGAGATCTACCGCCGCCACCTCGAGCCCCAGCCGCACCCGCTGGCGCTGCGCGGCCTGGCGGACCTCGAGCTCCGGCAAGGCCGGGCGGCCGCGGCGGAGGCGCTCTACGAGCAGGTCCTGGACCTCGACCCGGACGACTTCGAGGCCCGCGAGCGGGTCAAGTCCGCCCGCGCCGCCCGCGGACCCAAGGTGTTCGTGCGCGCCCAGAGCTACTCCGGCAGCGACGACTGGAGCCGGGCCAAGCTGCTCGGCGGCGCCGACTTCAGCCTCGGCGGCGACACCCGCTATCAGGTCGGCGTGGAGCACGCCCGCTTCGAGGACGGCGCCGGCCGCGAGCTGGAGCGCAACTCCCTGGTCCTGCGCGGCGAGTGGCGCCCCGACCCCTTCGTCCGGATCCACGCCGACCTGCAGAGCGGCGACCAGGGCGGGGGATCGAACCCGCGCGGCGGCGTCGGCGTCTTCTACGAGCCGACCGAGTCGGCCGTGTTCCGCGGCGGCTACCGCCACGATGACTTCCTCGACCCGGCCGACCCGCTGGCCTTCGACCGCCGCAACCACGCCACCGACCTGCGGCTGCACTCGGCGCTGGGCCTGCAGTCCGAGACCTTCTACGCCGCCGCCGCCTACACGCCGCCCGGCAGCTTCGGCTTCGCCGGATCGGCCGAAGGGGGCACCATCCAGGACCAGAACAACCGCAGCGAGCTGCACCTGCAGGTCCACCACAGCACCGCGGTCGGGGCCGGCTGGCGAGTGACGCCGCGCGGCTACTACCACCGCAAGCACTACCAGTCTGCCGCCGCGACCTACTTCTCGCCCAGCAACCTCGAATCGTGGGGAGCGGGCTGCGAGCTGGCCGCCTGGAGCTACGACCACCAGCGCGAGTTCTCGCTCGACTTCGCCGGCTTCTACCAGCCCTCGGGGGTCGAGGACTGGGGCTTCCAGGCCGACCTCGGCTTCCAGCAGCAGCTCGGTGACGCCAGCGCCCTCGTGCTCGGCGCGAGCTGGCTCAGCACTCCCGAGCGGGCGCCGGCCCCGGTGCTGCGCTCGGTGGCGGTGATGGCCGGACTGGCGATCGCCTTCTAGCCGCCGGCGGCGGCCGCCCGGCGCAGCTCGTCGAGCCGCCGGGCCAGCTCCTCGGGGTGCAGGGCCAGGGGCTCGCCCAAGCGGACGGCCCCGTGGCCGGCGGCGGTGACCGGCACCGAGACCAGGCCTTGCTCCAGGAGCTCGGCGGCGAAGGCCATGCGCTCCGGAGAGCCGCAGACGTGGGGTTGCCGGATCGGGCCCGGCAGGGGCGGGGCGCCCGGACTCCGGGTCAGGGCCTGGTATTCCAGCCAGTAGGCCTCGAGCCGCCGGGCAGCCAGGGCGGAGCCGTGATCGAGCCCGCCCGCGGGCCACTGCTCGTAGTTCGCCGCGGTCCAGGGCAGGACGAAGGCGGCGACCGGGCCGTAGCCGGGGCCGAGGAGGTCTTCGACCCACGCCGCCACCCGCTGGATGGTCGAACCCAGCCGGATCGAGGCGGCGTCCACCTCCGGGTGGCCAGCGCGGGCGGCGATGGCCACCAGGTCCGCCTCGGGGATCCACCACTCGGGCTCCTCGGCGCCGGGGCGGTGCTCGGCCTGGACCATGAGGTCGACCGAGGCCTCGATCACCCAGGCCGAGAGGTCGGGGTCGAGGCAGGCGAGGTCCTGGTCATGCGCCCGGCCGAGGAAGGCCTGCGGCCCGAAGTGCCAGGGTTCGTCCATGGCGCCGTGGGCCACCAGGCCGCACAGATAGGCGTAGAGCCGCTCGGCGTGCGGACTCCAGGGTTCGCCGTAGACGTCGTGCAGGTAGCCCGCGGCGACGGTGTGGTAGGGCGCCCAGTGGGAGTCCTCAGCCGCCTGGCTGGTGGCCGGCCACAGGTAACCCCAGTCGGGGTAGACCGCTCCGACGCGCAGCTCCTGGGGGTGGGCCGCGAGGACGGCCGCCAGCTCCGGGAAGGCGAAGGCGTCGACCTCGGCCCGGGCGCGGTCCGCGGACTCGAAGTGGGTCGAGATCCCGGAGGCGACCAGGCCGCTGCCGGCCAGGGCGAGCAGCAGAAGGGCCATGAGGTGGCGGCGGAAGGACATGCTGCGATTCTATGATGCGGCGCCTGACCGGCCGCTGCTCCATGTCCGCGCCCCCTCCTGATCCCGCCGCTCCCGTCCTGGTCCCGGTGGACTTCTCCGCCGGCAGCGCCGCCGCCCTCCAATGGGCGGCTCAGTACGCTCGTCGGTCGCGCCTGCCACTGGTGATCCTGCACGTGGTCCACGACCCCGGGGCCGCCCCCGGCTCCTACGCGCCGCGCGAGGCCGGAGAGGGGCTGCGACCGCTCGACGACGTCGGCCGGGAGCTGCTCGAGGAGTTCCTGGCCGAGTGCCGCGAGCGGGACCCGGACCTGCCGACCGCGGGAGAGGTCCGGCTCGAGATGGCGGTCGGCCTGCCCGCCAACCGCATCCTCGAGGTGGCCCAGGCCCTCGGCGCCGGCCACATCGTCATGGGCAGCCGCGGCCGCACCGGGCTCTCCCGGCTGCTGCTGGGGTCCAAGGCCGAGCGGGTCGTCCAGCTGTCGCCGGTGCCGGTGACCATCGTCAAGGTCGCCGCGGCCGCGGACCCGGAGGTGCCGGCGCCGTGATCGCCGCGCCCGCCGCCGAGCTCGAGACCTTCCCGGTCGCCATGGAGCTGCTGGGGGGCCTGGCCCTGTTCCTGTTCGGCATGGAGCTCCTGGCCGACTCCCTCAAGGCCGTGGCCGGCGAGCGGATGAAGAGCATCCTGGCGCGGCTGACCTCCAACCGGATCATGGGGGTGCTGACGGGCGGCTTCGTCACCGCCGTGATCCAGTCCAGCTCGGTGACCACGGTGCTGGTTGTAGGTTTCATCTCCGCGGGGTTGATGTCCTTGTCGCAGGCCATCGGCGTGATCTTCGGGGCCAACATCGGCACCACGATCACGGCCCAGATCATCGCCTTCAAGGTCACCCACTACGCCCTCTTGCTGGTCGCGCTCGGCTACGGCTTGGTGTTCTTCTCCCGCGGCGAAGCCTGGAAGCAGCACGGCAAGGGCCTGCTCGGCCTGGGCTTGGTCTTCTTCGGCATGCACGTGATGGGGGACTCGATGGTGCCGCTGCGCGACCACGCGCCCTTCCTGAGCTGGATGGCCGAGATGGAGCACCCGATGCTCGGCATCCTGGCCGGGGCGGCCTTCACCGCCCTGGTCCAGTCCAGCTCGGCCACTACCGGGGTGGTGATCGTGTTCGCCAGCCAGGGCCTGGTCACGCTGCCGGCCGGCATCGCCCTGATCTTCGGTGCCAACATCGGGACCTGCGTCACGGCCTTGCTGGCGAGCATCGGCCGCCCCCGCGAGGCGGTGCGAGCCGCGGTGGCGCACATCTTGTTCCAGGTCCTGGGGGTGCTGGTCTGGCTGGCCTTCATCAAGGAGCTGGCCAGCCTGGTGGGGGAGCTGTCGACGGACGCTCCGCGCCAGATCGCCCACGCCCACACCATCTTCAACGTCAGCAGCACGGTCCTTTTCCTGCCGATGGCGGGCTTCCTCGCCCGGTTCATCGAGTGGCTGGTGCCCGACCGTCCCATCGCCGAGGAGGAGCTGGTCCGGGCCAAGTACCTGGACGAGGACCTGGTCACGACCCCGGCGCTGGCCTTGGACCGGGCGCGGCTCGAGATCCTGCACATGGGCGACGCCGCTAGCGACATGCTGCGGCGGATCTTCCCGGCGCTGACCACCGGCAGCGAGCAGGACCTGGAGGAGATCGAGCGCCTCGACGACCGGGTGGACGCCCTGCACGGGCACATCGTCACCTACCTCGGCCGGATCAGCCGCACCCGCCTCACCGACGGCCAGATGGCCGAGTTCCTGAAGCTGATGGAAGCCGCCAACAGCCTCGAGAACATCGGCGACATCGTCGAAACCAACCTGGTCCAGCTCGGTCGCTCCCGGATCGAGCAGCGGCTGCGGATCAGCGACGCCACCCGAGAGGTGCTGCAGGAGTTCCACCACGCGGTGGGCAAGGCCCTCGACCAAGCGCTGCTGGCGGTGACCCAGAAGAACCCCGAGGCCGCCCGGGAGGTGCTCCAGCGCAAGGCCGAGATCCGCTCCTTGGCCAACTCGGCGGCCCTGCACGAGGCCAAGCGGCTGGTCGCGGAGGAGCCCAATCGACTGCCGGCCTACACGCTCGAGATCGACACCCTCGAGAACCTCAAGCGGGTCTACTACTTCTGCCGCCGGATGGCACGCGCTGGCATCCCCGAGAGCGCCGAACTTTCCTGAATTTCGGGGGGGGGAGAGCCGCGGCGGGGGTCGATGGAAGGAATACCCCGCCGGCTCGGCCTACGCTCAGGCGCTGCCGTCGGAATATCCATGCCTATGAATTCCACAGGTCCCCAGCGGGTCCTCGTCGTCGACGACGACCCGGAGATCCTCTCCACCTTGCTCAGCTTGCTCCGGACCACCGGCTTCGACACCGAAGGGGCGTCGACCGGTCGGACGGCGCTCACCATGCTGCAGGAGCACCGCTTTGACTTCTTGCTCCTCGACGTGGTCCTGCCCGACATCGACGGCCTCGAGGTCCTCCGGCGGATTCGCGGCTCGAGTAGGAAGCCGGAAATCCTGGTGATGAGCTCCGGCGGCACCCTCGACGGCATGGATTATCTGCGGATGGCGCAGGATCTGGGGGCGGATCACGTCCTCGAGAAGCCTTTCCCGCCGAAAACCCTGATGAAACTCCTGCGCCGGGAAGAGCAGGACCGCCCGGCGACCTAGGGCAACGCCGACCTCCTCGCCGGCCAGCGACACCGACCCCGGCATCCGATGGGGCATGCCCCGATTTCTCCGGTCGCCGCAGGGAGGAATTGGGTGAAGCTAACAAGCCTCTCTTTTTCAGTCACTTCCGCATCGATTTTTTTGCGCGTTGGGCCGGTGTCGGCCTGACCGAGGGGTTGCCGGAGCAGGCCGCCGCGATGCCGTTTCCGATTTCCAGAAATTTCTGAGACAACGCGGGGGCTGCGGGATGAACCGAAATGAGGGCGCTGGCCTCCGCGGGCCATCATTCCCGCCGAGACCCGGGCAAATTCCGTCTCATGCATGACGATTCCAAGCAGGTTCCCCCTTCGATCCTCCCCGCTCCTTCCTGGAACCCGGCGCCTCCTCTCCGCCCTGCTCTCACCAGAGAGCCGGAAGCGGCCCGGACCAGGCGGGATCATCCCTGCGTGGAACCGACCACTGACCAAACCGGTTCGCTGGACTTGACCCGTGCCAGCTACCCGGAACGACCCCCCATGGCGATTGAACATTCCAACGACGGCGCCGAGCACGACAAACTCGAAGGCGCCCACGCGAACTTCCGATTCCGGCCCAACCGCCTCGCCACCAGCGATTTCGCTGTTCGGCCGACCTGTCGCTTCTGGCTCGACGACACCCAGCACGGCCCCGCGACCGTGCTCGACATCTCCTCGACCGGCCTCGCCGTCGAGGGCATGCCGGAGTGGCAACTCGCCCCCGGCACGGTCCTGCAGTCCTTCCAGATCCTGCACCAGGACGCCGTGCTCTGGAGCGGCGAGGCCGAGGTCATCCACCTCGGTGACGGCGCCGGGGACCGGATCGGGCTCACCCTGCGCAGCGGCGTCTTCGACATCGAGGAGCTCCAGTTCTGCGACCGGGACGTGGAGAAGGGCCTCAGCGAGTGCATCTCCCGGATCCACCACTGGGCTGAGGTCCTGCCCGCCGAGTGGCGCGCCAAGGTCGCCGGAGTGCGGCAGTTCCTGGACCACATGCGGACCTCGCTGGACCAGCTCGAGGCCTCCCGGCAGCCGGTCGGCTGGTGGCGCCAGCCCGGCGTCTCCAACGCCATCTGCGAGCAGCTGTTCGCCAAGTGGTACCCGCCCTACAGCGAGCTCTGCGAGGAGCTCGACCGCGACAGCGAGGCCTTCGAAGGGGACCTGCTCAAGACCGCCCACGCCTACGCCCAGAACGAGCTGGTTCCGGCCTACCTGCCGTGCCCCATGCACGGCCGGGCCTGGGAGAAGCCCCTCGGCTACGCCGGCGACTACCGGCTCATGGAGCTCGGCCAGATGGAGGGCCTAGAGGGAGAGTCCCTGTACTCCCACTTCCTCCACCACGTCGGCAAGGAGTGCGCCTTCGGCAAGACCGTGACCGAGCGCGGCATCACCGCCCGGCGCGCCGCCCGCGAGCTGATCGAGCAGGCCGACGGGCCGGTGAGGATCGTCTCCCTGGCGTGCGGCCCCGCGGTCGAGATGCGGCGCCTGTTCCAGGAGATCGACGAGGTCAAGCACCCGGTCGAGCTGATCCTGATCGACCAGGACCTGAACGCCCTGCGCGACTGCCACAACGCCCTGGCCGCGGTGCTCAAGAAGCGCTTCCCGCAGGGCTGCCCGGTCACCCTGCACTGCCTGCACTTCTCGCTGCGGCAGATCGTGGCGCCGAAGAAGGGCCCCGAGGTCGAGCTGGTCAAGACCGTGCTCCAGGACGTGGACATGATCTACTCCATGGGGCTCCACGACTACATCCTCCAGCCTCTGGCGCGCCGGATCGTGACCTGCCTCTACGGCATGCTCAAGCCAGGCGGCAAGGTCTTCATCGGCAACCTGCGCCGGGTGCCCGACTGCAGCTGGGTGATGGAGTACGGCCTCGCCTGGCACCTGGTCTACCGGGACGACGAGCAGATGCTCGACCTGTCCTCCGAGATCGACCCGGCGCCGGCCCACGCCAGGGTCACCAAGGACGCCACCGAGAACTGCCTGTTCCTGGACGTCGGACGGCCGGTGACCGGCTAGGAGCCCGCTACTCCTCGACCGCAGGGGAGTCCGTCTCGACGGTCTCCGCCGCTTCGTCGGCCTCGCGCTGGGCCTTCAGCTCGGCGAGGACCTGCTCGGGTAGGGCCTCGTCGGCCTCGCCGCTCGGCTCCTGGACGCCCGCAACGGGCAGGCGCATCTCGAAGGCGGCGCCGCCCTCCTCGGGGTTCCGGTCGCAGTCGATGGTCCCGGAGTGGGCGGTCACGAGGTTGCGTACGATCGACAGGCCGAGGCCGGTGCCGTTGGCCTTGCCGGAGGTGGCGAAGGGCTGGAACAGCTTGTCGGCCAGCTCTTCGGGGATGCCGGGGCCGTTGTCAGCGACCCGGATCAGGACCTGATCGCCGTCCCGGCGGCCCTGCAGCCAGATGGTCTTGGCGTCGTTGTCGTCCATGCCGTTGACCGCGTCGCGGGAGTTGTTGATCAGGTTCTCGACCACCCGCTGCAGCCGGTTGGCGTCCAGGTCGACGTCCATGAGCGCCCGGTCGTCCACCTCGTAGACCAGCTCGACGTCGCAGTCCTTGAGCGGCCCGCGCATCTCCTTGTCGATGGTGCCGAGGAAGTCGGCGGCGTTGCCGGGCTGGAGCTGGATGCTGACGTTGCCGCCGCGCACGAACTCCATCAGCTCCTGGGCCATGCCGGAGACCCGGTTGACGGTGCGCTCGACCGAGGCGAGGTCGTCCTCGATGCTGTCCAGGGTGCCGCCGGCCTCGGTGATCATGCGCACCAGGTCGATGCGGCCGAGCACCGCGGTCAGGGGTCCGCGCAGGTCGTGGGCGATGGTGCCGGTCATCTGCCCGATCGCCACCAGCCGCGACTCGCGCTCGTCCAGCTCCTTCTCGGCCATGCTGGCGCGGAGCTGGGCGGCGATGCGGGCCTCCAGCTCGATGAGCTTGAAGGGCTTGTTGACGTAGTCCACCGCGCCCAGGCTGAGGCCCTTGACCACCGCCTCGGAGCCGGTGCGCGCGGTCAGCATCAGGATGGGGGTGTTCTCGAAGGTCTTGTCCTTGCGCAGCTCCTCGACCATGCCGAAGCCGTCCAGGCGCGGCATCATGACGTCGCTGACGATCATGTCCGGGCGGTGCTTGCGCGCCGCCTCGACCCCATACTGGCCGTCCTCCGCCGTCACCACGCGGTAGTGCTTGCGCAGCGAGTTGGAGACGTAGGCCCGCATCTCGGGGTTGTCCTCGACCACCAGCAGCAGGGGGGCGTCCTCGGGGGACTCGATCTCGTCGACCGTCTTCAGCTCGGTCTCAGCGAGGTCCGCGAACTGGGTGCTGCTGGAGGTCCGGCGGGCGGGCTTGGCCTCCTCGGAGGTGCCGCTCGCGCTTCCTTCGGCGTCCGGCGCAGGAGCTTCCGCGACTCCGGCCTGGGCGTCTTCGGGAAGCGCGATCGGCAGGGTGACCGTGAAGGTGGTCCCCTCGCCCTCGACGCTGCTGGCGACGATGTCCCCGCCGTGCAGCTGGATCAGCTGCTGCGACAGGGAGAGGCCGAGGCCGGTGCCCCGGGTCTTGCCCTTCGAGCCGCCGTCCACCTGGTGGAAGCGCTCGAAGACCTTCTTGATGTCCTTGGCCGGGATGCCGCAGCCGGTGTCCTCGACGGTCCAGGTGAGCATCTCGCCGTCGGAGCTGCCGCGGATCGTGATCGTGCCCCCGTCCGGCGTGAACTTCATCGCGTTGGACAGCAGGTTGACGAACACCGTCTCCAGGTGCTCGGGGTCGAAGTGGCTGTCCGGCAGCTCGTCGACGCCGATCATGCGCAGCTCCATCTCCCGCTTCTTGGCGTAGGGCCGCGCCGCCTCGATCTGGTCCTGGATCACGGTCGCGACGTTGCCGGGGATCCAATTGACGGTCTCGTCGCCGCGGTCGGACTTGGCGAAGTTCAGGATCTGGTTGACCTGGCGCAGCAGGCGGTGGGCGTTGGTGTTCATCGCCCGCAGCAGGTTGTCCTGCTCGCCGTCGTACTCGCCACGGATCAAGGAGTCCAACGGGCCGAGGATCAGCATCAGCGGCGTGCGCAGCTCGTGGCTCACGTTCGAGAAGAAGTTGGTCTTCATCTCGTCGAGCTCCTTCAGCTCGTCGTTGGCCGAGCTCAGCTGCATGCGCTGGGACAGGTCCTTGCGGCGCGAGGCCACCGAGGCGAAGGTCGCCCAGCAGGTCAGGATCACGGTGCCCATCAGGAAGAAGATGGGCAGCAGCGCGTCCTTGGTCCAGCCGTGGATGAGGAAGTTGGGCACCAGGTAGGTGACCATCGCCACGGTGCACAGCGACGCCGCCATGCGCAGGGGCCACGGGATGAACAGGCCCAGCAGGAACAGGACCAGCAGGTTCCCGTAGTAGTACGGGTTGCTGAAGCCGGCGTCCATCCAGGTCATCGCCGAGATCCCGGTCCAGCCCGCCAGGATCTGGGCGTAGGAGGTGGCCATGATGCTGCGCCGCCCCGAGGGGAAGCGCTGCCAGACCAGCAGGGCGCCGACCGAGGCCGTGACGGCCAACCGGATCAGGAAGTAGGGGAACCAGAAGTCCGGCGCCGCGAACCAGTCCAGGACCGAGAAGGACAGGTACAGCAGGATGCCGACGCCGAGGCCGAGCCGGAGGCGGCTGGCCAGGAGCTCCTCGGTCTCCTCTTGGAAGACCTGCTCGAACTCCTCCGGGGAGACCTTGATCAGGTCCTCGGCAGTACGGTCACTCATTCTTGCGGAAGTGCGGCGGGAAAGGCGGGGTGGCCTTCGGAAGCGGGGGGCGCCACCGTCGCCAATGGGCACGTCCTTGCTTCGGCGGGGAAGGATGTCGGACTTGAGTGAATAATTCGCCACAACCGGCCGATAGTCCTTTCACAACCCTCGCAACCGCCGGATAATCCCTGCCGGCGCATCCCTGTTGAATAGAGGAACCGTGGCTCGCATCCTGGTAGTTGACGACGACGTCGAAATCCGTGACACCCTGAAGAGGCTGCTCGGCCTGGTCGGCTATGAGGTCGAGGTGGCCGGCGACGGCAAGCTGGCTGGTAAACAGCTGGAGGCGAGCGTCTTCGACCTGATGATCACCGACATCGTCATGCCCAACCAAGACGGCGTCGAGAACATCATGCAGGCGCGCAAGAACTACCCGGACATGAAGGTCATCGCCATGTCGGGCGGCGGCTACGTCCAGACCAAGACCTACCTCAAGGTCGCCGAATCCCTGGGCGCGGACGCGGTCTTCTACAAGCCCTTCAAGTCCCAGGAGATGCTGGCCAAGATCCGGGAGCTGGTCGGGGATTGAATCCCCCCCGGTCACCCAACGCCACGCTCGGCCGCTGGCAGCGGCTCGGCCGGACCGCCCTGGGGCGGCGGCTGTTCAGCTGGTCCGTCGGCCGCTTCGCCCGCTACACCGGCACCATCCGGCCGCGGATCGAGGTGCTCGAACCTGGCCACGCGGTGGTGCGCATGGCGGACCGCCCCAAGGTCCGGAACCACCTGCGCTCGGTCCACGCCGTCGCCCTGATGAACCTGGGCGAGGTCAGCAGCGGCCTGGCGATGCTCGCCGGGCTGACCCCCGCGGCGCGGGCGATCCTGGTCGGGCTGTCGATGGAGTACCACAAGAAGGCCCGCGGCACCCTGACCGCCGAGTGCCGCTGCCCGGTGGTCGACGACCCCGGTGAGCGGGACCTGGTGATCGAGGCGCCGATCCGGGACCAGGACGGGGACGTCGTGGCCGTCGCGACCGCCACCTGGCGCATCGGCCCGGTGCCGGAGCCCCGGGCGTGAGCGGCCCGGACCGGACCGCCTTTTGCCGCCACGCCGGGGTCGAGGTGCCGCTGCTCTGCGGCGCCATGTACCCGTGCAGCAACCCCGAGCTGGTGGCCGCCGTCAGCGCCGCTGGAGGTCTCGGCGTCGTCCAGCCGCTCTCGCTGGCCTACGTGCACGGCAAGGAGATGCGCGCCGGCCTGCGCCGGATCCGGGAGCTGACCGACCGGCCGATCGGCTTCAACGCCATCGTCGAGCGCTCCTCCCAGCGCTACTTGGAGCGCATGAAGGCCTGGATCGACCAGGCCCTCGAGGAGGGGGTGCGCTTCTTCGTCACCGCCCTGGGCAAGCCCGGCTTCGTGGTCGAGAAGGTCCACGCCGCCGGCGGCTATGTCTATCACGACGTCACCGCCCGTCGCTGGGCCGAGGTCGCCCGCGACGAGGGCGTCGACGGCTTGATCTGCGTCAACCGGCGGGCCGGCGGGCACGCCGGCGAGCGCAGCGCCGAGGAGCTGCTCGACCAGCTCGGCGGCCTGGGCCTGCCGCTGGTGGCGGCCGGCGGCGTCGGCGACGAGGAGGCCTTCGCGCGGCTCATCCGCCTCGGCTACGCCGGGGTCCAGATGGGAACGCGCTTCATCGCCACGCCCGAGTGCCGGGTCCACGAGGACTACCGCCAGGCCATCGTCGACGCCGGCGAGGGCGACATCGTGCTCACCGAGCGGCTCAGCGGCGTGCCGGTGTCGGTGATCCGGACGCCGCTGATCGAGCAGATGGGGCCGGAGGCGGGCCCGATCGCCCGCAGGCTGCTGCGCCACCCGCGCTTCAAGCACTGGATGCGGGCCTGGTACACCCTGCGCTCGATCCGCAGCCTGAAGCGCTCCAGCCTGAAGGGCGTCGGCTACCGCGACGTCTACCAAGCGGGCAAGAGCGTCGCCGGGGTGCGCGCGGTCGAGCCCGCCGGCGACATCGTCCGCCGCTTCGCCGCCGCCCTCGAGACCGCCTGAGTCCCGCGCACCGCGGCCCCGCGGAGGAAGCCGCCACCCGCCACCCGCCACCCGGCGGCTCCGGCTCAGCGGCGCAAGGCGTCGACGATGTTCAGGCGCGCCGCCAGCCAGGCGGGCAGGAAGCTGAACAAGAGCGCCGCCGCCAGGGTGCCGGCGAGCAGCAGCCCCACCGAGGCCCAGTCCACCGCCACGGGCACCTGGTCGAAGATGTAGGTCTCGGCGTTGAAGATGCGCTCGCCGAGGATCTCGTCCTGGACCCACTCGAGGTTGTCGGTCAGCCAGGCGCCGAGCAGCAGGCCGGCGCCGGAGCCGACCACCGCCACCACCAGCCCCAAGCTGACGAAGAAGGCGACGATACGCCAGGGCGAGGCCCCGAGGGCGCCGAGCACGCCGATCTCGCGCTTCTTCTCGGCCACCGTCAGGGTCAGGGTCGCCACCAGCTGGAAGGCGGCCACGATGACGATGAAGAAGAACACCGTCGACAGGATCCCCTTCTGGTTCTCCACCGCCCGCAGGAAATTGCCGCCCTGCTTGCGCCAGGTGGTGACCCGGTTGGGGAAGGCATCGGGATTCAGGTCGGCCTCGTCGAGGGCGGCCACCACGCGCGGCACCAGCAGCTCCGGCGCCAGGCCCGGCGCGGCCATCACGCCCAGCTCGGAGAAGCCGGCCTGGCTGCCCAGCATGGCGGCGAGGTCCTCCCGGCCGACGATGGCCCGGTCGATGTCGAGGTCGTAGCGGCCGGTGGTGAAGACCCCCTCGATCCGGAAGCTGGACCGGACCGGCACCGGGTAGCCGCGCTCCCCCTGGCGGAAGCTGATCACCTCGAGCAGGTCGCCCTCCGCCAGGCCAGCCTTCTCGGCCTGGACCTTGCCCACGAGCAGGCCGCCGGCCGGCACCTGCGCGAAGGGGAAGGGCTCGGCCTCCGCCTCCGGGTCCTCCGTCGCCCGCATCATCCCGGCGGGAAGCTGGTCGAGGCCCACCAGCAGCATGCCGCTGAGGTCGGTGGTGCGCGGGTCGTCCACCGCGCGGGCGCCGCGACGGCCGATCAGGCCGTAGTGGTTCAGGCGGGCCTCGACCGCGGCGACGCCGTCGACCCCGTCGAGCGCGGCGAGGTAGTCCTCCAGCTCGTCCCGGCCGGCCAGGCGCTCGGGCAGCGCGGCGACGGTCAGGTCGCCGCTGAAGTCCCGCAGGGTGCGCTCCACCTGCGCCAGGAAGCCGTTGATGACCGCGAGCACCGCGAACATCACCGCCACGCCCAGGGCGATCGCCACCGCCGACATCGACAGCAGCGCCCGGCTGCGGAAGTAGCTCCAGGCGAGGTGGACTAGGCTCATTCCTGCTCGATCCGGCCGTCCTCGAGGTGGAGCAGGCGGTCGCAGCGCCCGGCGATGCCCCGGTCGTGGGTGGCCAGCAGCACCGCGGCGCCCTTCTCCTGGCTGAGCTCGAGGAGGAGGTCCAGCACCTCCTCGCCGGTGCGGTGGTCGAGGTTGCCGGTGGGCTCGTCGGCCAGCAGCGCCGCTGGCTCGGAGATCAGCGCCCGGGCGATCGCCACCCGCTGCTGCTCGCCGCCCGAGAGCTGATTGGGCCGGTGCTTGGCGCGGTCCGCCAGCCCGACCGTGGCCAGGAGCTCGGCGGCCCGGGCCCGCTCGGCGCCCCGCTGGCCGAACCAGGACATGCCGCAGGCCAGCCGCCGGGGAACGAGCACGTTCTCGATCGCGCTCAGCTCGGGCAGCAGGTGGAACTGCTGGAAGACGAAGCCGATGGTGCTGGCCCGGAGCCGGGCGCGGGCGGCCTGGCCGAGGGCGGAGGTGGCGCGGCCCTGGACCGCCACCTCGCCGGCGTCGGTCCGGTCGAGCAGGCCCAGCAGGTGCAGCAGGGTCGACTTGCCGCTGCCGCTGGAGCCGCGCAAGGCCACGACCTCGCCCGACCGGAGGCTGAGGCTGGCGCCGCGGAGGACCTCGAGCACCGCGCCGCCCATGCGGTAGGTCTTGCACAGGCCGTCGGCCTGGAGCACGGAGGGGGCCGGGTCACTCATAGCGCAGGGCTTCCACGGGCGGGAGCAGGGCGGCGCGGGCCGCGGGGATCAGGGTGAAGAGCAGGCCGACGCCGAAGGAGCACAGGGCGTAGAAGCGGGCCTGCTCCGGGATCCAGGCGGTCGGCAGGCCGCTGACGACGTACAGGCCGGGCTCGAAGACGATGATGCCGATCGAGCCCAGGAAGCGCTCCAGCCGGTCGCCCTGGGCCAGCTCGGAGGCGCCGAAGTAGCCGGCGGCGGTGCCGAGGGCGGAGGACACCCCGCCCGTGAACAGGAGCAGGCCGCCGCGCCGGAGCGGCGTGTAGCCGAGGGCCGAGAGGATGCCGAGGTCCTTGACCTTGGCCCGGACCAGCGCGCTGAGGGTGGCGAACAGCCCGAAGGCGGCGACGATGACGACGAAGAACATCACCAGGCCGGTGACCCGGCGCTCGTTCTCGATCGCCGCCAGGTAGACGCCGACCCGCTCCTCCCAGGTCTCGAGGCTCCCGCCTGCTGCGCCGCCCGGAGCCGGCAGCCCCTCCCGGGCGAGGGCCGCCAAGATCGCGGTCTTGGCCTCGATCGGGTCCGCCCCCTCCTCCAGGTCGACCAGGATCTCGCTGAACTCGACGCTGCGGTCGCCGAGCAGGTTGGCGCGCAGGTCCTCCCGCCGGAGGTACATGCGGTCCATGCCCAGCTTGTAGTCGGTGGGGGCGTAGCTGCCGGCGACGTCGAAGGAGCCATTGACGGCTTCGAAGGGCTGCTCGGGGCCGGGCAGGATCGGCGGCAGGGCGCCGAAGCGCAGCCGCTCCTGGCGCCGCACGTGGAGGTCCCGGACGTGCAGGTCGCTGACCAGGATCGGCGCCCGGTAGTCGAAGGCCTCCGGGTCGAAGCCGGCGAAGGGGTCGCTGGGGTCCTCGACCGGCGCCTGCTTGGCGCGCAGCAGGGAGTCCCGGAAGCCGCTGACTGCGAGCTCCAGCTCCGGGTCGATGCCCACCAGCTGGACGCCGTTCAGGTCCGAGGAGGTGGTCTTGCGCATCAGCAGCTGGGTGCCGCGGCGGCCGAGTACGGCGTAGGCCACCAGGTGCGGGGCGACGGCGCGCACGCCCTCGGTGTCCTCCAAGGCGTCCCGGTAGCGCTGCCAGGAGGGCGGCTCGGCCTCGACCGCCGGGATCAGCAGCAGGTCGCTGAGGGGCCCGCGGACGCTGGCCCGGTCGGCCTCGATCAGGCCGTTCATCACCGACAGCAGCATCAGCAGCGAGAACAACCCGACCCCGACCCCGAAGACCGCCAGCAGCTGGGTCCAGCGGCGCAGCAGGTAAGCGAGGGCGAGGCGGTACACGCGGCCAGTCTAGGCTTCGGCGGCGGCGCCGTCGGCCTCCGGCTCGGTCGCTTCGCCGGCGGCGGCTTCGGGGCGCAGGTGGGGGAAGAGCAGCACCTCGCGGATGCTGTCGCAGCCGAGCAGGACCATGACCAGCCGGTCGATGCCGACGCCGCAGCCGCCGGCCGGGGGCAGGCCGTAGGCGAGGGCGCGGACGTAGTCGTGGTCGACGGCGTTGGGGGCCTCCGGGTCCTTGTCGGCGACCTGCTCCTCGAACTTGGCCAGCTGCAGCTGGGGGTCATTGAGCTCGGAGAAGGCGTTGGCGAGCTCCATGCCGCCGAGGAAAAACTCGAATCGCTCGGCCCAGACCGGGTCCTCGGCCGAGGGCTTGGCCAGCGGGCAGATCGCCGCCGGGTAGTCGTAGACGAAGACCGGGCCGCGCAGCTCAGGTTCGACCAGCTCCTCGAACAGGTCGTTGACCGCCTTCCACCAGCCGTAGTCGCCGGCGTCCTCGACCGCGATCTCGTGCTCGGCCAGCTTGTCGGTGACGGCGTCGCGGTCGAGGGGGCTGCAGCCGACGTGGCACTCGAAGGCCTCGGCGTAGCGCAGCCGCTCGAAGGGGGCGGAGAGGTCGAAGTCCTCCTCGCGGAAGCGGGCGGTGAGGGAGCCGTCCTCGGCCTCCAGGCCGGCGGCGCGGGCGCCCGCCACCACCAGCTGCTCGGTCAACTCCATCATGCCGCGGTAGTCCGAGTAGGCCTCGTAGAACTCCAGCATCGTGAACTCGGGGTTGTGCCGCGGCGACAGCCCCTCGTTGCGGAAGACCCGGGCGAACTCGAAGACCCGCTCGATGTTGCCCACCAGCAGCCGCTTGAGGTAGAGCTCCGGCGCGATGCGCAGGTAGAGCTTCATGTCCAAGGCGTTGTGGTGGGTCAGGAAGGGCCGGGCGTTGGCGCCGCCGTAGACCGGATGCAGCACCGGGGTCTCGACCTCGGTGTAGTCGCGCCCGAGGAAGACCTGGCGCATCGCGGCGATGATCTTCGAGCGCTTCAGGAAGCGGTCCCGCACCTCCTGGTTGCTGAACAGGTCGACATAGCGCAGCCGCGCCCGCAGCTCGACGTCGCTCAGACCGTGCCACTTCTCGGGCGGCTGGGCCAGGGACTTGGCCAGGATCTGGAAGGACTCGCCGAAGACCGTCGGCTCCCCGGTCTTGGTCTTGCCCAGCTCGCCGCGGACGCTGACCACGTCGCCCAGGTTGAGGCGCTTGAGCAGCGCGAAGTCCTCGGCCGGCAGCCGGTCCTTTTGCAGGCAGGCCTGGATCCGGCCGGACTGGTCGCCGACGTCCAGGAAGGCCAGCTTGCCGTAGCCGCGGCGGCCCAGGACCCGGCCGCTGACGCAGACCCGCTCCTCCAGCCGCTGCTCGACCGCTGCCGCCAGGGGCGCGGCGGCCTCGCGGCCCTCCGGGGACCGGGCGGGGTAGGGGTCCACGCCCAAGGCGCGCAGCTCCTCGAGCTTCTCCAGACGGTCAGGGTGGAAGTAGTCCGGCATGGCCAAGCCTGTCTGCGGGCAAAAAAATAACCCGCGGCATAGCTTAGGCCTGCGGGTCTCGAGGAGTGGTGGAGCCAAGGGGGATCGAACCCCTGACCTCTACACTGCCAGTGTAGCGCTCTCCCAGCTGAGCTATGGCCCCACGCGTGTCTCGGAATCCCGGCCGAGCGGCGGACCGCGCCGTCCGGGGCGAGAAAGTTTACTTCCTTCTGGACGGGGATCAAGTCGGACTTGAAGCCGGGCGTCCCGGTGCCGTAGCTTGGCCCCATCTCCATGTTCGCTCTGATCTTCGCGCTCCCCTGCCTCCTGACGGCCCAGTCGACCCCGGCGCGCCTCGACCTCCCGGCCCCCGGGACCGAGTGGGTCGAAGCCCTCAGGGACGACGAGGAGCCCGGGAACGCCGCCGAGGCCGTCGCCGCCCTGGAAGAGTTGGGTCCGGCGGCACGGCCCGCCCTCGCCGCCGGCCTCGGATCCCGGGACTGGCAGCAGCGCTTCCTCTGCGCTTACCTCTTGGCCCGCGGCGGACCTCCTGACGCGCTCCTGTCACCGGTCTGTCGGACCCTGATCGGCCACCTCGCCGACAATTCCATCCGCGGCGACGCTCAGATGGCCGCAGCGGCTCTGGTCGACCTCGGCGCCCGCGCCCTGCCCTGGCTCGCGGCCGCTGAACGCCACGCCGACCGGCAGATGGCTGGCATCCTCTTCATGATCCGCCGCGACCTGGGTCGACGCCCGGTGGACCGCCGATCGGTGCCGGCCAGCCGCGAGTTCCTGTTGGCGCTGCACGGCCCGGCGCCGGCCCGGCCGCCGCTGACCCGGGAGCCGCCGACGGTGGCGGCGCGCATCGCCGAGCTGATCGAGGACCTGGACCAGGACGGGGTCGCCGACAACGGCATCGCCGCCATGGGGGAGCTGATCCGGGTGCACGGCCGAGCGGCGGTGCCGGCCCTGCGCGGGGCCCTGCTGCACCCCGACCGCCAACGACGGCAGTTCGCCGCCCACTGCCTGATGCAGCTCGAGGCCGAGCCCAGCCACGCGCTGTGGCTGGCCTGCCTGGAGGGGCTGGAGCACGACGAGTACGCCGGCCTCGGCGCGACCATCTACAACGCCGAGGAGAGCGCCGCCTGGTTCCTGAAGCACCCGGAGCGGGGCCGGTCCTACCTGATGCAGGGGGTGCTCAGCCCCGACCCGATCGTCCGCATCCGCAGCGCCCTGCTGCTGTCGGCGCTGGACGACCCCGACGAGGGGGCGTACCTGCCGGTGCTGATCGCTCGCCTGGCCGACAATGACCTCGCCTGGGACGCGGTCTCCTGCCGCGCCGGCCTGGTGGAGTTCGGCTGGCGCGCCGAACCCTGGCTGACCGCCGCCCTGCCCCACGGCGACGCCCAGCAGCAGCGCATGATCCATGAGGCGTTGGCGGCGATCCGCCGGCCGCGCCAGGACGGCCGGGTGCCGCTCTATCGAGTCGCGCCCAACCTCGGCCCGGACCGCTGAGCGAGGCGGGCCGCGGCGGCTCGATTCGGGTAGGATTCCCGGCTTCCACTGACCGGAAACGACATGTCCCGCTACGACTTCACCGCGATCGAGGCCCGCTGGCAGCAGCGCTGGCTGGCCGAGCAGACCTTCCGCACGCCCAACCCGGGCGAAGACGGCTTCGACCCCGAGAAGCCGAAGTTCTACGTCCTCGACATGTTCCCGTACCCCTCGGGAGCCGGGCTCCACGTCGGCCACCCCAAGGGCTACACCGCCACCGACATCGTCGCCCGCTACAAGCGCCACACCGGCCACCAGGTGCTCCACCCGATGGGCTGGGACGCCTTCGGCCTGCCCGCGGAGCAGTACGCGGTCCAGACCGGCACCCACCCGGCGACCACGACCGCCAAGAACATCGACATGTTCCGCGGCCAACTCCAGGCGCTGGGCTTCAGCTACGACTGGGACCGCGAGCTGAGCACTACCGACGAGGGCTACTACAAGTGGACCCAGTGGATCTTCCAGCAGCTCTACCAGCAGGGCCTGGCCTACGAGTCCGAGGTGCCGGTGTGGTGGTGCGAGGCGCTGGGCACGGTGCTCGCCAACGAGGAGGTCATCGACGGCAAGTCCGAGCGCGGTGACCACCCCTGCGTCAAGCGGCCGCTGCGGCAGTGGATGCTGAAGATCACGGCCTACGCCGAGCGCCTGCTGGCCGACCTCGAAGGCTTGGACTGGCCGGACTCGGTCAAGGCCATGCAGCGCGAGTGGATCGGCCGCTCCGAGGGCGCCGAGATCGACTTCGGCATCGAGGGCGGCGAGGGCTTCACCGCCTTCACGACCCGGCCCGACACCCTCTTCGGCGCCACCTTCTGCGTGCTCTCGCCCGAGCATCCGCTGGTCGACCGGATCACCGCCGACGAGCAGCGGGAGGCGGTGCAGGCCTACCGCGAGGAAGCGGCGCGCAAGACCGACCTGGAGCGGGCCGAGCTGCAGAAGGACAAGACCGGCGTCTTCACCGGCGCTTGCGCCCTGAACCCGGTGTATGAAGAGGGGCACCCGCTGCGCCGGATGCCGATCTGGATCGCCGACTACGTGCTCATGACCTACGGCACCGGCGCGATCATGTGCGTGCCCGGCGGCGACGAGCGCGACTTCGAGTTCGCGACCAAGTTCGAGCTGCCGATCGTGCAGGTGGTGCAGCCGGAGGGCGCCGACGATCTGCCCGCCTGCTGGACCGGCGAGGGGGTGATGGTCAACTCCGGCTTCCTCGACGGCATGGCGGTCGAGCAGTCCAAGCCGGCCATGACCGCCTGGCTGGAGGAGCGCGGCATCGGCCGCCACAAGGTCACCTACCGCCTGCGCGACTGGCTCTTCAGCCGCCAACGCTACTGGGGCGAGCCCTTCCCGGTGCTGCACGGCGCCGACGGCGAGGTGAAGCTGGTGCCCAGCGAGGACCTGCCGGTCACGCTGCCGGCGCTGGACGACTTCACTCCCAGCGCCACCGGCGAGCCGCCGCTGGCGCGGGCCACCGACTGGCTCGAGGTGGTCGACGAGGACGGCAAGGCCTGGCGTCGCGAGACCAACTCGATGCCGCAGTGGGCGGGCAGCTGCTGGTACTACCTGCGCTTCCTCGACCCCGGCAACGACACCGCCGCCTGGGACTCGGAGGTCGAGAAGTACTGGATGCCGGTCGACCTCTACGTCGGCGGCGCCGAGCACGCGGTGCTGCACCTGCTCTACGCCCGCTTCTGGCACAAGGTGCTGTTCGACTGCGGCCTGGTGTCCACCGACGAGCCCTTCCAGAAGCTGGTGAACCAGGGCATGGTGCAGAGCTTCGCCTTCCGCGACGGCCGCGGCGCGCTGGTCCCCTTCGAGGAGGTCGTCGAGGACGGCGACGGCTTCGCCCATCAAGGCCAACCGGTCGAGCGCTTCGTCGCCAAGATGTCGAAGTCGCTGCGCAACGTCATCAACCCCGATGACGTGGTCTCCGAGTACGGCGCCGACACGCTGCGCCTCTACGAGGCCTTCATGGGCCCGGTGACCGCCAGCGCGCCTTGGAACCCGCGCGACCTGCCGGGCGTGCACCGCTTCCTGCAGCGGGTCTGGCGCCTTTACGACGCCGGGGTGGGGGAGAAGGCCGACCCCGAGGTCGAGCGCGCCTTGCACCGCTGCACGGCCAAGGTCGGGGCGGACCTGGAAATGCTCGGCTTCAACACCGCCTTGGCGGCGATGATGGAATTCGTCAACCTGGCCACCAAGAAGGAGGCCAGGCTCAGCGAGGACCAGGGAGAGCGCTTCGCCGTGCTGCTCGAACCCTTCGCGCCGCACCTGGCCGAGGAGCTGGCGGCCAAGCTCGGCCGCTCCGCCTCGCTGGCGCTGGCGCCGTGGCCCGAGGTCGATCCGAAGCTGCTCACCGAGGACACGGTCGAAGTCCCGGTCCAGGTCAACGGCAAGATCCGCGCCCGCCTGCAGCTGCCCGCCGACGCCGACCGCGGAGCGATGGAGGGCGCGGCCCGGGAGGCCGCCGCCGGCCACCTCGAAGGGGTCGAGGTGCGCAAGGTCATCGTCGTGCCGGGCAAGCGCCCGATGGTCAATTTCGTCGTCGGCTGAGCGCCGCTTTGGCCGCCTTCGGGGCGTGGGGAATCCCTACAGGATCGCCGCCAATCCTGACGATGGGAGTGCTGACCGCCGGGCCCGGTATTCCGGACCCGGCCGGCTCGCAGATCTCGCACCGTCCCCATGCCGTCCGCAGCCCATCCCCTCCTCCCGGCTCCCGCGCCGGGGACCGTCCTCCCCTTCCCGCGCGCCCCCTGGCCGCGGAAAGCCGCAGCCCGTGCCTGAGCGCCTCGGAGATCGTACGGGAGACCCCTGCATGTCCGACTCCGGTGGCGACCACGGATCCGCGCGACGGATCCAGGATCTCGAGAGCCAGCTGAAGCGGCTCGAACGCAGCAACCGCAGCCTGCTGGCGCGGATCGAGCGCAGCACCGACTTGGTGGAGGCCGGTAGCCAGACCAAGTTGGCGACCAGCCGCCTCGGCGACCGCCTCCATGAGCGCGCCGAGAAGCTGGCGCAGACCCTGCAGGAGGCCGAGCGCAACAACCAAGAGCTGCTCAAGGCCAAGGAGGAGGCGGAAGCCGCCAACCTGGCGAAGTCGGAGTTCCTGGCGAACATGAGCCACGAGATCCGCACGCCCATGAACGGCGTCGTCGGCATGACCGACCTGCTGCTGCGGAGCGAGCTCAGTCCGGAGCAGAAGGAGTTCGCGGCGACCATCGCCTCCTCGGCGAAGATGCTGCTGAACATCATCAACGACATCCTCGACTTCTCGAAGGTCGAGGCGGGCAAGATGGAGCTCGAGGCGATCGACTTCGACCCTCGGCTGGCGGTCGAGGAGGTGCTCGACCTGCTGGCCGAGAACGGCCACGGCAAGGGCCTGGAGCTGGCCTGCGACTTCTCCGATGACCTGCCGAACTGGGTCAGCGGCGACCCCGGGCGGCTGCGCCAGATCATCACCAACCTCGCCGGCAACGCCATCAAGTTCAGCCACGAGGGCGAGGTGGTGGTCTCCGCCGAGACCGTAGAGGCCGACCAGCAGGGCTGGATGCTCCGCTTCGCCGTCCGCGACACCGGCATCGGCATCCCCGAGAAGGCGGTCAAGAAGCTCTTCGACTCCTTCGCCCAGGCGGACCACTCGACCACGCGCAAGTACGGCGGCACCGGCCTCGGCCTAGCGATCTGCAAGCGCCTCGTGGCCTTGATGGGCGGCGAGATCGACGTCGACACCAAGCTCGGCGAGGGCAGCACCTTCACCTTCACGGTTCGCCTTGGCCGGCCTTCTAGCGCTCCCAAGGAGGCCGCGGTGCCGCGGATCGCCGAATTCGAAGGCGTCCGCCTCCTCCACGTCGAGGGCAACCAGGCCTGCCGCGCCATCCACGACCGGATGCTGCGCTCCTGGGGCCTGAGCGTCGACAGCGCCGCCGACGAGCTGACCGCGGGCGACCTGGCCACCGCCGCCTGCCGCGCCGGCCGGGCTTACGACATCGCCCTGGTCGACTTGTCCCTGGGCGACGCCGACGGCATCCGGCTGATCTCGGAGCTCAAGGAGCACGAGTTGCTGCGTGATGTCCGCTGCATCCTGCTGAGCTCGGTCTCGGCGCGTTACAGCCAGGAGCGGGCCGACGAGGCCGGAATCGAACACTTGATGACCAAGCCGGTCCGGGCCTTCCAGCTCAAGCAGACCCTGCTCCGCCTGGTGCGCCAAGCGGCCGAACCCGCCGAGCCGGAGCCGGCCGAGGTCGCCGTGGCCGCGCCCGCCAGCCGCGGGCCGGCCTCCGCGGCCGACCCGGATGCGCGCGGCCACCTCCTCGTGGTCGAGGACAACAAGGTCAACCAGAAGGTCGCCGCCGGCTTCCTGAAGCGGCTCGGCTACAGCATCGACTTCGCCGGCAACGGCCGGGAGGCGCTCGAGGCCCTCGACCTTGGCGGCGAGTACGACGCGGTGCTGATGGACTGCCAGATGCCCGAGATGGACGGCTACCAGGCCACCGCCGCGATCCGCAAGCGCAACGACCACAACCGGGTCATCCCGGTGATTGCCATGACGGCCAACGCCATGCAAGGCGACCGCCAGCAGTGCATCGACGCCGGCATGGACGACTACGTCTCGAAGCCGATCGAGGCTGACGAGCTGGCCGAGGTCCTGGGGCGCTGGGTCCAGGAGGACCTGGACTGAGGACGGCGTCGGCCGGCCCGTCCCGGCCTGGCCGCGCCCGACCGATTCCGACCCCGCAGCCGTCCCTCACCCCGCCCGCGCCGCGTTGCCCTGGAGAGCAAGGAGAGGCGATTTTCTATCGGGCGGGAAGGGGCGGCGGCTGGTGGGGGAGCCCCACCGCCGCCCGGCGGTGGAAGGCTCCCTCGGTCGATCCCATAATGAGCAGCCGCGGGTGGCTGCCCGCGTCCCGCCATGGCCATCGATAGCCTCCGTGATTGGATCCGCGTGCTCGACGAGGCCGGCGAGTTGGTCCGCGTCCCGACCGAGGTCGACCCGGTCCTCGAGATCTCCGCGATCATCGACCGGGTCTCCAAGGAGCGCGGCGCCCGCAACACGGCGCTGCTCTTCGAGCGCGTCAAGGGCTCGAGCATGCCCGTCTTCGCCAACGCCTTCGGCTCCCGCCGGCGCGTCGGCCTGTCCCTCGGGGTGGAGGACATGGAGGACCACGCCGCCCGCCTGCGCGGGCTGCTCGAGCAATCACCGCCCGAAGGCCTGCTCGACAAGCTGAAGATGCTGCCGAAGCTAGCCCAGCTCGGCAAGCTGTTCCCGAAGAAGGTCTCGAGCGCGCCCTGCCAAGAGGTGGTGTGGGAGGGCGACCAGGTCGACCTGTCCAAGATTCCGGTGCTCACCACCTGGCCCGACGACGCCGGCCCCTTCGTCACCTTCCCGCTGTGTGTCACCCAAGACCCGGAGAGCGGCAAGCGCAACCTCGGCACCTACCGGCTGCAGGTGTTCTCGAAGAACGAGACCGGCTTCCACACCCACCTGCACAAGGACGCCCGCCGCCACCTCGGCAAGGCGGCAGCCCGCGGCGAGAAGGTGCCGGTGGCGGTGGTGATCGGCGCCGACCCGGCGACCTGCTTCGCCAGCGTGGTGCCGGCGCCGCCCGACCTGGACGAGCTCCTGATCGCCGGCTTCCTGCGCCAGAAGCCGGTGCCGCTGGTGCCCTGCAAGACCGTGCCGCTCGAGGTCCCGGCCACCGCCGAGATCGTGCTCGAGGGCTACGTCGACCCCAACGAGCTGCGCCGCGAGGGCCCGTTCGGCGACCACACCGGCTTCTACAGCCTCGCCGACGACTACCCGGTCCTGCGGGTGCACTGCGTCACCATGCGCAAGGACCCGGTCTACCACACCACCCTGGTGGGGCGGCCGCCGCAGGAGGACTGCTGGATGACCGAGGGCATCGAGCGGCTGCTCTTGCCGGTGCTGCAGAAGCAGTTCCCCGAGGTCGTGGACTACCGCATGCCCTTCGAGGGCGTGGCCCACAACCTGATGTACCTCAAGATCGAGAAGAGCTACCCGGGCCACGCGCGCAAGCTCATGAACGCCATCTGGGGGCTGGGACAGGCCATGTTCACCAAGGTGATCGTGGTGGTCGACGAGGACTGCGACATCCACGACGACGCCGACGTCGCCTGGCGGGTGCTGAACCACATCGACCCGCAGCGCGACCTGGAGTTCACCCTGGGACCGGTCGAGGTCCTCGACCACGCAAGCCGCGCCGCCTGCTATGGCAGCAAGGTCGGCATCGACGCCACCCGCAAGTGGGCCGAGGAGGGCTTCAGCCGCGACTGGCCTGACGCCATCGTCATGGCGCCTGAGGTCGAGCAGCGGGTGGACACGCGCTGGGCGGAGTACGGCTTCTAGGCCGATTCGATGCCCAAGGTCGCTTTCCGCGGGCCGCGACGGCTGAAGCCGTGGCAGCTCCGCTGGATGCTCAACCTCTACCCGCCCTTCCTGGCCCAGCGCATCCGGGCCGTCGAGTGCGCGCCGGACTTCCTGCGGCTGAAGCTGAAGGTGAAGCGGTCGATCTGGACCCGCAACCTCAACGGCACCACCTTCGGCGGAACCCTCTACGCCGCCTGCGACCCGGTCTACCCGCTGATGTACTGGCAGGCGCTCGGTCGACGGGGGCTGGAGCTCCAGACCTGGACCCTGGCGGCCGAGATCGAGTTCAAGAAGCCCGCCGCGACCACCGTGGAGCTGGATTTCCGGCTCACCGAGCAGGACCTGGCGGAGGCGCAGGAGGAGCTGGAGCGGCGCGGCAAGTCCGTCCGTAGCCACCCGGTCGAGGCCCGCGACCGCGACGGCGAGCTCTGCGCCCGGGCAAGCGCGGTCTCCTACCTGCGGCTGCCGCCGCGCGGGGAGCGGGGCGGCAGCGCCTTCTAGCCCTGGCGGGGGACCCAATCTGCGGGCTCCGCCAGGCCCATGGAGCGGGCGCGGTCTGGCCCAGTTTCTCCGGCGGCCCTATCTTCTCCTCCAAGCTCATGCTGCACCGCCCCTTGCTCCTCCTCCCCTTCCTCCTCGTCCCCGCCTGCGCCCAGGCGCCCAGCCAAGGCGGCGGCGCGGTCGACGCCGCCATCGCTCCGGCCGAGCTCGAGGGCCACGTCGCCTTCCTCGCCGACGACAGCCTCGAAGGCCGCCGCGCCGGCACCGGCATGGATCTGGCCGCCACCGAGTACATCGCCGCCCGCCTGGAGGCCGCCGGCGTCCTGCCCGCCGGCGAAGACGGAAGCTACTTCCAGGAGTTCGAGGTGGACCTGGAGCCCTTCGCCGGCGACTGCGCCCTGCGTTGGCCCGGCGGCGACTGGCAGGACGTCGGCACCGTGAAGGCCTCCGCCACGGCCTCCGTCACCGGCCAGCTGGTGGCCGCCGGCTACGGCTTGGTGATCGAGTCCCACGACACCAACGACTACGAGGACTACAACGTCAGCGGCAAGATCGTCCTGGTCCGGCGCTACACCATGTTCGGCCCCAACGCCGACCCGCAATTCGCCTCGCTGGGCAACCTGCGGACCAAGATCAAGGGCGCGGCCGGCGCCGGTGCCCTCGCGGTGGTGCTCGGCACCCACCCTGAGGACGTCGAGAAGGGCGGCGAGGCCGTCATCGACTTCGGTGACGTGCCCGGCACCATGCCGATCCCGGTGGTCACGGTCTCGCCCGAGCGCTTCGCCCAGCTCGAAGAGGCCTGCGGCGGCGAGGGCGGCCTGATGACCGGCGAGGTCACCGTCTCGGCCACGGTCAAGACCGGCAAGGCCATGTCCCGCAACGTGCTCGGCCTGATCCCGGGCGCCACCGACGAGGTGGTCGTCATCGGCGCCCACTACGACCACCTGGGCTGGGGCGGCCAGGGCAGCTTGGCTCCCGGTGTTCACGCCATTCACAACGGCGCCGACGACAACGCCTCGGGCACCGCGGTGACCCTCGAGCTGGCCGAGCGCTTCGCCCTGGACCGCGACAAGCGCGACCGCGGCGTCCTGGTGGCGCTGTGGGGCGCCGAGGAGATCGGCCTCATCGGATCGCTGTACTGGGTCGCCAACCCGACCGTGCCGCTGGACCGGGTCAGCTGCAACATCAACCTCGACATGGTCGGGCGGCTCGAGAGCGGCGGCATCACGGTCGGCTCGCACGCCACCGCGGCCGCCTTCGCCGGCGGCCTGGACCGCGCCGACGCGCTGTTGAAGAGCCGGGGCGTCGACCTGGCGCTGAACCGGACCGGCGGGGAGTCCCCCGGCGGCGGCGGCTCGGACCACATGAGCTTCCACGGCGAGGAGATCCCGGCGCTGTTCTTCTTCTCCGGCCTGCACTCCGACTACCACAAGCCCAGCGACGACATCGAGAAGCTGGACTTCGACCGCATGGCCGGCCTGGCCGACGCCGTCGCCGCCCTGACCCAGGAGCTCGCCAACACCGACCGCGGCTCGCTGGCCTGGGTCCAGCCGGTGGCGGACCCGAACGCCAAGGAGCGCACCGTGACCGCGGCCCGGGTCTGGTTCGGCTCGATCCCGGACTACGCCGCCGACCCCGAGGACGGCGGCATGCAGATCGCCGGCACCTCGCCGGGCGGCCCGGCTGAGAAGGCTGGGCTCAAGAAGGGCGACATCATTAAGAAGGTCGGCAGCTTCGAGATCGTCGACATCTACGACTTCATGGACTCGCTCGGCAGCTTCTCGGACGGCGACACCATCGACGTCGTGATCCTGCGCGACGGCGAGAGCATGACGGTGAAGATGACCTTCTTCCCGCGCACCACCGGCGACTAGCCGCCCCGCCGTGATCGAGCTCGACGCGGTCCAGACCCCGGCCCTGCTGGTGCGTCTGGACCGCGTCCGTTCGAACCTGGCGGAGTTGCTGCGCCGTGCGGACGGGCCGGAGCGGCTGCGGCCGCATCTGAAGACCACCAAGATCCCCGAGGTCTGGGCGCTGCTGTTCGAGGCCGGGATCCGGCGTTTCAAGTGCGCGACGACCAAGGAAGCGGCGGTCCTGCTGCAGCTCGCCGAGGCGCGCGGACAGGAGGCCGACCTGCTGGTGGCCTACGCCCACCGCGGCCCGAACCTGGCCCGGCTGGCGGCGCTGGCGGCGGAGCACCCGCGGCAACGCCTGTCCTTGCTGTGCGAGGACCCGGAGCACGCGGCCGAGGCCGCAGGGAAGGGGCTGGGGCTGTACCTCGACCTCGACCCGGGCAGCCTGCGCTCGGGCGTGCCGCTGGACCAGGCCGGGCGGGCGGCGGCCACCGTGGCCGCGGCGGGGGAGGCGCTGCGCGGCTGGCACTCCTACGAAGGGGAAGTCCGTGATCCCGATCCTGCCGAGCGGCAGCGCCGCTGCTTCGCCCGGTACGAGCGGCTGCTCGAAGCTCTGCCCGCGCTGGAGTCCATCGCCGGCCCAGACCGGGCGGGAGAGCTCGAGCTGGTCACCAGCGGCACGCCCGCCTTCGACGCAGCCTTGGCCTATCCGGGCTTCCGCGACCGCCTGCACCGCGTCAGCCCGGGCACCGTGGTCTTCCACGACCTGACCAGCCAGGAGTTCGGCCTCGAGGGCTTCCGCTTCGCCGCCACCGTGCTGACCACCGTCGCCAGCGCGCCCGCGCCGGGCCGCCTCACCCTCGACGCCGGCAGCAAGGCCGTCGACGCCGCCTGCGGGGTTCCCCACTGCGCCGTGGTCGGCTGGGACGGGCTCGTCCCCGAGGCGCCGAGCGAGGAGCACCTCCCGGTGGAGGCGCGGTCGGGCCGAACGCTGCCCGCCGGCGCTCGCCTGGAGCTGGTCCCGCGCCACGTCTGCCCGACCGTCAACCTCTACGACCTCGCGGTGCTGCTCGACGGGGAGCGGGGGGCCAGGCTCGTCCCGGTCCGCGGCCGCGGTCACGAGGTGGCGGCCGCTCAGTCCCCCGGCGGGATCGTCGGGTAGGCGGCGGCGAAGGCGGGGGTGGGACGGATCAGGGTCCACTCCTTCTGCGGCAGCCAACGCCCGTCGCCGGTCCGGTACTCGATGCGGTAGCGGCCGGGTTCCAACCCGATCAGCCAGCGCTTCCCCTCGGAGTCCAGCGGGACGTCGGTCCAGACCACGGGGCCGCCCGCAGTCCCTCGCACCAAGCCCATGGCCAGCTCCGTCAGCTCTTCGCGGAGCGCCGGATCCGTGGTCTCGCGGCGGCGCTTGGTCAGCCAGAGCAGGCTCTCCCGGTCGCCACCAGGCCGGACGCTGCCGCTGCGCAGGCGGGCCATGCCGCCGGCAGCATCCGGAGGCCCTTGGATCCGATAGGGGGCAGAGTAGGGCCGCAAGACGATGACCTGCTCCTCCTCGCCGTCGTCCTCGCAGAAGGCGCCTGCGCGGATCCAGGGGAGCTCCGGATCGTCCTGCAACCGGTAGAGGGCCACCCCCTTCGAACCCGGGTAGACCTGGAGGCTGGCGCCGCCCTCGCTCCAGTCGAGTTCCGGCGCCGGAAAATCCACCACCGAGGCCTCGAAGCGGAAGTCGAACCGGACCCGTCCGCCCCGCAGCGCATCCGCCGAGACCGCAGCAGAGCCGAGCTGGCCGAGGTCCAGCTCGAGGCTCCATCGGCGGATGCCGCGGTCGGTCCAGAGGCAGAGGTCGTCGACGGCCCGGTCCTCGACCGAGGCCGCCACCAGGCGCCAGTCCGGAGCCTGACCGTAGGTCTCGCCCGAGGCCTCCTCGAGGAGCACGCGGTAGTGGCCGCGCTGGACCCGCGGGAAGCGGAAGCCGCCGTCGATTCCGGTCCGCACCACCGTCCGGGCCTCGACCTCCGCGGGCAGCAGCGTCCGCGCCCACGGCCCCCAGTCCAAGAGCCGCACGGCGGCGTCCGGAACCGGCCTCCCCGTCGGACCCAAGACCACCCCGGAGAGCGCCTGGCCCTCGGGCACCGGCAAGCTGCCGACTTCATTGAAGCCGGGGTGGAGCGTGGGGGCGAAGCCGACCGACCAGGCCAGGTCGCGGAGCAAGAGGAAGCGGGCGGCTTCGCCGCTCAAGCCGGGATCCAGCCCCGCGTCCAGGACAGGGCCATCCGGCCAGAGGCCGCCGGCGACCGCCGCGAGCGGGGTGAGGTGAGGCGATGCGGAGTCTGGATCCGGGAGCAGGAGCAGCCACTCGAGGCCGTCGGGAGCCGCTGCCCCGGCGTCCAGCTCCGCGCGCAGCCGCAGGATGTGGCCGAAGCGCTGGAGGCCGAGGTTCGCCACCTGGCCGGGGACCGGCCGGATCGCCGCCGAGGCCCAGAGCCTCTGCGCCCGGCTGGGGAGTGGATCGACCGACCCCTCCGGCCAGTCGTGGTCACAATAGACCTCCAGCCGGCAGGCGAGGTTCGAGCCCTTGTCCATCAGCTCGAGTTCGACGTCGATCAGCCCGTCCGCTCGCGGAGCGAGCAAGGGACCGACCCGCCAAGGGAGGCGATCCTCGTCGGCGAGCCGGGCCAAGGTCCGGGCCGTGCTGCCTCGCAGGTCCGTCACCGGATCCACCCAGGCGAGGCGGTAACGGACCTGGCGCAGGAACTCACCCTCCGGCAGCAGGCGGCAGAGCAGCCGCTGCGAACCCTCGATCGGCTCCGGCAACAGCTCGACGCGCAGTTCGCCCCGGTGCTCCTCCTCGACTACCCGCTTCTGCGGGGTCCGGCCCTCCGCGCTGAGTTGGAGCTCGAAGGCGCGGCCGGGCCAGGGGACTCGGAAGGCACCGCCGGTGGTCCAACCGAGGGTCCGCCACGGGTCGTTGAGGTGCCGCTTGGGGATCTCCGGGACGAAGGGGCGGATGCGCACGAGGGCACCAGCCAGCCCGCGGCTGGTGCCGTCCTCGACCCGGACCTGAAGCGGTGGGGCTCCGGTGGCGGCCCGGATCCCGGCCTGGAGCGAGGGCTGCGGGGAGGGCCTCCGCGCTGCCTGCGAGGCCAGCCGGAGGGGCGCCTCGCGGCTGTTCTCGAGGGCGGCCGTGGCGCCGCCCGGTTCCGGCACCGCCTCCGACGGCCCGGGCGCCCCCAAGATGGCGAGGACCGCCGCCAGGACCGCCAGCGCCGGCAGGGGGGTCGTCCAACGCCCCGCCTTCGGCCTGAGAAAAGAGAACATCCGTGCTCGATTCTAATGCCTGGGGAGCGCCCAACCCAGCCGTTAAACTGCCTCCACACCGCCGGCCCGCCCGGCGGCCCAATCGGCCCGGGGTGGCCCTCAGGGGCCTGAGAACACACCCTTTGCACCTGATCCGGATCATGCCGGCGGAGGAAGTGCCATGGAACTGTCGACCAACAAGCGCCAGGACGACGTCGAGGAGCTGCGCTCCATTCCCAGCTTCGAGCAGTGCTTCCCGCGATCGGAGAAGCTCGTCCGAGAGCTCGACCACGGCGGCCACGCGCTGCGGGTGCCTTTCCGGCGGGTGTCGCTGAGCAACGGCGAGCACTTCGACCTCTACGACACCACTGGGCCGCAGGGTTTCGATCCGCGCGCCGGGGTGCCCAAACTCCGGGAGGGCTGGATCGCCGAGCGCCAGGCCCGCGGGGACCGCAACTGGTCGCAGATGCACTACGCGCGGAAGGGGGAGATCACGCCCGAGATGGCCTTCGTCGCCGCCCGCGAGGGCATGGCCCCCGAGTTCGTGCGCGACGAGATCGCCGCCGGCCGCGCCGTGATCCCGGCCAACCGCATGCACCCGGAGCTCGAGCCGGTGATCATCGGCCGCGCCTTCGCGACCAAGATCAACGCCAACATCGGCAACTCGGCGACCCACTCCTCGATCGAGGAGGAGGTCGAGAAGCTGCAGTGGTCGATCCGTTGGGGCGCCGACACGGTCATGGATCTCTCGACCGGCGAGAACATCCACGAGACCCGCGAGTGGATCCTGCGCAACGCACCGGTGCCGATCGGCACGGTGCCGATCTACCAGGCGCTGGAGCTGGCGGGCGGCGACCCGGCCGAGCTCAACCTGGACGACTTCATCGCCGTCTTGGTCGAGCAGGCCGAGCAGGGCGTGGATTACTTCACCATCCACGCCGGGGTGCTGCTGCGGCACGTGCCGATGACGGCCAAGCGCATGACCGGCATCGTCTCGCGCGGCGGCTCGATGATGGCCGCCTGGTGCCTGGCGCACCACGAGGAGAACTTCCTCTACACCGGCTTCGAGCGCATCTGCGAGGTCATGAAGGCCTACGACGTCACCTTCAGCCTCGGCGACGGCCTGCGCCCCGGCTCGCTCTACGACGCCAACGACGAAGCCCAGTTCGCCGAGCTGGAGGCCCTCGGCGAGCTCACCAAGATCGCCTGGGAGCACGACGTCCAGGTCATGATCGAGGGGCCCGGCCACGTGCCCCTGCACCAGGTCAAGGAGAACGTCGACCGGGAGCTGGAGGACTGCTATGAGGCGCCCTTCTACACCCTGGGGCCGATCGTCACCGACGTCGCGCCCGGCTACGACCACCTGACCTCGGCCATCGGCGCCGCCCACATCGGCTGGCACGGCACGGCGATGCTGTGCTACGTCACGCCGAAGGAGCACCTCGGCCTGCCGAACCGCGAGGACGTCAAGCAGGGCGTGATCGCCTACCGGGTCGCCGCCCACGCCGCCGACATCGCCAAGGGCCTGCCCGGCGCCCGCGACTGGGACGACGCCATGTCGAAGGCGCGCTTCGAGTTCCGCTGGGAGGACCAATTCAACCTGTCGATGGACCCGGTCACCGCCCGCGCTTACCACGACGAGACCCTGCCGGCCGACAACGCCAAGGTGGCGCACTTCTGCTCCATGTGCGGCCCCAAGTTCTGCTCGATGCGGATCACCGAGGACGTGCGCGCCTACGCCGAGGAGCACGGCTATGGCGACGGCGAGGCGCTGCGCAAGGGCATGGACGAGAAGTCGGAGCAGTTCTCCGACCAGGGGGGCGAGGTCTACGTGCCGCAGGACCAGGCGCCGTCGGCCGACGAAGGCCTGGAGGTCTGAGGGTGGCGCTCCGGCTCTACGGCAGCGCCATCTCCGGCAACTGTCTGAAGCCCGCGATGCTCCTCGAGCGGCTGGAGGCGGCCTGGGAGTGGGTGCCGGTCGACATCCTGGCCGGGGAGGCGCGGACCGAGGAGTTCCGCCAGAAGAGCCCGCACGGCAGGGTGCCGGTGCTCGAGCTCGAGGACGGCCGCTGCCTGCCGGAGTCGAACGCCATCCTCTGCTACCTGGCCGAAGACACTCCCTGGCTCCCGGGTGATCGCTTCGCGCGCGCCACCGCGCTGCGCTGGCTGTTCTTCGAGCAGAACAATCACGAGACCTCGATCGCGGTGTCGCGGGCCCTGAACAGCGGCTACTACGACGCCGTGCTCGACGCCGGCCAGCGTGCGGAGCGGCTGGCGCAGCTGCGAGAGCCCGGCCTGGCCGCCCTGGCCACGCTCGAGCGGCGCCTGGAGCAGGCCGACTGGCTGGCCGGCGAGCGGGAGACCGTCGCCGACTTAGCGCTCTACGCCTACACCCACAGCGCCGAGGAAGGCGGCTTCACCCTCGGAGACTTCCCCGCCGTCCGCGCCTGGCTCGACCGGATCGCCGGTCGTCCGCGGCACATCGGCTTGGCCGCGCTGGCGGCGCGCTGAGGCGCGACCCCGGCGGCTCCTCTAGGCTGCCGGCATGCCGCGCAAGCTCCCCCCGGTGCTCCCGCTCGCCTGCCTGGTCCTCGCCGCCGCCTGGGGCGCCGGCTGCTCCGCGACCTCCGGCGCCGGCGCTGACCCGGCCCAACCGAGCGCGGTGGCCGCCGCAGCCCGCCCCAACCTAGTCTTCGTCTTCGCCGACGACCACGCCTTCCAAGCCATCTCGGCCTACGACGGACGGCTCAACCGCACCCCCAACATCGACCGCCTCGCGGACGAAGGCATGCGCTTCGACCGCTGCTTCGTCGGCAACTCGATCTGCGCGCCGGCGCGGGCCACGGTGCTGACCGGGCTGCACAGCCACGGCAACGGCGTCATCGACAACCGCGCGGTCTTCGACGGGTCGCAGCGGACCATGCCCAAGCTGCTGCAGGCGGCCGGCTACCAGACCGCGGTCATCGGCAAGTGGCACCTGAAGTCGGAGCCGACCGGCTTCGACCACTGGGAGGTGCTGATCGGCCAGGGGCCGTACTACAACCCGCCGCTGCGCACGCCGGGCGGCGTCGTCCGGCACGAGGGCTACACCACCGAGATCATCACGGACCGCACCCTGCGCTGGCTGCGGGAGGACCGCGACCCCGAGCGGCCCTTCCTGCTGATGATGCAGCACAAGGCGCCGCACCGGAATTGGCAGCCGGGAGAGAAGGAGCTCCATCTCTTCGAGGGGGTCGACATCCCGGAGCCGGCCACGCTCTTCGACGACTGGAGCGGGCGCGCCAGCGCCGCCGCCGAGCAAGAGATGACCGTGGCGCGGCACATGAGCGACTTCGACCTCAAGCTGAAGCCGCCGAACAACCTGACGCCTGCTCAAGCCGCGACCTGGGAGGCCGCCTTCGGACCGCGCAACGCCGCCTTCCGCGCCGACCCGCCGACCGGCGAGGCGCGCACCCGCTGGCAGTACCAGCGCTACCTGAAGGACTACCTGCGGGTCATCGACGCCGTCGACCGCTCGGTGGGCGAGCTGCTGGCGGCCCTCGAGGAGCTGGGGCTGGCCGAAGACACCGCGGTCGTCTACAGCTCCGACCAGGGCTTCTACCTCGGCGAGCACGGCTGGTACGACAAGCGCTGGATGTACGAGGAGAGCTTCCGCACGCCTTTGATGGTGCGCTGGCCGGGCGTGGTCGAGGCCGGTTCGGTCAACACGGCCCTCTCGCAGAACATCGACTTCGCGCCCACCCTTCTGGCGCTGGCGGGGGTGATTCCGCCTGCCGACATGCACGGCGAGAGCCTGGTGCCGCTGCTGCGCGGAGAGGCGCCGCCGGACTGGCGCCGCTCGCTCTACTACCACTACTACGAATTCCCCGGCGTGCACGCCGTGGCACGCCACCGGGGCGTGCGCACCGACCGCTACAAGCTGATCCACTACTACCAGAAGGGCGAGTGGGAGCTGTTCGACCTCCAGGTCGACCCAATGGAGCTGCGGAGCCTTGCCGACGACCCGCCCCATGCCGCCGTACGCGCCGAGCTCGAGGCGGAGCTCGAGCGGCTCGCGGAAGAGTACGGCGAGACCGACCCGGAGCGGCCGCGCGAGGATTACTACCGCGCCTACGCCCAGAGCCTGGCGGAGCAGGTGGAGCCGGAGGAGCTCCTGCGCCTCGACGGCGACGCCCGCGGCGAGCACCGAGTGGGGTCGATCTACGCCATGCCGCTGACCCTGGGCCTCTTCGTCCGGCCGGCCGAAGCCGGCGCCGAGGGCGTCCTGGCCGCGCACGGCGGCGCCAGCTTCGGCTACAGCCTCTCCCTGAAGGACGGACGGCCGCAGGTCTGCGTCCGGGACAACGGCAGCCTGTTCCAGGTCCACGACCCCGAGCGGCTTCCGGCAGACCGAGACACCCACCTGGCCTTCCGTCTAGCCGCCGACGGCCGCCTCGAGCTGTTCCGGGACGGCCGGCTCGTCGCCACCGGCGCCGCCCGGGTCGTCGGCCTGACCCCTCAGGACGGCTTCGCCGTCGGCTCCGACCCCGGTAGCCCGGTGGGGGAGTACGCCTCCCCGCACGCCTTCCGCGGCCGGCTTAGGGAGCTCCGCCTCTGGAAGGGTGCCTTGACCGTGGAACGGATCAACGGCTGGGCCCAGCGCTGAGGCCCGCGCGGCTCAGCGCAGCCAAGCGATGCCGTCCGGCTCCTTGCCGGCGGTCAGGAAGCGCACCACCTTGAGCTCGGCCAGGTCCAGTTCGGCGATGACGTCGGCGCCGGCGTTCGCGACCCAGGCGCGGCGGCTGTCGGCGGCGATGGTGATGCCGATGGGCACCGGCGAAGCGCCGAACTGGTCGCCGAACAGCCGGTCCTCGCCCTCGTCAGCGGCGGCCCGCTCGATCTTGATCCGGCCGAGCAGCTCGAAGTCTCCCGTGCGGTAGACCGCGACCTCGCCGGAGCGGGCGCAGCTGACCAGGGCCAGTCGGCTGTCGGGGGTGATCTCGACTCGGATCGGGAAGCTGGCGCAGGCGATCTCCTTCAAGGGCTTGAGCGTGTCGGGGTTCAGCACGCTGACGGTGTCCGCGGCGCGGTTGGTGACCCACAGCTGGCGACCGTCGGCGGACACCGCGACGCCCTCGGCGCCGCCGCCGGTGGCGATCGGGTCCAGCACGGTGCCGTCGGGATCGACCGGGGTGACGTTGTTGGAGCCGATGTTGGCGACGAACAGCCGTCCACTCGGCGCCCGCGCCACCATGTGGCTGGCGCGCTGGCCGGTGGTTGCGCGGAGCACGACCTCACCCTTCTCGAGGTCCACCCTCCACAGCTGCTGGACGGTCTCGGCGGTGACCCAGAGGTGGCGGCCGTCCGGCTCGAAGGCCAAGCCGTGGGGCCGGATCGGCTCTCCCAACTCGATGACCCGGTCTCGCTCGCCCCTCTCGAGGTCGAGCACGCTCAGGGTGGCGCCGGCCTGCTGGCCTCCATAATCGGCGGCGACCGCCCAACGCCCGTCCGGGTGCACCGAGACCTCGTGCGGGCCGTCGCCCGTGTCCATCGTCGCCACGATCTCACCGCTGGCGAGGTCGATCAGCGATGCCGTGGCCTCGGCCTTGTTGAGCACGACCAAGCGGCCGGGGTGGGGGGGGCCGGGTTCTTGCGCCGCCTCGGCGGCCGGGAGGACCTGGAGCAGCAGCGGGAGCAGGGCGGCGGCGAGCATGACCCCCGCTACGATGCCGGGCCGGCGGGGTTGGCGGAAGGCCTAGAATCCCGCCATGACCGTCGAGATCCACCTCGCGTACCAGGGCGAGTTGCGCTGCCAGGCCACCCACGGGCCCTCCGGCGTCACCCTGCACACCGACGCCCCGGTCGACAATTGCGGCCGCGGCGAGAGCTTCAGCCCCACAGACCTGGTCGCCACCGCCCTCGGCGCCTGCATGCTCACGATCATGGGCATCGTCGCCGACCGCCACGCCCTCGACCTCCAAGGCGCCACGGTCCGAGTCGAGAAACACATGACCGCCGACCCCGTCCGCCGCATCGCCGCCCTGCCCGTCACCATCACGATCCCCGCCGCCCTCTCCGACGCCGACCGCAAGCGCCTCGAGAACGCCGCCCACACCTGCCCCGTCCACGCCAGCCTAGGCGACACCATCGACCGCCCCATCACATTCCACTGGCCAGCCTGAGCTCACCGGCAGTCAGCTCCACGGATTGGGGAACGCTGCCCCAAAGGACCTCGACCCTCTCTTCGGCGGCCTGAGAGCGCGAAGCGCTCGGTCAGAGCCGAAGAGAGGGTCGAGGTCCGTTACCGCAGACTCAATCCACCCAATCCGCGATGAACAAGTTGGTGTCCCGCGGGGAGGAGTTCGCCCGGTTGCTGGCGAAGATCAGCCGCTTGCCGTCGTGGCTGAACATCGGGAAGCCGTCGAAGCTGGTGTTGTAAGTGATGCGCTCGTTGCCGCTGCCGTCGACGTTGATCAAGAACAGGTCGAAGTCGCGGCCGCTCTCACTGGCCTGATTCGAGCAGTAGATGATCCGCTCGCCGTCCGGGTGGAAGTAGGGCGCGAAGTTGGCGGCCTCGTTGTCGGTCACCTGGATCTTGTTCGAGCCGTCCAGGTCCATGACCATGATCTGCAGGGCCATGGGCTCGATCACGTCCTCGTCCAGCAGCTTCAGGTAGCGCGCCTTCTCCTCTTCGGTCTGGGGATAGAACGCCCGATAGACGATCCTCTTGCCGTCGGGGCTGAAGAAGGGGCCGCCGTCATAACCCAGCGAGTCGGTCAGCTGGACGATGTTGGAGCCGTCGATGTCCATCAGGTAGATGTCCAGGTCGCCGTTGCGCCGCGACGTGAACACGATCTTGTCGCCCGCGGGGCTGACCACGGCCTCGGCGTCGTAGCCCGGCGCCGCCGCGATCGGCTTCAGCTCCCAGGTGTCCAGGTCGCGGATGTAGAGGTCGAACTCGGGGTAGATCTTCCAGACGTAGCCCTTCGAGTAGTCCGCCGGCGGCAGGCAGTCGTCGGAGGCGCCGTGGGTGCTGGCGAAGATCACCTGACGGTCGTCGGGCATGAAGAAGGCGCAGGTGGTGCGGCCGGTGCCGGCGCTGACCAGCTTGCGGGAGCCGGTGAGCAGGTCGAGCACGTAGATCTGGTCGCACTTGCGGCCGCCGACGGTGGCCTGGTAGCTGATCCGGTCCCCGGTCCAGTTGAAGTAGCCCTCGGCGTTCTCCCCTGCGGTGGTGAGCCGCCGGATGTTGCCGAAGTGCTTCTCGCCCGGGACCACCAGGCTCTCGCGCTCGGGCAGGCCGACCTCTTGGGTGGCCGGCAAGGGCTCGACCGCCGGCGGTGCGGCGTGGGGGTTCTGGGGCAGGGCGAAGAGCAGCAGGGCGGTGAGGGTCACTGGGGTCGTTCCTTCTTCAGGGGGACGGGATCGTAGCCGCCGCGGCACAGAGGCTGACAGCGCAGGATCCGCCAGACGGCGAGCAGGCTGCCCTTGAGGGCGCCGTGGACTTCGATGGCTTCGTGGGCGTATTCCGAGCAGGTGGGGGAAAAGCGGCACTTGCCGGCCCCCAGCATCGGGCTGAGGACGGCCCGGTAGAGGCGGATCAGGCGCTGGAGGATCCACCTCAACGACTTAGTTTTCGTTCCACCTTGGCCAAGAGTGTCACCAGCTCGTCACGGATCGCCGGGCTGCGCATCTCGGCGTAGGGGCCGCGCGGGACCAGGATCAGGTCCAGGGCGGGCCGATCGGGCCCCAGCTCCCGCCAGGCGGCCCGCAGCACCCGCTTGACGCGGTTCCGGCGCACCGCGGAGCGATCATAGCGGCGGCCCACCGAGACCCCCAGGCGCCCGCGGACGGGGTTCTCAGCGGCCGCGGCGACGACTAGAATGAGCCGTCCGCCGGCGCGGACGCCCCGTCGATAGACGCGTGAGAAGTCCGCCTGCCGGCGCAGGCGGTCTGCCCTCGAAAACCTGCCCGTCCGCTCCATGGTTCGCCAACAAGATACGCCCGGGAGGCCCGCCCCGGAAGCCCGGCCCGACGGCCGGCCCCGGCTGGTGTTCGCGCTGGCCGACGGACTGCCCGCGGCCGAGGCGGCCGAGCGCCTGGTGGCGGCCTGGCGACCCCGCTGGGCCGGTCGGCCGGCCACCCTGGTGCGGGTGGCCGCCCGGCGCCAGGCGGCCCTGGTGGAGCACCTGAGGCCGCGACTGCAGCGCCTGGAGCCCGCCCCCGGCCCCTTCCCGGGCTTCCGCGAGCGGATCCGCACCGGCCTGGACGACGGCGGCACCCTGATCGCCGGCGGACGCACCCTGGCAGACGGCGCTGCAGAGCCTACTCTGTTCCTCAACCTGGACCCCGCGGCTCGGATGCTGCAGGATCCTGCCCCGTCCGGCCCGCTGCTGGCCGTGCTCCTCGAGGAGGACGGCCCCTCGCCCGTGACCGGCCCAGCGGCTGAGCTGCTGCGCCTCGAACCCGACCCTCAAGACTGACAGGAGAAGCAATGGAATCCACCGCCGCGAAGCAGGGCATCGCCCCTGAGAACGTCCACGCCACGCTCAAGGACTGGATGCTGGTGGACGGCTATCCGCTGGTCTGCGACCTCGAGGCCTCCCACGGCGCGACCCTGGTCGACGCCCGCGACGGCCGCGAGTACTTGGACTTCTTCGGCTGCTTCGGCAGCACCCCGATCGGCTGGAACCCGCCGGCGCTGCGGAACGACGAGTTCCTGGCCCGGGCCGCCGACGCCGTGGTCAACAAGCCGGCCAACTCGGACCTCTACACCAGCGAGATGGCCGACTTCGTCAAGGCCTTCGGCGAGCAGCTGGCGCCCGAGGGCTACCAGCACTTCTTCTTCGTCGACGGCGGCGCCCTGGCGGTGGAGAACGCCCTCAAGGTGGCCTTCGACTGGAAGGTGCGGCGCAACCGCGCCAAGGGCGTGGACGCCGACGTCGGCACCAAGATCCTGCACTTCCGGCACGCCTTCCACGGCCGGTCCGGCTACACCATGAGCCTGACCAACACCGACCCGGCCAAGGTCGACCTGTTCCCGAAGTTCGACTGGCCCCGGGTCGACAGCCCGGCGCTGCGCTTCCCGCTGGACGACGCCGCGCTGGCCGATGCCCGCGACGCCGAGGCCGCCAGCCTGGCCCAGATCGACGCGGCCTTCGCCGAGCACGGCGACGACATCGCCGCGATCCTGATCGAGCCGATCCAGTGCGAGGGCGGCGACCGCCACTTCCGGGCCGAGTTCCTGCAGGCCCTGCAGGCGCGCTGCGAGCGCTACGACTGCCTCTTCATCGTCGACGAGGTCCAGGTCGGCTTCTACGCCACCGGCAAGACCTGGTGCTTCGAGCACTACGGGGTGCAGCCGGACGTCATCGTCTTCGGCAAGAAGTCGCAGCAGTGCGGCATCATCGCCGGCCCGAAGGTCGACCTGGTGCCGGACAACGTCTTCGAGGTCTCGAGCCGCATCAACTCCACCTGGGGCGGCAACCTGGTCGACATGGTCCGCGCCCAGCGCGTGCTGGAGGAGGTCGCCGCCCAGGACCTGGCCGCCAACGCCGCCGCCCGCGGCGAGCAGTGGCTGGAGGGCATGAAGGCGATCGCGGCCGAGCACCCGGACAAGGTCAGCAACGTCCGCGGTCTCGGCCTGGTGATGGGCTTCGACCTGCCCGACACCGAGGCCCGCAACGCCTGCCTTTCGGCGATGACCGAGCACGGCCTGATCGGCCTGTCCTGCGGCCCGCGCACGGTCCGCTTCCGGCCGCACCTGGCCGTGACCGCCGAGGACATCGAGCTCTGCCTCGAGCTGACCCGGAAGGCCCTGGCCTAGGACAGCGGCTCAGGCGCCTCCGCCCAGCTCCCGCCACAGCGGGGGCAGGGCGGCGGCGCCGTCGCCGAAGAGGGCCTTCTTGAGGGCTTCGAAGGCCTCCTGGACCTCAGCGCAGTCGCTCGCCGCCTGGGCCTTCTCCAGGTTGCCGAGGATCCGGGCCTTGTCCCGGCCGCGCTCGGCGTCGGTGACCGCCTTCTCGAAGAAGGTCCAGGCCCGGCGCGCGGCGCGGGCGCCCTTGTCCTTCTCCAGCTTGCGCAGGCGCTCGCCGGCCAGGTCGCCGGTGGCGGTGCCGACGTACTCCTCGGCGCAGAGCCGGAGCAGGCGCTCGGCCTGGATCGGGTAGCCCTGCTCCATCGCCGCCGCCGCCCGCACCGGCAGCTGCACGCCCTCGGCCTCGATCCGCGCTTGCAGCTCCTTGGCCTCGGCCACCTCGGGCTCGAAGTCGGCGTCGATCGCCGTCATCGGCGCCAGGGCCGCCAGGGCCTGGCGGATCTGGCCGAGCTCGTAGAGCTGCTGAGCCCGCTTGACCGTGCCGGCGAGCCGCTCGAGCTCGACCAGCTTGCGCCGCTCCACCAGGTCCTTGATCGGGCCGTCGAGGAAGGTCTCGCCGCCCAGGGGGTCCCAACCGACGCCGATCTTGAAGCCCGGGTCGCCCTCCCAGGTGACGCTGCCGTCCACGTCCAGGACCAGGATCCGCGGCAGGCCGAAGCCCTCGGCGCGCAGGTTGTAGGCGTTGTAGGTCTTACTCGCCACGTCCATGGCGACCGCGACCCCGGGCATCGGGAAGCGCTCGAGGTACTCCCGGACCTGGTCCGGCTGGTGCTGGCTGCTCACCACCGCCAGGAAGCGGATCCCGAGCGCGCCGTACTCCTCGACCAGGTGGGCGTAGTACTCGGTGGTCGGGATCACCTCGTCCTGGTACGGCGCCCAGAAGATCAGCGCCGTCGGCCGGCCCTCGAGCTCTTCGAAGTCGGCCGGGAACTCGCCCTGCAACACCTCGCCCAGCTCCAGCGGCGGCGGAACGATGCCCGAGAAGCTGCCCGGCGCCCGCTGCACCTCGGCGCGGGCGATGCGCTCCATGGACAGCTCGCGCTCGATCCGGGCCGCCGGGTCGTGCGGGTCCCGCGCCAGCAGCCGGATGTTCTGGAAGTTGGCGGCCCCGGTGCCGCAGATCAGGCCGAAGCCGCCCCGGACGCTGTCCCGCGACGGCATCTGCATGCTGCGCACGTACTGGCCGTTGAGGTAGACGTCGAGGGTGTCGTCGACGACGTCGATGCGCAGCTTCTCCCAGCCCGTGCCCAGCTTGACCGAGCGGTGGTCGCGGATGGTCCAGACGCCCCCGGCCTGGCTGCTGATGTCCAGGTAGCCGGTGGGGTGGAGGACCACGGCGTTGAAGTTGGTGCCGTCCTTGCGGCCGAAGCACAGGCCCATCAGGGTGGCGTCGCGGCCGAACTGCATCTCGGCCTCGAGTGAGAAGTCGGCGTCGAAGGTGACGTCGCAGCTCAGCTCGCGGGTCTGGAAGCTGCCCTCGGCGGTGGCGACGCTGGCGTCGGGCACGACCCCGGCCTCGATCATCTTGCCGTAGGCGCGGTAGGCGTCGGAGCCGCTCCAGCCGTCGAGGTCGAATTCGTTGTAGGCCACCTTCCAGCGGGCCAGGCTGATGCCGGTCTCGCGCGCCAGGTCGATGTAGAAGTCGAGGGCCTCGGGCAGCGAGAAGTTGGCGCTCATGCGCCGGGCGATCTCCAGCGCCATGGTCGGCAGCTCGCGGTCCCGGTAGGACCGGGCCAGCGTCAACCCCTCCTCGAGCAGCTGCTCCTTGAGCTTCTGGTGGCGGCGGAACAGCGGGTCGAGCTTGCGGATCTTCTCGGCCGCCACCGGGATCCGCTCGTCGTCGGTCACGCCGCGCAGCTCCAGCTCGCGCGAGAACTGGAGGTAGAGCGCCAGGGCGCGGTCGAGCTCGTCGTTCTCCTCGAGGGCGCCGGCCAGCTTCCACACCGTCTCCGGGTCCTCGGGCATGTGGGTGAAGGCCTCCTGGTAGAACTCGATCGCCAGCGCCAGGTCGCCCCGGCCCATCGCCAGGTCGCCGTACTCCAGGTTGTTCTTGCCGGCCGAGACCCGGCCCCGCTGGACCTCGCGCAGGTTCAGGATCCACGCCTTCCACAGGTCGTTGAGGTCGTCGATGTTGTCCACCGGCGACAGCGGCGCCGACTTCTTCGACAGCACGATCGACTCGAAGTGGCCGATCGGGTCGCCGCGGCCGGCCGCGCCGCTGAGGTAGTACTCGTGCAGCGCCTCGCGGAAGACCGGCAGCCCGGTCTCCTCGTCGCGGAAGTTGTAGAGGAAGTAGACCACGCCCCAGGTCGGCGCGTACCACGGCGGCCCCCAGCGGTAGTCGCCCTCGACGACGATGCGGAAGGTCGGGGCGCCCTCCGGGGTGGTCCAGTTGCCCTCGGCGTCGGGCTTGGCGTCGCGGCCGCTGGCCATCCAGCCCTTGTCCATGCGGTCGGCGAGCGGGAACAGGCGGTGGTTCGGCACCTGGTTCCACTTGACGGTGCCGTTCGAGAGGATCGTCGTGCCCTCGAAGAAGCTGGCGTAGGCCTCGTTGAGCCAGCCGGGCACGCCGCCCTTGCCGGTCAGGCTGACGAACTGGTGCGCCGCCTCGTGGAACAAGGTGCCGTACATCTCGCGGATGGTCTCCTTGCCGGAGGCGCCGCCGAGGAAGGTCTGCACCGAGCTGCCATTGAAGAAGCCGCCGGTCCAGTCGTTCTCGGGCAGGCCGTTCTCCTCGAGGTACTCCTTCCGGTTCTTGTAGATCAGGACGCTGATCTTCGGCGTCGGGTCGCCGTCCTCCTTGTAGTGGAAGAACTTCCGGTAGGCCTGGTTCATCTGCTCCATGGCGATGGAGGCGGTCTGCAGCACCAGGTAGCCGGCGTCGGTCTTGTAGCGGTAGTTCTCGCCGTCCTTCTCCCAGGCAGTGTCCCAGGTGTCGTGCTTGGCGTCCTGCTCGGCGATCCACTCCGGGTCGACGCCCGCGGTCGGGTCGGTGCCGGCGTAGAGGTCCTCCACGGCGACGTCGGCCGAACCGTTGCGCTGGATGTCGAGGATCGCCGCCCGCGCCTCCTGGTTGAGGCGGTCGATCTGCAGCACCTCCTGGTAGAGCTCGATCGCCGAGTGCTCGCGGCCCTTCTTGCGGTGCTCCTTGGCCAGCGCCATGAGGGCGCCGACGTGGCCCTCGCTGAGGTCGCGGAAGACCTCCGACCGCTCGTCGAGCAGCGCCAGCCGCTCCTCGACCGCCTTCAGCTCCGACTTGGCCACCGGCAGCTTCTCGGCGGCGTCGACCACCGACAGCCAGCGGTGGAGACTGTAGACGGCGGCGTCCTTGTCGCCCGCCTGCTCCGCCAGGTCGGCCAGCAGCAGCAGGGCGCCGAGGTGCTGGTCGTCGCGCTCGAGCGCCCGCTCGAGGTCGCTGCGCGCCTCCTCCAGCTCCCCCCGCTGCCGGTGGCGGGCGGCGCTGGCCAGGTACTTCTCGATGAAGGGGTTGTCCCCGCCGCCAGCCACGGCCAGGAGCAGGGTGGTCAAGAGGGCGGGGAGGCGGAGCCAGGTCAGCACTTCAGGGTTCGGCGGCGGAGCTGGCCGCAGGCGGCGTCGGCGTCGGCGCCCAGGCTGCGGCGGAGGGTGACGGAGTGGCCGGCGCGCTCCAGGACCTCGGCGAAGTCGTGCTGGGCGGCCAGGCTCGGTCTGCGATAGGGCAGGCCGGGCACCGGGTTATACGGAATCAGGTTCAAATGGCAGCGGCATCCCTGCAGCAGCACCGAGAGGGCCTCGGCCTGCTCCAGCCCGTCGTTGACTCCCTCGAGCAGGACGTACTCCACGGTGTACTCGCGGCCGCGGGCAGCGAACAGCCGCTCGGCATCGGAGAGGGTCTCGGCGATGCGGCACTTGGCCACCCCGGGCACCAACTCTGCCCGCAGGCCGTCGTCGGCGGCGTGCAGCGAGATCGCCAGGCTGATCTTGCGCCCCCAGGCCGACAGCCGCTCGATGGCGCCCTTCGGCGCCACCGTCGACAGGGTCATGCGCCGCGGCGACATGCCCGCGCCCTCCTCGTCGATCAGGGCCTCCAGGGCCGCCAGGGTGGCCTCGAGGTTGTAGCCGGCGTCGCCCATGCCCATCACCACCAGGCGCTGGAATTCGCCCCGGTGCCGCCGCAGCTGCAGCGCCTGCTCCAGGATCTCGCCGGCGTCGAGGTTGCGCTCCAGGCCCTCGGCGCCGCTGGCGCAGAAGCGGCAGCGCACCGGGCAGCCGACCTGGGTGCTCA
>CAYZXS010000001.1:196138-212336 GCA_964482495.1 uncultured Planctomycetales bacterium
AGCAGGGTCACGGCGTAGTTCAGCTGCGGGTAGAGGTAGAAGGGCGCGAAGCGCTCCCGCCGGATCTTCTTGGACCGCAGGTCGGCGAACATCACCGTCGGCGTCTGGTCGACGATGTTGGCCGGGAAGGACTCCAGGGCGCTGTCCCGGTTGCGCTCGGCCCGCTGCGCGCAGCTGAGCACCTCCGAGTCCTCGATGATGTCCGCCAGCTCGCTGGTCCGCATCATCGCCACCAGCCGGTCGTGGAAGTCGAAGTCGCGGGCGCAGGTCAGCGCGCGCGAGATCCGCAGCGCCGGATCGGTGTCGAACAGCGCCTGCTTGGCGCTGCCGAAGGAGGCCGAGTCGATGACGTCCGACCAGTAGGCGAGGTCCTGGAAGTGGGCCGGCGCCTGCCAGCCCCAGCGCTCGGCGGCGTGCCGCAGGATGATCGGCGGGCAGGACTTGGCCTCGGGGTCGAAGCAGGCGCGGTCGTGGTCCTGGAAGGCCTGCTGGTGAGCCTCGTCGAGGAAGGTGGTCGGGTGGTGGTCGAACCAGTACTCGGCCTTCGGGTGGTAGTGGAAGTCGACCACGGCGAAGCGCTCGCCCTCGCTGAAGCGGTCCCACTCCAGGGTGCGGTCGAAATTCACTCCGGCCCAGGTGACGTGGTCCTCGCCGCGCGCCCCTTCCAGGGCCTCGGCCAGGATGGCGGCCGAGGCGATGCCGTCGAAGTCGCGGTGGTAGTAGATGCGCAGCATGGGGGGAGGGGTCAGTCCTGCGGGGGGGCCTTGCGGCCGTAGACGTGGAGTCGGAAGAACTCTTCCCAGCTGTCGCCGGTGGCCTGCTCCAGGGCCTGTCTCAACCCTTCCGTGGTCCAGAATCCGCCTCGTTTCAAGAACCGGCGCAGGGCCGTGTGGAAGGCCTGGTCCCCGGCGCGCTCGGCGATGGCCCGCCACACCAGCGGCCCGCGGCCCAGCAGGCGCTGGGGGCCGAGCAGGTCGGCCCGGGGCAGCAGGCTGAGGGGAGCCGGGAGCTGGCCGGCCTCGCGGTCGTGGCGCTGCCAGCCCGCCAACAAGGCGGCGGCCTCGTCCTCGTAGCCGAGATCGGCGAGCAGGACCTGGCCGAGGTAGGCGGCCAGGGAGGCCTCGAGGAAGGGGGCGGCGCTGCCGCTGCCGCGCAGCTGCAGGCCGAAGGCCCGCGAGACCACCAGCTCCGCCAGGCCGCTGCGGCGGGTGGCTCCCTCGGCGCCCCAGCTCTGGTCGACGGCCTGGCGCAGCCAGCCGCGCTCCTCGTCGAGCAGGAGCAGCCCGGGCAGCACCCGGTCACCGGTCTCGGGGAAGGAGGTCACGACCCAGTCCCCGGAGGCCTCGGGAAAGCGGTGCTGCAGCGCGGCTTGGAGCCGCGCCAGCATCCGCACCGGGGCGTCGGCGTCGCGCGACTTGGCGCCCGTGCGCTTGAACAGGCTCAGCCCGGCGATCTCGGTCCGGCTGAGCGGCGCCATGACCACGAAGGGCCAGCCGCGGCCGGACTCCACCAGCGGGAAGCGGAACAGCTTGGCCATGGCCTCCTTGTCGAGGCGGGTGGACTCGGCCATCTCCGCCGACAAGGCGCTGGTGTGGGCCGGGACCCAGGCGTCGAGTTGCCAGGAAGGCGGGGTCACCGCCCGGCCGGGCTGCTCGGCCAGCTCATCCAGCACCGGCGCCGCCAGCCAGCGCGACACCTGCGCGGTCGCCAGGCTGGCGCGGTCCATGGCCATGCCCAGCTCGTGGGCTTTGTGCGGGTCGGCCTCGTGGACCAGCGGGTACTCGAGCTTGCAAGCGCCTCCGTCCAGCTCCAGCTCGACCAGCTCGGGCTCGCCGGGCACCCGCCAGCGCAGCGACCCGCGCTCCGCCAGCCAAGGCGCGGCCTGGAACAGCACCGTCACCCAGACCTGCCGCCCCGGCTCCTTGGTCGCGGCGTCGAAGGTGATCTGGAAGTGGCCCGGGGAGCGCAGCGGCTCCAGGCCGCCGCCGCGGCCGACGTCCAGCTCCAGGGGCGCGGGCCGCCAGGCGGGCGGGGGGACGAAGGCGTCGAGGCTCTGCTTCGCCCGCTCGAAGCCCTCGGGCGCGCCCTCCCAGGTCAGGGCGATGAGGTGGTCCAGGTGGATCTGGAAGCGCTCCACGACCACCCGCTCCTGCTCCTGGACCGAGAAGCGGACCACGTTCCCGGCCGCCGGGGCGCCGCCCAAGGAGCCGGACCAGGGGTCGATGGTGGCCGCCAGCTGCGCCAGGCTCGGGGTCCAGTAGTCGCGGCGCCGCTGCTCGGCCAGCCGATCGGCCTGGGCGCCGGCGGCCTCGATCAGTTGGTGGCGGACGGTGAAGGCGGCGGCGCCGCCCTGGTGGTTGGCGATCCACCAGCCGGGGTACTCCGGCGGCGACGTGAAGGCCGCGTAGCCCGCGGGCAGGTCGAAGCGGAAGGGCGGCTCGGCGGACTGCGGCGAGGCTTGCCAGGCGAGCAGCAGCGGGCTGGCGAGGAGGGTGAGCAGCATGGCGGGGCGGGCGGGCGCGGCGGCGCCCGGGCGGCATTCTAGGCGGCCGAGGGTCGTCCGTTACGCGGCCGCTTCGCCTTCCAGGCCTTCCAGCAGCACCGCGGCGCTGCCGGTGCGGATCATCTCGCCGGTGACCACGAAGCGGCCCGGGACGTCGAAGTCCGGCAGGCTGAACATCAGCTCGTGCAGGGTCTCCTCGAGGATCGAGCGCAGCGAGCGGACGCCGGTCTGGCGCTCGTAGGCCAGGTTGGCGATGGCCTCGAGGGCCTCCCCGGTGAAGGCCAGCTCGTGGCCCTCCATGGCGAAGTAGGCCTGGTACTGCTTGGCGAGCGCGTTGCGCGGCTCGGTCAAGATGTGGACCAGGTCCTCGGCCAGCAGCTCGTGCAGGTTCACGTGCACCGGCAGGCGGCCGACGAACTCCGGGATCAGGCCGAAGTCGATCAGGTCCTTGGTGGCCAGCTGCGGCAGCAGCCGCTCGCGGTCGGTCAGGTCGCCGACGTCCTCGACCTGATCGCCCTCGCCGTGGAAGCCGATCGTGCCCTCGCCGACGCGCCGGGCGATCAGCTCCTCGATGCCGGAGAAGGTGCCGCCGCAGATGAACAGGATGCCGGTGGTGTCCATCTGGATGCAGCTCTGCTCGGGGTGCTTGCGGCCGCCCTGGGGCGGAACGTTCGCGCTCGTGCCCTCGAGGATCTTGAGCAGCGCCTGCTGCACGCCTTCGCCCGAGACGTCGCGCGTGATCGACACGTTCTGGGTCGTGCGCGCGATCTTGTCGATCTCGTCGATGTAGATGATGCCGCGCTGGGCCCGCTCGAGGTCGAAGTCGCAGGCGTGCAGCAGCTTCAGCAAGATGTTCTCGACGTCCTCGCCGACGTAGCCGGCCTCGGTCAGGGTGGTGGCGTCGGCGATGGCGAAGGGCACGTCCAGGATCTTGGCCAAGGTGCGCGCCATCAGGGTCTTGCCGGAGCCGGTGGGGCCGACGAGCAGCACGTTCGACTTCTCGAGGTCCACCTCCTTGAGCGCCTCCACCTCGTGCTGGCCGGCCATGGCCTGGAGCCGCTTGTAGTGGTTGTAGACCGCCACCGCGAGCACCTTCTTGGCCTCGGGCTGGCCGTAGACGTACTCCCCGAGCCGGGCGACGATCTCGCGCGGGGTGGGGCACTCGACCGGGCCGCCGGGGCTGCTGCCCTCGGCCTTCTCGAGGCGCCGGTCCTCCTCGTGGAGGATCGAATTGCAGATGTCGACGCACTCGTTGCAGATGTAGATGCCGGGCGGGCCGGCGATCAGGGACTGCACCTGCGCCCGCACCTTCTCACAGAAGGTGCATCGCTCCGCTCCGCCGCGATCATTGCTCCGAGCCATCAGGGGATTCTATCACACGACCCGGGGCGGCTGCGCCACCCCGGGCCGGGAAAGAAGGGCTCAAGTCGCCCTAGTCGACGCCGCCGATCACTTGATCGACCAGGCCGAAGGCGACCGCCTCCTCGGCGGAGAGGAAGTTGTCGCGGTCGGTGGCCTTCTCGATCTCCTTGACCGACTTCTCCGAGTGGTGGGCCAGGATGCCGTTGAGGCGCTTCTTCAGGTGCAGGATCTCCTTGACCTGGATCTCCATGTCCGCCGCCGTGCCCTGGGTGCCGCCCCAGGGCTGGTGGATCATCACCCGGCTGTTGGGCAGGATGAAGCGCTTGCCCTTGGTGCCGCCCGAGAGCAGCACCGCGCCCATCGACGCGCACTGCCCGATGCAGTAGGTGGCGACGTCGCAATCGATGTACTGCATGGTGTCGTACATCGCCAGGCCGGCGGTGACCGAGCCGCCCGGGGAGTTGATGTACATCTGGACGTCCTGGGTCTTGTTCATCTTGTGGAGGAACAAGAGCTGGGCGACCACCACGTTGGCCACCATGTCGTTGATCTCGGTCCCGATGAAGATGATCCGGTCCTCGAGCAGGCGCGAGTAGAGGTCGTAGACCCGCTCGCCGCGCCCGGTCTTCTCGATGACGTAGGGGACGGAGAATCCGTAGGAGGTCGGTGCGTTCTCGCTCATGGCAGGCCGGAGGCTACTCCGCCGCGCCGCCGGACTCAACGACTTCGGCCTCGGCCTGCTTCTCCAGGATCCTGGAGACTTCGGCCCGGACCTTGCCCTCCAGGATCTCGCCGCCGAGCTGCTGGGACATGCCCTGCTCCTCGTAGTAGGACTTCACCGTCTTGGCGTCGGCGCCGTGGCGTGCGCCGATCTGGCGGTAGGCGGTCTCCATGTCGCCCTGGGTGACCCGGACCTTCTCCTGCGCGGCGATGCGCCGCACCAGGAAGTAGTGGCGCAGCCGGCTGAGGGCGTCCTTGCGCAGCTCCTCCTCCATGGTCTGGACCTGGGTGGTCGCCTCCTCCTTGTCGACGCCGCTCTCGGCCATCTTCTCGATCTCGGCCTGGATCGCGGCCTTGGCCTCCTCCTCGATCAGCCGGTTCGGCAGGTCGAAGGGCTGCTTGTCGATGATCTGGTCGAAGGCCGCTTGGACCTGGCGCTGCTTCTCCGCCTGCTCGTTCTGGGCCGAGATCTGCTTCGAGGCCTCCTTCCCGAGCTCCTCGGTGCCGCCCTCGAGCCCCATGGCCTCGGCCAGCTCCTCGGCGTTGGCGGGACGCGGCGTCACCAGGCGCTTGACCACCAGCTGGGCCTCGCCGTCGGAGCCGACCCAGTCCTTGCGCTCGAAGCCCTCGTTGAAGGTGACCTTCAGGGTCCGCTCGTCGCCGGCCTGGGCGCCGCGCATGGCCTTCTCGAAGTCCTCCGGCTCGGAGCCGTAGAGCGGCGCCGACAGACCGAGCTTCAGGCCCTCGGCGGTCGGGCCCTCTTCGCCGTCGCGCAGGAACTTCAGGTCGCACTCGGCCAGGGTCTCCTCGTCCAGGCCTTCGGCGCTGGAGTCGTCGAACTGCGGGTTCTCGCGGCCCAGGCCCTCGATCGCCTGCGCGATCTGCTCCTCGGTCGCCTCGGTGGGCTCGGACAAGACCTGGATCTCCTCCCAGGCGGGCAGCTCGATCTCGGGCGCGGCCTCGAGCTCGAATTCGAAGCGCAGCTCCTTCTCCTCGTCGACCTCGATCTCGGCCGGGTCGAAGTCCACCAGGCGCAGCGGGCTGTGGCCGGCTTCGTGGATCGCCTCGGGGATGATGTGCTCGAACAGGTGCTCCCGCGCCTGCTCGTTGACGCCGTCGCCGAGCAGCTTGCGCAGGACCTCGGCCGGCGCCTTGCCCGGGCGGAACCCTTGGATCTTCACGCCCTTGGACGCGGCCTGGATGGCGTGATCGAACTCCTGGCGGACGCGCTCGACCGGGACGACCACCTCGATGCGGTGGTGGCAGGGGCCCAGCTCGGTGCTCTCGACCTGGATGGGGTGGTTGTCTTGGTGCTTCTTGGCCACGGTTCTGGAACGAAATTGGCCGCGCATTGTAGCGGAAGACGGCACAATCCCGCTTCCCTCCCGCCGGGCTTCGACGAATCCCGGCTGAACCCCTCCAGGGCCCATGGTTCGCCGCAGCTCGCCGTTCCTGTCCTTCTTCCTGGTCCTCGTGGTGGTCGGCCTCTGCCTGGCCGCCATCTATGGCACCCGGCCCGACCCGCCGCGGCCGCTGGCGCCGGTGCCCGACCCGGCCCCGGTCCACCTCCGGACCCTGGCCCTGGAGACCCGGCCCCAGGCGGTGAGGGTCTACGGCGAGGCCGGTCCGTGGCGCCAAGCGCGGCTGGCCAGCGAGCAGAGCGGCAAGGTCGCCTGGCGCTCGGCGGCGCTCGAGAACGGCGGCCGGGTGGAGGAGGGCCAGGAGCTGCTGCGGCTCGACCCCGGTCCCCTTGAGCTGGCCCTGAGCGAAGCCGCCGCGGCGGTCGAGGTGGCGAGAGCCGAGCACGACCTGCGGCGGGTCCAGGACCAGGCCAACGAGGACAAGGTCGCCGACTTCCGCGCCCAGGAGGAGCTGGCGGCGCGCGGCTACGAGCGGGCCGAAGCCCTGCTGGCCCGCGGCGACGTCGCCGAGGCGGTCCGCGACGACGCTCTGACCGCCCTGACCGCCGCCATGGCCAGCCACAAGCAGGCGCAGCAGGCGGCCTCGGTCGACCGCATGGCCGTCGCCGCCGCCCGGGCGGCGCTGACGCAGGCCGAAGCCGCCCGCGACCGCGCCAAGGACGCCCTGGGCCGGGTGGTGCTCCGGGCGCCCTTCGCCGGCGAGATCTCCGTCCCCCAGGTGGAGGCCGGCGACTGGCTGCTGGCCGGCGCCCCGGTGTGCCTGCTGGTGGACCGGAGCCGGCTGAAGCTGCGCGGTCCGCTGCCGACCGCGGAAGCCGGCGGCGTCGAAGCCGGGGCCGAGGTCCAGGTCCAGGCGCCGTCGCTGATGGGCGACGACGGGCTGCCGCGGCCCTTCGCGGGGACCGTGGCCGGGCTCGACCCGGTGGCCCGGCCCGGCTCCCGGACCCGCGAGCTGGTGGTCGAGGTCGACAACCGCGGCCTCGGGCTGGCGGCGGGCGCCTTCGTCGAGATGAGCCTGCGCCGCGGCGAACGGCGGGCGCTGTGGCTTCGTCCGCAGGAGTACCTGACCGCTGGCGGCGAGAACACCGCCTACGTGCTCGGCGCAGACGGCCGCGCCGAGCGCCGCCAGGTCCGGCTCGGCCCCCCGGTGCTCGACGCCGAGGACCGGGCCTGGGCGCCGGTCCTGTCCGGCCTGGCCGCTGGCGAACGGCTCGTGGTGGACAACCTCGAGATGCTCGGCCCGGGCGCCCCGCTGCTGATCCTGGAGGACTGAGGCGTGCGCAGCCTGATCCGCTTCGCGGTCCTCAACCCGGTCGCCGCGAACCTGGTGTTCCTGGCCATCCTGGTGGTGGGGGGCATGACCGTCCGCACCCTGCCGCGCGAGGTCTTCCCCGACTTCTCCCGCCAGGCGGTGGAGGTCCAGGTGGTCTTCCCCAACGCCTCCCCCGAGGAGGTGGAGCGGCTGTGCACGATCCCGGTCGAGGAGGCCGCCGACGGCGTCGAGGGCACCTTCGAGATCCTGAGCTACTCGCAGCAGGACTGGGCCCGGGTGATGATCGAGCTGCGCGACGGCACCGACCTGCAGCAGTACCTGGACGAGCTGCGGATGGAGATCGACGCCATCGAGGACTGGCCCGAGGACGCCGAGGAGCCGCGGGTCTTCGAGCAGCGGGTGGAGTTCCCCGTCATCACCGTGAACCTGTTCGGGAACCTCGACGAACAAGCGACCCGCGAGGTGGCGGAGGACCTGCGGGACAAGATCAAGCGCGTGCCCAACGTGGCCGCGGTCCAGGTCTTCGGCGTGCGCGAGCCCGAGCTGTGGGTGGAGGTCGAGCCGGCGGCGCTGGAGCGCTACGGGCTGACCTTGGCGGAGCTCAGCGCCACCCTCGGCCTGCAGCTGCGCGACCTGCCCGGCGGCACCTTGCAGACCGAGGCCGGCGAGGTGCGGCTGCGCTTGCTCGGAGAGGAGACCGACCCCGAGGCCCTCGGCCGGCGCCCGGTCCGGGCCCTGCCGGACGGCACGGTGCTGCGCCTGGCCGACGTCGCCCGCGTCAGCCGCGACTTCGAGCGCGCCCGCACCCACAGCCGCTACAACGGCTTCGAGAGCGTCTCGCTCAACGTCACCAAGGACGACCGAGGTGACATCATCGACATGGTCGACGCCATCGACGCCCTGATCGAGGCGGAGCGGCCGAAGCTGCCGGCGGGCTTGTCGGCGGGGGTCAGCTCGGACTTCTCGATCTACGTCAAGAACCGGCTCAACACCCTGCTGCAGTCGGGGCTCTTCGGGCTGGCGATCGTGCTGTTGATCCTGTGGGTCTTCCTCGACGCCCGCGCCGCACTGATGACCGCGCTCGGCATCCCGGCGGCGGTCACCGGCGGCATCATCATGATGGGGGTGGTGGGCATCACCATGAACATGCTGAGCATGTTCGCCTTCATCCTGGTGCTGGGCATGATCGTCGACGACGCCATCGTCGTGGTCGAGAATTGCTTCCGCTACCTGGAGCGCGGCCTGAGCCCCCGCGACGCCGCGCTGCGCGGCGCCTCCGAGGTCGCCTGGCCGGTGCTGACCACCGTGACCACCACCGTCACGGCCTTCAGCGCCATGCTGATGATCGAGGGCGAGCTGGGCCAGTGGATGGAGCCGGTGCCCTGGGTCGCCAGCCTGACCTTGGCGGCCTCGCTGATCGAGGCCCTGGCGGTGCTGCCCTCCCACTTCGCGGAGTGGATGAAGGCCGCCCCGCCGGCGCCGGAGGCCGCCGAGCCGGCCGCGGAGGGCCCCGTCCTGGACGACGCCGCGCTGCGGTCGCAGGTGTCCGCCGGCCGCTGGTACTCCGGGCTCCAGCGGGTCTACAACGCCACCTTGGCCACCTGCGCCCGCCACCGTTACGCGGCGCTGCTGACGGCCTTCGGCGCCCTGGCCTGCGCCGGCGCCCTGTTCCACAGCGGCCACCTGAAGTTCGTGCTGCTGCCGCGCTTCGAGGCCAAGCTGTTCATGGTCAACTTGGAGGCACCCACGAGCTACTCGCTGGAGCAGACCAAGGAGGTGGTGCGGGCGCTGGACCTGGCGGTGGGCGAGCTGCCCGACTTCGAGCTCGAGTCCTACGTGGCGCTGAGCGGCGCCACCTACGCCGACCAGACCAACTACCGCAGCGGCTTGCACCTGGGCCAGATCTTCGTCGAGCTGTCCGAGGGCGGGGAGCGCCGCCGCAGCACCACCGAGATCCAGGAGGACCTGCGCCAGCGCATCGGCCGGCCGCCGGGCCTGATGAGCCTGAGCTTCAGCGAGCCCAACGCCGGCCCCGCCGGCACCCCGATCGAGCTGCGCATCTCGGCCCGCGAGGCGGCGGCGCGGGAGCAGGCGACCGCGGCGGTGATGGCCTTCCTGGCCAGCTTCCCGGGCGTCGTCGACCTCAAGAACGACCTGCTGCCGGGGCCGCGCGAGGTGCGGCTGCGGCTGACCGAGGAGGGCCGCATGCTCGGCTTCCACGAGGCCATGCTGGCGCGGCAGGTGCTCGGCTCCTTCTACGGCGACCGCTCCGCCATCCTGCGGCTGGACCGGGACCCGGCCGACCTGCTGATCCGGCACCCCGAGGAGGCGCGGCTGGACTTCCGGCAGCTACGCGAGATGCGGGTCTACTCGCCCGCCGGCCACAGCCTGCCGCTGGCGCGGGTGGCCGACTTCGAGGAGGACCGCGGCCTGGCCGAGGTGGTGCGCCGCGACCGCCGGCGCTCGGTGACCGTGACCGCCGACGTCCGGGCTGACACCAACGCCCGCGAGATCCTGCTCGCCCTGGACCGCGAATTCGCCGACTTCGAGGGCCGCTTCCCCGGCGCCAAGATGACCGCCGGCGGCGACCAGGCCAAGACCGTCGAGTCGATCCGGTCGCTGGTCCAGGCCCTGGGCATCGCCTTCGTCATCATCTACTTCCTGCTGGCCTTCCTGTTCGGCAGCTACCTGCAGCCGATGGTGGTGCTGCTGTCGGTGCCCTTCGCCGCCCTCGGGGTGGTGTACGGCTTCTGGGGCATCGGCGAGCCGCTCAGCTTCATGACCATGCTCGGGCTGCTGGCGCTGTCCGGCGTGGCGGTGAACGACGCCCTGGTGCTGGTCGACTTCGTCAACCGCCAGCGCGCCGAGGGCAAGGACGCGCTGACCGCGGTGCTCAACGCCGGCGCGGTGCGCATGCGCCCGGTGCTGATCACCAGCATGACCACGATCGGCGGATTGACCCCGCTGGCCTTCTTCGCCAGCGGCCAGGCCCGCTTCCTGTCGCCCATGGCCCAGGCCCTGATCTTCGGCATGATCACCGCCACCCTGATGACCCTGCTGCTCGTGCCGACCACCTACTTGGTGATGGAGGATGGTGTCAGGCTCCTTCGTCAAGTCTTCCGGCGGGGCAAGGCTCGGACCGCGTAACCCTCCCCCTGCGTCGACGTCTTCCCTCTGCAGGAGCATGGCACGACAACCCCGCATCGACGCCCCCGGCGCCTGGCACCACGTGATGAACCGCGGCCAAGCCCAGCGCCCGGTCTTCCAGACGCCGACCGACCAGCGCGATTTCCTGGGCCGGCTGGCCCGCATGAGCCTGGAGAAGGGGCTCGAGGTCCACGCCTACACCCTGCTCGGCAATCACTACCATCTGCTCGTCCGCAGCCGCCGGGGTTCGCTCTCACGCGACATGGCCTGGCTCCAAAACGGGTACGTCCGAGCCTTCAATTGCCGGCGAGGCCGGGACGGCGCCCTGTTCCGAGGCCGCTTCACCTCGCGCCTGATCCCGGACGGCGACGAAGCCTATTGGCGTGCCGTGGTGCGCTACATCGACCACAACCCCGTGGCGGCCGGATTGGCCCCCCGCGCCACGGCCTGGCCGCTCGGCAGCGCCTACCACTACGCGCGCAGGTCCGGGCCGCCTTGGCTCCACCGCTCGATCGTCGAAGGCGCGGCGGCCGACATCCAGGGGCATCCCCACTTCGATCCTGCCGGGTACGAGGACGTCTTCGGCCCCTACGCCGAGCTACCGGTGCCGACCTTCCCCGACCAGGCGGCGACCCGGTCCGCGCGAGTAATCGCAGCGCGGCGGCCAACTCCGGCCGAGCGGTGGCTTCGCCGCCAGGAGTTCATCGCCGATGGTCGGCCATCAACGCCGCCCCGGCTGGAGCCAGCGGCGGTTCTCCAGGCCGTGGAACAGGCTCGGGGGCTCGCCGGCTTCCAGCTGGCCAAGCCCAGGCACTGGCGCAGGATCGCCGCGGCGCTCCTCCGGAACCTCTGCCGACTCCCGCTCTCCCAGATGGCCGTCCTGCTCGGCGGCTCCAAGGCGGACATGAGCCTTCTCGTGAAGGAGGACGACGGCTTCCACGAACGCGGGGACTTGGACTATGCCCGGGCGTGGTCCGCCGTTCAGGGGAGACTCGACTGCATGAAGGAGCCTGACACCAACACCGCTACTGGACCCCAAACACCTTCTTGAAGGAAGGCTTCGCCAGCGCCGACTCGAACTCGGGCAGGGCGCGGTACTTCTCGAGCTCGCGCGGGCTCATGCGGGCGTTCTTGAGCCACTCCAGCCCCTCGGAGAAGTGGCGCGAGCCGCAGGCGGCGCGCGAGGCGTCGACCCAGGTCGAGCGGTCGACCCGGGTGTACTGCGGCGTGCCCTGCAGGTCCGAGATGCCCGACTTGAATTCGCGGTAGGCCTCCTTGAACAGGTCCAGCTCGACGTAGCGGGTGCCGAGGCGGAACCGCGACCGGTAGTCGCTCGGGTTGGCTCGGACGGCGGCCTTCATGTCGGCGGTCAGGAAGCCGGTGCCCTTCTTCGAGCCCAGCCGGTGCAGGCTCCAGGCGGTGGCCTCGGCCAAGGAGTCGCTGGCCGAGTCGCCGAGGAAGGACTCGAGCTGGCGCAGGACCCGCCGCCAGCGGTATTCCGGCGTCGCCAGCTCGATCGCCGCCAGCGCCGCCCGGCGGTCCTTCTCCGCCGCTGCCGCCATCACCGCGATCTCGCCCAAGTAGGTCTCGGCGCGACGGTCGGGGCGCAGGACCAGGACCGCCAGGGTGCCGCGGATCATGTCCGGGTGGCGCAGGTCGTAGACGGCCTCGGGCATGGCGAATTCCGCGGGCAGCTCCTCGCGTCCGGCGAGGGCTTGCAGGCCGCGGCCGACCTGGGCCAGGTCGAGCTCCGCCAGAGGCGCCGTCGACAGCCAGCCGCCGGCGCGGGCGGGGTCGCCGTGGCTGAGCAGGACCCGGAGCGCCCGGCTCCGCTCCTCGGGCCGGCCGGTGGCGAGGAAATCCAGCGCCGCGCTCTCCGCCAAGCCGCTGCGCCGCTGGAGGGCGGCCTCGACCGCGGCCAGCCTCATGGCCTGCGGAAGCCTCGGCTGGGCGAGCACCAGCCGGTCGGCGCCGGCGGCGTTCATGCTCTGGCCGAGCAGCTCGAGCAGGCCCTGGATCCGCTCCATGCCCGGCTCCGGTCGGGAGGATTCAGCCCAGAGCGCGAGCATCAGCGGCTCCTGGATCGCCGGCGCCCGCTCCAGCAGCTTCTCCCGCGCCCGATCGTTGGCGGTGGAGAGCCAGGCCTCGCCGTGCTCCTGCCAGGCCCGGACCGCCTGGGCCCGCTGCTCGGCGCTGCGCTCGGCGAGCTGCCGCGCCATCGCCTCGGCGCCGCCGTCCTGGGGCGGGGCGATCAGCAACGGGGTCAGCAGGGCGAGTCCGGCGGCGAGCATGGCCGCGTAGAATAGCGGGTCCGGCGGCCGCAGTTTCCATCCCTGTGGCCGCCTCGCCACCCAGCATGCAGCGAGAGTTCGACGTCCTGGTCGTCGGCGGCGGCCACGCCGGCGCGGAGGCGGCCGCCGCCGCGGCCCGCCTGGGCGCCCGCGCCGGCCTCGTCAGCCTCGACCCCGAGGCGGTCGGGCGCATGTCCTGCAACCCCGCCATCGGCGGCGTCGGCAAGGGCCAATTGGCCCGGGAGATCGACGCTCTGGGCGGCCTGATGGGCCAGGCTGCGGACCGCGCCGGCATCCAATTCCGGTTGCTCAACACCAGCAAGGGCCGGGCGGTGCAGTCGCCGCGAGCCCAGTGCAGCCGGCCCGAGTACGAGCTGGCGCTGCGCGGGCTGCTCGCCGCGCAGTCCGGGGTGGAGCTGGTCGCCGGCGAGGCGGTCGATCTGCTGTGGCAGGCCGAGCTGGGCGGCGTCGTCGCCGGCCTGCGGCTCGCCGACGGCCGCGAGCTGCGGGCGCCGGCGGTGATCCTGACCACCGGCACCTTCCTCGAGGGGGTGCTGCACGCCGGCCTCGAGAGCCGCGACGGCGGCCGCATGGGCGAGGCCGGCGCCCGCCACCTCGGCGAGGCCCTGCGCCGGCTCGGCCTGCCCACCGGCCGCCTCAAGACCGGGACGCCGCCGCGGCTGGCCGCCGACTCGGTCGACTACGCGGTCATGCAGGAGCAGCGCGGCGACCCGCGGCCGACGCCCTTCTCCTTCCTGAGCGAGCCGGTGACGCGGCCGCAGGTCAGCTGCTGGCTGACCCGCACCAACGCCCGCACCCACGCCATCGTCCGCGACAACCTCGACCAGGCGCCGATGTACGCCGGCCGCATCGAAGGCGCCGGCCCGCGCTACTGCCCGTCGCTGGAGGACAAAGTGGTGCGCTTCGCCGATCGCGACGGCCACACCGTCTTCCTCGAGCCCGAGGGCTACGACTCGCCGCTGCTGTACGCCAACGGCATCAGCACCAGCCTGCCGACCGAGCTGCAGGAGCAGTTCGTCCGCACGATCGACGGCCTCGAGCGCGCCCGCATCCTCCAGCCGGGATACGCCGTCGAGTACACCTTCGTCCAGCCCGGGGCGCTGCGGCGCACCCTCGAGCTGCGCGACTTCCCCGGGCTGTACCTTGCCGGGCAGATCTGCGGCACCAGCGGCTACGAGGAGGCCGCCGCCCAGGGGCTGATGGCCGGCGTCAACGCCGCCCGCAAGCTGATGGCCAAGGAGCCCTTCGTGCTCGGCCGCCACGAGGCCTACGTCGGGGTGCTGATCGATGACCTGGTGGTCAGCGACCCGCGCGAGCCCTACCGGATGTTCACGAGCCGGGCCGAGCACCGGCTGCTGCTGCGCCACGACACCGCCGACCGGCGACTGACGCCGCGCGGCCACGCCGCGGGCTGCGTCGACGAGCATCGCCTCGACCGCTGGGCGGCCAAGGAAGCGCGGCTCGAGGCCGCCAAGCAAGCGCTGGAGGCCGCGGCCGACCCCGACGCCGACGCCGCGGGCGGCCGCCGGCGCAGCCTGCTCGACCTCTTGCGACGGCAAGAAGGCGACGCCTTGGAGCGGCTGTTCGAGCGCGCGCCGGAGACCCGGGCGCTGTGCCGCGACGCGGAGGAGTGGGCGACACTCGAGGCAGACGTCCGCTACCAGGGATACGTCCAGCGGCAGCAGGACTGGGTCGACCGCGCCGCCGAGCGCGAAGCCACCCCCTTGCCGGAGGCGCTCGACTACGGCGCCGTGAAGGGCCTGCGGTCCGAGGCGGCGGAGTGCCTGGCGAGGTTCCGGCCCGAGACCCTCGGCCACGCCGGCCGCCTGCCCGGGGTGAGCCCGGCCGACGTGGCGCTGCTCGAGGTGGCCTGCCGCCGGCTGGCGGAGGCTTGATCCCGGTGGTCTGGCGCTGGCTTCGGGCGGTGCTGCTGCTGCCAGGGGTGGTGCTGGTCGGGGTGCCCGCGGCGTTGCTGTTCGGACTCGGAGCTGGCTGGCCTGTGGAGCCGCCCTCTTGGACCGGACCGCTGCCCTGGCTCGGCCTCGCCGCCGGCCTCCCCGGGGCGCTCTTCGCCGTCTGGTCGGCGTTGCTCTTCGGTCGCCACGGCGAGGGCACCGCCGCGCCCTGGGACCCGCCGACGCGGCTGGTGGTGCGCGGGCCCTACCGCCACGTCCGCAACCCGATGATCAGCGGTGTGTGCGCCCTGCTCCTTGCCGAGGCGCTGCTGCTCGGCTCGGGCCTGCTGGCCGGTTGGTTCGCGGTCTTCACCCTGGGCAACGCCTCGTACCTGCCGCTGGTGGAGGAGCCGGGGTTGCTGCGCCGCTTCGGCGAGGACTACGCCGCCTACCGCCGCGCGGTGCCGCGCTGGATCCCTCGGCTGCGGCCTTGGACGGTCCCCCAAGCCTGACCCTGGCCGGCGCTATCCTCGCGGCATGAGCCTGCTCTGCCTCTCGCTCCTCCTGCTCGTCCAGGACCCGGCCGCCCCCGCGCCCGTCCTCGGGCCCCCGCAGCGGATCCTCGCCGGCGGTGAACCGATCACCGCGATCACTGGCCACGCCGCGCCCTACGTCTATGACTTCGACCGCGACGGCACGAAGGACCTGGTGGTGGGGGAGTTCGGCGACGCCAAGGGCAAGGGCCGGGCGCGCGTCTACCTCAACCTGGGCAGCGACGCCGCGCCGCGCTTCGAGGACTTCTCCTACCTCAAGGCCGCCGGCGAGTTCGCCCGCGTGCCGAGCAGCTGATGCATCGGCTTCGATCCGCAGTTCGTGGATCTGGACGGCGACGGCTACGACGAGGTCATCTCGGGCCAGTACAGCCCGGGCTTGGTGAACGTGTGGCAGGGCGTGGACGGCGGCTTCGGCGCCCACTCCTACCTGGCCGAGACCACCTTCGGCGAGGACGCCGTCCTGGCCGACCTGGGCTTCTCGGACACGCCGATGGAGACCTGGATGGCTACCGCGAACTTCGCCGACTGGGACGGCGACGGCGACTTCGACATGGTCGTCGGCGACGTCAAGGGCGGCGTCTCGCTGTGCCTGAACCTCGGCAGCCCCACCGCTCCGCGCTTCGGCGCCCGGGCCCCGCTGAAGGTCGGCGACGCGCCGATGAAGGGCGCTGGCAAGACCGACCCCTTGCCGGTGGACTGGGACGGCGACGGCCGCCTGGACATCCTCTGCGGCACCGAGTCCGGTGACGTGTTCTTCTTCCGCCGGCTGGCCGACGGCGGCTTCGCCGCGCCGGTGTCGGCGCTGACCGGCGCCCCCCGGGAGGCCAGCTACCGGGCCACCAGCGCCGCCATGAAGGAGGAGGGGCTGGAGATCGGCTTCCGCACCCGGGTGGCAGTGGACGACTGGAACGAGGACGGCCTGCTCGACCTGCTGGTCGGCAACGTCTTCCAGGACGAGGAGGAGCAGACCCAGGGCCACGTCTTCGTCTGCTTGCGCCAGGCCGAGGCGGC
>CAYZXS010000002.1:0-84993 GCA_964482495.1 uncultured Planctomycetales bacterium
TGTCCAACAACTACCACGACGTCCGCAACGGCCTGGTCATCGGCCTGAACGGCGCGGGTGCCTACGCCCTCAACCTGGACTTCCAGGCCATCGACCACGGCGAAGAGACGGACACCTGGGACGGTGTCTGGACCTCCGACGACGGCACGACCTGGTACCAGGCCTACGGCCCGTGGACCTCGCTGCTCAACTCCTGGCAGGCCGTGACGGGTGTCAACCTGGACGGCGCGGGCGCCAACACCAACGGCGACTTCTACCTGCTGTTCGCCCAGGACGACAACTTCCCGTACGGCTACCTGGATGGCCTCGGCGCCGATGATCTCTCGATCAGCGACCCGGGTCCGCCCCCGCCGACCCTGGCCGTCTCCGGCCTGGTCGCTGGCGGCACCGCCACGGTTTCCGTCTCGAACTGCACCCCGGGCGGCCTGGTCCGCACCGCCTACTCGCCCTACGGCGGCGGCCCCGTGGCCACCCCGTACGGTGACCTGCTCCTCACCCCGCCCTACACCGAGCTCCCCGGCATCACCGCCGACGGCGCCGGCGCCGGTAGCCTCACCGCGACCGTGCCCGCGACCGCTAGCGGCGTCACGGTCTGGCTGCACGGCATGGACATGGGTAGCCTGACCTTCCTCAACGGCCTCATGGAAGTGATCGGCTGATCGCCTTTCTCGGCTGTACCAGGCTCTCCTCCTCGGAGGAGAGCCTGCTTTTTTCCCCATTGGCGGCCCGCCGCCCTCGGCACTATTCTGGATCTCCCCTTGGCGGCGCCCGTTTCGCGGCGCTGGACCCCGCTCCTTCCACCCTCTCGCCATCGGAGACCATGCGATACCTCACCGGCATCCTCGCTTCCATGCTCTGCTGCGGCCTGCTCCCTGGAGCCGCCGCCCCGCAGAACAACGACACCGACCCCGCCTCCTCCGGCGCCGTCTTCGCCGCCCCGCCGCCCGGCGCGCGCGGCCTGGGCTCCTTGGTGGCCGGCCCCTATGACGTCGAGACCGCGCCCTTCGATAACCGCTGCCTGGGCGTCGAAGAGGCCTGGGGACACCTCTGGGTCAGCGGCCGCGGCCACACCACGGTCGGCGACGTCTACATGATCCACAAGTACGACATGAACGGTGTCTACGTGATCTCCTATCCCCAGAACGTCAGCGCCGCCAATTCTGGCGGCTGGGGCGGCCGGGACATGGAGGCCGACGCCGCCGCCAATACCCTCTGGGTCGGCAACGACGCCGGCTACGTCGAGGTCATGGACTACGATCCGGTGACCGGCGGCCTGACCTACAACAGCACCGTGATCACCATGGTGCCGACGACCATCCGCGCCCTCTGCCAGGACCCGGTCAGCGGCAACTTCTTCACGAAGGACTTCAGCGCTGATCTCTATGAGTTCGACATGAACACCGGCGTGGTGGTGAACAGCTGGCCGCTCACGAACTTGTCGGCCTACGGCCTGGGCTGGGACTACAGCACCGGCTTGATGTGGGCCACCGGCAGCGGCACCACCTTGGTCGAGGTCGACCCGGTGTCCGGCCTCCTGACGGGGCGCAGCGCCGCGACGACCCTCGGCGGCTCCCAGGGCGGCGCCGACGTCTACGACGACCCGCGCAACACCAACGGCCCCTCGATCGTGGCCCTGCACCAGAGCAGCCCGGACTCGATCGCGGTCTACGACACCGTCGGCCCTCCCGGCGGCCTCGGCTGGACCGTGAACCTGCCCGCCACCTTCGTCTCGGCTGACGCCTACAGCGACGACTTCGAGGCCTACGGCGGCGTCGTGCCGCCCCACATGGCGACCACCGCCATCGACCCGGCCTCCGGCCTGCCCGACATCGAGGCCTGGTGCGACATCGGCGGCGCCTCCGGCCTCGGCGCGGCCAGCGGCATCGCATGCTTGGAGATGGGCCTCGACCCGGTCTCGAACAACTACCACAACGTCCGCAACGCCCTGGTCCTGGGCCTGAACGGCAGCGGCTTCACCACCCAGACCCTGGATTTCATGGCCATCGATCACGGCGAGGAGGTGCACGGCATCGACGGCGTCTGGGTCTCCGACGACGGCCTCGAGTGGTTCCAGGTCTACTCCGACTGGGGTGCGCTGCCCGCGGTGTGGACCGCTGTGCCGGGCGTGGACCTCAGCTCCTCCGGTCCCTCGACCCAGGGCGACTTCTACCTGATGTTCGGCCAGGAGGACAACTACCCCTACGGCTACCTGGACGGCGTCGGCGTCGATGACATCGTCATCACCAGCTCGGGCAACACGGGGCCGGTGCTGGCTGTCTCCAACCTGGTGGGCGGCTCGGTCACGACCATCAGCGTCAGCAACGCCACGCCTGGTGGGACCGTGCGCCACGGCTACTCGCTCGCGGGGGGAGGCCCGGTCAACACGCCCTACGGCGACCTGCTGCTCAGCCCGCCCTTCACGGAGCTGCCGGCGATGGCGATCGACCCAGCCGGAGACGGCAGCATGTCGGCGCCCGTGCCGCCCTTCGCCTCTGGCTTAAGCGTCTGGCTGCACGCCTTCGACTTGGGCAGCCTGAGCTTCACCAACGGCTTGGCCGAGGTGATCGGCTGATCCCCAAGGTCACGGCTTGAAGCAGGGGTCCTCCCTTCCGGGAGGGCCCTGCTCTCTTTTCACCGCCGGCTCAGTTGCAGCCGGGGTCGTCCGGCCGGTGGCGCAGCCAGCGCAGTGAGGGTTCGAGCTTCGCCATCAGCCTGCCCCAGAGCGTGGCCGGGTCCTCGTCGAAGACCTGCTCGGCGCCGCCCGGGTGGACCCGCCAGGTGCCGATCGCCATCTCCCCGTCGAGCTGGCCGGCGTCCCAGCCGGTGTAGCCGAGGAAGAAGCGCACCGGCGAACCGGAGGCGTGGACCATGCTCAGCTCGTCGAGCACGCCGCCGAACTCTACCCCGGGGCAGACGCTGAAGCACTCCGCCATGCCCTCGCCGCCGCCGTGCAGGGCGTGCAGCTTCTCCAGCGACACCGGGCCGCCCCAGGACAGGCCGTGGACCATGGCGTCGAGCTCCTCCGCCTCGGGCAGCAGCTTCGCCAGCGGCAGGTCGAGGGGCCGGTTCAGGATCAGGCCGATGCTGCCCTGCTCGTCGTCGTGGGCGCAGAGCAGGACCACGGCCTCCTCGAAGTGGGGATCCTCCAGGCTCGGGTCCGCCAGCAGCAGCTGACCGGGGCGGAGGTCGCCGGGGGAGCTCAACGCCACTCCCGCAGCGTCTGCACCACCAGCGGCCGCGCCGGGTCCTCCTCGGGCGCGGCGCGCAGCCACACCTCCAGGGTCTGCCGGCCTTGCTCGGGCCGGCCGGCCGCCAGCTGGAGCCGGAACAGGGTCTGGGCGAAGATGAACTCGTAGGGCTGGGCCTCGAAGGCCCGCCGCGCCGGCTCCAGGGCCCGCTCCGGCTGCCCCATCATCTCGTAGCAGCTGGCGATCCCCTGCAGGGCGTCGAAGCGCCGCGGGTCCTCGGCGACCGCCGCCTCGAAGGACGACAAGGAGGCGTCGATCAGCGGTCGGGCCGCCTCCAGGCCCTGGGGGAGCAAGGACTCCGCGCGCGCGATCTGCAGCGCGCCGGCGCGGAAGCGCACCTCGGCCCGCTGGACCGGGTCCGGCTCGGCGTCGAGCAGGCTCTGGACCAGCTGGTCGAAGTCCAGGTTGCGGCCGGCCTCCCAATAGGCCTGGGCCAGGTCGAAGCGGAAGGCGCGGCTCGCGGCGTCCAGCGCGGCCGCCCGCTCCAGCGGCGCCACGGCCTCCTGGGCCCGCCCCAGCCGGAGCAAGACCAGGCCCTTGGCGTGCAGCGCCGCCGGCCAGTCCGGCGCCAGCTCCAGGGCTCCGATCTGCTCCGCCAGGGCGGCTTCGAGCAGCTTGCGCCCCTCCTCTTCTTCGCCTTCTTGCCAGGCGGCCAGGCCGCGCTCGGCCAGGCAGCTGCCGAGGCCGTGGCGGGCCTGGAAGGAGCCCTGGCCCAGCGGCGCCTCGAGGATTTGCCGGTAAGCGTCCTCGGCGACGTCGAGCAGCCCTTGGTAGAACAGCGCCGAGGCCAGCCCGAGGTTGCCCTGCAGCCGGTCGACGCTGGTGATCAGCCACTCGTCGGCCTGCAGCTCGAGGCCGGCGGCGAAGTCGAGCTCGGCCTCGCCGGCGAGCCGGAGCCGCTCCGGGTGGCCGGGCGGGTGCTCGGCGGCCTGGTGGAGCAGCAGCCGGCCCCGCTCGGTGAAGGGCAGCATGGTGTTGGGCGACGCCTGCTTGCCCCAGTCGAAGAAGGCGGACTCGTCGGCCCAGTGGGGGGTGGTGACCGCGGCCGACCAGGTGTGGAAGCCGAGCAGCCCCAGGCCGGCGGCGACGGCCAGGCGGTGCCGCGTCAGCAGCCAGCCCATCGCCAGGCAGGAGCCGGCCGAGGGCAGGTAGAGGAAGCGCTCCTCGAAGGGGAACTGGCCGAGGTTGGAGACGCTGAGCAGCGGCAGCATGCCGGCGAAGCACAGGCCGACCGGCAGCAGCAGGGCGGGAGCAGCGGCGCCGCGGCGCATGCGCAGGGCGCCGCGCAGCCACCAGACGGCCGCCACCAGCAGCACCATCAGCCCGCCGAGGGCCGGCAGCCAGCGCTCGGCGTCGCCGAGCCCGACCCGCTGCGGGCTGGGCAGGGGCCGGAAGGGAGCGTGCGGCCAGGGCCAGATCAAGTAGCGCAGCTCCTGGAGCTGGACCGAGAAGGCGATCGCCCACTGCTCCGCCGGCGAGACCGCCAGCACCGTGATCGGCCGGCCGAAGAAGCCGGCGGCCGGGCCGCCGAAGGCCTGCCAGCGCAGCGCCCAGACCAGCAGGGCCGCGCCGCCGAGCGCCGCCAGCCCGGGCCAGCGGGGCCGGCCGTCGAGGTCGGCCCGGAACAGCTGCCAGCCGACGGCGAGGGCCCAGGCACCGATCGCGGCCTCCTGCGACAACATGCCTGCGGCGAGCGCCAGGCCCGCGAGCAGCCAGCGGCCGCGCTGGAGCGCCAGCAGACCCGCCAGCGCCCCCGCTGTCGCCATCAGGTAGGTCAGGCTCGAGGCCCATGCCACCGGTTCCACGTGCATGCCGTGGAGGGCGAACAGCAGCCCGGCCGCGCCCGCCGCCAGGGGCCTCCAGCCCAGTCGCAGGGCCAGCAGCGCGACCAGGGCCGAACACAGCGCGTGGAGCAGCAGCGAAGCGCCGTGGTAGGCCAGCGGCGAGCCGCCGCCGAGCTGGTGCAGGAGCACGAAGGCGGTCACGCCCAGCGGCCGGTAGAAGCCGCCGACGTGGGTGCGCGGGTCCTCGGCGATGTGCCAGTAGGGCTCCGAGAAGCCCCGGGCCACCCCGTCCCAGCTCTGGATGTTGGGGTTGTCCCGGAGCAGCACGACGTCGTCGTGCACGAAGCCCGCGCCGAGCACCGGCAGGAACAGGAGCAGCGCGGCGATGGCCGGCAGCAGCCAGGATGCGGTGCGGGCGTGGAGCATGGACGGCCCAGGATAAGGGGGCGGGGCAGGGGCGTTACACTGGCTCGCGATGGCTCATCCCGGCCGGATCCGGCTCGCCGTGCTCTTCGGCGGGCGCTCCGCCGAGCACGAGATCTCGCTGCGATCGGCGCGGGCGGTGCTCGAGCACCTCGACGCCGAGCGCTACGACCTGCGGCCGGTGGGCATCACCCGCGGCGGCGGCTGGCTCGGGGCCGCCGAGTCGCGCAGCCTGCTCGACGGCGAGCAGCCCGCCTCCGCCGGCGGCTCGCCCTATCTGCCGGACGGCACCGATTGCGTCTTCCCGGTGCTGCACGGCCCCGGCGGCGAGGACGGCACCCTCCAGGGGTGGGCCGAGCTCTGCGGCGTGCCCTGCGTCGGCAGCCCCTGCCTGGGCTCGGCGCTGTCGATGGACAAGGGCGTGGCCAAGCGGGTGCTGCGCGACGCCGGCGTGCCCGTGCTGCCCTGGACCGAGGAGCGGCGCGCCGCCTTCGAGCGCGACCCCGCCGGCGCCGCCGCGCGGGCCTTCGCCTTCGCCGGCGGCCCCTGCTTCGTCAAGCCGCTGGCGCTGGGGTCGAGCATCGGCATCAGCAGGGCCGACGACCTCGCCAGCCTGCGCGAGGCCCTGGAGCTGGCCTTTCGCTACGGTCCCGTGGCCCTGGTCGAACCAGAGTTCTGCGGCCGGGAACTGGAGCTGGCCGTGCTCGAGGGCGAGCCGCCGGTGGTGAGCCCGCCCGGCGAGATCCGGCCCACAGCCTGGTACGACTACGAGGCCAAGTACCAGGACGACTCCGCCGACCTGTTGATGCCGGCTCCTGACGTGCCGGCGGCCTCCCTCGACGAGCTGCGCCGGCACGCCGCCACCGCCTTCGAAGCGCTGCGCCTGGCCGGCATGGCGCGGGTGGACTTCTTCCTCGGCGGCGACGGCGCGGTGATCCTGAACGAGGTCAACACCATCCCGGGCTTCACCTCGATCTCGATGTACCCCAAGCTGATGGAGCTGACCGGGATCGACTTCGGCGCGCTGTGCCAGCGCCTGGTCGAGCTGGCGCTGGCGCGCGCGGGCTCAGAAGGCGAGCTTCAGGCAGAACACCGAACCGCCTGACTTGCGGAACTCGGAGGTGTCGAGCTCGATCGGCTCGAAGTCGCGCTTGCGCAGCTCGGCGGTGGTCACCGGGCAGCCGCGCTCGATCAGCACGTGGCAGCGGTCGGGGCTGTGGGCGTTGCAGGCGAAGCGCAGCGCCTCCTCGAGCGGCACCGGGAAGGCCTTGGGGAAGGCGGCGTGGATCAGGTCCAGGCCGGCCTGGTCGAAGGCCTGCTCGACGTACATCGCGGTGCGCTCGGCGAGCGGCGCCAGCGCCGTGTCGAGGTGGTAGAAGCGGTCGTCCTGGAGCTCGTAGAGCAGCACGTCCATCTCCGGGTGCGCCTCGGCGATGTGCTCCCAGGCAGCCGCCGTCGTGCGCGGGCCGACGCCGGCGTGGAGCAGGTAACGGCCGGGGTGGAGCAGGCCGTCGCCGCAGCCCTCGAAGCGCTCGACCGCGTCCGGTATCTCGCGCGTCGGGATCCCTTGCTGGCGGAAGAAGTCGGCGTGCAGCGCGACCTCGGGCTGGCGCGAGCCGTGGGCCATCTTGGCCATCCACGCGACGCGGCCGCCGTCCGGCGCGGACAGGACCATGGAGGGGTTGGCGGTGAAGCAGGAGTCGGCCAGCCCGGGCGCAGCCGGCAGCACTTCCACCCCCATGCCGATGCCGCGGTAGGCGTCGAGCAGCGAGTGCCACTGGCCTTGGGCCGACATTCGGTCGACCTGCTGCAGGCCGCCGTCGGCGGTGGCCATGTGGACGTTGATCGCCTCGAGGACCTCGAACTCGGCCGGGTCGCCGAGCAGGACCGAAGAGAGCAAGGGGACCGCGGGCGTCGCCTCGGCGCGCCGCGGCCAGTCACTGGCGGTGCGGTAGAGCCCCATGCACTACAGGATGTCGCGGCGGCGCGCGGCGCGCCAGGCCAGGAACAGGCTCAGCGCCGTGATCCCCGTCAGCATCGACAAGGAGAGCAGCACCGACGGCGGCTCCGGATCCGAGGGGAGCACGATCAGGTCCACGGAGGGATCGATGTTTCCCCACTGGCGAAGCAGCGCGGTCAGGTAGCGGTGGGGGGAGGTGTCGCGCAGCGATCCGGGCAGGTTGCCGACGACGCTGCCCCAGAGCACCAGCACCAGCAGCGCCCACAGGATCGAGCGCCGCGACCAGACCCCGAGCAGGACGCAGATGCCGGTGTAGACCGTCGCGCCCACCGCCAGGGATGCCGCCACCCCGGCCACCGCCGGCAGCCACTCGGCGAAGCCGGTGGCGCCGCGGTCGAGGGTCATCATCACCAGGGCCGGGCCGAGGGCGCTGACGAGCATCACCGGAAGCATCGCCAGCAGCGCGCCCTGGAACAGGCCCAGCAGCGGCGCCCAGCGCGGCGCCGGGCGGGTGTAGACGTAGCCCATCGCGCCCTTGTCGTAGAGCTCGCCGAGGATCGGCAGGGTCGTGAACATGGCCACGAAGGGCAGGACGAAGGACAGGCACAGCGGCGCCGCGTAGCGCAGGTAGTCGTCCAGCGGCGTGCCGGCGCCGCGCCAGGCGATCAGGGCGGCGACGCCGGTCGGGATCAGCGCCACGGCCAGCGACGGCGCCAGGCCGAGGCCGCCCAGGCGCCTGCGCAGGGTGAAGGCCCGGAAGGCGGCGACGGCGCTCACTCCTCGCCTCCCACCAGAAGGTCGAAGATCGACTCCAGGCCCTCGTCCTCGAGGTCCAGGCTGTGGATCTGGCCGTCAGCGCCGAAGTCCTCGAGCCGCTCGAGCAGCGGCGCCAGGGTGGTGGTCTCGAGGTCGAGCAGGTCGTCGCCGTCGAAGCGGGTGCCGAGCACCAGGTCCTCGTCGAGCAGGGTGGCGGCGATGCGGCGCGGCTGCTCGCAGCGGAGCTGCAGCCGGCGCGGCCGGCGGCCGACCAGCTCGCGGATCTCGCCCAGCCGGCCCTCGGCCAGCAGCCGGCCGTGGTGGAGCAGGATGACCCGGCTGGTCACGGCCTCGACCTCGTGCAGGACGTGGGAGGCGAAGACCACCGTGCCGCCGCCTTCGCCGTGCTCGCGCACCAGGCGCATGGTGGCGCGGCGGCTGATCGGGTCCATGCCGTTGAGGGGTTCGTCGAGCAGCAGCAGCTCGGGCTCGAAGAGCAGCGCCTGGGCCACCTTGACCCGCTGCCGCATGCCCTTGGACATCGCCTGCAGCCGGACCTGGGCCTTGTCGGACAGGTCGACCCGGGCCAGCGCGGCCTCGGCCCGCGCCCGGGCGGCGGCGCCGCGCTCGCCGCCCAGCCGGGCCAGCAGGGCGAGGAAGTCGATGGCGCGCTCGGTCTCGAAGTGGACGTCCTCTCCCGGGGCGTAGCCGATGCGGGAGAAGACCGCGTGACTGTCCGGGCCGATGCGGTGGCCGAACAGCTCGACGAAGCCCCGGCTGGGCCGGATCAGGCCGTTGAGCAGCTTCATCAGGGTCGACTTGCCGGAGCCGTTCGGGCCCAGCAGGCCGACGACGCCGCTCTCGACCTCCACCGTGAGCCCGGAGAGGCCCTGGACCTCGCCGTACCAGCGCGACAATCCAACGCAGCGCAGGGTGGGGGGGCTCATCCGACCATGCCTCGCTTGCGCAGCCGGAGGAAGAGCATCCCCAGCGAAATCGCGGCCATGCCGAGCAGGACGTCGCGGGCCAGGTCCCCGGGCACGCGCTCGCTGCGGCCGTGCCGCTCGCGCCGCTCCTGGCGCCGCTTCAGGACCTCCGCCGGGTAGGCCTCCTCGATGCAGGAGATGCACCAGGAGGAGATGCAGTCGGGGAAGGAGAGGGCCAGCAGGCGGCCGTCGCGGTCGCCCCAGCGGACCCGGGTCGCGCCGGATTCGGGCACGCGCAGGTCGATGTCGTGGCCCTCGGCCTCCAGGCGGTCCTGCGTCTTCTGGAGGTCGGCGATCTCCTCGTCCGAGATCACGGTCTCCACGCGCCGCCCGGACTCCTCGTAGAGGATGTTGCCGGCGGCGGTGCTGAAGACGAACAGGACCACGAAGACCAGGTTGGTCCAGATGCCGCTCTTGGTGATGCTGCTGAGAGCCTGGACCATCAGCGCCATCAGCAGCGTCACCAGGCCGAGCGCCTTGGCCAGCGCCAGCGGCACGGCCTTGATCTCCTCGAAGCGGCCCTCGGGGCCGGTGCTGGCGTCGAAGGCCCAGATCCACAGCAACGGCACCAGGGTCACCAGCAGCAGGAAGCCGACGTAGGAGACGGTCCGGCCGACGACGTAGACCAGCGGCGACACCGGGCGCGAGAAGTAGGTCTCGAGGGCGTTGCTGGCCAGGTCCTTCGACACCAGGTCGTAGCCGAAGAGCAGCGACAGCGGCAGCAGGACCGGGTAGACGAAGACGTGCATCAGGCCTTCGTAGAACTGCACGGGGAAGCCCGAGTCCATGCCCCCCTCGTCGCCCATCATGCGCAGCAGCGCCGGCCAGCCCGGCATGACCTGGTAGGCGAAGTAGAACAGCGCCGTGATGCCGAAGGCGATCGCCAGGGTGCCGTAGCTGATCAGCCGCACCCAGCGCGAGGCCCAGCCGCGGCGCCAGGTGGCGGTGCAGATCGGCCACCAGGCCGGGATCCGCGACCGGTCGCCCTCGAAGCGCTCGTACTCGGCGGCGCGGAAGGCCATCTAGTGGCTCTCCAGGGCTTCGAGGAAGGCGTCTTCGAGCGAGCGGGCCGCCGGGCGCACGCCGAGCACGGTGGCGCCGCACTGACGGGCGAGGCCGAACACCGCCGCGGGCTCGATGATCTCCTCGCCGCGGGTCAGGACCAGCTCGGAGTCGCCGCTGCCGGGGGCGACCGAATAGCCGGAGCGCTCCGCCGCCTCCGTCAGCGCCGCCAGCTGCTCGGGCCGGGTCCGCACCCGCTTGGCGCCGCGGGCCGCCGCCGTCAGGCTGGCGAGCGAGTCCGAGATCTTCATCCGGCCCTCGTCCAGCACCCAGACGTGGTCGCACAAGCGCTCGACGTCCGGCAGCAGGTGGCTGGCGAGGATCAAGTGCAGGCCGTGCTCGCGCCGCACCCGGTCGATCACCTCCAGCATGCGGGCGCGGCCGCGCGGGTCGAGGCCGTTGGTGGGCTCGTCCAGGAACAGGATGTCAGGGTCGTGGACCAGCGCCGCCGCCAGCTTCCAGCGCTGGCGCATGCCGACCGAGTAGCTGGCGACCTCGCGGTAGCGCTCCTCGCCCAGGCCGACGAAGTGGAGCACATCGTGGGCCCGCAGCATGGCGTCGTCGGGCTTGAGGCCGCAGACCTCCGCCAGGTGGGCCAGGGCCCGCACGCCCGACATGCCGGGCACGTAGGAGTCCCGCTCGGGCATGTAGCCGATGCGCCGGCGCACCGCGCGGCTGGCGCGGCGGGCGTCCTGGCCGGCCACCCGGACGCTGCCGCCCGAGGGCCGGATCAGGCCCAGGATGCAGCGGAGCAGGGTCGACTTGCCGGCTCCGTTGGGGCCGAGCAGACCGAGCGCGCCGCCTTCGAAGGCGGCGCTCAGGTCGGCCAGCGCGGTGAAGGAGCCGTAGCGGACGACTAGCCGGTCGAGCTCCAGGACGGGGGGAGGCATGCGGGGTCAGAGGACCGGCGCGAGCAGTTCCCGCTCGACGCCTGAGCGGAGTTCTTGGAGTTTCGCTTGCAGGAATTTCTCCCGGAGCGAGCGCTCCACCCGGTCCCGGACCAGGTTCAGGTCGACCACGGGGCGGACCCGAATGGTCTCGATCCGGACCAGGTAGACCCACTTCTCACCCATGATCGGGCCGCGCAGCAGGTGGCCCTCGGGCATCTTGTAGCCGAGGTCGGCGAAGCTGTGGCGCAGGAAGGCCTCCTCGTAGCGGCCGACCATGGTGCGCTTGAGCAGGCCGATGTAACCCTTGCGCTGCTTGTCATCGGGGACGACGGCGTAGCGCTCGACCGCGGCCTCCCAGTCCAGGTCGCCGTCGTTGATGGCGTTGGCGGCCTCGTCGAGCAGCTGGTACTGCCCCTTGCGCTCCTCCTGGCCGAGGGCCCGGGTCTCGCCGGCGTCGAAGAGCGGCAGCCGGATCCAGGACACCGCCAGCTCATGGAAGAACTCGGGCACCGAGCTGAGCATGTGGGTGCGCAGCTCCTGCGTCGAGTACTCCGGCTCCTGCTGGGCGATCAGCCGGGCGCGGGTCTCGATCTCCAGGCCGTGGGCGCCGAGCGCGCCCTCGGCCACCGACTTCATGCCCCGGTCGGCGATCCAGGCGGCGGCCTCCGCCAGCAGCTCGGCCTCCTCGACCTCCGGCAGCTCTGCCTGCTCCACCAGCAGCCAGTCGCTGAAATTTTGGACCGTGCGCAGGAAGCGCAGCGAGCGCAGGTAGAGCGCCCGGTACTCCGGATCGCGCTCGATGGTCCGGAGCAGGCTGGGGTCCCGGGCGGTGGCGGCCTCGAGCACCTCCCGGGCGCTGTAGCTGCGGCCGTCCTGGATCAGCACCGGGACGGCCAGCGGATCCTCGTCGGTGGCCTGGGCGGGGTCCTGGAGCGGGGTCAGGCCGCCACAGGCGGGCAGGAGGGAGAGGGCGGTGGTGAGCAGGGCGGCGGTGAGCATCATCGCGGTTCGGTCCTCGGGATGGATCGCGGCCAGAGCTGGATCGGGCAGCGGGACATCGTAACCTTGGCCGGGTGACGGATTCCGCCTTGATCGACCAGGTCCGGGAGCTCTATGGCTCGGGCCGCCCCGAGCAACCGCGCTTCTACTTCGCGCCGGGGCGGGCCAACCTGCTGGGCTCCCACCTGGACTACAACGGCGGCAGCGTCATGCCGGTAGCCCTTTCCCGCGGCACCTACCTGGCGGTCGGGCGGCTGCCCGAGCGGGTGCTGCGGCTGCGCTCGGCGCAATTCCCGGGGGAGGAGGTCGAGGTGCCGCTGGACCAGCTCCGGCCGGGCCGGACCAGCTCCTGGTCGGCCTACTTCGAGGGCGCGCTGTGGGTGAGCGGGCGCGCCTGGGGCGAGCTGCCGGGGCTCGAGGTGGCGGTCTGCGCCGACCTGCCGATGGCCAAGGGGCTGTCCTCCTCGGCCAGCATCGAGTGCGCCGGCGTCTACGCCGTGGCCTCCCTGCTGGGCGCCGAGGCCAGCGCCGACGAGATGATCCACCTGGCCCACGAGGCCGAGAACGCCTACGTGGGCGTGCGCTGCGGCATCCTCGACCAGGCCGCGATCCTGCTCGCCCGGGCAGGCCACCTGCTGCACTTCGATTGCCTGGAGCTGACCCGCGAGCACCTGCCGCTGGGGGAGGAGCTGCGCATCGCCGTGGTCGACAGCGGCGTCCAGCGCGAGTTGGCGACCTCCGCCTTCAACCAGCGCGTGGCCGAGTGCACTCAGGCGCTGGCGACCTTGCAGCGCGAGCTGCCCGGGGTCACCTGCCTGCGGGATGTCAGCCGCGAGGCCTTCGAGGCTCACCGCCACCGGCTCGAGCCGGCCCTCCAGCGCCGGGTCGAGCACGTCGTCGATGAGGTCCAGCGCACCCGCGTCGGCGCCGAGGCCTTGCGCGCCGGCCGGCCCGAGGATTTCGGCCGCATGATGGCCGCCGCTCACGAGTCGCTGCGCAGCCTCTACGAGGTCTCCACGCCCGAGCTCGACGCCCTGGTCGAGGCTTCGGTCGCGGTCCCCGGCTGCCACGGCGCCCGCCTCACTGGCGCCGGCTTCGGCGGCTGCATCGTCGCCCTGCTCCACCCCGGCGCCGCCGAGGACTACCAGCGCCAGGTCAGCGAACGCTACCGCCGAGAAACCGGCCGCGACGCCGTCATCCACTGGTTCGAGCCCAGCGGCGGCCCGTGTGAACTCTGACGACGATCGGCGTCGACGATCGTGTCAGGCTCCTTCGTGCAGTCCCGGTCGCCCGCTCAGGGCTGGCGTACCGGCAGCAGCAGCTCGTTGCGGTGCGGGCTCCCGTCCGCGGGCGGCCGCCGCCGCCACACCGGTCCGGCGGCCTCGAGCCGGCCCTTGCGGGCGCCGTCGCGCAGGGACGCGGCGCTCGTCGCGACGTCGACCTCGGCGGCGTAGCTCAGCCAGCGCAGGTAGAGCCCGGCAGGCTGCTCGACCACCGTCAGGCCCTCGGGCAGGCGCGGCGGCAGCGGGCCGATCACCGCGCAGGCGGCGGCGGAGGCCGCCCCGCGCGCGTCCAGCCACTCCCAGAGCACGGGGGCGGCGACGCCGGCTTCGACCAAGGAGGAGTGCCAGGCCCCGGCCGCCGGCCCCCGCAGCAGCCGCAGCGCCGGCCGCTGGACCACGGCGATGCTGTCGCTGCCGAGCTTGCCGCCCTTCACGGGGTCGGTCACCACCCCGGTCCAGCGCAGCTCGCGCGGCGCCTGCCGCGGCGGCGCGAAGGCGCGGTCGAAGTAGAGGACGTCCAGCTCGATCTTGTCGAAGCGCTCGATCTGGCGGACGTCGCCGACGGTCCAGGTCCAGGTCGCCGGCATGCGCCGGCCGTCCCGCTGCGCCGCCCAGTCGTCGAGCTCGAGGGTGACCTCGGCGTGCACCAGCCGTCGCGGCAGCAGGTCGTCGTCGAGCTCGAGGGAGCACTCGCCGAGCGCGCTGCGGAAGCGGAGCTCGCGGAGGTCCGGCGGCGCCTCCTCCAGCGGGTCGACGGAATCCCACGGGAAGCGGCAGGCGATCCAACGCAGCCAGGTCTGCACCGCCAGCTCCCGAGCCGGGTAGCGGCCGTATTCGGCGTCGCCGCCGCGGACCCAGGCGGTCTCGCTCGCCTCGAGCAGGAAGACGTTCTTCTGCAGGCCGGCCCGCAGCAGGTAGCGCAGGCGGTCCGGGCCGCCGAGGCCGACCTCGCACTCTTGCGTGACGGGTTCGCCGCCGCCGACGATGAAGCTGGTCTTGCCAAAGAACAAGAAGTGCTGAGCCAGCCGGTCCGGCGGCGCCAGGCCGACGCCGCGAGCCGCGGCGAAGCGGGCGGCGCCGCCGGCAGCCACCGCCGGGTCCTGCTCGGTGTCCAGCGCTCGCGCCGTGGCCGGCTCCTGCGCCGAGGCCGGGACCACCGCCGCGGCCGCCAGCAGGAGCGCGCTCAGCAACCGGCCCCTCCGGCGGTCCAGGCACCCAAGCGCGCCGCCGCCTCGCGCAGGGTCCGCTCCTCCTTGGCGTAGCAGAAGCGGACCAGCTTCCGGCCCCGCTCCGGGTCGGCGTAGAAGGAGGAGCCGGGCACGGTCGCCACTCCCGCCTCGCGCGTCAGCCGCAGCGCGAAGGCGACGTCGTCCTCGCCGGGACGGAGGAAGGGGCTGGCGTCGCACATGACGTAGTAGGCGCCGTCAGGCGCCTCGCAACCGAAGCCGTTGGCCTGGAGGGCGGCCACCAGGCGGTCCCTGCGGTCCCGATAATCCCTCCGCAGGCCGTCGAAGTAGTCGTCCGGCCAGCGCAGCGCCTCCGCCACCGCCTCCTGCAGCGGCGCCGGGGCGCCCACGGTGAGGAAGTCGTGGACCTTGCGCACGCCGCTGGTCAGCGCCGGCGGGCTCACCACCCAGCCGACCCGCCAGCCGGTGACGCTGAAGGTCTTCGAGGCGCCGCTGACCACCACCGTGCGCTCGGCCATGCCGGGTTCGAGCAGCGGCGTCCGGTGCGGGCCGGTGAACAGGATCTCCTCGTAGATCTCGTCGGTGAAGAGCAGCAGGTCGTGCTCCTTCACCAACTCGCACAGGCCGGCGACCTCCTCGCGCCCGAAGACCCGGCCGGTGGGGTTGTGCGGCGTGTTCAAGACCACCGCCCGGGTGCGCGGCGTGACCGCCGCCCGCATCGCCTCGAGGTCGAGGCGGAAGCCGTCGGCCAGCGGCACGAAGCGCGGCACCGCCTCGCACAGCACCCCGTCCGGCCCGTAGTTCTCGTAGTAGGGCTCCGGGATCAGCAGCTCGTCGCCGGGGTCGAGGATGCCGAGCATCGCCGCCAGCATCGCCTCGGTGGCGCCGCAGCAGACCGTGACCTGCTCGTCCGGCTCGATCGTGACCCCGCGCCGCTCCCGCAGGAAGCCGCCGATCGCGGCCCGCAGCCGCGGCGAGCCCCAGGTCACGGCGTACTGGTTGTGGTCGGCGGCGATCGCCCGCTGGGCCGCCTCCTTCAGCGCCGCCGGGGCCGGGAAGTCGGGGAAGCCTTGGGCCAGGTTGATGGCGTCGTGCTCGGCCGCGACCCGGCTCATCTCCCGGATCACCGACTCGGTGAACCGCTCCGCCTTGCGCGAGATCCGCAAGCCGCTGCCGCCGGCCGGTCTCACCCCTCCGGGTCCGCGATCCAGTCCTCGGCCGACGGGCCCCGGTCCTCGCCGTGGATCTTCTGCAGCGCGGCGCGGGCGGCGCCGGCGACGTAGCCGTCGGCGTCGCCGAGGGCGCGGGCCAGCACGGGAGTGGCGCTGCGGTCGCCGATCTCGCCCAGGGACCAGGCGGCGAAGGTCCGCACCCGCGCCTCGGTGTCCTCGCTCAGGCGCTTGGTCAGGAAGCCGACGGCGTGCGCCGCCCGGATCACCCCCAGGCCGGCGGTGGCCTGGGTGCGGACGCTGATCAACTCGTGCTGCAGCATCGGGATCATGGTCGCGGCCAGGTAGGGGTCGGGGTCGCCCACCTGGACCTGGATCCTCGCCAGCCGCAGGCAGGCGTAGGCGGCGTTGCGCATCACCGGGTCGGGCGCGGCCGGGTCCGTGACCACCTCGTGGATCGGCGCCATCGGGGTCGCCGGCGCGGCGTGGATGCCTACCGCGAGCATGGCGTTCGCGGCCAGCATCGGGTCCTCGTGGCCGACGTTGCTCATGATCAGCTCGAGCACCGAGGGGTCCTCGCGGGCGAAGGCCAGCGCTGCGGTGGCGATGGCCCGGCTGCGCGGCTCTCCGGCGACCGTCAGCCGCTTCAGCTCCTCCTTGTTCTGGCGCACCAAGGTGGCGATGGCGCGCTCGGTGAAGTCGATCTGCTCGAGGTTCTCGAGGTCACGCTCCGCGCCCATGGCCATCTGCCAGGCGGTCAGCTTGGTGTCGCACTGCACCAGCAGCTGGCCGACCTGGAGCTCGGCCCGGGCCGCCTCGGGCCGGTAGTCCTCGGCGGGGACGCCTTCGAGCGGGTCGCCGCCGCCGGAGGGGGCGGCGCAGGCCGCGAGCAGGCAGAGGGAGAGCGAGAGGGCGGACGGGCGGGGCATTTGACTCCTGGTCTACAATGATAAGACCCCTGCCCGCCTCTCGTTTCTTCCGCCCAATCCCCCCTCGACCCGGACGCCCGACTTGGAATTGCTCGAATGGATGGCCCGCGGGGGCCACGACCGCCTGATGGCGGTACAGGATCGCGCCACGGGTCTCCGCGCCTGGATCGCCCTCCACCACCTCGGGCGCGGCCCGGCCTACGGCGGCATCCGGGTCTGGCGCTACCGGGACGAGGGCGAGGCCGCCCAGGACGCGCTACGGCTGTCCCGGGCCATGACCTTCAAGTGCGTGCTCGCCGGGGTGCCCGGCGGCGGCGCCAAGACCGTGGTCCTGGCCGACCGGATGGTCGACCGGCCGGCGGCGATGACCCGCTTGGGCGAGCACATCGAGGAGCTCGGCGGCCGCTACCGCTGCGGCCCCGACGTCGGCTTCGTCGAGGCGGACCGGGTCGCCCTGCTGCGCGGCACGCGCTGGTACGCCCACCACGGCGACGTCCTCCGCCCGGCGGGGGAGGCCACAGCCGAGGGCGGGGAGTGGGGGATCCGGGCCGCCCTCGAGCACCTGACCGGCAGCGCCGGCCTCGAAGGGGTGACCGTGGCCCTGCAGGGCCTCGGCGCGGTCGGCAGCGCCCTGGCGCGCCGGCTGCTCGAGGCCGGCGCCACCGTGGTCGCCGCCGACCCCAGCCCCGAGGCCTGCGAGCGCGCCCGCCAGGCCGGGGTGCGGCTGGTCGACCCCGGCACCATCTATGAGCAGCCCGCGGACGTCTTCGCGCCCTGCGCCCTCGGCGGCACCCTGCACGACCTCACGGTGCAGCGGCTGCGGGCGCCGATCGTGGTCGGCTGCGCCAACAACGTCCTGGCGCGGCCCGAGCACGCCCAGCTGCTGCACGACCGGGGCGTCACCTTCGTGCCCGACTTCGTCGTCAACGCCGGGGCGCTGATCGAGGGCGCCGGGCACGAGCAGAGCGGCGCCACCGACTTCACGGCCGAACTGCGCCGCATCGGCGACACCGTGCGGGCGGTGCTGCGGCGGGCGGAGGCCTCGGCCTGCACCCCGACCGAGGCGGCGGTGGAGATGGCCCGCGAGCTGCTCGAGCAGGACCACGGGCAGGACGCGCCGCGGCCTCGCAGCCAGGACGAAGCCTAGGCCTCCTGGGTCTCCTCGTACCAGGCCATCTGGATGGCCTCGAGGATCTTCTCGTTGCAGCGCTCCTTGGCGCCGCGGAAGCCGGGCAGGGCCATCACCATGTCGCGCAGCTCGGTGAAGCGGACCGACAGGGGGTCCAGTTCGGGCTCGGAGTCGTAGAGGGCCATGCCGAGGTCCTCCACGTCCAGCCAGTCCAGGTGTCGGAGCTCTTCCATCGCTAGTGTCCTTCCTTGACCAGGTTCCGGTTCCAGCCGGGGATCTCGACCACGAGGTCGCAGCTGCCGTCCGGCACCGCCTGGCAGGCGAGCCGGCTGTGCAGGGTCAGCCCCGGCGCGTTCTCGAGCATGTCGTCCTCGGCCTCGAGGGCCTCGGGCAGGGACTCCTCCCCCTCGCGCACCAGCACGTGGCAGGTGGAGCAGGCGCAGACGCCGCCGCAGGCGTGGTCGATTTCGACCCCGGCCTCGGCGGCGATCTGGAGCAGGCTGCCGGGCAGGCCGTCGTGGCCGTCGGGCAGGGCTTCGGGGCGGACTTCGATCTCGATCTGCATCGGCTCGAAGCGGACCCGGTAGGGGCGCTGCGGCCGGCGCGCGGCCGGCTGCTCGATGTAGGGATTGATGCCGGACATCTCAGTCCTCCTCGCTCAGGACTTCGTCGATCCGCCGATCGGCGATCGACTCCGCGGCGACGCGGTGCATCAGCGCCTCCGCTAGAGGATAAGCGGCCTCCTCGAGCTCGTCGAGGATCCCCTTGAGGCGGTCGGAGGCCTGCTCCGGGGCCGCCTCGGCGGCGTCCTCGAAGGCCTGCTCGAGCCGCTCGAGGGCGGCTGCCGGGAGCGCCTCGCGGGCCAGGCCGAGGTTCTTCTCGACCGAGCGGACCACGGTCTGGAGCTGGGCGTGGAGGTCAGCGGCGCGGCGCCGCTCCATGTCGACCTCGGCGTGGTCCCAGGCGGTCTTGAGCATGCCCTCGACGTCGGCGTCGGTGAGGCCGTGCTTGGGCTGGATCTCGATCTCGGCGGCGACGCCGCTGCGCTCCTCCTTGGCGCGCACCCGGAGCAGGCCGTCGGCGTCGATGGTGAACTCCACCGCCACCTTGGGCAGGCCGGCGGGCATCGGCGGGATGCCGCGCAGCTCCATCTCGCCCAGGCTGCGGCAGTCGGCGGCCATCTCGCGCTCACCCTGGAGGATGTGCAGCTTGACCGCGGTCTGGCCGTCGACGGAGGTGGTGAAGCCCTCGATGGCCCGCGCCGGCACCGGCGTGTTGCGGTGGATCAGCTTGCTGACGGCGCCGCCCATGGTCTCGATGCCCAGCGACAGCGGCGTGACGTCCAGCAGCAGCATGCCGTCCGAGGCGCCCGAGAGCACCCCGGCCTGGGCGGCGGCGCCGAGCGCCACGACCTGGTCCGGGTCGAGCCCGGCGTGGGGCTCGCGATCGAAGGCGTCGGCGACCGCGCGGCGGACCAGCGGCACGCGGGTGCTGCCGCCGACCAGGACCACCTGGTCGATGTCGCCGGCCTCGACGCCGGCGTCGCGCAGCACCTGCTCGCAGCGCTCGAGGCTGCGGTCGACCAGCGGCTGGATCAGGGCCTCGAAGCGCTCGCGGCTGACGCTCTCGCGCAGGGCGATCCCGGCCTCGGGGTCGTGGAAGAGCAGGTCGGCCGCGGGGGCGGAGGACAGCTCCTTCTTGCAGCGCTCGGCCGCCATGCGCAGCGCCGCGCGCGCCGCCGGTTCGGCGAGGGGGTCGCCGCCGGCGCGCTCGCGCAGCAGCGCCGCCGCGTGCTCCATTAGCGCCCGGTCGAAGTCGTCGCCGCCGAGGTAGGTGTCGCCGGCGGTCGCCAGCACCCGGTAGACGCCCTCGTCGAGCTGCAGCAGCGAGGCGTCGAAGGTGCCGCCGCCGAGGTCGTAGACCAGGACCCGGCCGGCCTGCTGCTGGTCCAGGCCGTAGGCCAGGGCGGCGGCGGTCGGCTCGTTCAAGATCCGGAGCACCTGCAGGCCGGCCAGCTTGGCGGCCTCACGGGTGGCCTGGCGCTGGGCGTCGTCGAAGTAGGCCGGCACCGTGACGACGGCCCGAGAGACCTCCTCGATGGGGCAGCCGAGGGCTTCGGCAGCGGTCCGGCGTGCCTCGCCGAGGATCTGGGCGGAGACCTCGACCGGGGACAGCCGGCGGCCGTCGCCCAGGTCGATGAGGGCCAGGTCGCGGTCCTCGGCGGCCACCAGCTGGTAGGGCAGGGCGGCGCGCTCGCGCTCGAGGTCGGCGAGCCCCTTGCCCACCAGCCGCTTGGAGGAGTGCACGGTGCGCGCCGGGTCCAGCCGGGCCCGCTCCAGGGCCAGGCTCCCGACCACCGGCGGGCCGTCGCCGGGGAAGCTGGCCACCGACGGGATCAGCGGCCGGCCGTCGGCGCCCGCGAGCACCCTCGGCGCGCCGTCCTGCCACACCGCCACCAGGGTGTTGGTGGTGCCGAGGTCGATGCCGAGCACCGGGCCCGCGGGTTCCTGGCCGGCGACCGGCAGGGTGGGGAGGGAGGGGAGGTCGGTCATACTCCGGGGATCAGCGCCCGCTCGAGGGTCTCGCGGGTCTTGCGCAGGTAGGCGATCTCGGTGAGATGGGCGCGGGCCTTGGCCAGCCCGGCGGCGGCGCCCTCCGTCTGCTCCGGCAGGGCGTCGATGCCGGCGCCGAGGTCCTCGACCTCCTCCGCCAGCTTGACGTTGAGGGCGCAGAGCAGCTCCTGCAGCCGGGCGCGGTCGCGCTCGGCCGCGGCCTCGGCCGCCTGCTCCTTCAGCTCCATCATCTCCATCAGGAAGGCGGGGCTGCTGGTGGCGTCGGTGCCCTCGGAGGCCGGGTGCCCGCGCAGCTCCATCAGGGCCTCCGCGCGCCGCGCCGGGTCGCGGAGCTGGTCGTAGGCCTCGTTGAGCCGCGCCATCTCGTCCTCGGCGCGCAGCCGCTCCTCGTCGGGCCGCATCACGAAGCGGTCCGGGTGCCACTTCAGGCTCAGCTCGAGGTGGCGGCGGTGCAGCTCCGCCGGGTCGAGGCGGAAGCGGCGCGGCAGCCCGAGCAGGGCGAAGGGGTCGGACGTCGGCATGCTCGCCGGGCCGGGAAGGGGCTCAGACCGAGAAGGACTCGCCGCAGCCGCAGGTGCCCTTGGCGTTGGGATTCTGGAAGTGGAACCCCTTGCCCTGCAGGCCGTCGGTGTACTCCAGGGTGGTGCCCCGGAGGTAGATCATCGACTTCGGGTCGCAGAAGACGCGGACCCCGTCCTGCTCGATGATGGCGTCGCCCTCGGCCGGCTTGCGGTCGAAGTTCAGGGTGTAGCTGAAGCCGCTGCAGCCGCCGCCCTGCACGCCGACGCGGACGCCGGCGGTCTCGGGAAGCTGGTGCTGCTCCATCAGCCGCCGGATCTCCTCGACCGCGGCCGGGCTCAGGCTCAGGTCCTGGGTGTTCGGAGTCGTGTCAGTGCTCATCCTTGCGTCCCGGCTTCCGCCTGTTGCTCTTGCTTCTTCTGGTAATCGGCGATGGCCTGCTTGATGGCGTCCTCCGCCAGCACCGAGCAGTGGATCTTGACCGGCGGCAGCGCCAGCTCCTCGGCGATGTCGGAGTTGCGGATCTCGGTCGCCTCGTCGAGCTTGCGGCCCTTGAGCCACTCGGTCGCCAGGCTGGAGGAGGCGATCGCCGAGCCGCAGCCGAAGGTCTTGAACTTGGCGTCGACGATGACGCCGTCCTCGACCTGGATCTGCAGCTTCATGACGTCGCCGCACTCGGGGGCGCCGACGACGCCAGTGCCGACCTCGGCGGCGTCCTTGTCGAGCGAGCCGACGTTGCGCGGGTGCTCGTAGTGATCGATGACCTTGTCGCTGTAAGCCATGACTGTTAGTGGTGGGTCCAGTCCACGGTCTTGAGGTCGACGCCCTCGAGAGCCATCTCGTAGAGCGGCGACATCTCGCGTAGCCGCCTGACCGCGGCGATGGTGCGGTCGGCGACGCGGTCCACCTCTTCCTCGGTGTTGAAGCGGCCGAAGCTGAAGCGGATGGAGGAATGCGCCAGGTCGTCGCCCCGCCCCATCGCGCGCAGCACGTGGGAGGGCTCGAGGCTGGCGGAGGTGCAGGCCGAGCCGGAGCTGACGGCGATGCCGTCCAGGCCCATGAGCATCGACTCGCCCTCGACGAATTCGAAGCTCAGGTTCAGGCTGCAGGCCAGCCGCTGCTCGCGGTGGCCGTTGAGGTGGGTGTAGTCGAGCTCGCCCAGCAGCCGCCGCTCGAGCTGGTCGCGCAGGGCGCGGACCCGGGCCTGCTCGCCCTCGCGGTCCTCCAGGCACAGCTCCAGGGCCTTGGCGAAGCCGACGATGCCCGGCACGTTCAAGGTGCCGGAGCGGAAGCCGCGCTCGTGGCCGCCGCCGAAGACGATCGGCTCCAGCCTCACCCGCGGCCGGCGGCGGCGGACGTAGAGCGCGCCCGCGCCCTTGGGGCCGTACATCTTGTGGCTCGAGAAGCTCAGCAGGTCGATGCACTGGGCCTCGACGTCCACCGGCTCCTTGCCGACGGTCTGGGTGGCGTCGCAGTGGAACAGCGCGCCGCGCTCGCGGCAGGCGGCCCCGATCTCAGCGACGGGGTGCAGCGTGCCGACCTCGTTGTTGCCGTGCATGATCGACACCAGGGTGGTGTCGTCGCGCAGGGCGGCGCGCAGCTCGGCCGGGTCGACCATGCCGTCGGCGTCGACGCCGAGGGTGGTGACCTCCCAGCCCTGGGCCTGCAGCGCCAGCATCGGGTCGAGCACGGCCTTGTGCTCGGTGGCGCAGGTGATCAGGTGGCGGCCCTTCTCGCGGTACATCCGGGCCACGCCCAGGATCGCCATGTTGTTGGCCTCGGTCGATCCCGAGGTGAACACCAGCTCGCGCGGGCTGGCGCCGATGCCATCCGCCAGGCCCCGCCGGGCGGCGTCGACCGCCTTCTCGGCGGCCCAGCCGTAGGCGTGGTTCCGGGAGGAGGCGTTGCCGTAGGCCTCCCCGAAGTAGGGCAGCATGGCCTCGACCACGCGCGGGTCGACGCGCGTCGTCGCCTGGTTGTCCAGGTAGATCAGGGGCTCGCCGCTCATTCCTGGTCGCCGGCTGCGGCCTGCGGGACGCCGATCGAGGCCTGGTGGTCGCCGTTCCTGGCGTTCCGGGCCCGGACGATGTCCGCCAGGGTGTAGCCGTCGAGCACCGTCTGGATCTTGGAGGCGACCTCGCCGATCCCGTCCTGGATGGTGCAGATGTCCTGGAAGTCGCAGCCGTGGTCGCTGGCGCAGCGGGCGACTTGGACCGGACCCTCGAGGATCGAGATGACCAGGGTCAGGCTCAGCTCCTCGGCAGGACGCTTGAGCCGGTAGCCGCCGCCCGGGCCGCGGGTGGCTTCCACCACCTTGGCTTGGGAGAGGGCTTTGAGCACCTCCGCGAGCAGTCGGCGGGGCGTGCCCAGGCGTGCGACGATCTCGCGCACGCTGCAGTACACCCCCGGCCGGGCCGCCAGGTAGGCGAGAGCCATCAGGCCGTACTCGGAGCGCTTCGTCAGTCTCAGCATGACCCTCGTAATTTAGCACTTATATAGTGCTCTTTCAAGGGCGAAAATCGAGGGTCGCCCCGACCCATGGGGGCTACTAGTCGATTAATCGACCCTATTGCAGGGCTAATTTCCGCTCAGCCGCCGGTAGCGGGCTTCCGGGGCCTTCCGCTCCATGAGCTCCCGGTAGGGGCCGGGGAGGCGGGTGGGCTTCCAGTTCTGGACCCCGACGCAGCCCAGCTCGACCCCGCCGGTGGCGCACAGGACCCCGCTCTCCGCGTCGTAGACCTCGTGGCGGAAGCTGAGGGTGGAGAGGGTCCAGCCGTAGACGACGGTGTGGATCTGGGCCAGGGCGTCGAAGCGCAGCGGAGCCTGGTAGTGGCACTCGGCCCGGATCACCGGCAGCATGCGGCCCTCCTGCTCCTCCATGTCCCGGTAGCGCAGGCCCTCGTCGCGCAGCCACTCGGTGCGGCCGAGCTCGAACAGCTCCAGATAGCGGCCGTAATAAAGCACCCCCATCGAGTCGGTGTCCCGGTAGAGGATGCGGTACTCGGTGCGGTGGCTCTCCATCCGAGGGATTCTAAGCTGTCGCCGCCGGGCTCTCTCTGCTAGAAAACGCCGCATGGACGCGCTCGCTCCGCCCGAAGAGACCCGCAATCGCATCGGCGTCGCGGTCGGGCTGTCGATCCTCCTGCCGGGGCTCGGGCACCTGGCGGCGGGGCGCAAGGGCTGGTGCCTGGGCTGGTTCCTGGTCTGCCAGGGTTGCCTGTACCTGGGCCTCCAGCTGGCCGGCGCCACCCAGCTCGACTACGGCACCTGGTTCCATCTGGGTCAGGTCCAGGCCCTGTTCCTGCTCCTGCCCGAGGTCACCAACCTGCTCGGCCTGCAGGTCGCGGCCCAGCTCTTCACCAGCGTCGAGAGCGGCGGCGTCGACCCGACCGCCCTGCCTTGGCGCGACCTCGGCCACCTCCTGAGCGGCGCCTCCGGGGTGCTCGCCGGCTTCGCGGCCGCCCACGCCGCCGGCCTGGTCCTGGCCCGAGACCTGCCGCGCCCGGGCCGCAAGGTCCACCCGGGCACGGCCGCGCTCGCCACCTTGCTGCTGCCGGGCGCCGGCCACTGGATCACGGGCCGCCGCTTCAAGGCCTGGCTGCTCGGCGGCACCGTGCTCGGCCTGTTCCTGGTCGGCATGCTGCTCGGCGACTTCGCCGACTTCGACCGCCAGCGCCACCCCTACTACTGGGCCGGCCAGATGTTCGGCGGCGGCAGCTTCTGGCTGGTCTCCCTGGCCAGCGCCGGCGCCCGCTTCACCGAGGTGCTGCGCTTCATGGACGCCGGCCTGCTCTTCACCACCTCCGCCGGGCTGTTCAACGTGGTCGTCGCCTTGGACGCCTACCACCGGGCGCAGCACGACTGGCTGGCCGACGACGGACGGGGAGGGGCGGCATGAGTGGCGACCTGATCGGCCTGTTCCTGCTGCTGGTGGTCTTCAGCCTGGCCCTGGCCGTGGTCGTCAGCGGCTACCGGGACGACGACCCGAAGCTCATCCTGCGCGGCGTCGTGCGCCGGTCGCTGAGCTTCCTGGGCGCGGTGGTGGCGATCGGCCTGTGCTCGCTCGGGGTCAGCTGGTTCCTGTCCTGAGCCGGGCGGCGGCCCTCCTGGCTCAGTAACCCAGCTCGCGCAGCGCCCGCGCCAGCTCCTCGCTGAGCGCCGCTTCGGGCCCGGTGCCGGCCACCGCCTCGGCGGGCCCGAGCTCCTCGCTCCGCCCGGTGGCGACGTCGAAGCGCCGGCCGGCGCTGGACGAGGGGTAGTAGGTGCTCGAGCTGGTGGTGCTGCCGCGGCGGTCGAAGAGGTCGCGGCTCCAGCCATCGGGCCGGGGCAAGCCGGCCAGCCGCAGCAAGGTGGGGGCCATCCAGTGGGCGCCGACGGCTTCGGCGCGGCGCTCGGCGTCGATCTTGCCGGGCCAGACCAGGGCGGCCGGCACTCGGACGACGGCGTCGTGGAAGCTGTGGCCGTGCTCGAAGGAGCCGTCGTCCCAGAGCTCCTCGCCGTGGTCGGCGTGGAAGGCGAGCAGCGGCGCCGGCGTGGCCTCGAGGCGCTCCCGGAGCCAGGGCCCCAGCTCACGGTCGAGGGCGGCGACCTCGGCGCGGTAGCGGCGCGCCACCTGGCTCCGGTCGGCCTCGGACAGGTCGAAGAAGCGCCGCCGCTGGGCCGGGCTGTGCTCGGCCGAGAAGAAGGCCTCCAGGTCGAGGGCGGCGAGCGGATCGGGGCCGAGGTCGCCGGCCCCCGGCGGCGCGTAGGGGAGGTGCGGCGCCATCAGGTGGACGACCAGGAAGCGCGGCCGGTGGTCGTTCCGCCGCCACCAGTCGCCGGCCAGGCTCAGGGCCAGGCCGGTCTCCTCGCGGCAGCGCTGATAGACCTCGAAGCCGCGGTCCAGCCCGGTCCAGGGCTCGAGGAAGGGATTCTGGTGCACCATCGCCGTGGCGTAGCCGGCGCTCCGGAACTGCTCGGCCAGGGTCGGCAGCTCCGGGCGCAGGCCGCGGTAGTCGCGCTGGGACGCGGCCCCGTCCAGGCCGCGCGCCCGGCCCGCGCCGTGGGCGGCGGGGTCGAGGCCGCTCAGCAGGGAGGCGTAGGCGGGCAGGGTCCAATTCGAGGGCGCCACGGCCGCCGTCCAGAGGCAGCCCTGGCTCAGCAGCTCCTGGAGCTCCGGCGCCTGCTCCAGGGCGTCGGCGCGGAAGGTGTCGACCGTGACCAGCAGCACGTCGGGCGGCCCCTCGCGGGCCTGCGTTGCCGGGGCCAGCACCGGGCTGCCCCAGGCCACCTCGGTCTCCGGCGGGGTCAAGGCCCCGGTCTGCTCCCAGCGGAGGCGGAAGAGCAACTCGCCGGCCGGGCCGGGCGGCAGCTCGAGGCGGAGCTCCTGCCAGGCGCGGGCGGCGGGGTCGAGCGCGACGCTCGCAAGCACCTGGACCCCGTCGGCGCTGCGGCTGCGGACTTCGGCCCGGATCCGGCTGCGGCCGGTGGTCCGCCGGTCTCCGCTCTGGGGCACCGGGAGCAGGGCGGTGGTGAGCCGCCGCGGCTCGTCGCTGGCCGGGACCGGCGCCCGGATTTCGCTCGGCACCGTGGCCACCAGGGCGTCGCGGGTGTCGCCGAGCCGGTCCGGCGCCGGCTGCGAGAGCTCGTGGACGTCGCGGCCGAACCAGGCGCTGACCTGGTGGGCGCGCTTGGCCTGGGCGGCCCCACGCTCGAGCCGGAAGGGGTGGCCCTGGCCGCAGGGGTCCCAGTCGGCGAGGGCGGCTACCTCCGGTTCAGGGCCGCAGGCCGTCAGCGTCGTCAGGAGCAGGAGGAGCGCGATTCTCATTCCGGACGGGCCGGGGCCCGCACCGATGATAGACCCCCCCGGGCCGCCGGGTCAGCCAGCCGCGCAGCTCGTGCTGCACCAGCTGGAGCAGCAGCGAATCCCCCGGGCGTCCAAGCAGCGCCGACAGCTCGTCCAGGCTCAGGTCCTCCTCCGCCAGCGCCTGGAGCAGCGGGTCTTCCTCCGGCTCGGCCTCGATCGGGCGGAAGTGGTTGAGGACTTGGACCGGCGACACCGCCAGATGGGCGCCGTCGAGGACCAGGCTCAGGGGCCCCAGGGAGACCACGGAATCGACCGCCCCGGCCAGGCCGAAGATCTCGCGGCCGAGTTGATTCGCCAACGCGGCGGTGATCATGCTGCCCGACTTCTCGGTGGCCTGGACCACGACCACGCCGTCGCATAGGGCGGCGATCAGCCGGTTCCGGCGCGGGAAGTTGCCGCGCATCGGCGCCGTGCCACAGGGGAACTCGCTGACCACCGCCCCGCCGGCCTCGGTGATCCGGCGGAGGAGGGGGCCGGCGTCGGGCGGGTAGGGCCGGTCCAGGCCCGATCCGATCACCGCCACCACCCGGCCGCCGCACTCGAGCGCCCCGCGCATCGCCTCCTGGTCCACGCCGCGGGCCGCCCCGCTCACGACCACCGCGCCCTCGGCGGCGAAGCCGGCCCCGAAGCGCCGCGCCTGCTCCCGGCCGTAGGCGCTGCAGGCGCGGGCGCCGACGACCGCGATCCTACGCTCGGGCCCCTCGAGGGCGCCCGGGTCGCCGAGCACCGCCGCCACCGGCGGCGGGTGGTCGAGGTGTCGGAAGCGCTCCGGAAAGCGCGCCGGGTCCGCCTCGCTGAGCAGCGTGGCGTCCAGTCGTCGCAGCCGCTCCCGCTCCTCGCGCGCATGGGCGGTCATCGCGGCGGGGTCGTCGAGCAGCACGCTGCGCCGCCACGGGAATCGCCAGCGCCGGCGCGCCGCGACCACCGCCTTGGCCGAGCCGCCCTGACGGAGCAGCTCCCGGATGCCCACCGCGCCGAGCTGCGGGCGGCAGTTCAACGCCAAGAGCGCCAGCTCCTCTTCCTGGTCCATGCCGGGGAAGACGGAGCGGGCGCTCCTGGGTTACGCGGCTTCCGCCGCGCGCGGTCTTAGTGGATGTCGAGCGCCATCAAGGCCTCGCGGATCGCCGGGAGCATCGCTTCCATGTCCTCGATCGGACCGGCGACCTTGAGGTAGACGTCGTTGTGCAGCGGAGTGCCGGAGATCCCGGCGCCGACCAGCATCCAGCCCTCGCGGGGCGGGCCGCCGCCGATGACCTTGGTGGCGACCAGGGTGCCCTTCAGGGTCACCAGCTTGGTCGGGTACTTGCAGCCCTCGAGCTCCTCGACGGTCATGTTGGCGTCCGCGTCGCCGTCGGCGAACAGGAACTGGCCGGGCGTGGCCCAGCGGTCGAGGTTGGCGTCGACGCCGCCGCCGACCACGCTCAAGGTGCCGCCGCCGCCGCTGGGGAAGTCCCAGACGACCTCGGCGAACATCACGTCGCGGTCGGACTCGGCCCAGCCTTCCGGCGCCGAGAAGTGGATCGGGCTCGAGCCGGCGTGCTGGTGGCCATCGTCGGCCGGGGGCGTGGCGGCGCCGGCGCCCGGGTTGGCCGGGGCGGCCGGGCCGGCCTGCGGGGCGGCCGGGGTGGTGTTGACGGTGGGGGCTTCCGGGGCCCGCATGCAGGCGGCAGCGAGCGGAAGAAGGAGGCAGAGGACCCTTCGCATGGCGGGGAGTCTACTCGCGCGGCCCAAGGCTATCCTGTCCCCTATGAAGGCGCGCGCCTGCCTGATGGCCCTGCCCCTGGTTGCGGCCTCCTGCCTCTCGACCAAGGTCGAGCTGGACACCGAGGTCTACGCGGACGGCACCGTCCAGCGGCGGCTGGTGGTCACCAGCAGCGACGACGGCGAGGCCGCCGAGCACCCCGCCATGCTGCGGCTCGGCGGCGCCGGCTACGGGCTGCTTCGGCAGGAGACGGGCAGCTTCGAGGCCTCCGGGGTCTTCGGCCCCGGCCAGCCGATCCCGCCGGCGCTGTCCTTCCACGCCGATTCGCTCGACCGCAGCGCCCCGGCGGCCGCCAGCCTGGTGATCCAGGACTGGGGCCTGTTCCGGCGGTTCCGCTACCGCGAGCGGCTGGCTGACGTGGTCGACCCGGACGAGATCCGGCTGGTGGTCGAGGAGGCCGCCGTCCTGTTGCTGGAGAACGCCGACGACACCCTGGAGCGGCTGATCGGGCCGCACTACCTGCGGACGCGCCTCCACGCCGAGGTCTCGGGCGGGCTCGGCGAGCTGGCGCGGGAGCTGGCGCTGCAGCTGTGGCGGGCGACCGCCCTGGAGGACTTCGACGAGGAGCGGGTGGTCCGGCGCGCTTGCGCGATTTGCCGGAGGGCCGGGATCCCGGTGGACGCCGACCTGGTGCTGGCGGCCTTCGAGCAGGGCGAGGAGAGCGAGGCCTACTTCCGGCTGCGCCGCGAGCTCGGGGACTGGGCCGCCGGCATGCTCGAGATCGTCGACGAGGAGGAGACCGGCGGCCGGCGGCCTGCTTGGCCGGACATGAAGGCCCTGCTCTTCGACGGGCCGCTGGAGCTGGCCTTTCAGGAGGAGCTGGTGCGGCGCTTCGGCGGCGAGCAGGGCCTGGAGGAGTGGGCGGGGAAGACCTGGACCCGGATCTTCGGCCTGTTCGGCAGCGGCGCCGGCGACATCGACTTCCACCTGCGGGTGCGGCTGCCCGGGGACCCGTTGAAGAGCAACGGTTACCTGAGCGGCGACGGCGCCGCCTTCCTCGAGTTCCCGGCCAGCGCCATCTACCCCGGCGGGGCCGGCCTGAGCTCGGAGTCGGTGCTGTGGGAGCCGGGGGTGACCGGGGCGCTGCCCGGCTTCCGGCGGCTGCCCACCAACGAGCTGGCCGTGCGATGGACCTGGCTGGCGGGGGAGGGCCCGGCGTCGGCGCCGGACCCGGCGCTGGTGGAGCTGCTGAAGCGCTGCGCGCTGGCGCGGTCCTGGGCGCCCTTCGAGGAGCGGCTGCGGCAGGAGCCGGCGCGCGCCGAGCGCTGGGCGGAGGCCCTGGCTTGGCTCAAGGGTGAGAAGGATTGAGTCCTGAGCCGGGCGCCCGGGTGGGCATCCTGCGGCTCTCGGCGCCGCTGGTGGCCTCCTTCTGGCTCCGCTCTGCCTTCGCCTGGATCGACCCGATCTTCGCCCACCACCTGGAGGACGAGGCCGGGCGCTCGATCGGCGACGAGTCGCTGGCGGCGATCGGTCTGACCCTGCCGCTGGAATTCCTGATGATCGCGGTCTGGGTCGGCAGCTCGAACGGCCTGACCTCGCGGCTGGCGGCGGCGATGGGGGCCGGCGCGCACGGCCAGGTGGAGCAGCTGAAGCGGGCGGCGCGGGGCATCATCGTGGCCCTGTGCGGCGCCTTCCTGCTGCTCGCCGCGGCCGCCTGGGCCTTCGCCGAGTCCTACATCGACGACCCCGTGGTGGCGCGGCAGTTCCAGGTCTACGCCGCGGTGTTGCTCGGCGGCTCGGCCTTCACCAGCTTCTGGTCGATCCTGCCGGACTCGGTGATCAAGGCGCACCACGACACCCGCTCGACGATGTGGGCGGGCATCCTGTCGAGCCTGACCAACGTCGGCCTGAACACCCTGTTCGTTTTCGGGCTCGGCTGGGGCATCTTCGGCATCGGCCTCTCGACCGTGCTGGGGCGGATCGCCGGGCTGGTCTATGCCCAGAGCCGCGCCGCTCACCACGAGCGGCGGCGGCGGGCGGCGGCGGCGGGGGTGGAGCCCGGCGACGGCGAGGCGCTGGCCGCCCCGGTGAAGGCGATCCTGGCCATCGCCGTGCCCAGCGGTCTGGCCTACGTGCTGATGGCGCTCGAGTCCCAGGCGGTCAACCTGCTGCTGAAGCGGCTGCCGGACGCGACCTCGCTGCTGGCGGCCTGGAGCATCTTCGACCGCTCGGCGCGCTTCCTGGCCATGCCCCTGATCGCGTCGGGGGTGGCGCTGCTGCCGCTGGCGGCGCGCGCCTGGGGTTCGGGGGACCGGGCCGGGGTGCGCCGCGAGATCCGCGTCGGCGGCGTCGCCGGCGCCCTCTACGCAGTGATCTTCGTCGCGCCGGCCGCCTTCCTGCTCGGCCCCTGGGTGGCGGACCAGCTCAGCGAGGCGGCCCGGACCCGCGAGCTGGCTCAGTCGACGATGCCCGTGCTGCCGCTGGCGGTGTTGGCCATGGTCCCGGTGCTCCAGCTCCGGCCGGTCTTTGACGGCATCGGCCTGCCCAAGACGGGTCTCTTCCTGTCCCTGGTCCGGAGCGCCGTCTTCGTCGTGCCCCTGGTGGCCGCCGGGGTCTGGTTCGCGCCGTCCCTCGGCCTCTCCGAGGTCGCGGGCGCCAGCTGGGGCTTCACCGCCGGCCTAGCCCTGTCCTCCGCCGCCCTGACCCTCTTGCTGCAGAAGAAACTGGGGTCAGACATCGATTGTTAATCGAGGTACGACCTCGATTAACAATCGACGTCTGACCCCGAATTGGGGCGGCGCTTGCGCACCGCCCCGGGGTGAGACTTGGCCGGCGGAACGCCAGCCGAGATCAGTCCTGGTCCTGGTCCTCGCCGCTGGTGGGCGACGGGGCCGGATCCGGGTTCTCCCGATCGGAGGGGTCGGGAGGGATGGCGGTGAAGCCGAGCTGCTCCTCGCCTTCGGTGTAGGTCATCTCGACCAGCGAGCCCTCCGGCAGCTGCCCCTTGAGCAGCTCCTCGGCGAGCTTGTCCTCGACGTGCCGCTCGATGCAGCGCCGCAGCGGCCGGGCGCCGTACTCGGGGTGGTGGCCGTGTTGGATCAGGAAGTCGCGCGCGGCGTCGCTCAGGTGCAGCACCAGCTTCTTGGCGTGCAGCCGCTCCTCGACCTTGTGCAGCTCGAGGTCGATGATCCGATACAGGTCGCTCTTCACCAGCGGGTTGAACATCACGATCTCGTCGATCCGGTTCAGGAACTCGGGGCGGAAGAAGCGCTGGACCTCGTCCTTGATGCCCTCCTGGACCTTCGCGCGGGTGGCCTCCTCGGAGGTGGCGAAGCCGAGGCCGCCGCCCTCGCGCATCAGGTGCGCGCCGATGTTCGAGGTCATGATGATGATCGTGTTCCGGAAGTCGATGTTGCGGCCGAAGGAGTCGACCAGGCGGCCCTCCTCCATGATCTGCAGCAGCATGTTGAAGACGTCCGGGTGGGCCTTCTCGATCTCGTCGAGCAGCACCACGCTGTACGGCCGGCGGCGGATCTTCTCGGTCAGCTGGCCGCCCTCCTCGTAGCCGACGTAGCCCGGAGGCGAGCCGACCAGGCGCGAGGCGTTGTGCTTCTCCATGTAGTCGCTCATGTCGAGCGTGATCAGCGCGTCCTCCTCGCCGAACAGGAACTTCGCCAGCTGCTTGGACAGCCAGGTCTTGCCGACGCCGCTGGGGCCGAGGAACAGGAAGCAGCCGGACGGCCGGTTCGGGTCCTTGAGGCCGGAGCGGGAGCGCCGCACGGCCTTGGCGATGGCGGCGATGGCCTCGTCCTGGTGGATGACGGTCTGCGCCATCTCGTCCTCCATCTGGAGCAGGCGCTGGGCCTCTTCCTTCTCCAGGTTGGTGACGGGCACGCCGGTCATCTTCGACACCGTCTCGGCGATGATCTGCAGGTCGACGACGGCGTCGGGCGAGGCCTCGGCCTCGTTCTCCCGCCACTCGGCCAGCACCTGCTCGCGCTTTCGGCGCAGCTGGTAGGCCTCGTCGCGGCGCTTGGCGGCCTCCTCGAAGTCCTGGTTCTTGACCGCCTCCTCCTTGCTCTTGTCCATGTCGGCGATCTCCTTGTCGAGCTCGCTGACGTCGGGCGGCGGGGTCATCGACTGCAGCCGCAGGCGGGCGCCTGCCTCGTCGATGACGTCGATGGCCTTGTCGGGCAGGAAGCGGCCGTTGATGAACTTGATCGACAGGTCGACGGCAGCCTCGAGGGCCTCGGGCGTGTACCGGACCCTGTGGTGGTCCTGGTAGCGCTGGGCGAGCCCGTTCAAGATCGCGATCGCGTCGTCGCGGTTCGGCGGCTCGACCATCACCGACTGGAAGCGGCGCTCGAGGGCGCCGTCCTTCTCGATGAACTTGCGGTACTCGTCGAGCGTGGTCGCGCCGATGCACTGGATCTCGCCGCGCGACAGCGCCGGCTTGAGCACGTTGGAGGCGTCGATGGCGCCCTCGGCGCCGCCGGCCCCGACCAGGGTGTGCAGCTCGTCGATGAACAGGATCACGTTCTTCGAGCGCCGCACCTCGGTCATCACCGCCTTGATGCGCTCCTCGAACTGGCCGCGGTACTTGGTGCCGGCGACCATCATCGCCAGGTCCAGGACGACGATGCGCTTGTCGCGCAGGATCTCCGGCGTCTGGTTCTCGATGATGCGCTGCGCCAGGCCCTCGACGATGGCGGTCTTGCCGACGCCGGGCTCGCCCAGCAGCACCGGGTTGTTCTTGGTCCGGCGCGACAGCACCTGCACCACGCGCTCGATCTCGTCCTGGCGGCCGATCACCGGGTCGAGCTCGTCGTTGCGGGCCCGCTCGGTGAGGTCGCGGCCGAAGCTGTCCAGCGCCGGCGTCTTCGACTTGCCGCCCTGCGGCGCGGCGCCGCCGCTCTCGCTGGCGGCCTCCTCGTCGGCTTCTTCCTCTTCCGGCACCGGGCCGCCGAGGAACTCGATGACCTCCTCGCGGACCTCGTCCAGCTTCACGCCCAGCGCCATCAGCACGTGGGCGGCGATGCCCTCCTGCTCGCGCAGCAGCGCCAGCAGCAGGTGCTCGGTGCCGATGTAGTTGTGGCCGAGGTTGGTGGCCTCCTCCAGCGCCAGCTCGACGACCTTCTTGGCCCGCGGCGTGAAGGGGATCTGGACCGAGGGCTCGTGCGCCGGTCCGGGCTTGACGATCTTCTCCACCTCGCGGCGGATCTTCTGAAGATCGATGTTCATCGTCTTGAGCACGTTCGCCGCCACGCCCTGACCCTCTTGGATCAAGCCGAGCAGGATGTGCTCCGTGCCGATGTACTCGTGGTGGAAGCCTTGTGCTTCGCGTCGGGCGAAGCCCATGACCTTGCGGGCGCGTTCCGTGAATCGGTCGAACATCGTCTGAATTCCTACCTAGCCAAGTCTCCCCAACATCATCGGCCCTCGCGCGCTCGGATCCTTAGCCATTGGCTCAGAATTCGAGCTCCTCGGTCTCCTCCACGCGCTGTTCGAGGCTGCGGATCCGGTCGCGGAGGGCAGCGGCCGTCTCGTAGTCCTCGCAGCGAATGGCGTCCTCCATCTCGGCGCGCATCCGGGTCAGTTCGGCCTCGTCGGCGTTGACCGGGTGCTCGCTGGTGCCGTGGATCCGCTCCAGGACCTCGTCGACGAATTCGGAGAAGACCTCATAGTCCTTGGCGCAGCCGAAGCGGCTGGTCTGGCGGAAGTCCCGGAGGGTCCAGCCGCAGTCGGGGCAGCTCTGCTCGGCTTCCGGTGAGCCCTCGGGCTGTTTGGCGGCCTGGGCGCCCAGGAAGGCCTTGCTCAGCATGCTGACGACGTTGGAGTAGGTCGGGACCTTGCCCGGCAGCGGCAGCCCGCGCTGCTTGGCGCAAGGAGCGCACAGGTTGAGCACCTTGAACTGGGAGCCGCCTTGTTCGTCGTAGTGGAGGTCGAACTGGTGGACACTCGCCTGGTGTTTCTGGCAGGACTGGCACAGCATGGTCGGTCCTTACTAGTACGTCAGGGGGGCGGTGTCACAGTGGCTTAATCGCCAGGGCCGTGGAATTGGCGCAAAGATCCTGGAACCGGCTCGCCCGGTCGCGGAAGTTGCGGTACTCGTCGAAGGAGGAGAAGGAGGGGGAATAAAGAAGCGTTCCCGTCTGCTTTTCCACGGTCGCGAGGGCCGCCGCCATGGCGGCCTCGGCCCCGCCGTGGAGCTGGTGGCGGACGCCGCGGCCGGCCAGCAGCTCCGCCAGGCGAGCCCCGCCCGGTCCAGAGAGGTGGACCACGCGGCAGCTCCGGCAGGCCTCCGCCAGGCCCTCGAGGGGCAGCCCTTTGTCGTAGCCGCCGGCGCACAGCACCGCGCCCCGCGGCAACTCCCCGAGGGCCGCCGCGGTCGGGTCGGGGTGGGTGGCGACGCCGTTGTCGATCAGGCGCACCCCGGGCGGGGCCGGCAGCTCCTGCATCCGGTGCGGCAGGCCGGGCCAGCTCCGCAGAGCCGGGCCGACGGCCTCGGCGGTGAGACCGAGCCGGCGGGCGCCGGCGACGGCTCCCAGCAGCGAGGGCAGGCGGTAGGGCTCGCGGAAGGGGGCGTCGGCCAAGGCGGCGATCGGGCGCTCCTGGCCGTCGAGCCGCTCGACCAGGTCCTCGCCTCGGGCGAACCAGCCCTCCCGGTCGGGCGGCAGGGGGGTAGCGGCGGTCCAGAGCACCCTGCCGAGGGCCTGCGTGGCCCAGGTCTCGGCGCCGTCGACCCCGAGCGGGAGGACCGCGGCCTGCTCCCGGTCCTGGAACGCCAGCAGGCGGCGCTTGGCGGCCCAGTAGCGCTCGCGGTCGCCGTGGCGGTCGAGGTGGTCGTCGCCGAGGGAGGTCAGGACCGCGGTCGCCGGCCAGCCGGCGGGCGCCTCGAGGCGTTCCAGCTGGAAGGAGGACAGCTCGAGCACGAAGGCGCTGTCCTCCGGGGCGTCCAGGGCCCCTTGCAGCAGGGAGCCGCCGAGGTTGCCGCCGAGCTGGGCCGGGACCCCGCCTTCCTTCAGCAGGTGGGCGGCCAGGGAGGCGCAGGTGGACTTGCCGTGGGTGCCGGTGATGGCCAGGGCGGGGCGGGGCCCGAGGGCCTCCAGGGCCAGGTTGACCTGGGTGGTCAGGGTGCAGCCCCGGCGCCGGGCCAGCGCCAGCACCGGCGCCTCGACCGGCACGGCCGGATTCACCACCACGAGCTGGCCGCGGAACAGCTCCTCCGGGTGGCCGCCGAGGGCGAAGCGGAGCCCGAGGCCGTCGAGGGCGGCCAGGCCCTCCGCGAGCTGTTCGGCCGGGCGCAGGTCGGTGACCGTGACCTCCGCTCCGAGCCGGGCCAGGGCAGCCGCGCAGCCCGCGCCGCCGCCGAAGGCCCCGAGGCCGAGGACCAGCACCGGCTGGCCGGCGAGCGGGGAGGGCAGAGGGCCGGGCTTCATGCGGGGCTGGCGGAGAGGGAGGGATTCGAACCCTCGGTGCCCGTTATGGACACAACAGCTTAGCAAGCTGTCGCATTCGGCCACTCTGCCACCTCTCCGCGCGGGCGGGAGTTTACGGGCGCCCGGCGGTCCCGTCCAGGCGCGCGCGGCCCCGGGGCGGGGGCGAGGCGGATGGCGGAGAGGGAGGGATTCGAACCCTCGGACCCTCGCGGGTCACCGGTTTTCAAAACCGGACCGTTCGGCCACTCCGGCACCTCTCCGCAGGGCGGGCTCAGGCGCGCTCGGCGCCCGCCTCGGCCATGACCTTCTCGGACACGAAGACCGGGCTGCCCGCCCGCAGCGACAAGGCGATGGCGTCGCTGGGCCGGCAGTCTACCTTGACCTCGCCGGCCGGCCCACGGACCGTCATCTCGGCGAAGAAGGTGCCCCCCTGGAGGTCGTGGATGACGGTGCGCTCGATCTTGCCCCCGAGCTGGGTGGCCAAGCTCAGCGCCAGCTGGTGGGTCAGCGGCCGGGGCGAGTCTGCCGCCTGGATGCAGCGGCTGATCTCGGCCGCCTCGGCGGGGCCGATGACCAGGGTGAGCACGCGCCGCGCCTGGCCGTCGCGGGCCTGGCTCTCCTCGAGCCGCACGATCTGGCTGTCGTTGTCCTTGATCACGACCAGCTGGTTCAGCCGCACTTCGATCATCATCGTTATCCTACTCCGGCGCCTTCACGAGCCGGCGCGGAAAGGCCTATGACCCCCGCTCCCGACGTCGCTTTCGCCGAATTCCAGGACAGCCCGGTCGGCCGCCTCTGGTTCGCCTACGCCGCCGACGGCGAGCTGCTGGAGCTGCGGCTGCCGGTCCCTGGCCGCCGCTACCGCGCCCGGGGCGCGCGCCCGCCGGCCGCGCCGTCGTCGTCGGCGGTCCAGGCCTGGGTGGAGGCCTTCTTCGGCGGCGGCCGTGCCGCCTTCCCCGGGCGCTGGCGCATGCCCGGCGGCACGCCCTTCTCGCGCCGGGTCTACGAGCGCGTCGCCGCGATCCCGGCCGGCCAGACCCTGACCTACGGCGAGGTCGCGGCCGCCTGCGGCTCGCCGGGGGCCTCGAGGGCGGTGGGCAACGCCATGGCCCGCAACCCGATGCCGCTGGTCGTTCCCTGCCACCGGGTGCTGTCGGCGGCCGGCATGGGCGGCTTCGGCGGCGGCCTGGAAATGAAGGCCGAGCTGCTCGCCGGCGAGTGCGCCGCGGTCTGAACCCGCCTAGACGCCGGCCAGGGCCCGGCCGGCCCCGTAGCTCAGGGCCAGCAGCAGGGCCGTGCCGAGCAGCGGCAGCAGCGGGCTGCCGTCGGGCGCCTGGCGGCGGCGCAGGCCCGCGGCGAGCAGCCCCGCCAGGACCAGCTCGGCTGCGGGGGCGGCCCAGACCGAGGCCGGGTCCAGCCAGCGCTCCGCCACCACCTCGCCGCAGAGCACGAAGCCGAAGGCGCCGAGCAGGACGCCGCCGTAGCGGCGGACCGCAGGCAGCAGCTCGGCCCGGAGCAGCGCCAGACCGGAGCCGGCCGCCACCACCGGCAGCACGAAGGCGAGCTGCCCGACTTCCACGCCGAGGTTGAAGCCCAGCAGGGCCGGGACCTGGGCGTGGGGCGGCAGGCCGATCTCCCCGAGCACGCCGGCGAAGCCGAAGCCGTGCAACAGGCCGAAGGCGAAGGCCGGGATCCAGGGCCGGGCGCGGCCGGTGCCCTGCGCCAGGTGCAGCCACAGCACCAGCACGACGCTGAAGGCGATGCCCGGCTCGACCACCGCCGGCGGCAGGCGCAGGAGCTGCAGGGCCGACAAGGTCAGGGTCAGGGTGTGGGCGAGGGTGAAGGCGGTCACCGCCGCCAGCAGGCTGCCGAGGCGCCCGACCCCGAACAGCAGCGCCAGCACGAAGGCCAGGTGGTCGACGCCCTCGAGCACGTGCTGGAAGCCGAAGCGCAGGTAGCCGCCGAAGGCCTCACTCTGGAAGTCGCAGGTCCGCGCCGGCGCCGAGATCATGCCGTAGAGCTCCGCGCCGGCCAGGCCACGGACCGCCACGAACATCCGGTGGTCGGGGTTGCCGTGCTCGAAGAACAGCTCGCTCGCGGCCAGGATCCGCCGCGGCGGCGCCTGCCCCTCCAGGCTCCCGCTCATGGTCATCCACTTGAAGGAGTCCGAGGCCTCGCCCACCAGCTCGCTGCCGCCGCCGCCGAAGCGCCAGTCCTGGAACAGCAGCGGCGTCCCCTCGCCGTCGAGCTCGAGCTGCAGGCCGTCCGCCAGGTAGCCGGTGAGGGCCTGCCAGCCGGCCGCGACCTCGCCCTCGGAGAGCTCCTCGTCGCCGTCGAGGTCGAGGCCCAGCGCCGTCACCTCGACCAGGGTCAGGGTCTGCAGGGTCAGCTCGAAGTCGATCCGGTCGCCGCCCACCTCCACCTGGAGGTGCGAGACCGACATCGGGTGGGGGACCGGCGCGCCGGCCGTCGCCGGGAGCAGGCCGGCCAGGAGCAGGACCGCGGCCGCCCGGAGCACTAGACCTCGCGCGGCTCGGGCAGCTCGGGCAGGACTTGCTCGAAGACAGGCACCAGCTGCGGGTCGAATTGGCTGCCGGCGCCGGAGCGCATGACCTCGAGGGCGTCGGCCTTCGACAGCGCCTTGCGGTAGGGCCGGGTCGAGCAGACGGCGTCGTAGGTGTCGGCGACCATCACCAGCCTGGCGCCGAGGGGGATCTCCTCGCCCTTGATCTGGTCGGGGTAGCCGCGGCCGTCCCAGCGCTCGTGCTCGTGGCGGACGATGCGCTGCACCTCGGGGTAGGAGCGGGACAGCGGCTCGAGGATCCGGTGGCCGTCCTCGGGGTGCTGCTTCACCACCTCCCACTCGTCGTCGGTGAGCGGCCCCTGCTTGTGCAGGATCGACAGCGGGATGCCGATCTTGCCGATGTCGTGGAGCAGCGCGCCGACCCGGATCTCGCGCAGGCTGCGCCGGGACAGGTCCATCGCCCGGCCCATCAGGACCGAGATCTCGGCCACCTTCTTGGAGTGGCCGTGGGTGTAGGGGTCCTTGGTCTCGAGCGAGTTGACCAGGGCCTGGACGCCGCGCAGGTAGCCGACGAAGGGCGCCAGGTCGGCCTGCTTGGCCCGCTTGACGCTGCTCTCGATCTGCCGCCGGCGCTCGATCGAGCTCAGCAGGCTCTCGGCCAGCTTGCGCGGCAGCACCGGCTTGACCAGGTACTCGTCGGCGCCGTCGCGCATGCTCTGGACGGCCGTCGAGACGTCGTCGTGGCCGGTGAGCATGACGAAGGACACGGCGTCGCTGGAGAGGCGGACGTAGCGCAGCAGCTCCTGGCCCGACATGTCGGGCAGGCCGAAGTCGCACAGCACGGCGTCGTAGTCGTCGCCGTTGAAGTGGCGCACCGCGGCGCGGGCGTCGTCACAGGCGGTGACCTGGAAGCCCTGGTCGAGCAGGGCGTAGCGGGCGACCTCCTGCTGTTCGAGGTCGTCCTCGACCAGGAGGATGGAGAAGCCAGAACCGGGGCCGGCGTTCACTGTTCGGATTCGGGGGGGGATTCGAAGGAACCATCGCCCTGGCGGTCGCGCCGCAGGAGCGTGGGCGTCTTCTGCACCACGAGTGTTCCGGCGGGAACGCTCTCCGTCAACCAAACGTTGGCGCCGATGATGCTGCCGCGGCCAATGATGGTGTCGCCGCCAAGGATGGTGCTGTTGGAATAGACCACCACCTCGTCCTCCAGGGTGGGGTGCCGCCGCTCGACCCGGAGCACCTTCCCGGAGCCGTCTCGGGGGAAATTGAGGGCCCCCAAGGTGACCCCCTGGTAGAGGGTCACGCCGGCCCCGATCCGGGTGGTCTCGCCGATCACCACGCCGCCGCCGTGGTCGATGAAGAAGCGCGGGCCGACCGCGGCGCCGGGGTGGATGTCGATGCCGGTGGCGGTGTGGGCGTACTCGCTGAGCATGCGCGGCAGCATCGGCACCCCGCGCCGGAGCACCTCGTGGGCCAGCCGGTGGGCGGCGACGGCGCGGAAGCCGGGGTAGCAGGCCTCGACCTCCTCCCGGGAGGCGGCGGCGGGGTCGTGGTGCAGGGCGGCGTCGACGTCCTCGCCCAGCAGCCGCCGCAGCCGGGGCAGCTCCTCGAGCACCTCGGCCGCCACCCGGTCGGCCTGCGGCTCCTCCAGGCCGGCGCGCTGGCAGGCCTCGGCGAGCTCGAGGCCGAGCAGCTGCCTCCGCCGCGCCGGCGAGGCCGGCAGGTGCAGCCCGGAGGGGGCGGTGAAGCCGTCGGCGACCAGCGACTGGAACTGGTCGAGGATGCGGCCGACTTCCCGGAAGCTCGGGTGCATGGGGCCCATTCTGTCCTCCTGCGGGGGGCGACCTCAAGCGGATAGAATGGGCGGATGGAGCGCTACCGCCGCACCACCTTGCTCGACCGCGACGGCCTCTCGCGCGGGCTCGACGCCCTCGCCGACCGGCTGCGGCCGCGCCTGGAGGGCCGCGAGGTCACCGTCATCCCGATCCTCGGCGGCGCCCTGATCTTCGCCGCCGACCTGATGCGGCGGCTGCCGCCTGGGCTGGTGCTCGACTTCCTGCGCATCCAGACCTACGGCGACGCTCAGTCGCCGCAGCGCCGGCCCAAGGCCGACTGGAAGCCGCACCCGGAGAACGTGCGCGGCAAGACCGTGCTGCTGCTGGACGACATCCTCGACACCGGCCGGACCATGGAGGAGGCCCGCCGGCTGCTGCTCGAGGACTTCGGCGCCGCCGAGGTGATCGTCGTGGTGCTGATCGACAAGCCGGTCCGGCGCGCCAACGGCGTCCAGGCCGACGACCGGGTCCTGCTGCTCGAGGAGGACCTGTTCCTGGTCGGCTACGGCCTCGACCTGGCGGGCCGGTACCGCAACCTCCCGGAGCTGCTGGCCCTGTCGCCCCGCGAGCCGGAGGCGCCGGCGGTCCAGGCCGAGGCGGAGCCGCTGCGCGAGCACGGCGCCGAGCAGTGAGCCGCTACTTCGAAGTCCCCGACCAATTCGTCGGCGTGCCGCTCGACGAATTCGTCGCCAGCCACTGGCCCCGGGTGGCCAAGGGCCGGCTGCGCGAGCTGATCCGGGCCGGCCAGATCTCGATCGGGGGCACGCCGGTGCAGCCGGCGCAGCGGCTCCGGCCCTCCGACGTCGTGGTCGTCGACGCCGACCCCGGCAAGCTGCCCCAGGTGGCGGTGGCCGGCTTCGAGCCGCGCGTGATCTACCAGGACGAGCACCTGGTGGCCGTCGACAAGCCGCCGGGCTTCCCGGTGGAGCCGGGGCGGTGGGGGGAGCACCCCGTGACCCTGACCGGGGCCCTGCTCGACTGGGCCGCGGCGCGCCCCGGTCCCGACGGCGCTCCGCCGCCGCGGCCGCGGGCGCTGCACCGGCTCGACCTCGGCACCAGCGGCGTGCTGCTCTACGCCCTGAGCTTGGAGGCGGAGCGCTACTACCGCGAGCTGTTCTCCTCGCGCCAGGTCGAGAAGGTCTACCACGCCCTGGTCATCGGCGAGGTTCGCGAGGCCGGCGTGATCGACCAGCCGCTGGCGCCCGATCCTCGCGACGGCGGCCGGATGAAGGTCAGCCGCGGCGGCAAGGCTTCGGTCACGGAGTACACGCCGCTGCGCCGCTTCCGCGGCTACAGCCTGGTCGAGTGCCGGCCGCGCACCGGCCGCACCCACCAGATCCGGGTGCACCTGGCGAGCCTCGGCCACCCGCTGGCGGTCGATCCTCGGTACGGGGGCCGTGATAGAATGCTGCTCTCGGAGATCAAGCCCGGCTACAAGGCCAAGGCCGGTCGCGCCGAGAGCCCCCTGATCGAGCGCCTGACGCTGCACGCCGCCGAGCTGCAGCTGGTCTCCTTCCAGGGCGACGAGCTCCGCATCGCGGCGGAGCACCCCAAGGACCTGCGGGTCCTCCTCAGCAAAATGGAGAAGTGGCGCCGTGCGCCTGAAGAGAATCCAAGATGACTTCCGGGTCTTCGAAGTGCTCGATGAAGAGGCGCTGCTCGGACCCGGGCCCTACACCCTCTACCGGGTCACCAAGCGCGGCCTGACCACCCACGAGGCGGTCGACGTCCTGGCCAAGGAGGCCAAGGTGACGCGCAATGAGGTCGCCGTCGCCGGCCTCAAGGACAAGGACGGCATCACCGGCCAATTCATGACCGTCGAGGGCGGCAAGCCGGTCCAGTACAAGGACCGCCAGCTGACCCTGCGCGGCATCGGCCCGGCCCGGCGGCCGATCGAGAGCGGCGACAACCGCGGCAACAGCTTCGAGATCGTGGTGCGCGACATGGAGGCGGCCGACATGGCCCGCATCCGGCGCAACATCGCCTCGGTGCGCGGCGCTGGCCTGCCGGCCTACTTCGACGACCAGCGCTTCGGCTGCCTGCGCCACGGCCAGGGCTTCATCGTCCGCCAGCTGCTGCGCGGCGACGCCGAGGGCGCGGTCCGGGCGCTCTTGTGCGCGCCGTCCAAGTACGGCACCGAGGCGATCGAGAAGTTCAAGGCCGGCATCAACCGCCGCTGGGGAGACTGGGAGGAGCTGTGCGGCTACTGCCGCGGCCGGCGCGGCGCCTCCTTGTTCGAACACCTCCGCGACCACCCCGAGGACTTCACCGGGGCGCTGGTCCGTGGCGTCGCCACCCGCGAGCGCACCATCCACCTGTTCGCCTACCAGTCGCACCTGTGGAACCGGGCCGCGGCGCTGTGGGTGCGGTCGCTGGCGCCGGCCGAGAACATCGGCTGGCTGCCGGGCGACGACGGCGCGCTGCCGGTCTTCCGCGAGCTGTCGCCGGAGCAGCTGCGCGAGCTCAAGCAGGCGCGGCTGCCGCTGTTCGGCCACGGCGCCGAGCTCAGCGCCGAGGCCGAGCGTCACTACCAGGCGGTGTTTCGGGCCGAGGGCATCGACCCGGCGGCCTTCCGCGACCTCGACATCTCCGGCTTCCGGCCGCAGGGCGAGGACCGGCCGCTGCTGATGATCCCGGAGTTCCTGCGCGCGGCCCCTGCGGAGCGCGACGACCTCTACCCGCGCCGCAGCAAGATGCGGCTGCGCTTCACGCTGCCGCGCGGCCAGTACGCCACCCTGGTGGCCAAGCGGCTGGCGATGCCGACCTCGGAGAGCGACCCGGCGCCGCGGCTGTACGTCTCCCGCCACCGCCTCGACTTCCCCGACAAGGACGGCCGCATGCCCGACGAGGACGAGCGCAACCGCCGCGACGACGAGCGCCGCTGGCACGCGCGCCGCTTCGAGCAGAAGAAGGAGAAGGAGCGCGGCGGCGGCCGCGGCTACGGCGGCGGGGGCGGCCACGGCGGCCCGCGCCGGGACGACCGCGGCCCCCGTCGGGATGACCGGCAGGAGGACCGCCGCCCCCGAGGGGACGACCGGCGGGACGGCCGGCGGCCGCGGCGGGAGGACGACCGGCGGCCCCAGAGCCCCTGGAAGAAGCGCCGCGACGACGGCGCCGGCAAGGGCGGCCCGTGGAAGGGCAAGCCGCGCGACTCCGGCGAGCGGCGCGGCTCCTGGTCTCCGGGCAGCAAGCCCGGCAGCAAGCCCGACGGGAAGCCCGCGAGGGGTCCGGGCAGCAAGCCCTCGCCTTGGAAGTCGAAGCCTGAGAAGCCCGGGAAGCCGGCCTCGAGCTGGGGCGGTCGGGACGGCAAGGGCGGCCGAAGCGGGGCCGGCGGCGGCAAGACCGGCGGCGGCGACAAGCCGGCGTGGGGCGGCAAGTGGAAGCCGCGCCCCGACCGGGACCAGGATCAGGGCGATGACCCGAAGCCGCGGCCGCGCCGCGAGGACGAAGAATGAGCGATCGAGCGACCATCGGCGTCATCGGCGGCAGCGGCGTCTACGACATCCGCGGCCTCGAGGGCAAGCGCGAGCTGCGGCTCAACACTCCCTACGGCATGCCCTCGGACGAGCTGGTGCTCGGCACCCTGGACGGCGTCGAAGTTGCCTTCCTGCCGCGCCACGGCCGCGGCCACCGCTACACGCCCACCGAGGTGCCCTACCGCGCCAACCTCTACGCGCTGCGCATGCTCGGCGTGCAGCGGCTGCTGTCGGTCTCGGCGGTCGGCTCGCTGTGCGAGGAGTACGCCCCCGGCGACTTCGTCATGATCGACCAGTTCGTCGACCGGACCTACCGGCGCAAGCAGACCTTCTTCGGCGACGGCATCGTCGCCCACGTGCCGATGGGGGACCCGGTGGACGACGAGATGGTGGACGTCGTCATGGCCGCCGCCGGCGAGGTCGAGCCGCGGGTCCACCGCGGCGGCGCCTACGTCTGCATCGAGGGCCCGCAGTTCTCGACCAAGGCCGAGTCGGAGCTGTTCCGCTCCTGGGGCTGCAAGATCGTCGGCATGACCAACGTCACCGAGGCCAAGCTGGCGCGCGAGGCCGGCATGAGCTTCGCCTGCATCGCCATGGTCACCGACTACGACTGCTGGCACGACGGCCACGACCACGTCGACGTCGAGCAGGTGATCAAGATCGCCCACCAGAACGCCGAGAACGTCCGCGAGCTGGTGCGGCTGTCGATCCCGAAGCTGGCGGCGCTGGGCGCGTCGCCGTGGCGGCGGGTGCTCGACGGCGCGGTGATGACCAAGCCCGAGCTGGTCCCGGCCGACGCCCGTGAGCGCACCGAGGCCCTGTTCCAGCGCGACTGAGGTGGCCGAGGGCGACCGCGTCGTTCCGGGGCAGGAGGGGCTCGGCGAGCACGAGGACCGCGGCTCGCGCTTCCTGGCCTGGGTCTTCCGCGCCGCCGACGAGCAGGCCCTGAAGGCGCGGCTGGAGGCCATCCGCGCCGAGCACCCCAAGGCCCGCCACTCCTGCTGGGCCTGGTTCGGCGGCCCCGGCGCCTACCGCTTCTTCGACGACGGCGAGCCCGGCGGCACCGCCGGCCGGCCGATGTTGCAGGTGCTCGAGGGCTGCGGCATGAGCGAGGTGGGGGCGGTCTGCGTCCGCTACTTCGGCGGCGTCAAGCTCGGCACCGGCGGCCTGGCGCGGGCCTACGGCGGCGCCACGGCCCGCGCCGCCGACGCCACCGGTCGCCTGACCGTGCCAGCCACGACGGAGTACTGGCTGCGGCTGCCCTTCGACCTGCTCGGCTTGCGCAACGAGATCGAGGCCCTGTGTCCCTCCTGCCGCTTCGACGGCGCCTACACCAACGACGGCTGGGAAGGCCGGCTGGTGCTGGTGCTGGCCGACTCCGCCCGCTTCGAGGAGCTGCTCGAGGAGAAGGGCGCCGGCCGGGCCCGTTGGACGCGGGCCGGCGGCTGAGCCGCGCTATCGTGGGCCGGCCCCCTGCGGACCCATCCGCGCCGTGACCGCCCACCCTGAGGACCTCGCCCTGGCCCGCCGCATCGCTGTCGGCGACGAGGCCGCTGCCGCCGACTTCTTCCGCCAGCACAGCGGCGAGATGTACGGCTACGCCCGCAAGATGCTCGGCGAGGCCGAGGCCGCCGAGGACGCCTTGCAGGAGGCGATGCTCGGCGCCCTGCGCTCGATCGAGCGCTACGACGGCCGCGTCGCGCTGCGCGCCTGGGCCTTCGGCATCCTGCGCCACAAGATCACCGACGCCCACCGCAAGCGCGGCCGCGACTTCGTCGTCAGCAGCGCCGACCCGGAGGCCGAGCGCTTCCAGGCCGGCGGCGGCTGGAAAGATGATGTCACCTTCCAGCCCTGGGACGAGAAGGCGGAGCTGATGGAGATCGTCCGGAGGTGCATGGATGAGCTGCCGCACAACCAGCGGGAGGTGCTGCTGCTGCGGGCGCTGGAGGGGCTCTCGACCCGCGAGGCGGCCGAGCTGCTCGAGCTCTCCGAGGACAACCTGCGCCAGGTCTTACACCGGGCCCGGGCCTCGGTGCGGCGATGCACCGACCGGAAGGCGGGAGAGGCGGCGTGAACCCCGGCATCCTGATGAAGTGTCGCGAGTCCTACGGCGTGCTCAGCGCCTACTTGGACGGCGAAGTGGGTCTGGTGGACCGCATGTGGCTCAAGGGCCACCTGATGATGTGCGCCAAGTGCAGGGTGTACTTCGAGCAGTTCCGCAGGGTGCACGAGCTGACCGGCGCGCCGCTGCCGGAGGACCTGCCGCAGGACTTCGACGCGGTCCTGGCCGCGGTGCTGCGGCGCTGGAAGGACCAGTCCTAGGCGCCGCTCGGAGCGGAGGCACAGCGGGAACGGCGAATCCCAGCGCGGATGGTGCCGCGGGAGAGAAGTTAGAAATATCTAACAATGGGCGGGGTCGACGGCGCATAGCCTGATGCAGCCCAAGATCACCATGGACTCCAATCGCCTGCTCCCTCTCCTGCTCGGCACGGTCGGCCTCGCCCTGGTCGGGGCCGGGCTGCTCCGCTGGACCTCCGCCGGCGCTCTGGCGCTGGACTCCAGGATCCTGCTCGGCGCGGGCCTGGCCCTCGTCCTGGGCGTCGTCTTCGCTGGCAATCGCCGGCGGAGGGAGCAGCGTCGAGAGGCGGGCTTTCCGGCCGACGACGAGCTCTCTCTCAAGTGGAAGCACGAGGCCGGCTACATCGCCCTGCACCTGTCCTTCTTCCTCTGGATGGCGATCTTCTTCTTCCAGGACCACTTCGGCGAGCGCGAGACCATGCTCGGAGCGGGGCTCCTGGGGTCGGCTGGCCTCTATGGCCTCACCCTGCTGATCCTCCAGAAGCGGACCGCGCGCGATGAAGACCCGCATTAAGGAGCTGCGGGCGCGCTTCGAGCTGACCCAAAGCCAGCTGGCGCTGAAGGTCGGCGTGCGGCGCGAGACCATCGTCTTCCTCGAGAAGGGCAAGTACATGCCGTCGCTGAAGCTGGCCCGCGACGTCGCCCAGGTCTTCGGCCTGCCGATCGAAGAGGTGTTCTTGTTCTGACGGGGCGGCGGCCAGCCGCGCTCAGCGATGTTCCAGGTCGCTCGCGGTGTCGACGTCGGCGATCGGAGGGAGGAGGGTCGTCCGCAAGTCTGCGGCCGCCGCCGCGGCGAGGGTGAGCCGCGCCACCTGGTCAGTGCTCCACGGCATGCTCCGGAACAGCGCCGGGTGGGCGCCGCGGGCAGCCAGCAAGGCGTAGCCGCCGTCGTGGGCCGGCACGAGGGCGAGGTCGGTGCCTGCCGTGGCGCCGCCGGCGGGGGAGGCGAGGTCCGCGGCGGCCCCGCGGATCCGCGCCGCGTCCAGCTCCGGAGCGTCGGTGCCCGCTACCGCCGCCCACGGCGCGCCCGCGGCCTCGGAGGCCTCGAAGGCCGCCAGCATGCGCGCGCCGAGGTCGGCGCCGGCCTGCCCGAGCACGCGGTCGGCGCCGGCCAACCATGCCCGGCAATCCTCCACGCGGTCGGCCGGCTCCACCCACAGCCACCGCTGCCACTCCGGATCCTCGTAGCCGGCCCAGCAGCGCTCCGCCAGCTGCCGGTAGATCTCGCGCGCTCGCTCCTGCCCGAGGTCCGCCGCCAGCCGGGTCTTCACCGGCCCCTCCGCCCACCAGCGGGCGAAGACGTGCAGCACCGGCTTCACGCCAGCCCCTCCTCGGGGTCGATGCCGAGGCCGTCCGCGATCCGGTTGATGTAGTTGAAGTAGGCCACCACCTGGCAGATGTCGCTGACCCCGCGGTCGTCCCAGCCGGCCTCGCGCAGCGCCACCACGTCGCGCTCGCTCATTCGCTCCGGGGCGCGAGTCAGCTTCTGGGCGTAGGCGCAGGCGGCCTTCTCGGCGTCGCCGAGGGGCGCGTCCATCCAGCCGCGCTCGACCAAGTGCGTCGCCAGCTCCTCTTCTCCGACCTCGACACGGAGGTCATGGGCGTGGGCCTGCACTCAGTAATGGCAGTCATTGGCCCGGCTGACGACCACCGCCAGGGTCTCGCGCAGGCGCGGCTCCAGGCTGGAGTCGGCCTGCATCACCGAGGCGTAGAGCCCCATCGAGGCCCGCAGCTGGCGCGGGTTCTGGCCCATGATGCGGACCACGTTCCAGACCCGGCCGGCGCGCTGGACGGCGTCGGCGTAGATCTTCTTCAGCAGGCCTTCGGCCTCGTCGTCGGGAATCTGGCGGATCCAGGCCATGGCGAATCGTAGGGCGAGTCTACCCTGCTCTCCTCCTGCTTTCGCCGCCGCTCTGGTGAACCGCCTCCATCACCCCGCCCGCGCCCGCCGCGCGGTCCTCGCCGCCGCCCTGCTCGCCGCCTGCGCCGCGCCCGAGCGTTCGGTGCCGCCGGTGGAGCACCCCGACGGCGGCTGCTCGCTCTGCGACCTAGCCCGGGACAAGCGCGGTTCGGTGGTCCGGATCCAGACTCCGCAGGGCTCGGGCACCGGCACCGTCGTCAGCGACCGCGGCCGGATCCTGACCAACGCCCACGTCGCCCGCCGGCTCGGGCCGGTCTGGATCGGCACCCACGACGGCGAGCTGGTGCGCGGCCGGGTGGTCCGGCTCGACCGGGACGAGGACCTGGCGCTGATCCAGGCCGACGCGCCCTGGGTGCTGTGGCGGCCGATCCAGATCGCCGCCGAGGAGGCCGCGCCCGGCAGCTTCGCGACCTCGATCGGCTACCCGGCGGAGGACGGCTGGCTGGTCGACCACGGCCGCGTCGAGGGCTTGCTCCCGGCCGGAGGCTTCGCCGACGTCAGCTACCTGCAGAGCGACGTGGCGATCTTCCCGGGCGGCTCCGGCGGCCCGCTGCTGGACGCCCGCGGCGAGCTGGTCGGGTTGATGACCGGCCGGCGGAAGGGCGACGCCGAAGGCCCGAGCTACGCCCGCCCGGCCGCGGCGCTGCGCCGCTTCCTCGAGATTTCTGGGTAACGGCCGGGCCGCGGGCGCGAAGGTGTCGGCATGAAGACGACCCCGCTGTCCATCGCCGCGCTCGCGCTCCTGGCTCCGGCCGCCGCCGCCCAGGAGATCTTCAGCGAAGCGGACTACGACGCCAACGCCCGCCAGGTGGTCGACCGCGACTACTTCCCGGTCTTGGACCACCCCGAGATGAGCTCCGCGGCCGCGGCCGAGGAGTTCCTCGGCGACGACGAGCCGGTGATCGGCGTGGTCCTGAACGGCGACGCCCGCGCCTACCCGGTGCCGGTCATGGGCAAGCACGAGCTGGCCAACGACACGGTCGGGGGGGTGCCGGTCGCGGTCAGCTGGTGACCGCTGTGCCAGACGGCCATCGTGTATGGCCGGACCCTGGGCGAGCGGGTGCTGGACTTCGGGCACGAGGGCGTGCTCTACCGCAAGTCCTTCATGATGTACGACCGCCAGACCGAGTCGCTGTGGCTGCACGTCACCGGCCAGGCGCTGAAGGGCGAGCTCAAGGGCGCCCAGCTCGACTTCCTGCCGGTGGAGGTGGTGCCGTGGTCGGATTGGCGCGAGCGCTACCCGGACACCAAGGTGCTGGTGGGGGAGAAGGCCGAGGGTTTCATGGGCGACTTTCAGCTCTGGAAGCACACCGCCGACTACGGCCTCAGCGTCGGCGAGGGCCGCGAGGTGGCGCTGTTCGAATTCGAGATGCTGGTCCGGGTTCCGGTCCTGAACGACCGCGGCGGCCCGCGGCCGCTGGTGGTGGCCTACGACCCGCGCCGGACCACCGCCGCCGCCTTCTTCGCCCGCGTCGAAGGCGTCGACGGCGGCGTGGAGCTGCACTTCGAGGCGGTGGTGGACCCCGAGTACCCGAGCCCGCTGATGCGCGACGTCGAGACCGGCAGCCTGTGGGACCGCGGCGGCGGCCGCTGCCTAGCCGGTCCGCTCGCCGGGCGGGCGCTCGAGCGCGCCGTCTCGGTGCCGTGGCTGAATCGCCGCTGGCAGGGCTTCTTCCCCGAGGGCCGGCGGGTGACGCTGCCGCAGCTCGAGAGCGACGCCGATTCCGAGGACGAACGGGAAGATTGAGCCTGGATTCGCCGTCACAAGCAGCGTGCCGGGTCGAAGCCCGGGTATGAGAGGGATTCGAAAGGGGATTCTGAGAGTTTTGGTGGCCTGCGCGCTGCTGACCGGGGGGGTCGGCGCGGCGCAGGCCACCGCCTCTTTCGACCACCACCCCGCCGCCTGGGCCGCGGCCTCGGAGCAGCGGGTGCACCCCGGCGGCCTGCGGACCTCGAAGATCTTCGACGGGGCGGAGGACGAACTGGAACAATATCCCGTAGGCATCCACGCCATCCCCCGCGAGTCCGGGCCGAAGACCTGGACCGCGACGATGCCTTCCCCCGCGCCAAGCGGAAGTACCGCAGCTCCGGCTGGTCCCTGAACCGATGGTCGCCGAAAGACTCGAATCGCTAGACCCCGCGTCCGTCACCGACGCGGTCTCCGCCACCTACGCCGAAGGCGCCAAGGCCGTGCAGCCCGAGCTGTGCTGCCCGGTGGATTACGACGCCCGTTTCTTGGAGGTCCTTCCCGCCGAGGTGCTCGAGCGCGATTACGGCTGCGGCGATCCGTCGCGGTGGCTGCGCCGGGGCGAGACCGTGCTCGACCTGGGCTCGGGCGGGGGCAAGATCTGCGCCATCGCCAGCCAGGTGGTGGGGCCGGAGGGGAGCGTGATCGGGGTCGACATGACCCCCGACATGCTCGAGCTGGCGCGGCGTTGGCAGCCGGAGATCGCCGGGCGCATCGGCTGGGACAACATCGATTATCGCCGCGGCCGGATCGAGGATCTGGCCTTGGACCTGGACCAGCTCGACCTGTGGCTGAAGGCCAACCCGATCGACGGCCTGGCCGGCTACGAGGCGCTGCAGGCCGAGACCGAGCGCCTGCGCCGCGACGCGCCGATGGTGGCGAGCGGCAGCGTCGACGTCGTGGTCTCCAACTGCGTGCTCAACTTGGTGGCGCCGGAGCTGAAGCGGCAGCTCTTCGCCGAGACCTTCCGGGTGCTCAAGCCCGGCGGCCGAGCGGTGATCAGCGACATCGTCAGCGACCGCGAGGTGCCGCTGGCGCTGCAGAAGGACCCGGAGCTGTGGGCGGGCTGCGTCAGCGGCGCCTACCAGGAGGCCGCCTTCCTCGAGGCCTTCCGCGCCGCCGGCTTCCACGGGGTCGAGGTGCTGGTGCGGCAGGCCGAGCCGTGGCAGGTGGTCGAGGGCATCGAATTCCGCTCGGTCACGGTGGCGGCCTACAAGGCACCCGAGGGCGGCTGCCGGGATCTCGGGCAGTCGGTGGCCTACCGCGGCCCCTACGCCGAGGTCACCGACGACCACGGCAACCGCTTCCCGCGCGGGGAGCGGGTGGCGGTGCGCGAGAGCGCCTTCGCCCGCCTCGGCCGCGAGCCCTACGCCGGCGCCTTCACTCGCTTCGAGGCCGACGGCGGCTCTCCTGATTCCGACGCCGGCGCCGACGCCGACGGGGGCTGCTGTTGAGCCCGGGCGGCAGCGACCTCGGCCCCGCGCCGGCCTTCCGTGACGCCGCGGAGGACTTCCCCTACGTCGCCAAGACCCAGGTCGAGACGCTGCAATTCAACCTCGGCCGGCTCTGCAACCAGGCCTGCCTGCATTGCCACGTCGACAGCTCCCCGGCGCGCAGCGGGCCGGAAGACAACGCCTCGGCGGCCCTGATCGACCAGGTCCTCGAGCTGCTGCGCCGCGAAGACGGTCTGCGGGTGCTGGACCTCACCGGAGGCGCCCCGGAGCTGAACCCGCACTTCCGGCGCCTGGTCGAAGGCGCGCGCCGGCTCGACCGCACCGTCTACGTCCGCCACAACCTGACCGTGCAGGAGGAGCCGGGCCAGGCCGACCTGCCGGCGTGGTTCGCGGAGCAGGGGGTGGTGCTCTACTGCTCGCTGCCGTGCTACCTGGAGGACAACGTCGACGCCCAGCGCGGCGACGGCGTCTACGCCAAGAGCCTGGCGGCGCTGCGGCGCTTGAACGACGCCGGCTTCGGCCGCGGCGACGGCCTGGAGCTGAAGCTGGTCTACAACCCGCTCGGCCCGGCGCTGCCGCCCTCGCAGGCCTCGCTCGAGGCGGACTACCGCCGGCGGCTGGCCGAGGACCACGGCGTCGTCTTCGACGCGCTGCTCACGATCACCAACCAGCCGATCCACCGCTTCCGCGACGCCCTGGCCCGGTCGGAGCAGCTCGACCCCTACCTGCGGCTGCTCAAGGACCACTTCAACAAGGCCACCCTCGGCGGCCTGATGTGCCGCAGCGCGGTCTCGCTGCGCTGGGACGGCCGGCTGTACGACTGCGACTTCAACCTGGTCCAGGGGCTGGAGCTGCGCGGCCCTGGCGGCGATGCCATGAGCCTCGCCGACCTGCTGGCGGCCCCGGCCGGCCTGGCGTCGTTCCGCGAGCTGGCCGTCGCCACCGCCGAGCACTGCTTCGCCTGCACCGCCGGCTGCGGCTCCAGCTGCGGCGGCGAGCTCAGCGCCGAGTCGGTCCAGGACCTCGAGATTCCGAGTCACAGGCTCTCCTGTGCCCCGAACTTCGAGGTGTGATTCTCGCGCCGGCCACAGTCACTCTCCCACGGCGACGCTACCTCGGCTGAGCTCGGGGCCGCCGGCGCGGCGTTAGGCTGCCGATTCAAGCCGTCACGGGTGGCCGCCTGGGACGAAGCCGAGGACATGACACGAGTACTGCTGTTGCTGCTGATCGCCTCGGCGGTCTCGGCCGTGCTCTGGCTGCCGACCGAGCGGCTGCCCGAGCTGGGCGAGTGGCTGCGAGGCCAGGGCTTGGCCGGAGCTCTGCTGATCGGCGCCGGATACGCTGCCGCCACCGTGCTGATGATCCCCGGCTCGTTGATCACCCTGGTGATCGGGGCCGTCTACGGCCCTTGGATGGGGCTGGCGCTGGTGTCGCCGGCGAGCGTGCTGGGCGCCACCCTGGCCTTCCTGCTCGGTCGCGGCGCCTTCCGGCCGGCGATCGACCGGCGCATGGCCGGCAGTGCGCGCTTCCAGGCGCTGCAGGCGGCGATGGCCAAGGAGGGCCTGAAGATCCTGACCTTGGTGCGGCTGTCGCCGGTGTTCCCCTTCACCGTGGTGAACTACGCCTTCGGTCTGACCCGGATCCCGCTGCGCCACTACGTGCTCGGCTCCTTCGTCGGCATGCTGCCGGGGACGCTGATGTACGTCTACCTGGGTTCGACCGTCGGCGACCTGGCCGACCTGGGCGCGGGCGCGCCGGAGGGTGGCGCCGCCGGCGCGGCCCTGAAGTGGCTCGGCTTGGCGGCGACGGTGGTCGTGACGGTGCTGATCACCCGGACCGCCAAGCGAGCGCTGGCCGAGGCCGCGCCCGAGGTCCTCGAGCAGCGCTCCGGCGGCGCGGAGGTCTGAGGTGGCCCAGCCGATCCTCCTCGCCGACGACGACCACGACCGGGAGCTGCTCCAGCAGGTGGCGCCCGAGGACTGGCGGCCGCCGGCGCCGGCCGACCGCTATGACCTGGTGGTGCTCGGCGCCGGCACCGCCGGCCTGATCGCCGCCGCCGGCGCGGCCGGCTTGGGCGCCAAGGTGGCCTTGGTGGAGCGCTCGTTGATGGGCGGCGACTGCCTCAACCACGGCTGCGTGCCGAGCAAGGCGATCCTGCGGGCGGCCAAGGCGCTCGGCGCAGCGCGGCGTGCGGAGGAGCTGGGCCTGCGCGTCCCCGAGGCCGAGGCCGACTTCGCCGCGGTCATGGAGCGGATGCGGCGACTGCGGGCCGGCATCGGCCAACACGACGGCGCCCAGCGTTACACCGAGCTGGGAGTGGACGTGTTCTTGGGCGACGGCCGCTTCACCGGGCGCGATCGGCTGGCGGTCGAGTGCCACGGCGGCGCGTCCGTCTCGCTGCGCTTCAAGCGCGCCGTGATCGCCACCGGCGCCCGGCCGCGGGTGCTGGAGGTGCCCGGCCTGGCCGAGGCCGGCTACCGCACCAACCACACGCTCTACACCCTGACCGAGCTGCCGCATAGCCTGGTGGTGGTGGGGGCGGGGCCGATCGGGGTCGAGATGGCGCAGGCCTTCGCCCGCTTCGGCAGCCAGGTCTCGATCGTCGGCCTGGATGAGCGCGTCTTGCCGCGCGAGGACCCCGACGCCGCGGCCATCGTGCGGCGTTCGCTGGAGCGCGACGGCGTGCGCTTGGAGCTCGGCGCCGGCCTGAGCGAGGTGCGGGTGGAGGGCGGCCGCAAGCGGGTCGTGGCCGCGCGCGGGGAAGAGCGGGTCGAACTCGCCGGCGCCGAGCTCCTGATGGCGGCCGGCCGCGCCGCCAACGTCGAGGGGCTCGGTCTGGAGTTGGCAGGGGTGGACTTCGACCGCCGCGGGGTGCGGGTGGATGACTTCCTGCGTACCACCAACCGCCGGATCTTCGCCGCCGGCGACGTCGCCAGGCGGTGGCAGTTCACCCACGCCGCCGACGCCATGGCGCGGATCGCGCTGCGCAACGCCTTCTTCTTCGGCCGCGCCCGAGTCAGCGCCCTGACCATGCCGTGGTGCACCTACACCATGCCCGAGGTGGCCCACGTCGGCCTCGACGAGCGCGAGGCGGCCGAGGCCGGGGTCGGGCTGGAGTCGCTGCGCATGGACTTCTCCGAGGTCGACCGCGCCCGGCTGGACGGCGAGACCGAGGGCTTCGCCAAGCTCGTGTTCGAGAAGCGCAGCGGCCGCTTGCGCGGCGCCACCGTCGTCGCGCCGCAGGCTGGAGAGCTGATCGGGGCGGCGCTGGTGGCGGTGAGCAAGCGCTTGAAGGTGGGGGAACTGAGCGGCGTGATCCACCCCTATCCGACGCAGGGGGCCGTCTGGGGCCGGCTCGGCGACCTGGCGATGCGGCGCAAGCTCACCCCCGGCGCCGCCCGATTGCTCCGCGGGCTGATCCGGATGCGGCGCTGATGCGGATCTCCGTCATCATCCCGACCCTGGAGGAAGAGGCCGCGATCGGCGGCTGTGTCGCCGCGGTGCGCGCCCTGGCGGGGGACTGGGAGGTGGTGGTGGTCGACGGCGGCAGCCGCGACCGGTCCCTGGAGCGGGCGGCCGAGGCGGGCGCCGACCTGAGCTTGCTGGCGCCGGCCGGCCGCGGCCACCAACTGGCGGCCGGGGCGGCCGCCGCCACCTCGCAGGCGCTGCTGTTCCTGCACGCCGATTGCCGTCTGCCGGCCAGCGCCGCCGCTGAGGTCGGCGCGACCTTGGAGGACTCGCGCTGGTCCGGCGGCGCCTTCGCCCTGCGCCACGAGTGCGGCCCGGCCGCTGGTCCGCTCGCCCGCCGCCTGGTGCGGATCGCCGACCGCCGCTCGCGCCGGGCCCGGCTTCCTTACGGCGACCAGGCCCTGTTCACCCGGCGGGAGACGCTGGAGCGCGCCGGCGGCGTGCCCGAGCAGCCGCTGATGGAGGACCTGGAGCTGTCCCGGCGGCTCGACCGCCTGGGGCCGATCCGGCGCCTCCCGGCCGAGGTCCGCACCGACGCCCGGCGCTTCGAGCAGCGGCCCGTCCACTCCTTCCTGTGCTGGATGAGCTTCCCGCTGCTCTTCCGGCTCGGGGCCTCCCCCGAGCGGCTGGCCCGGTGGTACGGTTCCCAGCGATGATCGCGCTGCTCTCCGCTCTCGGGCTCACCCTCGCCGCGCCGCCGCCTCAGGACCCGAGCCCAGAGCAGCAGGCGCTCGACCAGGTCCGCGCCGCCTTCACCGGCAGCTTCCTCGGCGTCGAGCGCAAGGACGGCCGGGAGGGGCAGGGGCACATCGTGGCCTCGGCGCTGCCCGGCGGCTTCATCGGCCGCGACTACTGGTCCGAGGGCGGCGGCCGCCGCCTCTACGCCGGCCACGACGTGCTCGAGCTCCTGGTCGACGGCTCGGCCCGTCACTGGTGGTTCGGCAGCCGCGGCGACGAGGCCTACGCCGAGGGGCGATGGACCGCCGAGCAGCTGGCCCTCTACGTGCTCGACGACGACGGCGACCGCATCCGCCGCTACACCTACGACCTGGTGAGGGAAGCGGCGCCGGCCGCCGAGGGGGATGCGCCCGCCGCCGAGCCGCCGCTCGCCTTCCGTTTCCGCAACGACCACGCCGACGGCGACGGCTGGGAGTTCTTCATGGGCACCGATTGGCGCCGCGCCGCCGCCCGGCTGCCGGCCGACTTCCAGCCGGACGAGGACGACGCGCGTGGGTCATGGCGTCAGCACTACGTCGGCGACTGGACCGGCGCCTCCGGCCGCCACCGCGGCCGCTGGCTGTTCGGGGACTGGCTGGTGCTCGACACGCCGCGCGAGCACGCGGTCCTGTCGAAGAGCTGGCTCGGCAAGTTCCGGCTCCGGAGCTGGGGGGACGACGGCCGCTTCCGGCTGCTGGAGGGCAAGGAGAAGCGGGACCGGCTCCGCCTGCGCCCGGTGCCCGGTCCCGGCGCGCCGGCCCGCAGGGGAGCCGGAGGGAGCGCTCCCGATGAGGCCGCCGTCGAGCTCCGGACCGACCAATGGCTGCCGGACGGCTATCGCAGCGAGCACCGGGGCCGCGTACTCGATTTCCAGCGCTCCGGGGACTGAATCTCCTCGCCGGCGCGATCCGGCGGCGCCCACGAGGCGGGAAAGCGCGGAACCCAGGCTGAGAGCGTCCCGTCCGATCAGGGGGAACGACAGTCTCGTCCTGCATCAGAGAATCGGATCCTTCCCTCTTCGGGGTGCGCGATCTGATCCCCATCCCCTTTTCTGGTGCAGGGCGTTTTCCCTCCCCGCTCACGCCCGCGGCTGGCTGCTAGATTGGCTCCCATGAGCCGATCCCCCCTGACCCGGCGCGGTTTCCTCGGCGCCACTGGCGCCGCCGCCGCCGCTTTCGCCTCCCGCGCCGCCGCCACCCCCTCCGCCAGCCCGGGTGTAGCTCCCGCTTTGGGGCCGCCTGCCGCCGCGGTCGCGATCTCTTCGCTCAACGGCCTGCGCACGGTCGAGAAGGCCTGCGCCCTGGTCGCCGAAGGCACGCGGCCGGTGACCGCCGCGGTCCAGGGCGTCGCCATCGTCGAGGCCGACCCCAAGGACATGTCGGTCGGCTACGGCGGCCTGCCCAATGAGGACGGCGTGGTCCAGCTCGACGCCGCCTGCATGGACGGCCCGCGCCACAACGCCGGCTCGGTCGGCTGCATCGAACGCGTCAAGCACCCGGCGCAAGTGGCGGAGGTGGTCATGGACCAGACCGACCACGTCAACCTGGTCGGCGAGGGCGCGACCCGCTTCGCCCACGACCTCGGCTTCCCCGACGAGGACCTGCTGACTCCGGAGGCGCGCAAGGTCTGGCTGCGCTGGCGCGCTTCGCATAGCAAGGACGACGACTACCTGGCGCCGCAAGGCGGGGGCACGACCAACGCCGACCTCGAGCGCATCTACGGCACCATCCACTGCTCGGTGCTGAACGCCGACGGCGACCTCGGCTGCTGCACGACCACCAGCGGCCTCAGCTTCAAGATCCCCGGCCGCATCGGCGACTCGCCGCTGATCGGCTGCGGTCTCTACTGCGACAACGAGGTCGGCAGCGCCGGCGCCACCGGCCGCGGCGAGGCCGCGATCCACTCCGGCGGCTCCTGGCTGGTGGTCGAGCGCATGCGCGCCGGAGACACCCCCGAGGAGGCCTGCCTCTACGCCCTGCGCCGCGTCGCTGAGCAGGTCCAGCGCCAGAAGGCCTGGCAGCCCGGCCTGTGGAACGAGGACCGCAAGCGCCCGTCCTTCAACCTCAGCTTCTACGCCGTGCGCAAGGACGGCCTCTACGGCAGCGCCCGCATGCTCGGCAAGCCCGGCAACCCCACCTTCGCCGTCTGCGACGCCCAGGGGGCGCGCAAGGAGGCCGGGGCCATCGCTTTCCCCAATTAAGCGACGCCACCTCCGCCGCGTCCCTTCCCGTGGGTTGGATCCGGCCGCCGGGGGAGAATCCAGGCATGTTGCTGGTGACGCTCGGGTTGTTTTGCTTGGTCCAGGGGGCAGAGGCGGCGGGCGCCGTCCGGGCGGGGGAGGTGGATGCGGGATGGAGGCCGGTCCAGGTCCCGGGGCGGTGGGAGGACTCCCAGGTCGGCGGCGGGGGCAAGCCCTTCGCAGGCCTGGATGGAGTCGCTTGGTATTGGGCGGAGGTCGACTTCCCTTCGGAGTGGGCGGGGCAGGAACTGGTGCTGGAGCTCGGCACCCTCGACGACGCCGATGAGACCTACTGGAACGGCAGGCTGATCGGGTCCACGGGCGTCTTTCCGCCCAACGCCCAGTCCGCTTGGAGCGCGCCCCGCGCCTATCCACTCGTGGTGCCCGACGAAGGCGGGGCGGCCTGGAACTTCTTGGCGATCCGGGTTCACGACTCCGGCGGCAAGGGCGGCTTCGGCGACCAAGTCCCCGTCCTGCGCGGGCCGGACGGGATCTTGAAGCTCGACGGGCTTTGGATGCTCCACCCTGGAGACGAGATCGACCGGGAAGTCCTGGCACCCTCTTCGGAGCATGCCTGGAAGCCCCTCGTCTCCTCCCACCGGATGGCCTCCGATGGGCGGCGCGTCGGGCGCCGAAGCCCCGTGATCACGCCGCTCGAGCAGCACCCCGGCGCTGGGGATGGCAGCCATCTTCTTTGGTACCGGCAGCCGGCGGCCCGTTGGACCGAAGCGCTTCCGGTGGGCAACGGCCGGCTCGGGGCGATGGTCTACGGCGGGGTCGATGAGGAGACCCTGCAGCTCAACGAGGATTCGGTCTGGGCGGGATCGCCGCTCGAGCGGGAGGCCGGAGGCGGGCCGGCCGACCTTGCGGCGGCGCGGGAGCTCTTCTTCGCTGGCGAGGTCCAGGAAGGCCAGCGGCTCATGCAGGAGAAGTTCATGAGCGAGCGGCTGATCCGGAGCCACCAGACCCTGGGGGAGCTGACGCTCTCGATGGCCCCGACGGCGCGCGCCGGCGAGTATTCGCGCTCTTTGGACCTGAGCAGCGGCGTCGCCACCACCGAGTGGACCGCGGACGGGGTCCGCTTCGTGCGAGAGGTCTATGCCTCCGCCGTCGACCAGGTGCTGGTCGTGCACCTCCGCGCGGACCAACCGGGGGCGCTCACGCTCGACGTCGAGCTCGGGCGGAGCGAGCTGCCCCACGGCTCGATCGAGTCGGATCGCGAGCGCGGGAGGATCTGGATGAACGGCCGAGCGGTCAACGGCGACCACTACGGCGTGAGCTTCGCGGCGGTCGTCGATCTGCTTCCGGTGGGGGGCAGCCTGAACGCCCTGGGCGATTCCGGCCGCGGCCTCCACGTCAAGGGCGCCGACGAGCTGCGCATCCTGGTCGCCGCCCGGACCGACTACCGCGGCGGCGACGACCCCATGGCCGCGGCGGTGGCGGACACCGAGCTGGCGGCCTGGAACAAGGACGCCGCCGCCTCGCGTCAGCGGGCGGTCGACGCCCACCGCGAGCCCTATCAGCGCTGCGCTCTGACGCTGCCGGCGGGCGAGAGCGCCGGCCTCCCGACCGATGAGCGCCTGCGCGCCTTCGCCGCCGGCGGCGAGGACCCGACGCTGCTGGCGCTCTACTTCCACTACGGCCGCTACCTGCTGATCGCCTCGTCGCGGCCGGGCACGCTGCCGGCCAACCTGCAGGGACTCTGGAACGAGCACACCGCGGCGCCGTGGAACGCCGACTACCACATCAACATCAACCTGCAGATGAACTACTGGCCGGCGGAGGTCACCAACCTCGCCGAGTTCCACCTGCCCTTCTTCGAGATGCTCGACGGCATCCGCCGCCGCGGCGCCGTCACCGCCGAGAAGCTCTACGGCGCCGAGGGCTGGGTCGCCCACCACACCACCGACGCCTGGTGGCCGAGCGTGCCGATCGGGCGCACGGTCTGGGGCCTGTGGCCGGTCGGCGGCGCGTGGTGCGCGCGCCACGCCTGGGAGCACTACCTCTACACCGGGGACCTCGACTTCCTGCGCGACCGGGCTTGGCCGGCGCTGCGCGGGTCGGCCGAGTTCTTCCTCTCCTACCTGGCCGAGGACCCCGCCACCGGCAAGCTGGTCTCGGGCCCCTCGTCCAGCCCGGAGAACACCTTCCTCACGCAGGACGGCCAGCGCGCCGACACCTCGATGGGGGCGTCGATGGACCAGCAGGTGATCTGGGACCTGTTCACCAACTTGATCGAGGCGGCCGAGCCGCTGCAGCTGCAGCACGACCCGGTGGTAGCGGCGGTGCGCGAGGCCCGCGCCCGGCTGCTCGGGCCGCAGGTGGGCGAGGACGGCCGCCTGCTGGAGTGGGCGCAGCCCTACGGCGAGGCCGAGCCGGGCCACCGCCACATGTCGCACCTCTACGGTTTGCACCCGGGGCGGCAGTTCACGCTGCAGCGGACCCCGGAGCTGGTGGCGGCGGCGCGGGCCTCGCTGGAGCACCGGCTGGCCCACGGCGGCGGCCACACCGGCTGGTCGCGGGCCTGGATGATCAACTTCTGGGCGCGGCTCGGCGAGGGGGCCGAGGTCGAGCAGAACCTGCGGGCGCTGCTCACCAAGTCCACCCTGCCCAACCTGTTCGACAACCACCCGCCGTTCCAGATCGACGGCAACTTCGGCGGCACCGCCGGGATCGCCGAGGCGCTCTTGCAGAGCCACGAGCGGGTCGCCAGCGAGGGCAACGAGCCCGGCCACTTGGTCCGGCTGCTGCCGGCGCTGCCGCCGGGCTGGCCGGACGGCAAGATCAGCGGCCTGCGCGCCCGCGGCGGCCTGGAGCTGGACCTGAGCTGGGAAGGCGGCTTGCTGCGGCAGCTGCTGGTCGACTGGCCGGCCCGCGAGCCGCTGCGGCTGCAGCTCCCGCCCGGGGTCGCCGTGGCCGAGATCGTCGACTTCTCCGGCAACGACTGGATCGAATTCGTCGAGGGCGACCGGGTCGAGCTGCCCAGCGCCCTCGGCCAGCACCTGATCCGGATCACCCTCGTGCCGCGCTCATGAACATGATGAACCGAAGGAAATTCCTGGTGGCGGGCGCCGGGGCCGCAGCGGGCCTGGCCCTGCCCTCCTGGCTCCCGGGCCGAAACTCGGGCGGAGGCAGCGCCGCTCCGACCGGGGGGCTGCCAAAGCCGACACCGGCCCAGCTCGCTTGGCAGCGCGCGGAGCTCGGGGCGGTCTTCCACTGGGACCTGCACGTCTTCGACGGCGAGCGATACTCCCAGGGCGCCAACCGCAAGGCGGCCATCTCCGACCCGCAGATCTTCGCCCCGGACCGCTACGACATCGACCAGTGGTTCGAGTCGGTGGTCGGCATGGGCGCCCGCTTCGCCCTGCTCACCGCCTGCCACGAGACCGGCTTCCGCCTGTGGCAGTCGGACGCCAACCCCTACTGCATGAAGATGCTGGAGTGGGGCGACGGCAAGGCCGACATCGTCCGCGACTTCGTCGAGGCGGCGCGGCGGCACGGGGTCGCGCCGGGGCTCTACCACGGCGCGCGGTGGAATTCGCAGCTGGGCGTCTACGACCACGAGGTCACCGAGCGCTCGCCGCTGAGCCAGGAGCAGTACCGGGCCCTGATCGAGGCCGAGTGCGAGGAGCTGGCCACGCGCTACGGCGAGCTGTTCGAGATCTGGTTCGACGGCGGCATCCTGTCGCCCGAGCAGGGCGGCCCGGACGTGCTGCCGATCTTCGAGGAGCACCAGCCGGGCATCCTCTACTACCACTCCGACGAGCGCCGCGACGCCCGCTGGGGGGGCAGCGAGTCGGGCACGGTGCCCTATCCCTGCTGGTCGACGGTCGACCCGGAGCGGACCCGCACCGGCCCGCCCAACTACCCGATGCTGAAGCACGGCGACCCGGACGGAGAGGCCTGGTGCCCGGCGATGAGCGACGCGCCGCTGCGGGGCGCGAACGGCCGCCACGAGTGGTTCTGGGAGCCGGAGGACGAGGCCGCGGTCTACCCGCTGCGCAAGCTGGTCGAGATGTACGAGAACTCGGTCGGTCGCAATTCGACCCTGATCATGGGGCTGACCCCGGACCCGCGCGGGCGCGTGCCGGAGCTGGACACCGCGCGCTGCGTCGAGTGGGGGCGGGCGATCCGTAGCCTCTACGGCGCGCCGGCGGCGACCACCGCCACCGAGCGGCGGCGCGAGGACCTGGCGCTGCCAGCGCCCACCGTGGTCGACCGGGTGGTGCTGCGCGAGGCCATCGAGGACGGCCACCGAGTGCGGCGCTATGCCCTCGACGGCAAGCGCCGGAACGGCTCCTGGGTCAAGCTGGGGGAGGGCAGCTGCGTCGGCAACCGCCGGATCCACCGGCTGCCGCCGGTCGAGCTGACCACGCTGCGCCTGAACCTGGAATTCGCCGGGGCCGAGCCGGCCAGGATCACCGAGTTCTCGGCCTTCGCCGCCCCCTAGCGGCGACTCTGCCCCCGATTCCGCCCCGGCGGGAGGCCGGCGATTCCGGACCCGGGCCGCCGCGTGGACAAAATGTAAGTAAATACCTACAATTGCCGGCCCCGCCATCGGAATGAGGAGCATCATGAACCGCACCCCCGCACGACTTGCCTTCCTCGCCGCCGCCGCCCTGGTGGTCGGCGCCATCGCCCCCGCCGCCCTGTCCCTGGGCGGCGCCGCGCCGCCGCAGGACGAGGCCCCGGCGATGGTCGTCGGCAGCTTCGACTCGCGCGCCGTGATGGTCGCCTACATGCGCTCGGAGCGCTTCAAGGAGGACCTCGCCGGCGTCAAGCAGGAGATGGCCAGCGCCGTGGAGGCGGGCGACCAAGCCGCCCAGGACGCCATCAACGAGCGCATGCGCGCGCGCCAGGAGAAGGCGCACCGCCAGGTCTTCAGCAACGCTCCGGCGCCCGAGGTGGTCGCCCTGCTCGCTGAGCAGCTGCCCGGCTTCGCCGAGCAGGCCGGCGTCGACGTCATCGTCTCGAAGTGGCGCCTGGCCTACGTCGGCCCGGGGGCGCGCTTCGTCGACCTCACCGACCGCATGGTGGCGGCCTTCGGGCCCGACGCCGAGACGCTAGAGGTGGTCGAGCAGATCAAGGCCACCGACCCGGTGCCGCTCGAGCAGCTCGAGGGCGGTCACGAGCACTAGGCCGGCGGCGTGCCCCGTCCCGACACCAGCCCGCAGCGGCGGCGCGAGTTCGCGCCGCTGCTGGCGGCCGCCTTCGCCGAGCTCGGCTACCGCCGCGCCACCACCGCGGTCTTGGCCCGGCGCTGCGGCGTGCGCGAGAACATCCTCTACCGGCTCTGGCCCGATAAGCAGGGCATGTTCATCGCCGCCCTGGACTTCGTCTACCAGCACTCCGAGTCGGTCTGGTCGGTGCTGCTGGCGGAGCCCGACGGGGACGCCAGCCCGGCCGAGCGCATCTTGGGCTACGAGGCCGCGCACCACGGGGAGCACGGGCTCTACCGGCTGATCTTCGCCGGGCTCTCGGAGACGGACGAGCCGGAGATCGCCCGGGCCCTGAAGCGGCTCTACGGCCGCTTCCAGCGCTTCGTGCGCCGGCAGGTGGAGGCGCACCGCGGCGAGGCGCGTGCCGGCAGCGGCTCGGGCGCCGGCGCCGCGCTCGACGCGGAGATGGCCGCCTGGGCCATCGTCGGGCTGGGCACCGTGGCCAACGTCGGCCGGGAGCTCGGCCTGCTGGGCGCCGCGCGCCGCCGGCGGCTGATCCTCGAGGCCGGGGCGGCGCTGCTCGGCCCGCGGGGCGGAGCGGCACCGGGCTGAGCGTCCGCTCGGGCGGCGCGGGCCAACGCCGTCGATGGTCGGCCCGTAGAGTCCGCCCGTGATGGAACCGACCTCCCGCCCGGCCGCCCCGCGACCCTCCCGCCTGCCGCTGCTGCTGGCCTTCGCGGCCCTCGCCTTGGCGCTGGTGGCGGGCTGGCAATCGGGACTCTTCGGCGGCCTGCCGCTGCTCGACCCCGCGGCGGGGCCGCGGCTCGTGGCCGCCCGCGGCGAGCTGGCCGCCGACGAGCGCTCCACGATCTCCTTGTTCCAGGCGGCGGCGCCGGCGGTGGTCAACATCCGCACCACCGAGCTGCGCCGCAACCCGTGGAGCCGCCGGGTGGTGGAGTCGGCCCAGGGGCAGGGCAGCGGCTTCGTCTGGGACCAGGCCGGCTACGTCGTCACCAATTACCACGTCGTGCGCGACGCCGACCGCGCCTTCGTCAGCTTCGCGGACCGGCGCGAGTTCCCGGCTCGCCTGGTCGGCACCGACCCCAGCGCCGACCTGGCGGTGCTCAAGATCGACGGCGCCGGCGCCCTGCCGGCGCTGCCGCTGGGCGAGAGCGGCGGCCTGGCGGTGGGGCAGAAGGTCTTCGCCATCGGCAACCCCTTCGGCCTCGACCACACCCTGACCGCTGGCGTCATCTCCGGCCTCGGGCGCGAGATCATCGGCGTCGCCGGCAACCCGATCCGCGACGTGATCCAGACCGACGCCGCCATCAACCCCGGCAACTCAGGCGGCCCGCTGCTGGACAGCGCCGGGCGGCTGATCGGGGTCAACACCGCCATCCAGAGCTCCACCGGCCACAACGGCGGCATCGGCTTCGCCGTGCCGGTGGACGCCGTCAACCGGATCGTGCCGGAGATCATCCGAACCGGCAAGCCGCCGCGGCCGGTGCTCGGCATCACCATGCTCGACGACGACCTGGCGCGCGCCAACCGCATCGACGGCGTGGTCGTGTCCGAGGTCGTCGCCGGCGGCCCGGCCGAGCGCGCCGGCCTGAAGCCGCTGCGCGAGAGCGGCGACGGCCGCACCTTCCTCGGCGACGTCATCCTCCAGGTCGGCGGTCAGCGGGTGCGGCGCCAGGAGGAGCTGCTGGCGGCGCTGGGCGCCTTCCAGCCCGGCGACGAGCTCGAGCTGGTGGTGCTGCGCGACCGCCGCGAGGTCGGGGTGCGGGTGGTGCTGGAGGAGGGGAGCTGAGCGGCCCCTTCTGAAGCAGAGACTCGAGGGGCGGCTAGGCTGGACCGCAAGATGCGTGGCGCCCTGCCCATTCTCGCCGGCCTGATCGCCCTGCCGGCCCTCTCCTCGCCGATTGGCGCCCAGGCCGATTACAAGAAGCACTACCGCTCCGACATGGAGGCCTTCGTCGACGAGGTCCAGAAGAGCTACCCGTTCTTCGACCTCAAGGGCATCCGCAAGGACTGGAAGGCGACGTCCAAGCGGCTCGAGAAGGCCGCCAAGAAGTGCAAGAGCGACGCCGAGTTCATGGCGCTGGTCGGCGAGGGCATCGCCATCCTGCGCGACGCCCACATGTCCGTCACGGAGTGCGCGGTGGAGCTGCCCGAGCGGGAGCCCGAGTTCTACCCCGGCGTCAGCTTCCTGCCGGCCACCGACGACCGCGTTGTCGTCATGTTCCCGCCCGAGGGCCAGGGCGCCAGCTCGCTAGCGACCGGGACCGTGGTGCTGCAGATCGACGGCAAGGACGCCCGCAAGGTGCTGGAGCAGCGCGCCGAGGACACCTGGGCCGCGGGCGGGTCCTTCTCGACCCTGCAGCGGGCGCGGCTGTTCGAGTACCGCATCCCCCTGCGCGGTGAACGCGGCGACAAGCACGTGCTGACGGTGCAGGACGGGCGCAAGAAGAAGAAGGTGACCGTGTCGGCGCGCCAGGAGGTCTCGGGTTGGCCGCGCAGCTACCACATGCCGGAGGGGCTGGAGCAGGCAGGCCGGTCGGTCTGGTTCGCCCGGCTCGAGAGCGGCGCCGGCTACCTCTATCTGCGGCGCGTCGACTCCGGTCTGCCGGACGGCATCGCCAAGGCGCTGGCCGAGGTCGGCGACGCCCGCGGCTGGGTGGTCGACCTGCGCGGCAATTCCGGCGGCGGCTACGGCAGCGAGCTGCTGGGCCAAGTGGACGCCATGCCCGGCCCGGTGGCGGTGATCCTCGACGCCGGCTGCATCTCGGCGGGGGAGACCTTGGCGCGCGACTTCGTCAACCGCAAGCAGGCGCGGCTGTTCGGGCTGCCGACCGCGGGCTCCTCGTCCTCGAAGCGCGATTGGAGCTTCCCCAGCGGCATCGCCACGATCAAGTTCTCTACCCGGAGCCGCGGCGGCGTCGGCGGCAAGCCGATCGAGGGCAGCGGCATCCAGCCCGACGAGGTGGTCGAGGTCGTGCCCGAGGAGATCCAGGCCGGCCAGAACTCCGCGATCTTGCGGGCGGAGGCGTGGCTGCTGGAGCAGGCCGACGGCTGAGCGGGCCGCTATCCTCTGCCGCCATGGCCACCGCGCGCGTCGGCGTCGACACCGGAGGGACCTTCACGGACGCGGTCCTCGCCGCGGGCCCGGGAGAGTGGCGCGTCGCCAAGCTGCCGACGACGCCGCGGGCGCCGGCGGTGGCGGTGCTCGGCGGTCTGCACGCGCTGGTGCCGCGCGGCTCGACGCCGGTCGAGCTGGTGCACGGCACCACCCACGCCACCAACGCGCTCCTGACCGGGCGGGTGGGCAAGGTCGCGCTGGTGACGACGAAGGGCTTCGCCGATGTCTTGGCGATCGGACGCCAGGAGCGCGACCAGCTCTACCAGCTCGAGCCTCGGCCGCCGCGGCCGCCGCAGCCGCGCCGGCGCATCGTCGAGGTGGCGGAGCGGCTCGACGCATCGGGCCGGGTGGTGGAGGAGCTGACTGGCACCGAGGTCGATCGGGTGGTCGCCCGGGTCGCCCGGCTGAAGCCCGAGGCCGTCGCCGTAGCGTTGCTGCACGCCTGGCGCGAGCCCAAGCACGAGCGGCGGCTGGCGCGGGCGCTGCGCAAGCTCGGGGTGCCGGTGGTGCTGTCGAGCGAGGTCGCGCCCGAGCTGCGCGAGTACGAGCGCTTCACCACCACCTGGGCCGACGCCGGGCTGCGGCCGGTGGTCGGGCCGGCGCTGCAGCTGCTCGACCTGGCGCTGCGCGAGGGGTGGGGCACGGACTCGCGGCTGTCGATCATGCGCAGCGACGGCGGCACCTGCGCCGCCGCCGCCGCGGCCACGCGGCCGGTGTCGCTGGCCTTGAGCGGGCCGGCCGGCGGGCTGTCCGCGGCGCGCACCCTGGCTGACGCCCGCGGCGACGGCACGGTGCTGACCCTGGACATGGGCGGCACCTCCACCGACGTCGCCTTGCTACCGCCCGGCGAACTGCCGCTCGAGCCGATGAGCCTGGCCGGGCTGCCGTTGCTGGCGCGCGGGCTTCCGCTGCACACCGTCGGCACCGGCGGCGGCAGCCTGGCGAGCTGGGACGCCGGCGGCGCCTTGTGCGTCGGACCCGACTCCGCCGGCGCCGAACCGGGCCCGGCCTGCTACGGCCGCGGCGGCGAGCGGGCGACCGTGACGGATGCCCACCTGGTCGCGGGCCGGCTGCACCCCGAGGAGTTCCTCGGCGGTGACTTCGCGCTCGATCCGGCGGCCGCCGAGCAGGCCCTCGCCGCGCTCGGCCGCCCCGCTGGCCTGAAGCCGGCCGCCGCTGCCCGCGCCGTGCTCGAGGTCGCCACCACCGGCATGGAGCGGGCGCTGCGCCGGGTCAGCCTGGCCGAGGGCCACGACCCGCGCGGCCTGGCGCTCTACGCCTTCGGCGGCGCCGGCGGCCTGCACGCGGCTTGGGTGGCGGCGCGCATGGGGATGAAGCGGGTGGTGATCCCGCCCTTCCCTGGCGCCTTCTCGGCCCTCGGCCTGCTGGCCGCGCCGCCGCGGCGGACCCTGGCGCACAGCGTGCTCGAGCCGTTGCCGACGGCGACCGCGCGCCGGGCGTTGTTCCAGCCGCTGGTCGAGCGCGCGCGCGCGGAGCTGGCCGCCGAGGGCGTGGCCCGCTCCCGGATCCGCGTCCGCCGCGTGCTCGAGCTACGCGGCGAGGGCCAGGCCGGGGATTTCGCCATCCCCGAAGGCCCGCGGCCGCTCGAGCGCTTCCACGCCGAGCACCGCCGCCGCTTCGGCTACGCCCGCGAGGACCGGCCGGTGGTGCTGGTCGCGGTGCGGGTGCAGGCCGACGGCCGGAGCGTGGCGCCGTGGGCGAAGGCCCGGCTGCGGTCGCGGGCGGCCAAGCCGTTGTTCGAGGACCGGGCGCTGCTGCCTGAGTGCGGGGCAAGCGGTAGCCGCTCCCGCGTCGCCAGGGCCACCTCCAGCGGCGTCGGCTGGTTCCGCCGCGAGCAGCTCTCCCCGGGCCACCGCCTCTCCGGCCCGGCGGTGGTCGCCGAGTACTCCGGCACCACCGTGGTGCCCGCCAGCTGGACCGCGCGCGTCGACGGCTTCGGCGCGCTCGAGCTGGAGGCTGGCTCATGAGCGCCGCTCGCCGCAACAGGGGCCGGCGGACGGCTGCCGACCCCGCCGAACTCGGCGTCTTCCGCCACCTCTTCGCCAGTGTGGCCGAGGAGATGGGGGAGGCGCTGCGGCTCAGCTCGGTGTCGCCGAACATCAAGGAGCGGCGCGACTACTCCTGCGCCCTGCTCGACGCTGAGGGGCGGCTGGTGGCGCACGCGGCGCACATCCCGGTGCACCTCGGCAGCGCCCACCTGACGGTGCCGGCGGTGCTGGCCGAGCTGGATCCCGGCCCGGGTGACGTCGTGGTGCTCAATGATCCGCACCGCGGCGGCACGCACCTCAACGACGTCACCGTGGTGGCGCCGCTCTACGCCGGCGGCCGGCGGCTCGGCTTCCTGCTCGACCGCGCCCATCACGCCGACGTCGGCGGGGCGGAGCCGGGCAGCCTGGCGGGGGCCAGCGACCTCTACGGCGAGGGTCTGATCCTGCCCCCGGTGCACCTGGTGCGCGCCGGCGCGCCGGTCGAGGAGGTGTGGAAGTTGTTCCTCGCCAACACCCGCGAGGCCGAGGCCCGCCGCGCCGATCTGCAGGCGCAGCTGGCGGCGCTGCACCGCGGCGCCGAGCGCTTCGCCGACCTGGTCGAGCGCTTCGGCGCCGCCGGGGTGCGGCGCGGCATGGACGGCCTGATCGAGCACGGCGCCAAGATGACCGCAGCGCTCTTGCGGGCATGGCCGTCGGGCGAAGCCCGGGCCGAGGACGCGCTCGACGGCGCCGGCACGCCGAAGATCGTGGTGAGGCTGCGCAACCGCGGCGGCCGGCTGCGGGTCGACTTCACCGGCAGTTCGCCGCAGGTGGCGGGGTCCTGGAACACCCACCGGGCGGTGGTCTGCTCGGCGCTGTTCTACGTCCTGCAGGCGCTGGCGCCGGAGCAGCTGCCGGAGTCGAGCGGGGTGCTCGAGCGGGTGGATTTGGTGCTGCCGGAGGCCTCGGTGGTGTCTTCCTCCTTCCCGGCCGGGGTCGCGGCGGGCAACGTCGAGACCAGCCAGCGCGTCACCGACGTGCTGCTGGCGGCCCTGGCCGGGCTGCTGGGCGAGCGGGTGCCGGCGGCCAGCCAGGGGACGATGAACAACTGGACCTGCGGCGGCGCGCGGGCCGACGGCAGCGACTGGGTCTACTACGAGACCGTCGGCGGCGGCGCCGGCGCCGGGCCGGGCGGCGACGGGGCGGACGCGGTGCAGGTGCACATGACCAACACCCGCAACACCCCGGTCGAGGTCATGGAGGTCGAGCTGCCGGTCCGGATTCGCGAGCTGCGGCTGCGGCGGGGCAGCGGCGGCGTCGGCCGGCACCGCGGCGGCGATGGCCTGCTCAAGGAGATCGAGTTCCTGGTGCCAGCGCGGGTGGCGGTGATCGCGACCCGGCGGCTGAGCGCGCCCGCCGGCCGCGCCGGCGGCGGGGACGGCAGCCCGGGGCGGGACCAAGTCGTGGCCGGCGGCCGCCGACGCGACCTCGCGGCCGGTGAGAGCGTCAGCCTCCAGGCGGGCGACCGGATCCGGATCGCCACCCCTGGCGGCGGCGGCTGGGGCCGGCCGGCCTGAGGCGCGGCGGTCCTCCGGGGCTCAATCGACGGCTTCCGCCGCCGGCCACGGCAAGTACGGCGCCGTGCGTGGACTCAGCCGCTGGCGACGGACCTGGCCTCGAGGCGGGTCCTCCTCGACGGGGTAGAGGCGCAGCGCCAGCAGCTCGACCTCGTCGTCGCCGGCCAGCGGCGGCAGCTGGTAGAGGCGGACCAGGCCGCGGTCGGACTCGACCTGGATCTCCGATTCGGCCAGGGCCACGGCCGGCAGCTGGGTGGTGATGGAGCTGTCGTAGCCGGCCAGGCGGCTCTCCTGCTCGATCATCCGCGCCAGCTCACTGCGGTGGATGCGCACCCGGCCGCGGAAGTCGCGGCCGTCCAGCGCGTCGACCTGGGCGTCGACCCACAGGCCGGTCTGGAGCACGCCCACCGTCGGGTCGGCGATCATCGCGTGCGCGGTCTCCTCGACCACGAAGTCGGCCACGTAGGAGGTCTGGTTGACCATCATCACCGAAGCGGGCTGGCCGGCGAGCATGAGCACGCTCGGGGCGGCGGCGTGGCGCCACTGTTCGGGCCGCTCGAAGGGGGAGTCCGCGTCGAAGGGTCCGCGCAGCAGGATCAGGTCGAGCCGGAATTGGCCGCTGCGCTGGACCGTGGCCGGATCCGGGTGTTCCGGCATCGTCGCCGGGTCCGGCTTGGTGGTGGCCAGGCCGGTGTCGAGCAGCGACCAGAGGTCCTGTCCGGGGTCGAGCGGCTCGCCGTAGCGTTCCGAGGCGGCGCAGGCCAGGGCGAAGAGAGGCAGCAGGCAGAGGAGGATGCGCATGGTCGGGGCGCGGCGGTCGCCGCGGGCCGACCCGTTCTACCACCGGTCCGGCCACCCTCTCCTCGGAGCTTGCCGCCCGCCCCCAAAGGAAAGCGGGGCCGCCTGCAACCACAGGCGGCCCCGGTCAGTAACGGGGTCAGACGTCGATTACTAATCGATGTCGTACGTCGAATAACAATCGATGTACGACCCCGTTCTTTCGCTTCTCAGTACAGGTGCTCCTCGGTGAGGACGTGGTACTGGTCGACGGCGCGGAGCAGCAGGTCGCTCATGCTCTCGCGGAAGGCGCAGCACTCGAACTTGCAGCCCTTGGCGCGGACGGCGTCGGCGACGTCGGCGAAGACGCCGTTGCCGCTGACGGCGATGATGACGTCGACCTTCTCGGCGACGCGCAGCATGTCCATGGCGATGCCGAGCTCCCACTCGGCCTTGCGGGAGCCGTCCATGCGCTCGATGACCTCGCGCTTCTTGACCTCGAAGCCGCAGTAGCGCAGGTGGTCGAGGAAGCTGACCTGGTCGATGCCTTCGCGGTCGATGACGTAGGCGATCGCCCGGCCGAGCCGCCGGCTGCGCACGCACTGGCGTAGCATCTTGGCGTAGGACAGGTTGCGGCCGTAGGTCTTCTTCGCCGAGTGGTACATGTTCTGCACGTCGATGAAGACCGCCACCCGCTGGCGCTTGAGGAAGCCGCCGGGCGAGGCGTAGCCGCCGTTGCTCGGAAGCTCACCCGTGGCGGGGTTGAGGTTCAGCTGACGCCGCAGGCGCCAGACCTCGTCCTTCATGTCGAGGTACTTGTCCTCGAGCTCTTCACGCTCGAGATCCTCGATGCCCTCGTTCTGGTCGATCGTGGGGTGATCGCCGGAACCGGGCGGGGTGGAGGAGCCAGGGCCGCCCGCGGGGAAGGCCGGCTGGGTCGCACTCGGCGCGGCTTCCGGAGCGGTCGGCTCCGGCGGAATGATGTCAGTGTCGGACATGGTGATGCTGGGGTTAAACGCCACCGATGGGGGAAGGTGGTGACGGTCCTTTCTTGCCCATACATACCGGGGCAAGAACCCTCATTATAGGTCAATAGGCCGCGGAAACCCTCGGTTTCCGACCGATCCTCAGCCTCGCGGCCGGCGCCTCACGACGGCCGGCAGGGCGTCCGGGCAGGGGTGCGCCTGGACCACCTTGTCGAGCCTATAGGACTTGTAGAAGTAGTCATGGTGGCAAAGGGCTTCCATGACCAGGGAGTTGCCGCGGCGGAAGAAGAAGCGCGGGCTGACCCGGAGCGGGATCACCCGCTGGTCCCGCATCATGTAGTGGATATCCACAACTTCGTGACGATCTGCCGCCTCCCGCAACACCTGGCGCTTGGCGTTCAGGCGCGGCGGATCCGGGGCGTAGCTCGACAGCGGCCGCCCCCGGCCGAAGGCGCCCTCCTCGTTCTCCTCCGGCGCCGTGTCCAGCAGGTGCAGCAGCAAGTGGTAGGCGTGGCTGGCGTCGTCCAGGGCCCGGTGGTGCTGCGCCGGCGGCAGGCCGAGGTTCTGGACCAAGTTCACCAGCGAGTAGGAGGGCTGCCGCAGCAGCCGGCGCGCCCCGCGGAGGGTGCAGAGGACCCGGTTCCCGGGCGGCTCGAGCCCGAGCCGCAGGCACTCGGCGGCGATCATCGCCGCGTCGAAGGAGGCGTTGTGGGCCACCAGCGGCCGGTCCCCGCACCACTCGAGGAAGCGCGGCAGGACCGCGGCGGCGCTCTCCTCGTCGGCGACGTCGTCGTCGGTGATGCCGTGGACCCGGATGACCTCGGGCGGGATCGGGCACTCCGGGAAGACCAGCGCCTCGAAGCGCTCGACGACGGTGCGGCCGCGGACCCGCAGGGCGCCGATCTCGACCAGGCGGGCGCCGGGAGGAGCGCCGGTGGTCTCGGTGTCGAAGACGACGAAATCCCGCGGGAAGGCCATCCCCCGCAGTCTACTCGCTGGCGCCGCCGGCCGGCCCGTCCAGGTGCCGCTTCAGCAGGTGGGCGCCGGCGTAGAACAGCGGCGTGTCCGCCAGCGCCACCAAGGCCTTGAACAGCCACAGGTCGAGGATCGTGGCCACGATCTGCTCCGCTGGCCAGACGCCCGCGAACAGCACCAGCACCACTAGGGTGGAGTCCAGGAACTGCGAGAAGACGGTGGAGGCGTTGTTGCGCAGCCACAGGTGGCGGCCGCCGGTCAGCCGCTTCCAGAAGTGGAAGACCCGGATGTCGACGAGCTGCGCCGCCAGGTAGGCCGTCATGGACGCGGCGATCACCCGCCAGGCGTTGTGGAAGACCTGGTCGTAGGCGGCGTCGCTGACCGGCGAGTCCGCCAGGGCCGGGAATTGCGCCCCGAGCCAGAGCACGAACAGCACGAACAGCGACACCACGAAGCCGGTGCGCACCACCTGGTTGGCGCGGCGCTGGCCGTAGACCTCGGAAAGCAGATCGGTGACCAGGAAGGTCACCGGATAGGCCAAGGCGCCAGCCGAGAGCACGAAGCTCTTGAAGCCCAAGTCCACGGTCAGGAACTTGTTCGCGACCAGGTTGCAAACCACCAGCGAGCCCAGGAAGAGCCCCGCCAGCAGCAGGAAGGCGGCGTCGGCGCGCTCGCGCCGCGGGTCTACTTCGCCGGATAGGTGGCCTTCACCCACTCCTTCCACTCTGCCTCGGCCTTGGCCAAGGTCCAGCCGAAGTGCTCCTTGAAGCCGTTCCGCTGCGCCTCGTCCATCTTCCTCCCGTCCGGGAAGCCCTTCTCGTCGCGCCGTGTCTTCAGCGCCGTCAGCCAGGCGCCGAAGGCCTCCGGCTTGTGCTGGATCAGGAAGTCGATCTTGGACCAGGAGATCAGGTGGTCCTGGAAGTCGATCTCGGCCAGCGAGTTCTTGCGGACCAGCTGGGCGAAGCTGGAGCCGCGGCCCTTCAGGACCAGCTTGCGGACCTCGGCCTCCCAGTTGTCGGTGGACTTGCCGACGTTGATGTTGCCCTCGATGGAGCAGAAGGTGTTGAAGCGGCCGTCGAAGTCGCGCTCGGTCCAGTGGCCGACCCCGGCGTAGATCCACACCGGCATCTCATAGCTGTAGTGCATGTAGCCGTTCAGCATGTTGTGGCCGACGTTGTGCATGACCACCGCGGCGACGTGCTTGTCGTGGTGGATGTCCTCGGTCTCCATGTTGAGCCCGAACCACAGCGAGCTGCGGTCGACGTTGTTCCAGCACTGCGGCTTCAGGTAGCCGAGCCCCCAGGTGTTGCGCATGTACTCGCGGTAGGGGCTGGCGTCCTCGAACACCATGACCTCGTACTTCTCCTTCATCCCCATGTAGCGGCCGATGCCGCGCATCAGGTTCCGCTCGGGGTCGAGGAAGTCCTCCTCGGTGGTGCCCGCGATCTCCAGGAAGCGGGAGTAGGCGGCCTCGAGGCGCTCGCCGAGCAGGTGCACCCGGTACCAGGGGTCGAGCGAGCTCTGCTTGGGCTTGAGCCTCGGCCAGCGGTCGGCGATGGCCTCGAGCTCGGCGCGGTAGGCCTTGATCTCCTCGGTCGGGATCTTCCACTTCGGGAAGTCGCCCAGGATCCGGAAGTGCTCGGTCTCGAGCAGCGTCGGCTTCCAGACCCCCTCGTCGGCGATCGCCTGGCTGTTGGTGCGGCCGAAGGGGAAGGGCCCGTGGTGCATGCCGTTGGCGGCCAGGACCTCGGGGTCGTGGTCGCAGACGCTGCAGCGGTCCTTGCGGCGCTTGGGGCGCTCGCCCTGGGCCGGCAGCTCCGGCGCCAGCACCAGCGCCGCGAACCCGAGCAGGAAGAGGCGGCTCCAGCCGCTCAAATCTTGGCCTCCCAGCTGCGGCTGAGCTCGATGATCTGCATCACGGAGGCGGTGTCGACCAGGTCCTCGCCGCTGATCGCCTGGCAGGCGTTGATGGCGGCCAGCTTGATGACGTTGTCCGGGTCCCGCAGCACCGGCTTCAGGCCGGCGAGCTGGGTCGGGCCGCCGACCAGCTCGAACAGGCGCAGGGCAGCCAGCTTGTCCGCGCGGCCCTTGGCGGCCCGGATCAGGCCTGCGGCCTGGACCGACAGCGGGCCGCGCTCGATCTTGGCGAAGTCCGCGCGCAGCCGGTCGCGGTTCTCGCCCCAGTCGTCGGCGGTCGCGGCGAGCAGCGCCGGCAGGCCGCGGTCGTCCTCGCGCCAGGCCAGGCCGCGGGCGGCCTCGTAGGCCTCGCGGCCGCCCGCGGGCGCCCCCTCCAGCCGGGCGGCGAGCAGGGCGCCGGCGTCCTCGCGGCGGCTGTCGGCGATCCGCCGGACCAGGTAGACCCTGGCCTCGGGGGCGGTCTTCTTGCCGACCTCCTTCCAGGCCAGGTCGAGGTCGGCGTCCTCCAGCACGCCGTCGAGCACCGCGACCAGGTAGGGCAGGCGCTTGGCGTCGACCTTGCTCCAGTAGGCGATCGCCGCCGGGACCACGGCCGCGCCTTCCGCGATCAGGGAGTCGCGAGCGGCCTCGGCGGTCGGCAGCTTCTTCGACTTGCGGACCTCGTAGAGCCAGCCCTCGACCTTCTTCTTGGCCGGGCCCTTGAGCTTGGGGAAGGCGCGCTTCTCGGCCTTCTTCGGCGCCTCGGCGGCGGGCGGGTCCTGCGGCGGAGCCAGCAGCGGTGCGGCGGGGAGAGCGAGCAGGAGGGCGGCGATCATGAGGACTCCGCGGCCACGCGGCCGTTCCGGAAGTGGAAGGGGAGGCGCCGGATGCGCTCCGGCGAGCCTCCCAGGGGCAGTGTATTCCAAGCCTGGCGGGCGCGCTCCCGGGCCGCGTCGTCGCCCACGGGGAAGCGCAGGCGGATCAGGGTGACGCTGGCGCGGTTCCGCGGGCCCTCGCCGCGCTCCTCGAGCCGCAGCACCTCCCAGCCGTGGACCGTCATCACCGGCCCGGTCCACTCGCCGGGCTCGAGCGCGGCGAGGGCGGCCGCCGTCCGGCCGCTGCGCAGCTCGAAGGGGCTGGGGGCGGAGGGGCCCTCGACGATCGCCTTCTCGGGATCCAGCTGGCGCTCCCGGGCCAGGTCGGCGAAGTCCTCCCCGGCGGCCACCCGGCCGGCCCAGCGCTCGGCCTCGGCCCGGGCCGCGGCGCTCTGGTCGGCGAATTCGCCGTGGAGCAGCCAGGCGGGCCCGAATCCGCCGTTCAGGATGTGCCAAGTCAGGGAATCTTCGCCCCACTGGGGAAAACTCCCCTTCATCTCCTGGACCGCGGTGTCGATAGCTACACCAGGAATCCAAGCGTCTCCGAGGGCGATTCCGTCCCGCTCGCCGCTACAGGCGGCGAGCAGGGGCGGGAGGGTCAAGAGGAGGGTGGCCGTTCTCACGGAATGCCATTATCGGTTCTGCGGAAGCTCCGTAGAATGTTGCGCTTCCCTGGTTTCGAGAAAGCATGTCGACCCGCATCCTCCACCATTTCGCCGCCGCCCTGCTGGGCGGAATCGCTCTCCTCAGCGGCCCCGCTGCCGCTGCCGCCCCTCAGGGCGTCGACCTCGGGATCTCCGCTGAGCAGGCGGCCCAGGTCGGCCCCGAAGGCATCCGCTACGACGAAGACGTCAAGCGCGCCCTGATCTTCTCAGCCGGCTCCCAGCTGCTGATGCAGTCCACGGTCCAGGCCCTGATCGAGGGCGAGGTCGAGCGCCGCCGCGCCGCTGGCATCGACGTCTCGCACTGCGTGGTCGACGAGGCCACCATCGACGCCCGGATCGCGGCCCTGATGAAGGCCTTCACCGAGAAGAACCCCGGCGTGGACTTCTGGAACACGGTCGAGGCCATGGGCAACACCCGCGAGACCTACCGCGAGGAGATCTCCCGGATGATCCTGGTCGACCAGCTGTTCTTCCCGGCTGACCCCGCCAAGTGGCCCATGGACCTGCTGCAGGAGATCTTCGGGCCGCCCGAGGCCGAAGACGGCGCCGACGCCGCGGAAGCGGCCGAGGGGGAGGAGGGCGGCTTCGCCGCCGCGCCCCAGGCCCAGGACATGATGACCCAGTCGGTCATGCCGACCTACGAGGAGGCCAAGAAGGCCTTCGAGGCCGGCGAGCCCTTCGAGGTCGGCGGCTTCGTCGCCCAGTACATCCTGCGCCCGGGCGTCATGCGCTGGCTCATGGAGAAGGCCGAGATCGTCGAGCCCTTCGAGGGCCTGCCCGCCGGCGTCGCCCTGCGGGTGAACGGCAAGGACTTCACCACTGACGCGCTGCTGGCGAAGATCGAGCCGCTGGTCGGCCCCGTCGAGCTCGAGCGTTCGCGGATGCTGGTGGACGTGCTCTGGAGGGTCCAGGGCGCGCTGGCCGCCAAGGGCGCCCTCTTGAGCGTCGAGCAGTGCCAGGAGCGGATCGCCGCCGAGCGCAAGGAGTACGAGGGCTCGGTGATCGGCTACGAGCAGATGCAGCTGCAGTTCCTCGGCTTCCCGTCGATGGAGGTCTTCCACCGCATCTTCCGGCTGCGGCAGTCCTACAAGGACCTGATGGGTGAGATCACCCCCGAGCAGTTCTCTGCCCACATCGCGGCCCGGGAGAGCTTCCTCGCCCAAGGCAAGGCCGACGCCGAGGTCATCTACTTCGCCGCCCGCGACATGAGCAACGGCACCTACGCCAAGGAGGGCGACCCCTTCGGCGAGGCCAAGGCCCGCGCCGACAAGGCCGCCTCCGAGCTCGCCGCCGGCGCCGACTGGGCCACGGTGCTGCTCAAGTACTGCGACCTGCCCGAGGCCTTCCCCGGTTCGCAGCCCGGCATGCCGGCGCCTAACCGCGGCCGCTTCGGCGCCATGCCGCGCAACCAGGTCCGCGACTTCCTGGGCGAGAACGACTACTTCGACTTCCTCTACGGCATGTCCGTCGGCGACCTGGTCTTCTTCGACGCCGAGCCGGGCACGATCTACGGCCCGGTCATGGGCCCGACCGGCTGGTGCATCTACAAGCTGAACCGCCGGGTGCCGCCGGAGACCGCCCTGGACTTCGCCAACAACCCGCGTCATCAGTACCTGGTGAACGACGACCTCCTGAACGTGCGCTTCTTCGGCTTCGTCGACGAAGTGATGGCGTCCGAGTAAGGCGCAGGCGACAATCGCCCGGGCTTTGGCCCGCCAGAAGACCGGATTCCGAGACACCTACCGCCGGATGCTGCCGTACTTGCGGCGGTACCGGCGGCAGGCCGTTCTGACCATCGTCCTCGGGGCGGTGGCCGCCCTCGGCGGGCAGGCGAACCTGGCGCTGGTCAAGCCGCTGGTGAAGCGGCTGTTCCCGGACGTCCCGGCCGCGGCCACCGGCGAGGCCACGGTCCTTGAGAGCTTCGACCTGTGGGTGGACGAGCGCCTCGCCGGGGTGCAGCTGTTCGGCCTCAGCCCCGACGGCAGCGCCGTGGTGGCGGTCGCCTCCGCCCTGCTGCTGAGCGCGCTGGTCTTCTCGCTGATCCAGTACGCCTTCCTGCGGCTCTCGCGCATGCTCGGGGTGTGGATGATCGCCGACCTGCGCCAGGACCTGGCCCGCCACGTGCTCCGGCTGGGCATGCGCTACCACTCCGGGCGCCGGCTCGGCGACCTGCTGTCCCGGCTCACGGCCGACGTCGGCACCAGCCTGCGCCTGCTGACCCTGATCGTGGAGGAGCTGATCCAGGAGCCCTTCAAGATCCTCGGCGCCCTGACCATGGCCTTCTTCGCCGCGCCGGCGGCCACCCTCGGCATGCTGCTGTTCCTGCCCATCCTGGCGCTGCCGGTGCTGGTACTGGGCCCGAAGGTGCGCAAGCGCAGCCAGAAGTCGCTGGCCAAGCTCGGCGACACCACCCAGGCGATGACCCAGATGTTCTCCGGCATCCGGGTGGTCAAGGCCTTCCGAATGGAGGAGCGGGAGACCGAGGAATTCCGCCGCGTCAATCAGGAGTTCGTCCACCAGACCGAGCGCATGGTCAAGGCCCAGGCGACCAGCCTGTCGGTGACCAACTTCCTGGCCCAAGGAGGCATCGGCGTCGCCATCGGCCTGATCGCGCTGGCTAACCACATGATGGACGGCGGCCTGTTCACGGACACCAGCTCCCTGATGGTGTTCTTCCTCGCCACGGGCTTCCTGTTCACCGGCGTCAAGCGGCTGACCAAGGCGGTGTCGATCATCTACACCTCGATGGGCGCCACCGAGCGCGTCTTCGAGGTCCTGGACCTGGAGCCGGAGATCCCGGAGAAGGGCGAGGACCGGCCCTTCGCCGGCCTGGAAGGCGAGATCCGCTTCGAAGCCGTCGGCTTCGACTACGGCACCGGCGACGGCCCGGCGGTGCAGGACATCAGCTTTAGGGTGAAGCGCGGCGAGCGGGTGGCCCTGGTCGGCAGCTCCGGCGCCGGCAAGAGCACCCTGATGGACCTGGTGGCGCGCTTCTACGACCCGACCGAGGGCCGGATCCTGGTCGACGGCGTCGACCTGCGCGAGCTCAAGGTGGCCGACTGGCTGGACCGAATGGCGATGGTCGGCCAGCAGCCCTTCCTGTTCCAGACCAGCCTGCGCGAGAACGTGCGATACGGCCGCCCAGAGGCCTCACCGGAGGAGGTCGAGCAGGCCTGCCGCGCCGCCAACCTCGACGACTTCGTCGCCAGCCTGCCGCAGGGCCTGGACACCCAGGCCGGCGAGGCCGGCACCCGGCTCAGCGGCGGCCAAGCGCAGCGGGTGACGATCGCCCGCGCCATCCTGCGCGACGCCGACGTGCTGCTGCTGGACGAGGCCACCAGCGCCCTCGACTCCGAGTCCGAGCGACGGGTGCAGGCGGCGCTCGAGGTGCTGATCGCTGGCCGGACGACCTTCGCCATCGCCCACCGCCTCAGCACCATCCGCAGCGCCGACCGGATCCTGGTCCTGGACCAGGGCCGGATCGCCGAGGACGGCAGCCACGACCAGCTGGTCGCCCAGGGCGGCATCTACGCCAAGATGTGGCAGCTCCAGGCCGAAGGCGGCGGAGCGGACTGAGCGGCTCAGGCCCCGGAGGACCCGACCAGCACCACGGCCTGGACGTCGACCCGGCCGCCGTCCCCGCCCTCGGTGGTCTTGCCCTTCAGGTTGACCCGGTCCAGCGGCAGGTCGAGCAGCGCCGCGAGCGCGGCCCGGATCCGCGGCCGCGCCGGCGCGATCTTCGGCCGGTCGCAGATCACCACGAGGTCGGCCGACAGCGGCCGCAGCCCCCGCTCGCCGAGCTGGCGCAGCGCCTCGGTCAGGAAGGCGGCGGAGTCCGCGTCCTTCCAGGCCGGGTCGGTGTCCGGGAACAGGCTGCCGAGGTCGTCCAGGCCGGCGGCGCCGAGCAGGGCGTCGGTGAGCGCGTGCAGCACGGCGTCGCCGTCGCTGTGGCCAGCCGGTCCGACCGGGCAGTCGAGGTCGACGCCGCCGAGGCGGCAGGGGCGGCCGGCTTCGAGGCGGTGGCGGTCCCAGCCGAGGCCGATGCGGGGGGCGTGGGGGAGGTCGGTCATCCGGGCTGGGCGCGGGCGCGGCTCTGGAGCAGGGCCTCGGCGAGGGCCAGGTCGGCGGCGGTGGTGATCTTGGCGTTGTCGGTCGGGGCGGGGACCAGGGCGGGGGGGTGGCCGGCGGCCTCCAGCAGCATGGCCTCGTCGGTGGGCAGGCCGTCGCCGGGCTGCCAGCGGGCGAAGGCCTCGAGCAGCCAGTCGCGGCGGCCGCCCTGCGGGGTCTGGGCCGCCCACAGGCCGTCGCGGTCCACCGTCGCGGCGACCGCGCCGTCGCCGCCGGCCCGCTTGAGGGTGTCGGCCACCGGCGCCGCGGCCAGGGCGGCGCCGCGTTCGCGCGCGGCGGCGGCGACGGCGTCGAAGAGCTCGGCACGGACCAGGGCGCGGGCGGCGTCGTGGACCAGCAGCAGCGGCAGGCCAGGGTCGGCGGCTTGGCAGCCGGCGCGGCTCGACAGCCAGCGCTCCTCGCCGCCGCTCACCACCCGGTCGGCGCCGAGCTGCGCAGGGCTGCAGCGCCAGCGCTGCTCGAGGGCAGCGACGTCCTCGGGCATCATCACCAGCACCACCTCGGCGACGGCGGCGGCCTCTCGGGCCGCCCGCAGCGAGCGCGCCAGCAGCGGCTCGCCGCCGAGCTCGAGCAGCGCCTTGTTGCCGCGGCCGAGCCGGCGGCCGCGCCCGGCGGCGAGCACGATGACGGCGGTGTCCGGCTCCATGGCCGGGATTCTAGCGGGATGGGCTAGGATGCCGGGGTGACTGCCCTCCGCGTTCTCGGCGTCGACCCCGGCACCGTCGTCGCCGGCTGGGGCGTGCTGGAGGCCGCGCCGCCCACGCCCGCCGTTCGCCTCGGCTCGGGCGTCTGGAAGCTGGGCGGGCGCCAGGCCTCCGCGGACCGCCTGCTGGTCCTCCGGCGCGAGCTGGAGCAGGCCTTGGAGCGTTGGCAGCCCGACCTGCTGGCGGTCGAGGCGGCCTTCTTCGGCCGCAACGCCCGCTCGGCCCTGCGGCTGGGGGAGGCCCGCGGAGTGATCCTGGTGGGCGCCGCCGCCGCCGGCGTCGCCATCGAGGAGATCCCGCCGGCCCTGGTCAAGCGGCGGGTCGGTGGCAGCGGCGTCGTCAGTAAGGAGGGCATGGCCGCCCTGGTCGCGGCCCAGCTCGGGATGGAACCCCGCTTCGCCTCCTTCGACGAGTCCGACGCCCTCTCGGTGGCTCTTTGCGCGGTCCTAGAACGGCAGGTTCCCGAGGCGGATTTTGGGCATAATGGAGGGGGGCTTCCGCGTGGGGCGGGGTTCCAATGAGATGCCTGAACACTGGAGCGCTGAGGATTTGCTGCGCAGCCTGCGCCGCCGGCCGGCCGCGCTCGAGCCGGGGCTGCGCTTCCTCGACGAGCCGCTGATCTACGCCCCCGAGCTCCGCGTCGAGCTCTGCGGCGAGGACCTGCTCGGCCGTCCGGTGATGGTGCTGCCGGTGGAGTCCCAGGACGGCAGCCTGTGCGACCGGCTGCTGGCCCTGGTGGCCAAGCAGCGCAGCCAGCAGCACCGCTTCTCGGCCTGGTTCTCGCGTCCCGGCGAGCCGCGGGCGCTGCTGATCGGCGAGCACTACTCCTCCCACCTGCTGGACCGCTTGGAGCTGCTGCGGGCGGCGGTCCCGGTGCGCTCCTACCTGGTCGAGGTCGGCGGCTCGGAGGAGGAGCCGGAGCCGGTCTTCCGGCTCCACGCCGAGGGCATCGCGGAGGACTGGGACGGGCTGCTCGCCGGCCTCGACCCGACCCAGCAGCGCCTGGCCCGGCGCCTGGTCCACGCCGCGGACGCGATCCACCCGCCGGTCCAGATCGTGGGCGACGCCTGGCCGTTGTTGCTGGCCGGCCGGCACGGCCTCTTCGCCAGCCTGCACCGCGCCGGCGAGGGCCTGCAGCTGGCATGGCTCGGTGAAGGTCGCCAGCGCCAGGTGCTCGAGCTGCTCGACGACGCCGCCGTGGACCTGGCGATCGATGTCCTGCTCCGGGTCCAGTCCGACCCGATCGCGGTCCAGGTCGAGGCGTAACCGCCAGCCCTCGAGACCGTCTGCCTCGGCGTGGCAGGGTCTCGGCGAGCGGAGCGGGCGCTGGCGGCGGTGCTCTTGGTGGCCGCGGTCCGGGGCTTGGCGCTGGAGCTCGCGCCGCCCCCGGCCGACCTCCTGGACCCGGTGGGCGGCGCCGACGGCGTCCTGCCCGACCTCGACCACGACGGCTGGATCCCGCTGAGCTGGTTGCCCGGGGTCGGCGCCGACCGGGCCCGGCAGGTGGTCGCCCAGCGGGCCCAGCTGGGCCTGCCGCTGACCCCGGCGAGGCTGCGCCTGCTGGATGGCATCGGCGATCAGACCGCCCTGGAAGTGGAGCAGTGGTACCGCCGCGCCGGTCGCGGCCCGCCCCTCGAGCCGGGCTAGAATGGCCCGGATGGAGCCGCCTCCTGACGTCCTTCGAGCGGTGCTGAGCGCCCTGGCCGAGGACCGGACCGACCACGATGCGACCACCCTGGCCCTGGTGCCGGCCGAGCGCCGAGCCCGCGGCCGGGTCGTGTGCCGGGCGGACGGGGTCCTGAGCGGCTGCGACTACGCGGCCGCCGCCTTCTCGGCCTGCGACCCGGCGATCGAGCTGGAGTGGCTGGCGGGGGAGGGTTCGGCGGTCCAGGACGGCGAGGAGGTGCTGCGCGTGGCCGGCCCGGCCCGGGGCCTGCTGGCGGCCGAGCGGACGGCCCTGAACTTCCTGCAGCAGCTCAGCGGCGTCGCCTCCGCGACCGCGGCGCTGGTGGCCGCCGTCGGCCCCGGGGTCCGGGTGCTCGACACCCGCAAGACCGTGCCCGGCCTCCGTGACGCCCAGAAGCGGGCCGTGCTGGCCGGCGGCGGGGTCAATCACCGGCGCGACCTCGAGGACCAGCTCCTGCTGAAGGAGAACCACTTCGCGATGTCCGGCCTGGGTTATGCCGAGGCCGTGCGCCAGGCCCGCGAGGGCGCCGGCGGTCGGCCGGTCGGGGTCGAGGCCGACACCGAGGAGCAGGCGGTGCTAGCCCTCGAGGAAGGCGCGGACTACGTGCTGCTCGACAACTTCGAGGCCGAGACCCTGCCGGAGGTCGCCGCCCGGCTGCGCCGCCGCTTTCCGGACGCCCAGCTCGAGGTCAGCGGCGGCGTCCGGCTGGAGAGCGCCGGCCGGCTGCGGGGCGCCGGGGTGGACCGGGTCTCGGTCGGCTGGCTGACCCACTCGGCGCCGGCCCTCGACCTGTCCTTCTACCTGGAGCCCGCTCCTTGAGCGAGGCCTGGGTCGCCGCCTTCTCCGCTCCCGCCCGCGGCGAGGAGCTGCCCGGGCTGCGGCGGCGGGTCCAGGCCCGGTTGGCTGCTGAAGGCGCCGCCCGCCAGGTGGTCGAGCGGGTCGGGGTCCTGGTCTCGGAGCTGGCGCACAACGCCGTCGAGGCCGACTGCCGGCGCGGCCGCGTGCACGTGGTGCTGAGGCGGGAGCCCCGGCGGCTGCGGCTGAGCGTCGAGTGCTGCGATAACCACGACTTCGAGCGCCTGGCCCGCGGACTGGCGCGCGCCGAGCGGCCGCCCCGGCCGGAGCAAGAGCGCGGCCGCGGCCTCTGGCTGGTGCGCGGCATGTCGCGCGAGCTCCGGGTCGAGAAGGGCCGCGGCGGCTGGGTGCGGCTGGCCATGGTGGTGCGCGAGGACGGCGACGGGGAGGGCGCGTGACCGGCTCGCTGTTCGCCCGGCTGTGCGGCTTCGCCTGGTGGCTGCGCCTGGCCGGCTTCGCCTCCTGCCTCGGGCTGCTGGTGCTGGCTTCCTTCCTGGCGCCGGAGGGCGCCGCCGAGGTCGCCACGCCTTACCTCCGGAACCTGGCCCACGCGCCGCTGTTCGGCCTGTTCGCCCTCAGTTTCCTGGTGCTCTCCGGTCCGCAGGCCCCGCTCCGGCCCCGGAGCTGGGCGCTGGCCATGGGCCTGGTGCTGGTCGCCGGCTTCCTGGACGAGTGGCACCAGCTCTACGTCCCCGGCCGCGGCTCCGACGCCAAGGACGTCGTCACCGACCTGCTCGGCGGGCTGATCAGCCTGCTGCTGGCGGCCTGGGCGGCGCGCACCCCCCTGTGCTTGCGCCGCGGCCTGCTGCCCCTGGGAGGCGCCGTCGCCGCCTTGTTCTTGTGGGGGTTGGTCGTGACTGACGGCCCCTTGACCCCGCTGCCCTTCGTCCAGCCCTGAAACCACGACCGCGCTGAACCCGATGAGCGATCCCGACACCCGCTACTCCTCGCCCCTGGCCGCCCGCTACGCCAGCAAGGTGATGCAGGAGAACTTCTCCGCCCGGCGCCGGGCCCTGGTCTGGCGCGACCTCTGGATCGCCCTCGCCGAGAGCGAGCGCGAACTCGGCCTCGAGATCAGCGAGGAGCAGCTGCAGGCCCTGCAGGACGCCCGCGAGGACCTCGATCTGGAGCGGGTGGCCGAGCTGGAGCGGGAGCTGCGCCACGACGTCATGGCCCACGTCCACGCCTTCGGCGAGAAGGCGCCCGCCGCCCAGGGAATCCTGCACCTGGGGGCGACCTCCTGCTACGTCGCCGACGGCGCCGACCTGGTCCTGATCCAGGAAGGCTTGCGGATCGTGCGGGCGCGGATCGTCGGCGTCGCGCGGGCCCTGAACGACTTCTGCCGCGAGCAGCGCGACCAGCCGATCCTGGGCTTCACCCACTTCCAGCCGGCCCAGCCGACCACCCTCGGCAAGCGCGCGGCGCTGTGGCTGCAGGACTTCCTGCTCGACCTCGAGGAGGTCGAGTCGCTGCTCGACCGCTTGCCTTTCCGCGGCGTCAAGGGCACCACCGGCACCCAGGCCAGCTTCCTGCAGCTCTTCGACGGCGACCATGACAAGGTGCGCCAGCTCGACCGCATGGTCACCGAGCGCATGGGATTCACCCGCTCCGTCGCCGTCTGCGGCCAGACCTACCCGCGCAAGTGGGACGGCCTGGTGCTGCACGCGCTGGCCGGGCTGGCGGCCTCGGCGGCCAAGTTCGCGGTCGACATCCGGCTCCTGGCGCACCGCCGCGAGGTCGAGGAGCCCTTCGGCAAGAAGCAGATCGGCTCCTCCGCCATGCCCTACAAGCGCAACCCGATGCGCAGCGAGCGCATCGGCGCCCTGGCCCGCTATCTGCTGCACCTGGCGCCGAACGGCCTCGACACGGCCGCCAACCAGTGGCTGGAGCGGACCCTGGACGACTCCGCCAACCGCCGCCTGGCGATCCCGGAGTCCTTCCTGGCCGCCGACGCCATCCT
>CAYZXS010000002.1:85093-87289 GCA_964482495.1 uncultured Planctomycetales bacterium
CCGCCAACCGCCGCCTGGCGATCCCGGAGTCCTTCCTGGCCGCCGACGCCATCCTGCAGCTGGTGCAGGACGTCGCATCCGGGCTGGTCGTCTACCCGCGGGTCATCGGCAACATGCTCGACCAGGAGATGCCCTTCATGGCCACCGAGACCATCCTGATGGCCGCCAGCCAGGCCGGCGGCGACCGCCAGGAGCTGCACGAGCGGATCCGAGTCCATTCCCACGCCGCCGCCGCCCGGCTCAAGACCGAGGACGGCGTCAACGACCTGCTGGAGCGGATCGCCGGCGACCCGGCCTTCGCCGCGGTCAAGGACGCCCTGCCCGAGCTGGTCGATCCCAGCCGCTTCGTCGGCCGCGCGCCTCAGCAGGTGGACGACTTCCTGGCCGAGGTGGTCGCTCCGGTGCTGCGCGAGCGGGCGACGGTGCGGCCGCCCGAGGGCGGGATCCGGGTCTAGCCGCCTGCTGCGGGGGGCAGCCCGCCCCGGGAAGGACCCGCCACAACGAAAGAACCGGCGGGAGGCTGCTGCCTCCCGCCGGTCTCCTCGTCCGGAGCTCCGGAATCAGCCGTTGGCGATCGAATCGAGCAGGCTCTCGATCCGGGCCAGCTGCATCTCCAGCTCGGCGATGCGCTTCTCGATCTCGGCGGCGCGGTCGACCTGGACGGTGTGCGCGGCCGGCTCGGCGCGGTAGCGCAGGACCTGGGGAGCGGCGCCCTCGCCCTCGCAGGCGGCCTTGCAGGCGTCGTCACAGTCGCCGCAGTCACCGTCGTCCTCATCGCAGTCGCCTTCGTCTCCGCACTCCTCTTCGCCGCCATCGTCGCAGTCTTCGTCCCACTCGCCGAAGCGGATCATCTCGCCGTCGGGACCGACCATCATGCCGCGGACCACCACCTTGGCGTCGCCGTGGTCGCCGAGCTGGACCATGTGGTGCAGGCCTTCGAGGCCGGCGAGGTCGATGCCGATCTGACCGCCGCCGAGGCCGTGGGCCTCGTGGAGCTCGGCCATGGACAGGCCGCCGCCCTCCGAGCAGTGCTCCAGGTCGATGGCGACGTCGTGGCCGGCGCCGTGGTCCATCCCGTGGGGCAGCCCGCGCATCATGCCCATGCCCATGCGGGGAGCCATCATCCGGCTCCGCATCATGTGGCCTTGGTGAGGCGGAACCATCCGGCCGCGGGCGGCCTGGCGGCGAGGCTTGGCGGTCTCACCGTTGCAGCAGCAGCAGCCGTCGCAGTCACCCTTCGCGGCCATGGCGGCCCGGCGCTTGCCCTTGGCCTTGGCCTTGGCCTTGGGAGCGGCCTTCCACAGGTACTTGCCGGAATCCTGCTTGGCCTTCGGGGTGAAGTAGCCCCCGTGCGGGGCGTCGCCGTCGGTCATGACCATGACCTTCATCTGGCGCTTGCCCTTGCCCTTGGAGTCGCCATCGCAGTCACCGCAGGACTCCTCGCCCTTCGCGGTCCAGGTCATCGGGGCGCCGGCCTTGAGGTCCTTGGCCCGGTAGATCTGGACCTGCTTCTGTCCGGCGGCGCCAGGCAGGCCGCCGAACTGGCTGCCGTCGAGGCGGATCACCCGCGAGCGGACCTGAGCCTTGGGGGCGTCGCCGCCGCAGGCCTCGTCGCAGTCGCCGCACTCGCTGCCGTCGCAGTCACCGCAGTCCTCGTCGCCGCCGCACTCCTCTTGGGTCTGCTGGACCCGGAAGGCGCTCAGGCCCTCGGATTCGGTGGTGCAGGTGATCTCCAGCTCCTCCTCGCACTCTTGCAGAGCCGGCGCGGCGGAGAGGGTCAGCTCGATGGTCTGACACTCTTCGACCACCTCCTCCCGGCACTCTTCCAGCACGACCTCTTGGCAGGTCTCGGCGGCGGGGGCTTGGACGGCGATCGTGGCGACCTCGCAGCTGACCGGCTCCGACTCGCAGCTGGCGGCCTCGCTCTCGCAGCTACCGATGGCCTTGACCTTCACCTTGGCCGCAGCCTTGGCCTTGGGGGCGTCGCCGCAGCAGCCTCCTTCGCTCGGCTCCTGGCATTCCTCGACCGGGGCGGCGATGGCGATGGTGGCGACCTCGCAGCTCTCCTTGGCCGGGGCGGCGTCTCCGCAGCTACCGATGGCCTTGACCTTGGCCGCGACCTTGGCCTTGGGGGCGTCGCCGCAGCCTCCTTCGCTCGGCTCCTGGCATTCCTCGACCGGGGCGGCGATGGCGATG
>CAYZXS010000002.1:87389-140035 GCA_964482495.1 uncultured Planctomycetales bacterium
GTGGCGACCTCGCAGCTCTCCTTGGCCGAGCCGCAGTCGCTCTGGACCTCGTCACAGCTCTCCTCGGCCGGGGCGGCCACGGCCACGGTGGCCACATCGCAGCTCGACGCGGCCGTGTCACAGCTGGCGGCCGGGGCGGCGCTGTCGCAGCTCGGCTGGGCAGCCGTGGAGCAGCTGCTCTCGGCCTTGCCGCCGGCGAGGCGGGCGGACTCGCTGCAGCTGCCGGACTCTTGGACCTCGACGGCTACGGCCACGGTGGCGGTGTCGCAGGAGGAGGCCTTGGCGGAGTCACAGTCGCTGGCGGTCTTCTTGCTGTCGCAGGTGGGGTCCTGGACCGGGACCGCGACGGCCACTTGGGCGACCTTCTTCTCCGCGCCGGTCATGCGGTCGCACCAGCCCCGCTTCTGGGCGGGGGCCTTGGCGACGGCCTTGGCGGAGGTTTCGCAGCTGGTGGCGGCGGTTTCGCAGGCAGCTTGGGCGGCCTGCTCGGTGCACTCCGATTTGGCGACGGCCTTGGATTCGCTGCAGCCGGCTTCCTGGGCGGAAGCCTGGCCGGCGAACGGGGCCAGGAGGAGGGCGAGGACGAGGAGTTGTCTCATGCTGGGTGGGTGGTCGTAAGTGGGTGGTCCGGGGTGCCCGGGAAATGCTAGGAATACTCTCTGAATTCCGGTCCGTTGGCGGTTTTGGTCCGCTGTGGCCGGCCGAGGAGAGAGAGCATGGAACTGGCATCTGGATGGTTCGGCGGGCGCCCGAGGCTGGCATCGGCGCAGCTCCGGGAAGCCCATGACCTGGGCATGGCGGGGGTGACCCTGTTGCCGGGGGACCCCGCGATCGAATTGGAAGGGATCGGTGCGGCCAGACGCGACCTGGGACGGGGGTTCCCCTCCGCCTCCTGGGACGCCTTGCAGGCCGCTTCCCATCGTAACGCATCAAGGGACGCCGCGTCTGCCGATCGGCAGCGCCAATTGCCCGCCCTGGGCCTGCTGCCCGCCGCCGTGGAGCGGTTGAGGCGCCTCGGCGGCTCCCTCCTGATCCTCCCCGCCGGCTGGGACGACGACGCCGGAGCGGTGGCGGATGGCGAGGCCCTGCTGGGCCGGCTGAGCTGCGGCGAGGGGGTCGGCGGGGAGGAGGCGGCGGCGATCCGGGACCGCCTCGACCGCCACACCCGGGAGCGCCAGCTGGAGGCCCTGGCGCGCTTCGTGCACTCCGCGCGGAGCCAGGCGCCTGGACTCAGAGTCGCCCTGAGCGTGCCCGCCAGCCCCGCCGGCCTGCTCGACCCAGAGGGCCTCCGGCTGCTGCTGGCGGAGCGCTCGCTGGAGGGCCTGGGCTATTGGCACGACCTCGGTACGGTCCAAACCCGATCGGCCTTGGGCCTCGAGGCCGCCGGAGCCTGGCTCGAGGCGGCGGGCCGTGCCTGCCTGGGCGCCTCGCTCCAGGACGCCGTCCAGGGCCGCGACCGGCTGCTGCCCGGCGAGGGCGAGGTCGACTTCGCCCTCGTGGCCGAGTACCTCCCCGCCGGGGCCCAGCGGGTCCTGAGCCTGGCGCCGGGCTATCCTGAGGCCGCCGTCAGGGAAGCCCGAGACGCCCTGACCTCCCTCCGCCTCGGATGACTCTCCCTGACCTCGACCGCTTCCGCGCCGCCCTTCCCGGGAACGGCCGGCTGGTGCTGTGCACCCACCGCCACCCGGACCCGGACGGTCTCGGGGCCCTGGTGGCCCTGCAGGAGCTGCTCCTGCGCGTCTTCGGCCTCGAGGCCGACCTGGTGCTGGAGGGCCGGATCCGGCGGGCGGAGAACGCCGCCATGCGCCGGCTCCTGGGCATCACGGCCCTGCCCAAGGGCGGCGTCGATCCGGCGCGTTACGAGGGAGTGATGATCGTGGACTCCCAGCCGTCCTTCACCCACACCACGCCGCCCGGCGGCCTGCCGATCCTGGGGGTCATCGACCACCACAGGGGGACCGAGGACGCCGAGCTCGGCGACGTTCCCTTCGCCTGGGTCGATCCGGAGTACGGCGCCACCTCGACCATGGTCCACGACCTGCTCGAGGGCTTCGGTCTGGAGCCGGACTCCCGGGTGGCCACGGCCCTCTTCTGCGGCGTCCGCTACGACACCAACGACCTTGCCCGGGACGCCAGCGACCGGGATGAGCGGGCCTACGAGCGGCTCCACAAGCTGGCCGACCGCAAGATGGTGGCGGCCATCGACCAGCCGGCCCTGAGCCGGGACTACTTCCGCCAGATGGGGGACTCGATCCAGGCCTGCACCTGCTTCGGGCCGCTGCTCCTGATCCTGATGGGGGAGGTCTCCAGCCCCGAGGCGGTGGCCGAGATCGCCGACTGGTTCGTGCGCCTGGAGGGCCAGCAGTGGTCCCTGGCCGGCGGCGCCTGCGACGGCCGCTACCAGGTCTCGCTGCGCACCGACATGCCCGGCGCTGACGCCTATCCTGCCCTGCGCTACATCATCGGCGAGCAGGGTTCCTGCGGCGGCCACGGGCGCATGGCAGGGGGGCAGATCCCGCTCACCGAGCTCTCGCTGGAGGAGGTCCAGGAGCTGGTCCGACGCCGCGCCCTGGAGGTCTTCGGCCTGTGCGATCAGGAGGGAGAAGCCCTGGTCCAAAACCCCCGCAGGAGCCCGGCTGGAGATTGACACTCCGAGGGGTTGGGCGTATCCTTTCGCCCCGTTGAAAAGGCGGCCGTAGCTCAGTGGTAGAGCTCAACCTTGCCAAGGTTGATGTCGTGGGTTCAAATCCCATCGGCCGCTCCAAACAATCAAGAAGGCCAGATCCGCGAGGATCTGGCCTTCTTGCTCTTTCGGGCTCCGCGACGCTTACTCGTCGTGCTCGGAGGCCAGGTCGGCGTTGGCCTGGGTGAAGGCCGACCACTTCTCGGGCAATTCCTCCTCGGTAAAGATCGCGTCGACGGGGCACTCCGGCTCGCAGGCGCCGCAATCGATGCACTCATCAGGGTGGATGAACATCGGAAGATTGAGCGTACCGGGCTGCGGCTCGCTCTCGTAAATGCATTCCACGGGGCAGACATCCACGCAAGCGGTGTCTTTCGTGTTCACGCAGGGCTCAGCAATGACGTAGGTCATGAGTTCAGGTTCTGGACCAAGGAGGGGGCCGGAACGGCCTCGGACCAATGTAGATATCGGATGCCGCCTTCGGGTCAAGCCTTTTTCTGGCCGGGGGCAGGTATTCTTGGCGGCGCATGCCGAGCCCCGTCCCGTTGGCCGCATCCGCTTTGGCCGGATACCTTTGCGGTTCGATCTCCTTCGCCCTGCTGATCGCGCGGGCGAAGGGCCTGGATCTGCGCTCGGTGGGAAGCGGCAACGCCGGCGCGACCAACGCCGGCAGGGCCCTCGGGCGGCGGATCGGCGTCCTCGTCTACCTCCTGGACGCCCTCAAGGGGGCCCTGCCCGCGGTGCTGCCGCTGCTCCTCGGCTGGCCCCTGGAGGCCGCCGTGCTCGGCGGCGCCGCCGCCTTCGCCGGCCACGTCTGGCCCCTCTACTTCGGCTTCCGGGGCGGGAAGGGGGTGGCCACCTACAGCGGTGCCATGCTCGCCCTGGCGCCCCTCGCGGTGCTCGTGGCGGCGCTGGTCTTCGTGGCCGTGGTCAAGACCACCCGGACCATGGCCCTGGCCTCGATCGCCTTCGGGCTGGCCGTGCCCGCGGCCGTCTTCGCCCTGGAGCCGGTCCAGGCCGTGGGCGACCGCCGCAGCGTGCTGCTGTTCGCCGCCGTGGGCGGCCTGCTGTTCTTCTACACCCATCGGAGCAACCTCGCCCGCTTGCGGGCGGGACGGGAGACCCGCCTCGGCGGGCCGGATTCATGAGCGACGACCTGACAAGAAGCCTGGTGATCGGTGACGGCGGCTGGGGAACGGCGATCGCCTTGTCCCTGCACCGCGCCGGCCGGCCGGTGACCGTCTGGAGCCACGACGCCGGCTACGCCGCCGAGGTCGCCGGGAGCCGGACCAATCCGAAGTTCCTGCCCGGAGTTGAGATCCCGGCCGACGTCCGCTGGACCGCCGACGTCGGCGAGGCCCTGGACGGCGCCGGCATCTACTACTCGGTGGTGCCCACCCAGTTCCTGCGCGCCACCATCGGCCGCTTCGAGGGCGCTCTGGCCGGCCTGCCGGCGGTCTCGGCCTCCAAGGGCCTGGAGCTGCAGACCCTGCTGCGGCCGTCCGAGATCCTGGCCGAGGCCGCCGGCGCCCGCGCCGGGGTGGCGGTGCTCTCCGGTCCCTCCCACGCCGAGGAGACCGCCCACGGGCTGGCCACCACCGTGGTGGCCGCCAGCGAGGATCTGGCCTTGGCCAGCCGGGTCCAGGCCGACCTCGGCAGCTCCTCCCTCCGCATCTACACCGGCGCCGACCTGGTCGGGGCGGAGCTGGGCGGAGCGCTGAAGAACGTCATCGCCGTGGCCGCCGGGGTGGCGGACGGCGTCGGCCTGGGCGACAACGCCAAGGCCGCCCTGGTGGCTCGCGGCTTGGTCGAGATGGCCCGCTACGGCGGGGTGCACGGCGCCGAACGGGAGACCTTCTTCGGCCTCAGCGGCGCCGGCGACCTGATGGTCACCTGCTACTCGCGCCACTCCCGCAACCGCGCCCTGGGCGAGCGCATCGGCTCGGGGGAGACCCTGGCCGAGGTCCAGGCCTCGACCGAGAAGGTCGCCGAGGGCGTCTGGACCACCCAGGCGGTGCACCAGTCGGCCCAGGCGCTGGGGGTGGACATGCCGATCACCGCCCAGCTCCACGCCATCCTCTTCGAGGGCCGCGACTGCGCCGCCGCGGTCCAAGAGCTGATGCTCCGGCCGCACCGGCCCGAGCAGGACCCCGCCGCCGTTTCTCCGCCGAGCGCCTGAACATGATGCTGACCCTCCTCCTCGCCGCTCCGCTGCTCGCGCCCCAGGCCGCCGGCGGCTTCGAAGCCATGGCCGCCACGGTCCAGGAGCGGGAGCTCGCCAACGGCCTGCGGGTCCTGGTGATGCCCCGCGGCGACGCCCCGGTGGCCTCCTTCCACGTCCACGTCAACACCGGCTCGATCGACGAGGCCGGCGGCCTGACCGGGCTGGCCCACTTCGCCGAGCACATGGCCTTCAAGGGCTCGCGGCGCATCGGCGCCACCGACTGGACCGCCGAGCGCGCCGCCCTGGACGCCTGCGACGCGGCCTGGAAGGACTACGAGCGGGCGGCCGTGGCCGGCGCCGCCCCAGCCGAGCTGGAGCGGCTGATGGCGGCCTTCGAGGCGGCGCGGGAGACCGCCGACGGGCTCTGCGACGCCGGCGCCTTCGACCGCGTCATGGAGACCTCCGGCGGCCTCAACTCGAACGCCTCGACCGGCGCCGACTCGACCAATTACTTCGTCTCGCTGCCCGTCGAGCGCATGGAGACCTGGTTCTGGCTAACCCGGGAGATGCTCGGCGACCCGGTCATGCGCGAGTTCTACAAGGAGCGCGACGTGGTCATGGAGGAGCGGCGCATGCGCACCGACTCCAGCCCCTTCGGCGCCGCCCTGGAGGCGCTGCTGAACACCTCCTTCATCGCCCACCCGTACCGCGACTCGACCATCGGCCACATGGACGACCTGGCGATGCTCGACCGGCCCGAGATGATCGACTTCTGGCGCCGCCACTACACCGCCGACCGCATGGTGCTGGCGGTGGTGGGCCGGGTCGAGCCGGAGCGGGTCTTCGCCCTGGCCGAGACCTACCTCGGCGATCTGCCCGCGGGCCAGCTGGCCCGCCCCCGGCGCACGGTCGAGCCCGAGGCCCCCGGCCCGCGCTCGGTCCGGGTCGAGCGGCCGGCCAACCCGATGCTGTTCGTGGGCTGGCCGGTGCCGCCGCTGACCGGCCGCCGCGGGCACCTCTTCGACGCCATGGGTGACGTACTCTCCGGCGGCCCGGCCTCGCGGCTGCACCGGCGGCTGATCAAGGAGGAGGGCGCGGCGGTGCAGGTCGACTGGATCGCCGGCTATCCGGGGCGGATCGACCCGACCCTGTTCGGCCTGCTGGTGGTGCCGGCGCCGGGGCGGAGCCTGGAGGAGTGCCTGGTCATGATCGAGGAGGAGGCCGCCCGCCTGGCGGCCGATGGCCCGACCCCGCGCGAGCTGAAGGGGGTGCGGCGGCGGGCCAAGATGGCCCTGCTGCAGCGGCTCGGCAGCAGCTCCGGCCTGGCACGGGCGCTGGCCGAGAGCGAGGCCGAGGACGGGGACTGGCGCAAGCTGTTCCACGCCCTGGAAGCGCTCGAGTCGATCTCCGCCGAGGACCTGTCGCGGGCCGCCGGCCGGCTGCGCCCCGACCGCCGAAACGTCGTCTACCTGGTCCCGCCTGAGAGGGAGGGCTGAGCCATGCGCGCCCCCAAGATCCTGCTCCTGCTCCCGATGGCCATCACCGCTTGCGGCTCCGACCCGGTCCAGGAGGACCTCGGGCCGGCGGTCGCGCCCGGTTTCCAGCCGCTGCCCCCGGGGCCCTACGCCAGCGCCGCGGAGGTGCCGGTGCCCGAGGCCGCGGTCTTCCAGCCGGCGCCGCCGGAGCGCCACGCGCTCTCCAACGGCATCACGGTGCTGCTCCTGCCGGACCGCTCCCTGCCGCTGGTGGAGCTGGAGCTGCGGCTCCGGGCCGGCAGCTACTCGGACCCGGCCGGCCGCACCGGCGCCGCCGAGATGACCGCGGCGCTGCTGCGGGAGGGCGGGAGCGCCCTCTGGCCGGGCGACAAGCTGGACCAGGAGCTGGCCTTCCGGGGCGCCGAGATCGACTTCTCGGCTCAGCCGCGGGCCACCGTGGGTCGCTTCGAGTGCCTGAGCGAGGACCTGGACGGCACCCTCGGCATGTTCGTCGACGTGCTGCTCCACCCGTCCTTCCCCGAGGACAAGCTGGAGCGGCTCCGCGCCCGCCAGCTCAGCGCCATCGCCCAGCGCGACGACGACCCCGGCCAGGCCGCCAACCGCGAGGCCCAGCGCGCCTTCTATGGCGTCGACGACCCGCGGGTGCGGCGCCAGGAGGCGGCCGAGGTCCAGGCCATCACCCGCTCCGAGCTGGCCGCCTTCCACGCCGAGCGCTACGGCAGCCGCCAGGCTTTGATCGCCGTCAGCGGCGACTTCGAGCCGGCGGCGATGCTGGAGCGCCTGGAGCAGGCGCTGGGCGGCTGGGCGCCGCAGCGGGCCACGCCGGTGGAGCTGCCGACCGAGCTGACGCCGCCGCCCTCCCGGCGCGTGGTGCTGCTGCCGCGGCCGGACGTCAACCAGGCCGAGCTGCGCTTGGTGCTGGAGGGCGTGCGCCGCAACCACCCCGACTACCCGGCGCTGCAGCTCGGCTCCTTCGTCTTCGGCGTCGGCGGCTTCGGCAACCGCATGATCAGCCGGATCCGCAGCGAGCTCGGCCTGGCCTACAGCACCGGCGCCTCCTGGCGGCCGGGGTGGAAGCAGCAGGGCCTGTTCTGGGGCAGCTGCGGCACCAAGAACGAGACCGCGGCGCTGGCGCTGCGCGAGATGATCGCGGTGCTGGACGGCTTCCTGGAGCGAGGCGTGCCCGAGCAGGAGTTCGAGCAGGCCCGGAACCGGCTGCTGAACGCCCAGGTGTTCCAGGTCGATGAGCCGGCTGAGGTCCTGGCGCGGGTGGCGGATCTGGAGTGGAACGGATACCCCTGGAGCTTCCACGAGCAGGCCGCCGCTGCGATCCGCGACCTGAGCGCCGCGGAGGTGGTCGACGCCTGCCGCCGCCACCTCGACACCGGGCGGCTGACCCTGTTCGTGGTCGGCAACCCGGAGGCCTTCGACGCCGACCTGGCCGAATTCGGGCCGGTGGAGCAGTGGGACGCCGGCGCGCCGGAGCCGGCTCCCGGTGAGGCGGAGGCCGGTCCGGCCGCCGCCGACCGCGGCGCCGAACTCGCCGGGCACCTGCTCAGCGCTCACGGCGGCCAGGCCGCCTGGGAGGCGGTCGGCGCCACGGGTTCGCGGATCCAGCCCGAAGGCGGCCCCCGGATCGAGGCGGTCCTGGTCTATCCGGGGCGCTTCCTGGTGCGCGCGGCGGAGGACCCGGCCCAGGTCTACTCGGTCCTGACCGAGGGCGGCGGCTGGGCTCCCGGCCCCGAGGGCGTGCGCCGCTACGACGCCGACGAGCTGCGTCAGGCCCAGCTCGGCCTGAAGTCCAAGCTGCCGCTGGTGCTGATGCGGCTGGCGCGGTCCGAGTACCTCGCGGAGGCGGAAGGGGAGCGGACCCTGCTGCTGACCGACGAGGACGGCGACTGGGTGCGGCTGGAGCTGCACGACCACGGCTTGTGCGCTGCCATCACCCTCGACGACGGCAGCCGCTACGACTTCCAAGCCTACGCCCTGACCGGCGGCGTCATGCTGCCGGCGCGGGTGGCCTGGTCCTCGGGCGAGGAGTCGGCGGTGACGAGCTTCGAGTGGAGCGTGAACCCCGAGGTCAGGGCCGAGTGGTTCGAGCCGCCGGCCGGCGGCTGAGCCGGGGTATCCTGCGCGGCGATGACCGCGCCGCCCCGCTACCCGATCCCGCCGCGCCGCCGCCTGCCCGCCGACTGGGAGCCGACCGACTGGGCGGCGATCGAGCCGGTCGGGGTGGAGCTGGCCGGGCGCGAGCTCGCGGACGCCCGCGCCCTCGAGACCTGGCTCTACGACCGCAGCGAGTTGGACTCGCTGGTCGGCGGCCGGTCCTCGCGGCTGCACGTGGCGGCGGCCCGGAACACCGAGGACGAGGCCGCCGAGGCCGCTCACCTGGACTACCAGACGGTGGTGCTGCCCGAGTACAAGAAGCTGGCCGACCAGCTCGACCGCAAGTTCCTGGACTGCCCCTGGCGGGCCGAGCTGGATGAGGCCACCTGGACCGTCTACCGCCGCGACGCCGAGCTGGCGGTGGAGCTGTTCCGGGAGGAGAACGTCGAGTTGGAGGCCGAGGACGAGAAGCTCGCCACTGAGTACGGCCGCATCACCGGTGCCCTGACGGTCGAGTTCCAGGGCCAGCAGCGCACCTTGCCGGCGATGGCGCCCTTCTACGAGGACCTCGACCGCGGCGTGCGCGAGGCCGCCTGGCGCGCCGTGGCGGCGCGGAGGCTGCAGGAGCGCGAGCGCCTCGACGGCCTCTTCGACCAGATGATCGCCCTGCGCGGCCGGATCGCCGCCAACGCCGGCTTCGGCGACTACCGCGACTACAAGCACCGCGAGCTGGGCCGCTTCGACTACAGCCCGGCCGACTGCGAGGCGCTGCACGCCAACGTCGAGCGCCACGTGCTGCCCTTCCTGCGCCGGCTGACCGAGCGGCGGCAGGAGATGCTCGGGATCGCGCCGCTCCGACCCTGGGACTTCGGCGTCGACCCCGAGGGCAAGCCGCCTTTCCGGCCCTTCGAGGACTCGGCGGGGCAGATCGCCATCGCCGCCGAGCTGATGGCGCGGGTCGACCCCGATTTCGCCGCCGACCTGCGATGGATGGCGGCCGAGGACCTGCTCGACCTCGACTCGCGGCCGGCCAAGCGCCAGGGCGGCTTCATGGACACCTTCGAGGACGTCCGCTGGCCCTTCATCTTCTCGAACAGCTCGCCGACTCACGGCGGGGTCGAGACCCTGGTGCACGAGGGCGGCCACTCGGTGCACGGGCTGCTGTCGCGCGAGATGGAGCCGGTCGACTACCGCTCGGCGCCGATCGAGTTCTGCGAGGTGGCGTCGATGGGCATGGAGATGATGGCCCTCGAGCACCTCGACGCCGTCTATCCGGCTGCGGAGGCGCGCCGGGCGGCGATCGACTCGCTCGAGGACGTCGCCAGCTCGCTGGCCTGGATCTGCACCATCGACGCCTTCCAGCACTGGGTCTACACCCACCCGGGGCACGGCGGCGACGAGCGCGCTGACGCTTGGGTGGCGCTGCGCCGGCGCTTCGGCGCGCCGGCCGACTGGAGCGGGCTGGACGCCGAGCGGCGCCACGCCTGGCACTCCCAGCTCCACGTCTTCGAGGTGCCCTTCTATTACGTCGAGTACGCGCTGGCGCAGCTCGGCGCGCTGCAGGTGTGGGTGGAGTACCGCCGCGATCCCGCCGGCGCGGTGGCGCGCTTCCGCGAAGGCCTGGCGCTCGGCGGCTCGCAGCCCTTGCCGCAGCTCTTCGAGGCCGCCGGCCTGCGCTTCGACCCGCGCGGCGAGGGCCTGCCGGAGCTGATGGCCGAGCTCGAAGCCGCCTGGACCGCGCGCGTGGGAGAGGGCGCGCCGGCGTGAGCGCGACCTGGGTGGTCGGCGACATCCACGGCTGCGCCGAGGAGCTGGCGGAGCTGATCGGGCAGCTGCAGCTGGGCGAGGGGGACCGCCTGATCTCGGTGGGGGACCTCTACCACCGCGGCCCCGACCCGCTCGGCGTGGCGCGGCAGCTGACCGAGGCCGGCGCCGAGATCGTGCTCGGCAACCATGAGCACGTCGTCCTGCAACGCCTGCAGATGCTGGGGCCGGATGCCGACTGGAACGGCTTCGACGCCGCCGATCTGGCCGGCGACGGCCGCACCGGCCTAGCCGACTTCGACCCCGCGCGCTCGGCCGAGCTGCTCGAGCCGCTGCGCGGGCGACCCTACTTCCTGAGAGGGAACACCAAGGGCATGGACTGGATCGTGGTCCACGCCGGCGTCGTCCCCGGCCGCCGCGTCGAGGACACTCCGGTCGAGCACCTGGTGCGCCTGCGGCGCATGAAGGGCGTGCGCGGCGAGCCCTTCTGGTACGAGGCCTACCCCGGCCCCGAGCTGGTGTTCTTCGGCCACACCAGCTCCACCATCCCGCGCCGCGTGACCGCCCGCGGTCGGCTGGTGGCCCTGGGCTTGGACACCGGCTGCGTCTACGGCGGCAGCCTGACCGCCTTCCGGGTCGAGGACGGCGAGTTCGTGACCGTGCCCGCCAAGCGCCGCTATGTGAGGTAGCCGTGCGCCGCCTCCTCTTCCCCCTGCTGGTCTTGCTGGTGGCGGGAGCGCTGTGGCTGCTGGAGCAGGATCCAGCGGGCCTGGGCGGCGGCGGCGCGGCCGACGGCGCCGGCACCGGCGCCGGGGCCACGGCGCCGGCCGCGCCAGCGGCTGAGGAAGGCCGCCGGGTGCTCACCCCGAGTCTCTCCGCCTGGGAGGATCCCAACGCGGCGCCGGCGGACGGCCTGCACTTCCTGACCATCCGGTTCCGCGCCGCGCCGCCAGTCGCCCTGGCGGAGGCGGTCTGCCTGCTGGACCTGGAGTCGGGCCTGGGCTTCGGCGACCAGGCCCTCGAAGCCGGGCAGGAGGGAGAGGCCTGGGCGGACGCGGCCGAGACCGGACGGCTGCGGCGGGCCGCGCTCGGCCCGAACCTCGACTGCCGCTTCCGCGTCCCGGCCGGCCTGGTGTGGCCAGCGCTGCAGTTGGGGGAGGAGCGGCTGGAGCTGGAGTCCTTCCTCATGCCAGAGGGGAACCACCTCGAGGTCATCGACCTCGGTCCCCAGCAGCTCCTGGACGTGCTGGTCCTGGCCGCCGGGGAGCCGGTTCACCCGTGCCGGGTCGAGCTCTGGGGGGGCAACGGCATCGACGAGCCTCGCCTGCTCCTGGCCGGCCCCACCGCTGAAGACGGGAGCTGGCGACCGCGTCTGGTGTTCGGCGGCATCGACCACCTCCGGGTCACTCCCGATGTCCCGTGGCTGCGGCAGACCTTCGGGCCCTTCCCGGTCGAGGCAGGGCCCGCCGAGTGGCCGCTCGAACTGCCGGTGGCCTTCCTCGAGCTGATCTCCAACGTCGAGGAGCCGGGTCCGACCTTGATCCGGCGCTTGCCTGCCCCCGGCAGCGTTTACCCGAGCCAGCAGTCGGAGCAGATCCCGGTCTCGGCGCTCCCAGTCGGGCGCGGCGAGCACCTGGTGGTCGGGCCCTGCGACTTGTTCCTGCAGTGCTCCGACCTGCTGCTCCGCTTCGACGGCGATCCGAGGCTCCGCGCCGGAACGCGAGCGCGCCTCGAGATCCATCCGGTCTCGGTGGGCGAACTCCAGGTGGAGATCTGGGCGGGTGGAGAGCCGGTTCTCCCGGCCGGCGTCGAGTGGGACCTCCCGCCTGGCATCGAGCCGCCGCTGGCGCTCGAAGCTGCGACGGATCTCGCCAACGGGCTCTCCTACTCTCGGAGGTATCGGATCGCGCCGGGGCAGTACCGGCTCCGGCTACGCAGCCCCTTGCTGCTCCCCGGAACCAACCCGCCGCGGTACCTGATCCCGACCGAGAAGGCCTGGGAGGCCGATCTCACCATCGAGGCAAGCCGAACCCAGACCCTCCGGTTCGAGTGGGACGGATTCGATGAGCTCCTTCGGGTCACCGGGGATCCGCGCTAGGCCGCGGCGGGCGTCCCCGCGGCCGCTGGCGATGCCGCGCGGCTAGAATCCCCCCTCCATGTCGAAGCCGAAACCCGCCGTGATGGACAAGATCGTCTCCCTGTGCAAGCGCAGGGGGTTCGTGTTCCCCGCCTCCGAGATCTACGGCGGGCAGGGTTCGACCTACGACTGGGGGCCGCTGGGAGTGGAGCTCAAGAAGCGGGTCAAGGACGCCTGGTGGGAGAGCCTGGTCTACGACCGCCAGGACGTGGTCGGCCTCGACTCGGCGATCATTCAGTCGCCCGAGGTGTGGAAGGCCTCCGGCCACGTCGGCGGCTTCTCCGACCCGCTGATCGACAACAAGACCTCGAAGGCGCGCTACCGCGCCGACCACCTGGTCGAGGCCAAGATCGAGAAGTACCGCAAGAAGGGCAAGGACCAGAAGTCCCAGGCCCTGCAGGACAAGCTCAACGTCGCCGTCGGCGACAACGAGGCCCTGCGCCAGCTGATCCTCGACGAGAAGATCAAGTGCCCGGTCAGCGGCACCGACGACTGGACCGAGGTGCGTCAGTTCAACCTCATGTTCCAGACCCACGTCGGCGCGGTCCAGGACAGCGCCTCGGTGGCCTACCTGCGGCCCGAGACCGCCCAGGGCATCTTCATCAACTTCAACAACGTCGTCACCGCGACCCGCAAGAAGCTGCCCTTCGGCATCGCCCAGATCGGCAAGAGCTTCCGCAACGAGATCACCCCCGGCAACTTCGTGTTCCGGACCCGCGAGTTCGAGCAGATGGAGATGGAGTTCTTCTGCCGGCCCGAGGAGGCGCCGGAGTGGTACCAATACTGGCAGGAACAGCGCTACCAGTGGTACGTCGACCTCGGCGTCGATCCCGACAAGCTGCGCATGCGCGAGCACGCGCCGGACGAGCTGGCCCACTACGCCGCCGGCTGCGGCGACGTCGAGTACCTGTTCCCCTTCGGCTGGTCGGAGCTCGAGGGCGTCGCCAACCGCACGGACTACGACCTCAAGAAGCACTCGGAGTGCTCGGGCAACGCGCTGACCTGGTTCGACCAGGAGAACAACGAGCACATCACGCCCTACGTCATCGAGCCGGCCGCCGGCTGCGACCGCACGGCGATGACCTTCCTGGTCGACGCCTACGACGAAGAGGGGGAGGGCAAGGACCAGCGCGTCGTCTTGCGCTTCCACCCGCGCATCGCCCCGGTCACGGTCGCCATCTTCCCGCTGGTGAAGAAGGAGGGCATGCCGGAGCGCGCCGAGGAGATCGAGCGCGGCCTGCGCCGCCACTTCACCACCGCGATCGAGCTCAACCAGTCGATCGGCCGCCGCTACCGGCGCCAGGACGAGATCGGCACGCCCTTCTGCGTGACGGTCGACGGCGACACCATCCAGGACGGCACCGTGACCCTGCGCGAGCGCGACAGCATGAGCCAGGAGCGGGTGCCGGCCGACCAGCTGGTCGCGGTGCTCGAAGAGCGGATCGCGGCCTGGCGGCGCCCGGAGCCGGCGCCCGCCTCCTGAGGTGTCGCGGCTCGAGCTCAAGGGCACGCCGGTCAGCCCCGGGGTGGGGCTGGGGCCGGCCTGGATCATCGTCGACCCGAGCGCGCGCCAGATCCCGCGCCGGGTGCTGACCGAGGAGGCCCCCGAGGCCGCCCTGGAGCGCTTCGAAGAGGCCCGGACCCGGGCCGTCGAGGACCTGCAGCGCATCCAGGCGGCCACCACCAAGGAGCTCGGCATCCAGGACGCCGCCATCTACGGCGCCCAGATCGCCGTCATCCAGGACCCGGACGCCCACCGCGACGTCAAGCGCCTGATCCTGGAGGACCGGCTCGAGCCGGAGTCGGCCATCCAGGCGCTGATCGACCGCTTCGAGGGCCTGTTCGAGTCGCTCGAGGGCGGCGAGATCAAGAACTGGGCCGCGGACCTGCGCGACCCCTGGCTGTGCGTCGTGCGCGAGCTGGAGATGGTCGGGGAGGAGCTGCTCGAGCACGCCGAGGGCGCCGGCCCGGTGGTGGTCGCCGAGGAGCTGACGCCCTCGCTGGTCACGCGCCACCACCGCCACCCGCTGGCCGGCATCGTCTGCAACCGCGGCGGCCGCTTCAGCCACGGCGCGGTGCTGGCGCGCTCCTTCGGCATCCCGACCGTCACCGGCCTCGACCAGGTGCACAGCAAGGCGATCAGCGGCGAGCCGATCGTGGTGCTCGGCGAGGAGGGTCGGGTGCTGCTCGGCGTCGACGAGCGGGAGGAGGGCCTCGCCGAGCGCATGGCCTCCGAGCGCGAGCAGCTGCAGTCGGTGCTGCTCGAGGCCGCCACCCGGCCGGGGGTCACCGCCGACGGCACGCCGGTCGCGGTCTCGGTGAACATCGAGTCGCCCCAGGACCTAGCGATGTTCGACCCGGCCACCACCGCCGGCGTCGGCCTGTTCCGGACCGAGTTCGCCTACATGGAGCGGCCGTCCTTCCCGAGCCAGCAGGACCAGACCGAGATCTACGCCTCGATCCTGGAGAGGTTCCCGGGTAAGCCGGTGGTCTTCCGTACGCTCGACATCGGCGGCGACAAGCAGCTCCGCTACTTCAAGCACCCGAAGGAGGACAACCCGGCGCTGGGCTGGCGCGGCCTGCGGCTGTCGCTGGAGTGGCAAGACCTGTTCCTGATCCAGGTCAGCGCCCTTCTCAAGGCGCGCGAGCGCGGCGACGCCCGGATCATGCTGCCGATGGTGACCACGGTCGAGGAGCTGCGGCTGGCCCGAGACCTGATCGCCCAGGTCTGCGCCGGCAAGCAGAGCATCCCGGTCGGCATCATGATCGAGGTGCCGGCGGCGGCCATGGCGCTGCGCGAACTGGCGATGGACGCCGACTTCATCTCGGTCGGCACCAACGACCTGACCCAGTACCTGTTCGCGGTCGACCGCGACAACCCGTGGGTCTCGGACCTCTACCAGCCCTACCACCCGGCCCACCTGCGCATCCTGCGCCACATCGCCCGGACCTGCGGCGCGGTCGGCAAGCCGGTCTCGGTCTGCGGCGAGATGGCGGGCCAGAAGACCGGCGCCCTGTTCTTGGTGGGGGCGGGCTTCCGCCACCTGTCGGCCGCTCCGCCCTTCCTCGCCGAGGTGAAGGCGATCCTGCGCGAGGTCCCGATCGACGACCTGCGCCGGCTGGCTCACGCCGCCGCCGCCGCCCACACAAGCACCGAAGCTTTCAATATCTTGAGGAAAGGCGCCGATCGCTATTGGAACGCCATCGTGGAGCGCTCTGTAGGCTCTGGCAGCTGAAAACGCTACGAATATGCACTTGGAAGCTGAGCCGGACTGGTCCATACTGGAGACAACGGGCCTGTGATCTCAGCAGGCTCCAAGGGCCCCCACAGACCTTCCTTGGGATGACCGGCGACTTCCATCAGCAGCAACGCGCGAAAGGCAACGGCCGCCGAAAAGGGCCGTGGTCGCAAGCGGAGATCGAACGCCTGAAGCTCCGCTACGGGCTCCGTTCGGACGCCCAGATCAGCCGCGAGCTCAACCGCTCCGTGGAGAGCGTGCGCCGCATGGCCAAGCGGGTCTTCGCCGGCGAGGAGCGCTTCGGCCCCTGGGCCGCCGAGGAGGTCCAGGCGCTGAAGAACTACATCGGCGCCGCCCGCATCGAGGTCATCTCCCAGATCCTGCGACGCACCCCCGCCGAGATCCGGCGCAAGGTCGAGGAGCTGCAAGGGCAGACGACCGCTGGCCCGTGGACCTCGGGCGACGTCCAGCAGCTCAAGCGGCTCTACGGCACCCGGAGCAACGCCGACCTGGCGGTGATCCTGGGCCGGCCGGTGGCCGACATCGAGGCCAAGTCGGCCGAGATCTGCCTCGCCAAGGACAAGGGCTTCCGGCGCCGCAGCGGCAGCAAGAAGGCGACGCGCATGCCGCGCTGGACCATGGAAGAGGGCGACCTGCTCAAGGAGCTCTACCCCGAGCTGAGCAACCTGGAGATCGCCCGCCGCCTCAACCGCTCGCAGAAGAGCGTGGTCTCCAAGGCCCACGACCTGGGCCTGAAGAAGACCTCGAAGCGGCTGCGCGACATGGGCCGCGAGAACGTCAGCCTGCGCTATCAGAAGCCGGACGGCGAGGAAGAGGGCCAGGACTCCGAGCGCTGAGGGAGCGGCGGCCCTTCGCCATGCGAGAGCATCTGCTAGGCCTGTCCCGCGCGGGGGACTCCCTGCGCTTCCGCTGGAGCGATGAGCTCGAGGCGGAGGTCCTGATCCGCGACCTGCGGATCGAGTGCCCCTGCGCTCACTGCGTCTCCGAGCTGACCGGCAGGCGGCTGCTCGACCCGGCGACCGTGCCGGAGGACATCGACCTGAAGGACATGCAGCCGGTCGGGCGCTACGCCTACCGCTGCCTCTTCAGCGACGACCACGACAGCGGCATCTACCCGTTGGAGCTGCTGCGCACGCTCTGCGTCGAATCGGCCCGCGGCGGCCGAGCCCGGCAATGAGCCCGCTCGCGGCGGTCCTCGTCCAGACGCTTTCGCCGTGGGTGGTCTTCCCCTGCTTGCTGATCGAGTGGTGGGCGGTCTGGTTCACCCTCGGACGCAATTTCACGACCACCACCCTGATGACCCTCGCGGCCAACGGCGTCAGTCTGCTGGTGTCGGCCGCCCTGGTGTTCAGCGGCGTGCTCGGCGATCCCAGCTCGCCGGTGGGGCGTCCGGGGCCGCTGCGGCTGGCGCTGGCGGTCGCGGTCTGCCTCGGGCTGTTCCTGATCGTCGAGGCCTGGGTGCTGCGGCAGCTCATGCGCCGTCTGCGCGCCGGCTGGAGCTGGAACGGCTACGACCTGGCCACCTTCGGCGCCGCCAACGTCGCCGGCCTGCTGGTCTCGGCCTGGCTGGTCCACGCCCTCTAAGCTCCGCCCCGGCCTGAGGGCGGCCGGCTAGCGGGCCTCGCCCAGGCGCCGGGCCAGCAGGGCGGCCGCGGCCTCGGCGCTGGCGCCCGATGGCGGAGTCATCGGCAGCTGCTCCTCGGGGTCAGCTCCAAGGTCGCGCAGCAGCAGGGCCCCGTCCGCCCGACGGAGCAGCTTGGCGTCGGGCGTTCGGAGCACGCTGTGGCCGCGGCCGGCGTCGTGGATGACGACCTCTTCCGGCGCCACTGGGTCGGCCTCGCCCACTGGCGGCAGGGCCCGGGAGGGGCCTCCCGCGCGGTCGAGGCCGAGGAAGCGGAGCACCGTGGCGGGCAGGTCCCGGCAGCTGACGATCGGGCGGACGCGGGTGCCCGCGGGCAGCTCACGGGGCATCCGCAGCAGCAACGGCACCTGGGTCCGGCAGTCGAGGCCTGCCGGGGCAGGGTCATCGGCGTGCTCGGGGTGGAAGCAGTTCCCGCGGTCCCCGACCACCACCACCAGACAGCCCTCGAGCAGGTCTAGGTCGGAGAGGCCGTCGATCAGCTGCCCGAGGGCCCGGTCGACGGACAGCAGCTCGGCGTCGAAGAGGGCGCGATCGCGGTCCAGGTCCGCGCCCGAGTCCGGAGCCGCGTCCGCGTCCGTCGTCGTCGGCGCCTCTGGGCCGGCTTCCGCGGCGGCAGGGCTCCCGGGCAGGAAGCGCTCGCGCAGCTCGGCGGGTGGAGTGTGCGGTGGCAGGGCTTGGTCGATGTCGAGGATCAGACAGAAGGGGCGGTCCGCGTCCCGCCGCTCGCGCAGCCAGTCGAGCGCCGCGGCCGCGGTGGCCTGGGCGCCGGTCCGCGGGAGCTCCAGGGGCGGGAACCAATCCCGCCAGCGCCGTTGGAGGTAGAGCCTCTGCCGCGGCAGCTCCAGGCCCGGCTCGGTGAAGGCGGAGTAGCCGAGCGGGAGGCCGTCCGGGGTCAGCGCGGCCGCGGCGGGGCCGACGCCGGCGACCTGGTAGCCGGCGCGGCGCAGCGGGTCGGCCAGGCCAGGGCCGGGGCCGGCCAAGCCGAGCAGGGCGCTCCGGGCGGCTTCGGGAGCGGGACTGGCGGCGAAGGCGGCCTCGTAGAGCACGCCCTCGCGGGCCAGGGCGTCGAGCCGCGGGCTGGTCTGGCGGTAATAACCCAGACAACCGACGTGGCCGGCGCCGACTCCGCGCAGCAGGACCACCAGGAGGTCGGCGGGGCGCTCGGCGGGCTCGGCGCCCGCAGGCGCGGCGTCCAGCAGTGGCAGGGTCCGGGGGCCCGCCGTCGGGGGCAGCAGGGCGCCGCCCGAGCCGGCGGCGACGGTCAGGGCCAGCAGCAGCACCGCCGAGATCGGCGTGAACAGGCTCGCTCCGAGCCAGCCCCAGCGGGAGCTCGCCGCCAGGCGCAGGAGCTGCTGCACCGCCAGGCCGATCAGGGCCGCGACCGCCGCCCGGGCCGGCGTGGGCGGCGGGAGCAGCGGCCAGGCCAGCACCGCCGCCACCGCGCCGAGCAGGATGCCGACCAGGTAGATGCCGGGCAGCATCCGCCACTCCCGGGAGCGGGTCAGGAGCGGGAGTACCGCGCCGGCGGCCAGGCCCAGGACCGTGCCGGCGCCGGCATAGAGCGGCCAGGCCTCGAGCCAGAGGCCGAGGTCCCGCTCATAGGGGTGCTGGAGCAAGAGGACCGCGCTCTCCACCAGGCCCGCGAGGGCGCACCAGGCGGCGCCGAGCAGGAGGCCGTGGAGGAGGCGGGAGCGCATCGCCGGGGTGGCCTAGGCCGGGCCGCCGGAGGCGGTCCACTCGAGGTGCAGCCGGTCGCCGTCGGATTCGCCCCAGGCGCGGACGCCGTTCCAGCGTTCGTCCAGCTCGGCCAGTCGGCTGCGCAGGGTGCCGAGGGCCATGCCGCGGGCGATTCCGGCGCCCTCGAGGTCGAAGTCGCTCAGGACCAGAGCCCCGGCGGCGGGGCGGACCTTGGCCACCAGGGTGACGCGGCCGACCAGCGGGGCTTGGGCTTCGAGCCGGAGCCGGCTCATGTCCAGCTCCAGGCCGGTGGGCTGGATCTTGCCGCCCAGCGGCAAGAGCCGGCTCAGGAGCTGCTCCAGGCCGTCCAGGTCGAGGTCGATCGCGATCCGCATGCCGGCGGAGTCTAGCGCCGTGGGCCCCCCCGGCCGCCGGCGCCGAGCTTTCCCGGCGTGACCTGCGGTTCCAGGCCGATAATCTAGGCGTGATGCTTCCTTTCTTGCTCCTGGCGGCCCTGCTGGCTCCGCAGGGCGGCCGGGCGCCGGTCGCCGCCGCGCCGGCCGCGCGCCACCTGAGCGCCGCCACGCTGCTCGAGCGCGTCGGCGAGCGCCGTCGGCCGCGGGAGGAGCGCATGGCCTACCTCGAGGAGTTGGCCCAGCGCGGCCAGCCCTTGGAGTTGAAGCAGGTTCAGCGGATCCGCAGCGTCGTCCGCGGCGAGTACTTGATCGACTACACCCGCTGCCTCAGCTTCTGCGGCGCCGAGGCCCTCGAGGAGCTGCGCAAGCTGCGCAAGCGGAGCGACCCGGTGGTCAAGGCGGAGGCGGTCTACGCCATCACCCAGCTCGACCTCGCCGGCGGCGAGGCCTTCGCCAAGGAGGTCCTGGCCGACCGCCGGGCGCCGATCGAGGCCCGGGTCGCCGCCCTCCGCGGCCTCGACGCCCGGCGCTCGGTCTTCGCCCGGATCGAGGCCCTGCGCCGCCTGCTCAGCGCAAAAGGCGCCCTGCTCGCCGAGTGCCTGCAGGTGCTGCGGCGCCACCCGCAGCTCGACGACGCGCCCTACCTGGTGGAGCTGCTCCACCACCGCGAGGGCCGCGCCGCGAACGAGGCCGTGCGGCTGCTGCAGCAACTGACCGGCTACAAGATGGGCCGCGACCCGCGCGCTTGGCGCTTCTGGATGCTCAAGCACCGCGCCGAGGGCACCTCCTTCCGCGCCCTCGCGACCGAGGCGGGGGAGGACGACACCGAGACCATCACCTACCTCGGCATCCCGATCCTGGGAGACAAGGTCGTCTTCGTGCTCGACTCCAGCGGCTCGATGGAGACCCCGCTCCCGGAGCACACCGCCCTCACCCGCGGCGCCCGGGCCGTGCAGGAGCTGGTGGCGTTGCTGCCGCGCTTGCCCGAGGGCGCCTCCTTCGACGTCGTCTTCTTCGACTCTTCGGTGACCAGCTTCGCCCGCAAGCTGGTCGAGCGCGAGGCCGAGACCCTGGACCAGGTCATCGGCTGGCTGAAGCGCCACGTCTTCGCCGGCGGCACCAACCTCCACGACGGCCTGCGCGAGGCCTTCGCCCACGAGGGGGTGGAGGAGCTGTTCCTGCTCAGCGACGGGGAGCCGACGGTGGGGGAGCTGGTGGATCCCCGGAGGATCGAGGCCCGGGTCCGGCGCTGGAATCGCTGGCGCAACGTCCGGGTCAACACGATCTCCTTCGGCGCTCCGCCGGAGGCGCGCAACTTCCTGTACCGGCTGGCGCAGGACCACGACGGCGTCTGCAAGGTCATCTGGTAGCCGGCCGCTTGCCCCCTGGCGGGCCCGAGACGACGATGGCCGGCCATGGCCGACTCCCTCCGCTGGCTCCCCTTGGCGCTGTCGAGCGCGGTGCTCGGCTCTGCCGTCACCGTCTGGCTGCTTCAGCCCGCCCCCGAGGCTGGTGACGACCCCGCGCAGCAGGCCGCGCTGGCGGCGGCCGAGCGCGAGCGCGACCAACTGCGGTCGCGCTTGGAAGAGCTCGAGCGGCGCCAGTTGATGGCGCCCGCGCCCGAGGCCGCCGGCCGGACGCCAGTGATCGATGATGCCGCGCTGCAGCGTGCGGTGGCGGCCTGGATGGAGCAGTACGGCGCCGGCCTCGCCGCCGCCGCCTCCGCGGAGATGGCCGAGACCGCGGGCGCCGACGCCGACGCCCCCCCTGCCTTCGAGGACGTCGACAGCGCCTTCGCCGCCTTGCTGGCGGATGGCCTCGACTTCGACGATCGCTCCGCCCTCTGGCAGCGCATCCGCGAGGCCGGCTTGACCGAGGAGGTGCTGGAGGCGCTCGAGCAGTACGCCGAGGACAACCCGGCCGACCCCGGCCTGCAGCTGGTGCTGGGCGAGGCCTACCTCGACCAGGTCTTCGCCCACGGCAACACCCCTGAGGCCGGCGCCTGGGCGATGAAGGCCGACGCCGCCTTCGACCGGGCGCTCGAGGCCGACCCCAGCCACTGGGAGGCGCGCTTCACCAAGGCGGTGTCGCTGTCGAACTGGCCGCCCTTCCTGGGCAAGCAGAACGAGGCCATCCGCCACTTCGAGCTGCTGGTCGACCAGCAGGGCGCCAGCGCCGCCAGCGGCAGCTACGCCGACACCTACCTGATCCTGGGCAATCTCTACCAGCAGACCGGCCGGCCCGAGGACGCGCTGCGGGTCTGGCGCCAAGGCGCGGGGCTGTTCCCCGACCGCCAGGACCTGCTGGACCAGATCGCGGCGATCGGCGATTGAGGCCGGGCTCGCTCAGGGCGCCACTTCGACCATCGCCGAGCCGGAGCTCAGGCTCGGCGCGACGCCGGGCACGAAGCTGACCGCGGCGGACCAGAAGCGCCGGCCGACCAAGCCGGCGAGGGCGCCCGCCGGGGCGGTGTAGCTGGCCGCGCCGTCGCCGTTGCCGTCGAGGGTGCCGATGGGGCTGAGGAAACCGGCGGGGAAGTTGCCGTTGGTCGCGTCGGTGAAGATCGAGTCCTGGCTGAGCGGCAGGTCCAGGCCGAGGAAGTTCGACGGTCCGGTGCCAGAGGCCGACAGCAGCACGGCGTAGCCGAGTCCGGCTTCGCTGGCGGGGAAGTCGATCTGCCAGGCGAGGGTGCCGCCGGCGGCGGCCGACAGCCGGCTGGGCCCGAAGCTCAGCCAGGGCCGGTAGGCGATCAGGCTGGCGCTGCCGGCGTCGCTGCCGGAGGGCTGGTCACGGCCGGGCACACCGACCAGGAACTCGGGCAATCCGTCGGAGTCCGAGTCGCCGCCGAAGGCCACCCGCGAGGCGAATTCCTCGCCGGCGGCGGCGCCGTCCTCGCGCCGGATCAGGGCGCCGTCGATGCCCGAGTGCAGGAACAGCGAGCCGGTGCGGTTGGCGCCGCCGACGTCGGTCTGGGGCGCGCCGATGGCGAAGTCGGCGTAGCCGTCCTGGTTCAGGTCGCCGGCCGGGGCCAGCGACTCGCCGAGCAGCTGCCCGGCATGGCTGCCGGCGAACTGCGCCATCAGGCTGCCGTCGGCGCCGGACCAGAGCCGGACCACGCCGGCCTGGCTGCGGCCGTTGGCGAAGGCGGTCGGGGCGCCGCCGAGGATGTCGGGCACGCCGTCGCCGTCGACGTCGCCGGCGCTGGCCAGGGCCGCGCCCATGTGGCCGGAGTCCCAGTCGCCGTGCAGCTCGTGGATCAGGCTGCCGTCGGCGCCCGAGTGGACGAAGATCTTGCCGGCGTGGTGGATGGGGGTGTTGTCGGTGGGCGCGCCGACCATGAAGTCGGTCAGACCGTCGCCGTTGACGTCGCCGGCCGAGGCTACGGCGAAGCCGAGCTCGACGTGGATGCCGGCGCCGACGACCCGGAACAGCTCGGCGCCGGTGACGCCGTCCAGCACCAGCGCCAGCCCGGCGTCGTAGACGCCGCCGACCGGGGCCTGGAAGGCGCCGGCGAAGACTTCGGAGACGCCGTCGCCGCTGATGTCGTCGAGGAAGGTGACCGAGACGCCCCACTTGCCCAGCCGCAGCGGGCCGTCGAAGCGGTGGATCAGGGCGCCGGTGGCGCCGGAGTAGCAGTCCACCCGGCCGGTGTCGGGGTCGCCGTTGATGGTGGCGAAGGGGCTGCCGACCAGGAGGTCAGGCACGCCGTCGCCGTCGAGGTCGTGGCCGCCCGCCACCGACAGGCCGGCGGCGCCGCCGGCGATCTCGCCGTCTAGGCGTAGCAGCTCGCTGCCGTCGGCGCCGGAGAGCAGCCGCGCCGAGCCGGCGCCGGCCAGGCCGTTGGGCGAGGCGCCGGGCATGCCCACCAGCAGGTCGTCGGCGCCGTCGCCGTCGACGTCGCCGGCCCAGGCCACCGATTCACCGGCCAGCTCGCCGCCGGCCGTGCCGGGGTCGTCCCGGAGCAGCTGCCAGATCCCTCCCGGGCTCTGGGCCGGCAGCGCGGCCGGGGCCAGGAGGAGCAGGGCGGGGAGCAGCGGAGCGGGGCGGATCATGGCGGCGGAGCTGGAGACCGGGCGCGGGGGCCGGGGAGCGGCCCACCCGGTGAGATCGCGGGCCAGGCTGAGCCGTTCCCGGAAACCTACCCCGCGCAGAGAATTCCTGCGGAAAAAGCCGGATTTCGAGCGGTTTTGGGCCGCTTTCGGCGCCCCTACAATCCCGCCATGAGAGCCCTCCGCGTCCACGAGCACGGCGACTTCGACGCCCTCCGCCTGGAGCAGCTGCCGGTGCCGGAACCCGGACCGGGCCAGGTCCGGATCAAGGTCGCCTGGGCGGCCCTGAACCACCTCGACACCTGGGTCCGCCGCGGCGTGCCCGGCCACCGCTTCCCGCTGCCGATGACCTTGGGCTGCGACTTCAGCGGCGTGGTCGACGCCAACGGCCCCGGGACCGAGGCCTTCGCTCTGGGCACCCGGGTGGCGGTGGCGCCGGGCCACTCCTGCGGGCGCTGCGGCCCCTGCAGCAGCGGCCGTCACAACCTCTGCGGCGCCTACGGCATCTACGGCGAGACCTGCGACGGCGGCGACGCCGACTACGCCGTGGTCAACGCCGAGAACCTGATGCCGCTGCCCGACGGCTTCCCGCTCGACCGGGCCGCCGCCTTCCCGCTGACCTACCTCACCGCCTGGCACATGCTGGTCAACCGCTGCGCCTTGCGGCCGGGGGAGAAGGTGCTGGTCCACGCCGCCGGCAGCGGCGTCTCGGTCGCAGCGACCCAGATCGCGCGCCTCTGGGGCGCCGAGGTCATGGTCACCGCCGGCAGCGACGACAAGCTGGAGCGGGCCCGCGAGCAGGGCGCCGCGCGCGGCGTCAATTACCGCAGCGACGACTGGGTCGCCGCCGCCAAGGACTGGGCCGGCGGCAGCAAGGTCGACCTGATCGTCGACCACGTCGGCGCCGACACCCTCCCGAAGGGGCTGTGGCTGCTGGCGCGCGGCGGCCGCGTCGTCACCTGCGGCGTCACCAGCGGCGCCGAGATGAAGCTCCACTTCGCGCCGGTCTTCTTCAAGACCCTCAGCATCCTGGGCAGCACCATGGGCGGTTTGGGCGATCAGAAGGAGGTCGCCGAACACGTCTTCGCCGGCCGCCTGGAGCCGGTGATCGACTCCCGCTTCCCGCTCGAGCGGGCCGCCGACGCCCACCGCAAGCTGGCCGAGCGCGACGTCTACGGCAAGGTGCTGCTCGAGGTCGACGCCAGCCTGGGCTGAGCCGGGTCGCGTCCGGGGCCGTCCATGCCCGTGGCCGGCAGGGTCAGTCCGCCGCGGCCAGCTCCTGGAGCCGGAGGTCGCGCCAGCGGACGTGGGTGCCGGCGCCGCCGTGGACCTGGAGGGCCAGGAAACCGGAGCGGTCGAGGTCGTCGCGGAAGTCGGCGCAGGGCACGCCGTTGACCCAGCTGCGGATGCGGTCGCCCCGGCACTCGATCCGGAAGCGGTTCCACTCGCCGACCCGGAAGGCCGCGCGGGCCTCCTCCTGGCCCTCGAGGTCGTCGAGCCAGCCGCGCCGGCTCTCGTCGTAGAGGCCGCCGCTCCAGGCCCGCTCGCTGGGGTCGATCTCGATCTGGTAGCCGAAGACGGTGCCGTCCGGCTTCTGGTGGCTGCGCACCTGAATGCCGGAGTTGCCGCCGGCCTCGATCTTCAGCTCGCACTCGAGGATGAAGTCGGAGTACTGCTTCGGGCTGACCAGGAAGCTGTTGCGGTCGCCGGCCTCCCGGCCGTACAACGCGCCGTCCTCCCAGCTGAAGGTGGCGCCGCCGACGACCTTCCAGTCCGGTAGGCGGGCCTCGTCGAGCAGCAGCGGCGGCGGCTCGGCGTCGGCGCTGCAGCAGGCCGCCGCGGGGAGCAGCAGGACGGGGAGCAGGAGCAGAGCGGCGGACCGGGTCATCCGGCGAGAGGATAAACATTCCCATCAGTCCCGGCGCTGGTTGTCCGATGAGCCTGGAAAGCCATGCGCCGCACCGCGATCGCTCTACTCTTCTGCGCCTCCGGATTGCTCGGGAGCGCCGCCACCGCCCAGGAGGGCTCGAGCTGGCTCGACCAGCTCGGCCGGGTCGAAGAACCCGCCACCGAGATCCCCTTCGCCGAGTACCGGCGCTTCGCCGGCGGGGAGGAGGAGCAGCTGCTGATCGGCACGGGCCTCTACACCAAGACCTTCCTGGCGATCAAGATCTACGCCTTCGGCTTCTACGTCGAGCCCGAGGGCGCCGCCGCGGCCCTGGAGGCCTGGCAGGGCGTCTCCGAGCGCAAGCTGCGCAAGGAGGACGACTTCTACCAGGACCTGTGGGACGGCGACTTCGCCAAGAGCGTGCGCTGGATCCTGTGCCGGAACGTCGACGGCGAGGACGTCGCCGAGGCCTTCGACGACGTGCTCGGCCCGCGGCTCGAGCGGCTGGCCAAGCGCAGCAGCCGAGAGCAGACCGTGCAGGCCGAGCGGGCCCTGCGGAGCTTCCGGGGCTACTTCGACGCCGAGCTGCGCAAGGGCATGGAGGCCACCTTCAGCTGGTATCCGGGCGGCCGCCTGGTCACGGAGCTGAACGGCAAGGTGGTCGGCACCCTGGAATCGGAGAACCTGTGCCGGGCGCTCTTCGCTTGCTATCTGGACGACGATCCGCTGGACGACGACGCCAAGGAGGGCTTCGCCGGCTGCGTCGACCGGGTGCGCCGCGCCGGCGCCACCGAAGCCGCCCAGCGCCCCGCCGAGGACATCGCGGCGCCCGGGTCTCGCTGACCGAGACCCCCTGAGGGGCGCGGAGGATGCCCCGAACCCATCCCCAACCCTGCGGCCCCGGAATCCCCTCCGGGGCCGCGACCTTATGGTGGCGGCGGAGGAAAACCATGTCCCGCACTCTGATCCCGCTGCTCGCCCTCTCCCTCGTCCCCTTCGCCTTCTCCCTCGCCCCCGCCGCCGCCCAGGAGGCCGATAGCCCGGCGCCGACGGTCGAGGAGCCGAAGAGCGACGTCCAGTTCGCCAAGTGGATGGGCTTCCCCGGGGCCAAGGGTCAGCTCCACCTGCTCGACGTCGGCGTCCGCACCAAGACCATCTTCAGCGTCAAGGTCTACGCCTTCGGCCTCTACCTCGACGCCAAGCCGGCGGCGAAGGCGCTGGCCGCCTACAAGGACCTGTCGAAGAAGGAGCGCCGCAAGAGCGGCAAGCTCTACCAGGCGCTGCTCGACGGCGACTTCTCCAAGGGCCTGCGCTGGGTCATGACCCGCGACGTCGACGGCGAGGACATCGCCGAGGCCTTCGCCGACTCGCTCGAGCCGCGGCTCAAGAAGCTGGCCAAGGCGGCCAAGCCGGAGCAGGTCGAGGCCGCCAAGAAGGCGCTGGCGACCTTCAAGGGCTACTTCAAGGACGAGCTGACGGAGGACACGGAGCTGATCTTCGCCTGGCACCCCGGCGGCCGGCTGGTGACCCAGGTCAACGGCAAGCTGCTCGGCGAGGTCAAGTCGGGCCACCTGGCGCTGGCGCTGTTCGACGTCTACCTGGGCGCCGACCCGATCTCGGACGACGCCAAGGAGGCCTTCGCCGACTCGGTGCCCGCCTTCGTCGCCATGGCCGAGGAGCTCCCCGAGCCCAAGGCGGCCGCGGACGGCGGAAACCGGTAGAATTCCGGGGTGCTGGTCTTCCTCCTGAGCTTCGCCGTCTTCGCCCTCGCCGTGGCCGGCATGGCGGTGGGGGTGATGGTCACGGGCAAGCGCCTGAGCGGCTCCTGCGGCGGCGCCATGGGCCCCGATGGCGAAGCCCTGGGCGACTGCCTGTGCGTCCGCAAGGAGAACGACTTGTGCGCCTCCGAGCCGGGCAACGAGCTGGTGAAGCTCGCGGAGCTGGGCTACCCGAAGCGCAAGGACTACTACCGCGACCAGCGCCAGGCCGGCGGCGGTCCGGCGCCGCTGGAGGTCTGAGCCGCCCTCCGGCTCAGGGCGTCGCCAGCAGGGCCGCGAAGCCCGGGGTCTGCCGCTCCAGCAGCGGGCCGTCGGCCTGCCGGCTGACGATCAGGACCTCGACGTCCTCCAGGCCCTGGACCAGCTCCCAGCCCCTCTCCGGGCCGAGAACGCTGATGGCGGTGGCCACCGCGTCCGCCGTCATGCAGCTCGGCGCGATGACGCTGGCCGAGGCCAGCTGGTGGTTGACCGGCCGGCCGGTGAACGGGTCGATGGTGTGCGAGTAGCGGACGCCGTCGAATTCCCGGAAATTGCGGTAGTCGCCGCTGGTCGCGAGCGCTCGATCGGCCAGCTCCACCACCTGGTGCATGGCCTGCCCCGGCGCCGCCATCAGCGAGGGCTTGTCGATGCCGACCCGCCAGGCCTTCCCCTTGGCGTTGGTGCCGCCGGTGCGGACCTCGCCTCCGACCTCGATGAAGAAGTTCTCGCACCCGAGCTCGATCAGCCGCTCGCAGACGGCGTCGACGCCGTAGCCCTTGGCGATGGCGCTCAGGTCCAGCTGGATCGCCGGGTCGTGCTTGGCCAGGGTGCCGGCCTCGGCGTCGAGCTCGATGCGGCGCCAGCCGGTCTGGGACTGGGCCAGCTCGATCTCGCTCCGGCTCGGCACTCCGGGGCGCATGCCGGCAGGGCCGAAGCCCCACAGGTTCACCAGCGGCAGCACGGTCGGGTCCAGGGCGCCGTCGGTGAGCTCGGCGAAGCGCAGCGCCACCGCCAGGACCTCGAGGGTCTCCTCGGACATCGGGTGGGGCCCGGTCGACTGGCTGCGGTTGAAGACGCTCAGCTCCGAGTCGGTCTGGTACGTGGACATGCGCTGGTCCACCCGGTTGAGGATCTCCTGCACCTCGCGCTGCAGGTCGCTGGCGGCCGCCGGCGGATCGACCAGGGTGGCCCGCCAGCTGGTGCCCATGGTCGAGCCGCTGAGCAGGTCAAGGTGCCGCGGGGGCTGCTCGGGTCCGCCGCAGCTACCCAGGGCGGCGCCGAAAAGCAGCAGGCAGGCGGCCGTGAAGCCGCCTGCCTTGCCCTGGACCAGGGCTGTGCCCGGGATCAGCCGCCGAAATCGTCCAGGAAGATGTTCTCCCGCTCGACTCCCAGGTCGTCCAGCATCTGCAGGACGGCGGAGTTCATCATCGGCGGGCCGCACATGTAGTACTCGCATTCTTCCGGTTCCGGGTGCTTGGACAGGTATTCGTCGAGCAAGACCTGGTGGATGAACCCCGTCAGGCCAGTCCATTCATCCTCCGGTAGCGGCTCAGACAGGGCCAGATGCCACTTGAAATTCGGAAAATCTTCCTGGATGGCGTTGAAGTCATCCATGTAGAAGGCCTCCCGCAGCGAGCGGGCGCCGTACCAGAAGCTGACCTTGAGGTCGGTCTGGTCGGTGCGGAACATGTGCATCAGGTGCGAGCGCATCGGCGCCATGCCGGCGCCGCCGCCGATGAAGACCTTCTCCTTCTTGTTGTCCTTGAGGAAGAATTCCCCGTACGGACCGGAGATGATCACCTTGTCGCCCGGCTTCTGGTTGAAGATGAAGCTCGAGCCCTTGCCCGGCGGGATTCCCTCGGGGCCGCGCGGCGGGGGGGTGGCGATGCGCACGTTGAGCATCAGCACGTTGCCCTCGGCCGGGTAGCTGGCCATCGAGTAGGCCCGCTCCACGGTCTCGTCGGTCTTGGAACGGTAGCGCCAGATGTCGTACTGGTCCCAGTCGCCGCGGTACTCCTCCTCGACGTCGATGCTCTTGAAGTCGATGTCGTGGGGCGGGATCTCGATCTGGATGTAGCCGCCGGAGCGGTAGTCGATGCTCTCGCCCTCGGGCAGCTGGACCCGGAACTCCTTGATGAAGGTGGCGACGCCGTCGTTGGACAGCACCTCGCACTCCCACTTCTTGACCGAGAAGACCTCGTCAGGGACCTGGATCTTCATGTCCTGCTTGACCTTCACCTGGCAAGCGAGGCGCCAGTGCTCCTTGGCCTGACCGCGGTTGATGTGGCCCTCCTCGGTCGGCAGCAGGTCGCCGCCGCCCTCGTGGACCTGCACCTTGCACTGGGCGCAGGTGCCGCCGCCGCCGCAGGCCGACGGGACGAACAGCTTCTGGTTGGCCAAGGTCGCCAGCAGGGTGCTGCCGGCGGGGGTGGCGAGCGCGTTCTCCTCGTCGTTGTTGATGACGAGGCGCACGTCGCCGCTCTGCACCAGCTTGCTCTTGGCCCACAGCAGGATGCCCACCATGGCGAGCACCACGAAGCAGAACATGGCGACGCCGAGTCCGATGGTCGTGAAATCCATGATCCGTCTCCCTTACAGCTGGATGCCGCCGAAGAGCATGAAGCCCATGGCCATCAGGCCGGTCATGAGGAAGGTGATGCCGAGCCCGCGCAGGGCCGGCGGCACGTTGGAGTACTTCATCTTCTCGCGGAGGGCGGCCAGGGCGACGATCGCCAGCCACCAGCCGAGGCCGGAGCCGAGGCCGTAGACGGTGCTCTGGGCGAAGTCGTACTCGCGCTGCACCATGAAGAGGGAGGCGCCGAGGATGGCGCAGTTGACCGCGATCAGCGGCAGGAACACCCCCAGGCTCGAGTAGAGCTTGGGCGCGAACTTGTCGATCGTCATCTCCACGATCTGCACCATGGCCGCGATCGTGGCGATGAAGGCGATGAAGCCCAGGAAGCTGAGGTCGACGCCGGCCAGGTCGGCGCTGATCCAGCTCAGGGCGCCCTCCTTCAGCAGGTAGGTGTAGATCAGGTTGTTGAGCGGGACCGTGACGACCAGCACGAAGGTCACCGCGGCGCCCAGGCCCATGGCGGTGTCGACCTTCTTGGCGACCGCCAGGAAGGAGCACATGCCGAGGAAGAAGGCCAGCGCCATGTTCTCGACGAACATGGACTTGATGAACAGGTTGAGCAGTTCCATGGTCTACTCCTCCTCCTGGATCGAGGGGCTGATCCAGCGCTGGACCCAGATGATCAGGCCGATCAAGAAGAAGGCGCCCGGCGACAGCACCAGCAGGCCGTTGCCGTAGTACCAGCCGCCGTTGTTCGTGGTCTCCATGACGGTGTAGCCGAGGATCTTGCCCGAGCCGAGCAGCTCGCGGAAGAAGCCGACGATGATCAGGATGATCGAGTAGCCGGCCGAGTTGCCGAGGCCGTCGAGCGCCGACTTGCCGACCGGGTTGGCCATGGCGAAGGCCTCGGCCCGGCCCATCACGATGCAGTTGGTGATGATCAGGCCGACGAAGACCGACAGCTGCTTGCTGACGTCGTAGAGGAAGGCCTTCAGGATCTGGTCGGCGACGATCACCAGCGAGGCGATCACCGCCAGCTGGACGATGATGCGCACGCTGCCGGGGATCTTGTTGCGCAGCGCCGAGATGACGATGTTCGAGCCCATCAGGACGAAGGTCAGCGCCCCCGACATCACGATCGAGGTCTCGAGCTTGGTCGTCACGGCCAGCGCCGAGCAGATGCCGAGCACCTGCAGCGTCACAGGGTTGTTGATGTGGAGCGGGTCGACGAGGACCTTGCGGGTCTTGCTATCCATGGCTCAAGCCCTCCCGTTGGCGCTGAGGAAGGGGCCGTAGCCGGCCTCGCTCATCCAGGTCTGGATGAAGAAGCCGACCGCGACGCTGGTGATCGTGGCGCCGGAGATGCCGTCGACCTGGTAGCGGTCGTCGGCCACCTTGCCGAACTTGGTGACCTCGAGGCGCAGCTCGCCGGCCTCGTCGTAGATCGCCTTGCCACCCCACAGCGCCTTCCAGTTCGGGTTGTCGACCTCGCCGCCGAGGCCCGGGGTCTCGCCGTGCTCGTAGAAGGTGATGCCGCGGATCTTCTGCAGGTCCCGCTCGAGGCACAGGAAACCCTTCAGGGTCGACCACAGGCCGTTGCCCCAGATCGGCAGCACCCAGCACTCCTTGCCGGCGGTCTTGACCTGGAACACCAGCAGCTCGTTCGGCAGGTTGCCGACCCGGGCCAGGTCCTTGACCCCGAGCTCCTCGGTGCTGGTCCCCTTGCCGGAGGTCTTGGCGTCGGCCATCAGGGCGTTGACGTCGTAGCCCTCGGGGGCGGGGCCGACGAGGGCGCCGCTGGCGCGGTCGTAGAGCGAGGTCTCGATGTCCTGGAACATCCGGTCGACCTCCTCGACGGTGGGCTTGGCGCCGGCCTCGACCAGGCCGGCGACGACGAGGATGTTCGTCTGCAGGTCCAGCTTCTTGTTGACCTCCTGGCGCTCCTTCAGGCCGACCGCGAAGGCGGACACGACCAGCGAGCAGCCCAGGCAGACGGCCAGCGCGAAGCTGACGATGTACTTGTTACTGAAGTCCAAGGCGCTGCTCCCGACGCTTGATGTTGGCCTTGACCACGTAGTAGTCGATCACCGGGGCGAAGATGTTCATGAAGATGATGGCCAGCATCATCCCCTCTGGGTAGGCGGGGTTCAGCACCCGCACCAGCACCGTCAGCACGCCGATCAGGACGCCGTAGATCCACTTGCCGGTCTCGGTCTGGGAGGCCGAAACCGGGTCGGTGGCCATGAAGACGGTGCCGAAGGCGAAGCCGCCGACCACCAGGTGCCAGTGCCACGGCACCGCCATGTAGTGCTCGGGGCTGGGCGCCAGCAGGTTCAGCAGCGATGCCATGCCAGCCATGCCCACCAGGCAGCCGAGCATGATGCGCCAGCTGGCGATCTTGCTGAAGAGCAGGATCGCGGCGCCGATCAGGCAGCACAGGGTGCTGGTCTCGCCGAAGGAGCCGGCCTGGAGTCCGAGGAAGGCGTCCATCCAGTCCATGCCGGCGGTGGCGGCGGCGCCGTCGGTGTAGAACTGCGCCAGGGGCGTGGCGCCGGAGAAACCGTCGATCCAGCTCTCGCGCCCGGCGATCCAGACCTCGTCGCCCGAGATCTGGCCGGGGTAGGCGAAGAACAGGAACACCCGGGTGGTGAGCGCCGGGTTGAGCACGTTCATGCCGGTGCCGCCGAAGACCTCCTTGCCGATCACCACGCCGAAGGCGGTGCCGACGGCCAGCTGCCACAGCGGGATGGTGGCCGGCACGATCAGCGGGATCAGCAGGCCGCTGACTAGGAAGCCCTCGTTGATCTCGTGCTTGCGGACCACGGAGAACAGGGTCTCGATGCCGCCGCCGACGGCCATCGTCACGAGGTAGAGCGGGAGGAACAGCCACAGGCCGGAGAGGAAGGCGTCCAGGACGCCGACGGTCTCGCCGGCGGCCAGGGCGGCCTGGTTGCCGGTGTTCCACATCGCGAACAGGGTGCAGGGCACCAGCGCCCACACCACCGTCATCATGGTCCGCTTGAGGTCGATGCCGTCGCGGATGTGCGGGCCGGCCGTGGTCCGGGCGCCCGGGGTGTAGAGGAAGCTGTCCGCCGCCTCGTAGAGGGGGTAGAGCTTCTCCAGCTTGCCGCCCTCGTGGAAGAGCGGCTCCAGCTTGTCGAGCTGCTTGCGCAGGAATGACATTCTCCTCAGCCCTCCTTCTCGATGCGGTCGAGCATGTCACGCAGCAGCCTGGTGACCGGGATCTTCGACGGGCAGACGTACTCGCACAGGGCGAGGTCCTCCTCCGCCAGCTCGAGCACGCCGAGCTTCTCGGCGCCCTCCAGGTCGCCGGCGGCCAGCGCCTTGATCAGCGGCGTCGCCAGGATGTCCATCGGCAGCACCTGGTCGTAGGAGCCGATCGGGACGATGGCGCGGTCGCCGCCGTTGACGTCGGTGTCGAAGCGGAAGCGCCGGCGCACGAACTTGGCCAGGGCCGAGTTGGTGAAGGTGTGGCGCTTGCCCACCGGGCTGAGCCAGCCGAGGAACTCGCGCTCGGGAGCGTCTTCGATGACGCACAGCATGTTGTCGAAGCGGCCCAGGTAGCCGTAAGGGCTGCCGGGCTTGGCGGTCCAGCCGCCCAGCACCGAGCCCGAGATCAGCCGCGGCTCGGCGGCCTCGAGCCGGCCCGCGGTCAGGTCCTCGGTCGAGGCGCCGCGGCGGGTCCGGAGCAGCGCCGGCTGCTTCACGCCCGGCCCGACCAGGGCCACCACGCGCGCGGTCGGGATCTGGCCGGTGACCAGGAACTCGCCGATGTCGGCCAGGTCCTGGTAGCCCAGGTGCCAGGCGGTGCGACCGGGGCCGACCGGGTCCAGGGCGTTGATGTGCACCCCGGCGTTGCCGGCCGGGTGCTGGCCGGCGAAGGAGGTGTGCTCGACGCCGTCGACCTGGAAGGCGCCCCAGTCCTCGCCGGCGGCGGTGCACAGCCGGACCCGGCCGGAGGTCAGCTTGGTGACCGCCACCAGCCCGGCCCGGAAGTGGGCCTCGCGGCCCTCGAGGGCGGCCAGCGGCGGCGGCGCCAGCGGCTGGGTCTCCATCGCGGTGACGAAGATCGAGCGCGGGTCCTCGGCCGAGCGGGCGATCTTCTCGAAGGGCCGCTGGCGCAGGCAGGCCCAGAAGCCGGACCGCAGCAGGTGGCCGCGGATGGCGTCGGCCTCGGCCTTGACCGGATCGACCGGGTCGAAGGGCAGCTGCTCCTCGTCCTCGTCGAGCCGGATCACCACCGACTGCACCATGCGGCGCTTGCCGCGGTTGATGGCCACGACCTCGCCGGCGCCCGGGGCGGTGAATTGCACCGCCTCGTCCTGCTTGTCGTAGAAGAGCGGTTCGCCCAGCTTGACCTTCTGGCCGATGTGGACGAGCAGTTTGACCTTGATCCCCCAGGCTTCCTGGGGTTTCAAGGCGACGTGGAGGATCTTCGGGCCTTCCTGCGGCACGACGGACTCCAGTCCGCCGTGGATCGGCACGTCGAATCCCTTTCGGATCTTGACGACAGACATCGGGCCAGGCTTGTGAGGTCGGTTGGGGGGCCTCCGCGCGGAGCGGGGCGGTGGACCAGGCCCCCTGGAATGAGAGCCATCCCCGCTCGACGGAAGCGGGGATTGTAAGGGCGCGGCCCGTGCTGAATAGCTAAGGCAGGGAAGTGCCGGAGCCAACGGCCTGGTCGGCGGGAACGGCGGATTCCCCGCCAGGGTTATCCTTGACTCGTAGGCCCCGGAGTCCCCGCCTCTGGGGCCGCCCCAACCATGATCACCCGCCGCTTGCTGCTGCTCCTGGCCGGCCTCGTCGCCGGCCTGCTCCTCTCCCTGGCCCCGGACGCTCGCTCCGGCCGCCCCTCCAGCCCGGCCCAGCTCCTGGAGCTGTCCGAGGCCCTGGAGCAGCTCTCGGCCCGGGTGCTCCGGAGCACGGTCCACATCCACGTCGACTTCACGGCCGGGGGGCAGCGCTCCGCCAGCACCGGCACCGGCTTCGTGGTCGACGCCATCCAGGGCCTGGTGGTGACCAACAACCACGTCGTCAACCCGCCGCAGGAGGGCGATGAGGAGGCCACCAACGTCTTCGTCAAGGTCACCCTGGGGGACGGCCGGGTCTTCCCGGCCGAGGTCGTCGCCAGCGACCCCCGGACCGACATCGGCGTGCTCCGGATCCCGGAGGGGGCGGCCCGCCGCCAGCTGGCCTGGGGCGACAGCGACGCCCTGCGGCCCGGGACCATGGTCATGGCCGTGGGCAACCCCCTGGGCCTGGTCGGCACCACCAGCGTCGGGGTCATCAGCGGCCTGAACCGCTCGGTGGGCATCCTCCGCGGCGGCTACGAGGACTTCCTGCAGCACGACGCCGTGATCGACCAGGGCAGCTCGGGCGGGCCGCTGGTCAACATGCGCGGCGAGCTGGTGGGGGTGAACACCGCCATCAGCCCGGATTCCCAGTACAAGGCCGCGCGGGGCCAGCACAGCTGGAACGGCGTCTCCTGGTCGGTGCCGGCCCGCCTGGCGCGGAAGGTGGCCGAGGACCTGGTCGAGTTCGGCAAGGTCCGCCGCGGCTATTTGGGAGTCCAGACGACCGAGAACGACGTCTCCGCCGCGGTGGCCAAGCGGACCGGCATGGCCCGGCCCTACGGCGCCCAGGTCGACCGGGTGGAGCCGAACACCCCGGCCGCTGCGGCCGGCCTCAAGCGGGGGGACATCATCCTGTCCGTGGACGGCCACGAGGTCACGGGCCGGGCCTCCCTGCGGGCCCGGATCAGCGCCTATTCGCCCGGGGACGTCGTCCAGGTCGAGATCTGGCGCAACAAGGCCGCCCTCGAGCTCCAGGTCGAGCTGACCCTCCTGCCCCAGGACCTGGGCGGCTGATCGCCCGGGCCCCGGCCTGCCCAGAAAGAGCGAAGGCCGCCGGTTCCCCCTGGTGGAGCCGGCGGCCTTCGTTCCCCTTGGAATCCCCCCTTTGAGAGACGGGTGCGATTTCCAGAACAGTGTTATCCCGCGAGTGCCCCGGGGGTAACCGGGATTTCCCAAGATCAGGCCAGGATCCGCTCCTTCTCGGGCAGGGCCATGCGCTCGGCGCCGTAGAACTCCATCGGGTTGTCCCAGACCAGCTTCTGGATCTGGGCCGGGTCGGCGCCGCGGGCCTCGAGCAGGGCCGCGGTCTTGGGCACGTTGAGCGGGTCGGACTTGCCCCAGTCGGCGCTGGAGTTCAGCGTCACCCGCTCGACCCCGTGGTCGAAGTAGATGTTGACGAAGCGCTCGGGGGTGAGCTTGGTCTCCGGGTAGACCGTGTGGCCGGCCCAGTAGCCGGCGTCCAAGATCATCTTGGTGGTCTCCTCGGTGGAGTGGTCGATGACCACCCGGCCCGGATCGACGTCCAGGTCGGCCAGGACGTCCATGGTCCGCTGGGTGCCGCGGGCCTTGTCCCGGTGGGGGGTGTGGACCATCACCGGCAGGTTGAAGCGCTTCGCCAGCTCGACCTGGGCGATGAAGTACTTCTCCTCGGAGGGCGTGATGTTGTCGTAGCCCAGCTCGCCGACGGCGACGACGCCGTCGCGGGCCATCAGCTCCGGCAGCATCTCCATGACCTCGTCGGCCAGGCGCTCGTCGTTGGCCTCCTTGGGGTTGAGGCCGATGGTGCAGCGGTGCTCGATGCCGAAGGTGGCGGCGCGCTCGCGCTCCCACTCCAGGATCATCAGGAAGTAGTCCCGGAAGGTGCCGGCGCTGGTGCGCGGCTGCCCGAGCCAGAAGGACGGCTCCACCACGGCCCGGATTCCGGCCAGGAACATGGCCTGGTAGTCGTCGGTGGTGCGGGAGACGCAGTGGATGTGGGGGTCGATGTAGCGCATGGTCGTGTGGTGACGGACCGGGAATTGTATCAGTCCTTGGCCTTGTCCTTATCCTCTCGCTGCTTCTCGTAACGCTTCATGGCCGCCTCGACCCGGCCCATGACCGATTCCTCGGGCCAGGAGCCGTCCTTGCGCCGCTTGCCAGCCGGCAGCCCGGTCAGCAGCGCGATGCCCTGGTCGATGGTCCCGACCGCCCACAGGTGGAAGCGGCCCTCCTTGACCGCCTGGACGATCTCGGCGTCCAGCATCAGGTCCTCGACGTTGGACTCCGGCAGCATCACCCCCTGGTCGCCGGTCAGGCCCCGTCGCTGGCACAGCTCGAAGAAGCCGGCCACCTTCTGGTTGACGCCGCCGACCGCCATCACCTCGCCCTGCATGTTGACGGCCCCGGTGACCGCCACGTCCTGGCGCACCGGAAGCCCGCCGATGGCCGACAGCAGGGCGTAGACCTCGGTCGAGCTGGCCGAGTCGCCGTCGATCGGGCCGTAGCTCTGGTCGAAGCTGAGCGCGGCCTTGAAGGGCAGGGTGCGCTTCTGGCCGAAGCGGTGGCGCAGGAAGGACTCGAGCAGCAGCACGCCCTTGGTGTGGATCGGGCCGCTCAGCTCGACCTCGCGCTCGATGTTCAGGGTGCTGTCCTCGCCCAAGGCCACCGTGGCCGAGACCCGGGCGGCGCGGCCGAAGGGCAGCGGGCCGATCGAGACCACGGTCAGGGCGTTGACCGAGCCGGTCCGGCTGCCGGAGGTCTCGATCTCGTAGACGCCGTCCAGGACCGCCCGCAGGTGCCACTCGGGCTCGGCGGCGTGCTGGAGCCGGAACTGCCGCCGGCCGGCCTCGACCGCCTCCCGGTCGATCCGGCGCCGGCCGTCGCGGCGGGCGTAGTAGGAGGCCTCGCGGGCGTAGTCGGCCAGGGCCGGGATCCGCGCCGACAGCCGGTTGCGCCGGCCGGCGTCCTCGACCGACCGCTCCACCAGCGCCCGCAGGCCGGTGACGGCGAAGGGCAGCAGGCCCTCGCGCTGCCCCAGGTCGCGCAGCACCCGCACCAGGCGCACGACGTTGCCCTGGTCCAGCGGCAGGTTGTCGTCGAACTCGGCCTTGGTCTTGAAGATCTTGGGGAAGTCGAAGTCGGTGTCGTGCAGGACCTCGTAGAGGTCGTTGTCGCCCACCAGGACCACCTTCAGGTCGATCGGGATCGGCTCCGGGCGGACCCCGGTGACCCCGAGCGGCGACATGCCCTCGATGGTGTGGATCTCCAGGCTGTGGTTCTGCAGCGTCCGCTTGAGCGAGCGCCAGACCTCGGCCTCCTTGAAGACGTCGCGGGCGTTCAGGATCAGCAGGCCGCCGTCGGCCGCCAGCAGCGAGCCGGGCCGGACCGCGAGGTGGAAGTGGCCGGGGCCGGCGCTCAGCAGCCGCCGCTCGACGGCGCCGAACAGGTTGGAGTAGTTCGGGTGGAGTTCGGTGACCGTCGGGCACTCGCCCTGCTCGGCGCTGCGGACCAGGTTGACCTCGTAGACCTCGAGGCCGGGCTTGCTCTTGGAGCCGCCCTCGTCCTCGTCGTCGTCGTCGCTGCCCGGCCCTTGGCGCCGGAACAGGTGCAGGTTGGCCAGGGCGAAGGCGGCGCCGTCGCCCAGCCAGGCGCCCAGGTCGATGTCGGCGCCGACCTCCTCGGCGGTGGCGATCGTCAGGCCCTGGACGACCTCGCGGACCCGGGCCTCGTCCAGGTTCTGGACCTCCCGCAGCAGCCGCAGGCCGAGCAGCCGGGCCTTGTGCTGGGCCTTGCGCAGCTGGGTCATCAGGCCCTCCCGGGCCATCATCAGGCGCCGCAGGGCGGCCTCGGCCGGCCGCTCCTCCTCCGGGATCTTGCCCAGGGCGTCCGGCGCGACGGCGTTGTCGCCGATCCGCAGGTAGATGTCCGGCCGGTGGCCGTCCTCCTCCTCGACCTGGACCAGGGCCAGCCCGGCGGCCTTGGCCCGCCGCGCTAGGCGCCGGAAGAGCTGCTCCTCGGCGGTCGAGTAGCGCCGCAGCAGCTTCTGGCGCCGCTCCTGGTGCTCCTCGCTCTCCAGCAGCCGCGGGATCTCGCGCCGCATCGCCCGCCGCCAGTCCTTCATGCCCTCGACCAGCTTGGCGCCATGCCCGGCCGGCAGCGCCAGGTGGTGGGGGCGGACCGGGTCCATGAAGTTGTGGACGAAGACGTGGTCGCGCAGCTCCGGGCAGCTCAGGCGGACCTTCTCCAGCAGGTTGCGAACCGTGTCGAAGCGCTCGGCGCCGCCGATGCCCGACAGGTAGACGTTGTAGCCCGGCGCCTGGACCGCCAGGCCCATGCGCAGGGCCTCGACCGGCCGCTCTTGGCCGATCAGGTTCGAGACCGGGTCCTGGCCGCCCTTGCGCTTGAGCGGCTTGGGGATCCAGGTCGCGGGGCAGGTCCAGCGGAGGTCCCGGACGCGGAGCGGGCGAGGGTTGGAGGAGCTGCGGCGAGCGGCCATCGCCGCGGATCCTACGTCATCCGCCGCGGCGGAACGGCTCCCCGGCGCGGTAGATCTGGAGCCGGCGCTCGAACTCCTGGACGACCTCGGCGGGCGCGCCGGTGTCGGCGGCCACCTGGAGCGCCGCCTCCTGGTAGCGGACCGCCTCGGGGAAGTCCTCGGCGGCGGCGCGCGCGGCGGCCAGCGCCTGGTAGAGCTCGGTCACGGTCTGCGGCTCCGGCGCCTCCAGCGCCTCGACCTGGGTCGCCGCCCGGCGGGCGTGCTCGTTGGCCTTGGCGGAGGAGCGCAGGGCCTCCTCGGCGCTGCCGGCGTAGAGGAAGACCAGGGCCAGGCGGGCGCCGAGCAGCTCCGGCGCCAGGCTCAGGGCCTGCTCGTAGGCCTCGATGGCGCCGGCCTCCTGGCCGGTGCGGTCGCGCAGCACCGCGAGGTTGTTCCAGGCCGGGGCGTGCCCTGGCTGGGCGGCGATGGCGGCCAGGTGCTGCTCCGCGGCCAGCTCCGGCCGGCCGGTCTCGAAGAGCACGTTGCCGAGGCCGGTGAGGGCCTCCCAGTCGCCCGGATCGAGGGCGATCGCGGCCCGGAATTCGGCCTCGGCCTCGAGCCAGAAGCCGTTCTCGGCCAGGGCCACGCCCAGGCTGCGGCGGGCGTAGGGATTGTCGGGCTGGGCCCGGGCGGCGGCCCGCAGGGTCTCCAGGCCGTCCCCCTCGGCGCCCATCCGGCGCTGGACGTGGCCCAGGCTGGCGGCGGCGTCGGGGAAGCCCAGGGTCATGGCCTTCCGGTAGCGGATCGCGGCCTGCTGGAGGTCGCCCTCGGCCTCGTAGGCCTCGCCGAGCTTGTGCTCGAAGGCGGGTTGGAGCCCGTCCTCGTCGGGCTCGAGCTGGCCGCCGCCGACCAGCGCCGCGATCCCGGTCGCCAACACCGCGCCACGCCAGCGGTGCCGTCGGAGGGCCTCGCCGACGGTCAGGACCACCGCCACCGGGAGCACCGGCATGCGGTAGCGCGGCGAATAGAAGAAGACCGCGACGACCAGCAGCGGCATCAGGAACAGCAAGGCTTCGGCGAAGCCGGCCCGGCGACGCCGCAGGGCCAGGGCCAGGCCCAGGGCCGCCGGCAGCAGCACCAGCGGCGCCGGGATCACGCCCTTCCAGGGCTTCAAGCCGGCCTCGCGCTCCAGTTCGGGCAGGGCGACGTCTCCGCTGGCGTGGGCGCCGAAGAACAGGCCGAGCTTGCGCAGCGCCGCGCCGACGGCCGCCCCCGGCTCGTCGGCCCACCAGGACAGGCCTCGGCGGAAGAAGTAGCGGCTGGTGGCGCGCCAGCCGCCCTCGCCGGTCGCCTGTTCGGCCAGCCGGTAGGCGTCCCGGTTCTGCTTCAGCCGGCCGGTGCTGACCCCGGGGATGGGGTGATAAGTGCCGTCGGCGCCCGGGGCGTTGCCGTGCGAGAAGGTGACGCCGGCCTGGGCGCTGACCAGCACCGGCTCTCCGCTGGCGGCCAGGTTGTGGGCCGTGGCCGGGGCGATCACGAGCGCCGCCGGGGCCAGCACCCGCGCCGCGGCGCCCCAGGAGGCTCGCCGCCAGCGCCAGGCGGCGATCAGCGGCAGGGCGAGCACCATCGCCGGGTTGGCCAGGACGTTGAGCCCGGCGACGGCGCCGAGGGCCAGGTCCTGGCGCCGGCCGCGGCCCTCCCCGGCGAGCTGCAGCGCCCGCCACAGGCCGACCACGCACAGCAGCTGCAGCGAGCCGTTCAGGAGCCGGCCGACGGCGTAGGCGGGGTCGGCGAGCAGCAGGAACAGCGCCGCGCAGACCACCGCCGCCCGCTCCGCGCGCAGGTGGTGCAGCGCCACGCGGCCCAGCAGCCAGGCGGTGGCGGCCTGGAGCAGCGCCTGGACCGCGTAGATCCCGGGCAGGCCCAAGCCCAGGGCCCGCAGCAGGCCGAGGAAGTAGGGGTAGAGCGGCGCCGACAGGAACGGCTCCTCACCCACCAGCCGGCCGCCGGCGATGGCCGCGGCCCAGTCCCAGTAGACCCCGGCGTCGTCCAGCGGCACCCGGGCCAGCGGGTTGGCGCCCCACTCCAGCCACCGGAACAGCGCCTGCAGCGCCAGGCCGAGCAGGCAGGCTCCGGCGAGCTCGAGGCGGAAGCGTCGGCTGGGCGTCATGGGGAACGGAATGTAGCAGCCGGGCGCCGGCCATTGCCGCTTGAGCCGGCCGGCGGGGGAGCCTAGAAGAGCGCTCTTCCACGTTCCGCGACACCCCCGAGATCATGGCCTACGAACTCCCCGACCTGCCCTACGCCAAGGACGCCCTCGCGCCGCACATCAGCGCCGAGACCTTCGACTACCACCACGGCAAGCACCACGCCGCCTACGTCAACAAGCTCAACGAGCTCACCGACGGCGACTCCTCCAAGAGCCTCGAGGAGCTGATCCAGTCCGCCGAAGGCGGCCTCTTCAACCAGGCGGCCCAGGTCTGGAACCACACTTTCTACTGGAGCTGCATGGCCCCGAACGGCGGCGGCGCGCCGGGCGGCGAGCTGGCCGCGGCCATCGACCGCGACTTCGGCTCCTTCGACGCCTTCGTGGCCCAATTCAAGGCCGCGGCGATGGGCCAGTTCGGCTCCGGCTGGGCCTGGCTGGTCGACAACGGCGGCAAGCTCGAGGTCTGCGCCACCGCCAACGCCGGCAACCCGATGACCGACGGCAAGAAGCCGCTCTTGACCTGCGACGTCTGGGAGCACGCCTACTACATCGATTTCCGCAACGCCCGCCCCGGCTACCTCGACGCCTTCTTCGCCAACCTGGTGAACTGGGACTTCGTCGCCGCCAACCTGGCCGGCTGAGGCCCGCGCCCCGCTCCGGGCCCGCCCGGACGCAAAGACGGCCGCGCTCTCGAGCGCGGCCGTCCTCTTGTGTCCAGGCGGCGGTCGGCGGCGGTCAGAAGACGATGCCGACGGCGAAGTAGGGGCCGGTGATGTCCAGCTCGGTGTCGAGCCGCGTACCGTCGAAGCTGCCGTCGACGTTGATGGTGACGTAGCGGTAGCCGAGCAGGGCCTCGATGTTCTCGGTCAGAGCATAATTCAAGCTGCCGTCGAAGTCGAAGTAGCTGACGTCGACGTCGCTGGTGCTGGCCGAGACCCCGGTCAGCTCGGCGCCGACGCGGAAGTCGTAGGGCAGCTCCAGGTCGGCGCGGGCGCCGACCATCGGCACGAACACGCTCTCGTCGCGCAGGACCACCTCCTTGTCGCCCTTCGAGATCGCGCCCAGCAGGGCGTTCTGGTCGGCGGTGATGCTGAGCTCGTTGAAGCTGACCTCGTCCACGCCGAGCAGCAGGCCGAGGCGGAAGATGCCGGTGGCGAAGACGTCGATGCCGAGCAGGATCTTGCGCACCGCCATGTCGACCGTGGTGGTCGACTTCAGGTTGGTGGTGAGGGTGTTGCCGGCGAAGGTGCCGCCGGCGGCGAAGACGCTCGGGTTGGCGGTGCTGAAGGCCAGGTCGGAGAAGATCAGCTCGAAGGGCGCGACGCCGGCGCGGGCGCCGAAGACGAACACCGCGTCGCTGTCCGAGCTCAGGTCGACGTCACCCTTGACGTTGGCGCCGCCGCTGGTGGCCTTGACGTTGTCCACGGTGCCCTCGGTGCTGACGTTCATCATGCCGCCGTAGCCGTTGACGTGGAGGCCGGACCAGGCCGCCTCGCTCGGGATCGAGCAGGAGACCGCCGCGAGCGGCAGGGCGAGGAGCAGGAGAGCGCGGAATTTCATCGGCGTGCGTTGCGGGCGTGGATGCGTTCGAGCAGGAAATCCAGGGTCTGGCGGGCGCAGCGGTCCCAAGTGAAGGTATCGGCACGAAAGCGCGCCGCGGTGACCGTTTCTCTCCGGAAATGCAGGTCGATGAGGTAGCGGTCGACCACCCGCGCCAGGTCGGAAGGGTCGTAGGGATCGACCAGCGGCCAGGCGCCGCCGTTCACCTCCGGCAGGCAGGTGGTGTCCGCGGCCACCCCCGGGGCGCCGCAGGCCATGGCCTCGAGCAGGGGCAGGCCGAAGCCCTCGTAATGGGAGGGGAAGAGCACCGCCTCGGCGGAGGAGTAGAGGGCCGGGAGGTCGGCGAAGGCGACCTGCTCGAGGAAGACCAGCCGGTGGCCGATGCCCAGCTCCCGCCCGCGCCGCGCCAGATCCTCGCGGCAGCCCGGGACCGCCCCGCCGGCGAAGACCAGCAGCAAGCCGTTGCTGGCGGCGTGGCTGCCGGCGAAGCCCTCCAGGCTCAGCCGCGGGTTCTTGTGGGGGGCCAACTGGCCGACCTGGAGCAGGAAGGGCCGGTCGATGCCGTAGCGCTCCAGCGCCGGCGCCGCCTGCTCGGCCTCCACCGGCTGGAAGCGCTCGTGGTCGACCCCGTGCGGCACCACCGCCGTCGCCTCCAGCGGGTACTCCGGGAAGTGCTTCCGGAGCCGCGATCGGCCGTGTTCGCTGAGGCAGAGGATGCCGTCGGCCCGCGCCACGGTCTCGGCCGTGCGCCGGCTCCGGATCCGGACCCAGCGCGGCTCTTCGGCCTGCGGCAGGTCGAAGACCCGCAGGTCGTGCAGGGTGAAGACCCGCGGCGCCGGGCAGCGCGCGGGCAGGCGCACGCCCATGCCGAAGTAGGCGTCGAGGCCGCGCGGCTGCAGCGGGCCCGCCTGCCAGCGGCGCGGCGCCGAGGGCAGCAGGTCGCCCACCAGCCCCTTCTTGAACCAGCGGCCGTCGCGGATGTACAGGCTCGGCTCCAGCCGGTCCTCGGCCCGCGCCATGGCCGGCAGCAGCTCCCGGATGTACGCGGCGATGCCGCGGCCGTGGCGCTTGACCGCGCTGGTGACGTCGAAGCCGATGCGGAGGGAGGTCACGGGCGCGGGGGGGCTCCGAGCAGGGCGCGGGGGATCCAGCGGTGCTGGCGCTCGGCGGCTTCGGTGAGCAGCGGGCGCACCAGGCGGCGCCAGGCGGGCCGCTCCAGGAGCGCGGGATCATAGGCGCGCAGGGCCTCGATCCGCTCCGCGGCCCGGATCTCCGGCGGCAGGCCGGCGTGCAGCGCCGCCAGGTCGCGCATGGCCTGCGGCGCCGGCACCGACTCGCGGCTGAAGCGGTTGCGGTCGTGGTCGATCAGGCGCAGGCGGTCGCCGGGCGTGGCGTCTTCGTTCGCCAGCAGGTTGCTGGGCTTCAGGTCCCGGTAGGCGACGCCGAGGTGGTGCATCCAGCGGACCATCCCGGCGAGTTCGGCCAGCAGCTCCGCCCGGTCGGGGGGCGCCAGCGCCGGCAGGACCCGCTGCAGCGGCTGGTCGCCGGGCAGGTCCTCCAGCAGCAGCCAGGAGCCGGCGCCGGGCCGGGACCAGGCCGCCAGCGGTCGCGCCGCGGGCAGGCGGCGGCGGCGCAGCGACTCGGCCGCCAGGAGGCTGCGCAGGGCCTTGGAGAAGCCCAGCCGGTCGCGCGGGTCGGCGCCGGAGCGCGGCAGGTAGTGCTTGAGGACCGCCCGTCGGCCGTCGGCCAGCTCGACCCGTCCGACCCGCGAACGGCTGCCCTCCTTCAGCAGGTCCCCGGCGAAGGCGGCGTCGGGATCGGCGGCCTCGAGCAGCGGCGCGACCGCCGCCGGCTCGGTCCGCAGCGCCCGCGGGTGGGCGCCGCGCACCTTGCGCCGGGCGCGGCGGTCGAGGTTGGCGTGGTGGTCCCGGAGCCGCTGGTAGCCGGCGGCCTCGATCTGGTCGCTGAAGGCGCCGCAGTCCTCCCGGTCCAGGTAGGCCTCGGTGAAGCGGCGCAGGGTCTGGCGGCTAGCGGGCAGCAGCGAGCCGAACAGGCGGCCGAGGTCGCGCATCCGGTCCCGCTCGCTCAGCCGGCCGCGCCGTCGCGCCTTGGCGAAGTCGGCCAGCACCGGTGACCCGTCCGGGCCGCGCAGCAGGTTGCCGAGGTGCAGGTCCCGGTGGAAGAGCCCAGCCTGGTGCATGACGGCCACCGCCCTGGCGGTCTGCTCCAGGGCGCCTGGGGCGGCCAGGAAGCCGTCGTGCTCGAAGGGGGCGCCCGCGCCGAGGTCCTCGAACAGGAGGAGGAGGCGCGCCTCTTCCTCCCAAACGCCCCACGGACGCGGGCAGGGCACCCCCGCCCGGTGCATCTCCTGTCCGAGCCGGAACTCCCGCCGTGCGCGGCGGCGGTTCCCGGCGTTGGCCCGCAGCTCCTTCAGGAACAGGCTGCCGCCCCACGGACCGGGCTGCTGGAGCCGGAAGTAGCGCCGGCCGCGCAGGCCGTCGCCGAGCGGCAGGGCGTCGCGCGGGTCGAAGCTGGCGTCGGCGGGCCAGGCGGGGTCGGTCAGCGTGAGGGGCACGGGCGCGGCTAGTCTGCCGCCATGAGCGGCGACCACCAAGCCCCCTCAGCGGCGCTCCTGCCGATCACCGTGTTCGTGATCGCCCAGGACGAGGAGGAGCACATCGCCGACTGTCTGGAGAGCGCCTCCTTCGCCGCCGAGCGGCTGGTCCTGGACGGCGGCTCGGCCGACCGCACCGAGCAGCTGGCCGCCGCCGCCGGCGCCCGGGTCGAGCGGCGCCCCTTCGACGGCATGAATTCCCAGAAGAACGCCGCACTGGCCCTTTGTCGCCAGCCCTGGGTCTTCAACCTCGACGCCGACGAGCGCGTCAGTCCCGAGCTGCGGGCCGAATTAGAGGCCCTGTTCGCCGGCGGTCCCGGCGAGGGCGTTGCTGGCTACACGATGCCGCGGCGGGCCTTCCACCTCGGCCGCTGGATCCGCGGCGGCGGTTGGTATCCGGACCGCAAGCTGCGCCTCTTCCGCCGCGCCGCCGGCCGATTCGCCGGCCGCGACCCGCACGACAAGGTGGTCGTGGAGGGCGCGGTGGGAGAGCTGAGCGGCGACCTGCACCACTACGCCTATCGGGACCTGGCGCACCACACCGCCAAGATGCACGGCTACACCACCGCCGCCGCGCGCAGCGCCTACGCCGCCGGCCGCCGCGCCGCGCTGCCGCGCATGCTGCTGGCCCCGCCGCTGCGCTTCCTCAAGGCCTACTTGTTGCGCGCGGGCTTCCGCGACGGCCGCGCCGGCTTGGTGCTGGCCTGGATGGCGGCTCGCTACGAGTGGAACCGCTACCGGAAGCTGCGCCGGCTGTGCCGAGGGCTGGAGCCGGTCGACGGCTGCTAGACTCCCGCCCATGCTGCGCGGTCTCCTCGCGGGGGCAGGCTGCTTCGCCTTGCTCGACCTGTTGATCCGGATCCCCCTCGCGGCGCCCGGATTCTGGCGCGAGACCGCCCTGCTCGCCTGCTCCGGCGCGGTGGGGATCGCGGCGCTGGCGGCGCTGTTGCTGGCGGCCCTCCGCCGGGCCCGCGGCCTGGGCGCGGTCGAGCCCGCCACGGCCTTCTGGATCGGCTTCACCTTGGCGGCGGTGCCGGCCTTCGGCGCCCTGCTGCCCAAGCGCATCTTCGGCCTGGCGCTGGCCCTGGTCTTCCTGCCCCTCGCCGGCCGGCTCGGCCGCCGTCTGCGCATGTCCGGGCCGCTGACCTGGCTGCTGGCGGCGGTGCCGGTGGTCGTGGCCCCGGTGACGCTGCTGCTGCCCAGCGCCCCCTTGCCCGCTCTGCCGCCCGCCCCGCCCGCCCCGGCCGCCGGCCCCGCCGTGGGCCCCGACGTGCTGCTGATCAGCTGCGACACCCTGCGCGCCGACAGCCTCGACGAGCTCGCCGGCCAGCTGCCCCACCTCGAGGCCCTGCGCGCCCGCGGCCGCTGGGCGTCCTATGGCCTGGCGCCGAGCTCCTCCACCCGTCCCAGCCACACCACCATGCTCTCCGGCCTGCCGGCGGTGGCTCACGCGGTCAAGGACAACCAGTGGAAGATGGGCGAGGGGGTGCGCCTGGTCTCCGAGCGCTTCCAGGAGGCCGGCTGGCGCACCGCGGCGGTGATCAGCAACGCCATGATCAGCTCCACGGCCGGCTTCGACCGCGGCTTCGAGGTCTTCGACGAGACCCCGATCGTGCGCCGGCACTTCCGCAACGAGGAGTTGTCGGCCAGCCACTTCAGCCTCGACGGCTTCATCCGCGCCGCCAAGCGCGGCACCTGGGTCGGCTGGCTCGGGCTCTACACCCCGGCGCTGGAGGATTGGATCCTGCACGACTGGAAGGGCCTGACGCCGAACCGCGGCAACGGACAGGTCAGCGTCGACCGCTCGCTGGCCCTGATGCGCGAGCTGCAGGAGGGAGAGGCGCCCTACTTCCTGTTCGTGCACCTCATGGACCCGCACACGCCCTACGTGCCTCCCGAGGCCTACCACGGCCGCGCGGGCCGGGCCGAGGCGGTGCCAGAGGCTTACCAAGCGGGCGAGTACGGCCCCGGCGACTGGACCGTGGTCAACAAGATCGGCGAGGCCCTGGCCGCCGGCGACCCGGAGGCGGCCGCCTTCCTCGAGCAGGTGCGGCAGCTCTACCTCGAGGAGGTGGTCTACGTCGACGCCGTGCTCGGCCAGCTGCTGGCCCAGGCGGAGGCTGGCGGCCGGCAGGCGGTGGTGCTGTTCACGTCCGACCACGGCGAGCACTTCGGCGAGCACGGCCTGGTGCTGCACTCGAATTCGCTCTACGAGCCGCTGCTGCGGGTGCCCTTCGTGCTCGCGGGTCCGGGAGTGGAGCCCGGCGAGTTCGCCTCCCCGCCGCAGCTCGAGGACGTCGCCCCGACCCTGCTGTCGCTGGCCGGCTTGTCCCGGACGGGGCTGGTGGGCCGGGACCTCAGCGCCGGTCCTCTGGCGCCCCGGCCGCACGTCGAGCGCTTCCACGAGTTCCTGGCGGTGCGCAAGGGCGCCTGGAAGCTGATCCTGACCGAGGACGAGCAGGGCGAGTTCCACCCCACCGGGCTCTACCAGCTCGAGCTGGACCCCGGCGAGGAGCGGAACCTCTTGGAGGAGGACCCGCCCGAGAAGGCCGACCTGCTGCGGCTCGCGGCCGCCGCCGTGGAGGCCGAGAAGGCCGCCGCTGCGGGCGCGGTGCTCGACACCGACGCCGCCCACCACGAGGCCATGCAGGAGCTGGGGTACGCCGACTACTGAGCCGGTCCTCCCGGCGCCGGGGAGCTACTCCTGCTCGCGGAGCTCGAGGTCCCGGCCGTGATGCAGGTGGTGCTTGGCCGCCAGGGTGGTCCAAGGGGCGCTGTGCTGCGGCCAGTCGTCCATGCGCTTGCCGTAGCGGCGGCTCTTGCGCGCCGCCTTCCACCGCGCCTTCATCCGGGCCAGGCCGGTCAGGCGCCCGGCGAAGCGGACCTGCCGCCGCCCGTGCTCCTGCCACCAGTCGGCGAAGCGCTGCTCCAGCGGGAAGTCCGCCGGGATCGGCTGGCAGACGGTGGCGGAGGGCAGGTAATGGACCCGTTCCCCCTCGTCGAGCAGCCGCCGCAGCAGCGGGCTCCGCTCCTCGAAGCCGCCGTTGGCCCGGGCGGTGCTGAAGCGGACTGCGAAGTTCTGGCTCGGCAGGAATCCTTGGTCCTGGGGCTGGACCTTGCGGTCGAAGTGGCCCAGGTCGAAGCGGTCGAAGGGGCCGTAGTTCTGCTGCATCACCACCCGGGCCCAGTCGCCGCAGCCAGGCGCCAGGCGCGGGAACACCCGGCCGGCGGCCGCCGCCAGGCTGGGGTCGGCGAAGGCCTCGCGGTAGCGCGCCATCCACCCGGGGAGCGGCTGGGAGCCCGCCGCCAGGAAGACCGCGACCTCGCCGGTGGCCTGGTCGAGGCCGCGCTGGAGGCCGGGGGCGTGCAGCAGGTCGGCCCCGTCTGCGGCCGGCTCGAGGCGCTCGAGGTCGGCCTCGGAGCCGCCGAGCACGACGATGCTGAAGCGGAAGGGCTGGCTCACGGCTGCTGCAGGTGCTGGGCGCCTTCGCTCTGGTTGTGGCGGGTCCGCTCGAGGGGGCGGAAGCTCCCGGCGTCCAGCCCGCAGAAGGCGGCGATGCGGCGCTGGCCCTCGTCGTGGTTGAGCTCGCCCATGTCGTAGATCCGGAAGCGCTCCGGCATGGCCTGGGCGTAGGCCTCGGCGCGGGCGTAGTAGTCGTCCCAGTAGAGGCCGATCGACTCCTTCTTGTCCACCGCCGGGAAGTCGGGGAAGCAGTCGTCCCAGACGTCCGCCTGCCACTCGCGGCCGTCGTGTTGGGTCCAGAAGTTGCGCGGACCGGACCAGCGGTCGAAGCTCTTCACCGTCCCGGCGCGGTCGCGCTTCATGCACACGAAGCGGGCGTCGCAGGCCGCGGCGATGCGGTCGACGTAGTAGAGCCAGGCCGAGAAGACGTCGCCGACCAGGTCGCGGGGCGATGCCGCGGCGCGGGCCAGGAAGGCGTCGACGAAGGGCTCGCCGCCGAGCGCGGGCAGGTCGTAGGCGTAATACTCGTGGAAGACCTCGCAGCCCGGCTGGTGGTCGAGCAGCCGCGCCAGCGAGGTGGTGCCGCAGCGGCCGGTGCCGAGGCCGAAGACCAGGCGGGCGCCGCTCACGAGGCGCCTCCGGCGGGTCGGTCGGTTAGGCGTCCGCCCAGCAGGTGGTCGCCGAGGCTGGGCAGCGGCGCGAGCGCCTCCGCGCTCTCCTCCCACAAGTACATGCGGTGGGTGGACTCGGAGTCGGGGTCGATCTGGCGGTAGCGCTGCACTTTGGCCTCGCGGGCGGCGCGGTCGTTGAGCAGGAAGTCGAAGTGCATGATGTGCTCGCAGCGTAGCTTCCGTCCACGCCCGCGGCCCTTCTTGGGGAAATTGTGGTGGATCGGCGACCGTTGGAGGTCGTAGCGGAACGCCGGCCGGTTCCGGAACAGCCGCAGCTGGTAGTCCGGGTAGAGCAGCTTGGAGACCGCGTGGCGGGTCTCGCCCTCCTCTTCGACCAGCCAGCAGCGGCGGAACTTGTACCAGTGGTTCCAGGGCCGGCGGATCAGCCGCTGGATCGAGGCCAGGGCGCGGTCGCAGAGCAGCTCGTCGCTGTCCAGCAGCAGGATCCACTCCCCCAGGGCCTGGTCGAGGGCGAAGTTCTTCTGCTCGGCGATGCTGCCGTCGAAGGGCCGGTGGTGGAAGCGCAGCCCCGGGGTGGCCAGGGCCAGCTCCGGGGTGCCGTCGCGGCTGCCGCCGTCGACGAAGACGATCTCGTCGGCGACCCGGCCGAGCTGGCGCAGAACCGGGCCGATGGTGCGCTCATTGTCCTGCGCCACGACCACCCCGCTCAGCCGGCAGGCCCGCCTCACGCCCGGCCTCCGTGGCGCTCGAGCTCTTCGACCACGCCTTGGTAGAAGAGGCAGCGGAGCTGCTCGCGCAGCAGCCGGCGCGGCCGCAGCCAGCGCGCCAGGCGGCAGCGGCGCCGGTGCCGCCGCAGCCTGCGCCGGGAGTCCGCTAGGCCGCGGGTGGGCAGGCCCAGCACCTGCAGGAAGCGGACCGCCTCGACGCCCTGCAGGTGGTGGCCGCGCCGGACGAAGTCCAGCTCCATGCGGCCGGGGGTGACCGGGTGGTGGACCACCGCTTCCGGAACCCAGCGCAGGCGGCCGCCGCGGCCCTGGATCCGGATCGCCACCGCCGTGTCCTCGCCGCCGCGCAGGCCGGTCTCGGGGGAGGGGCCGAGCCGCGGGTCATAGGCCTCGGGCAGGAGGGCTTCGCGGAGGTAGGCGCAGTTGGCGCCGAAGGGCAGGATCGAGGTGTTGCCGTCCGCCGGGTAATCCGCCGGCTCGGGGCCGAGGTCGTGCAGCGGGCCGAGGAAGGAGCTGCGCTTGCCGGCCACCAGGCGCCGGTACCAGGCCGGGGGCCCGCCGGCGGGGTAGACCGGGATGACCCGGCCGCCGGTCCCGACCACCCCGTCCTCCGCACAGCGCAGCGGCTCGGTGATGCGCCGCAGCCAGCCGCGGTAGGGCAGGGCGTCGTCGTCGCCGAAGGCGACGATGGCGGCCTCCGTCGCCGCTAGGCCGCGGTTCAGGGCGTGGGACTTGCCGGCCTGGGGTTCGAACAGCAGCCGGTGGGCCAGCCGTCGCCAGCCGGCCAGGCGCGCCGGGTCGGCGGCGGCCTCGGCGGTGTTCACCACCACCAGCAGCTCGGCGCCGATCTCGTCGGCCTGGCGTCGCACCTCCGCCAGGCTGGGCTCGAGCAGCTCGGCCTGGCCGAGCGTCGCGATCAGGACGCAGACCTCCGGTGCCGCCATGTTCAGTCGTCGACGTAACCCAGCTGCTGCAGCTCGGCTTGCTGCTCCTCGCTGAGCTCGTCCAGCCCGGTCAGGGTGGGGTGCAAGCGGAAGGCGTCGCGGTGCTTCTCGGCCAGCTCGTGGAAGAGGCCGACCGCGGTCCGGGCGCGGCGGATCCACTCCGGGTCGCGCGCGAGCGGCGCCGCCTCGGCCGGGTCGGCGTCCAGGTCGAAGATCTGTTCGTCCTGGTCCGGCGCCAGCCGCAGCACCACCTTGCGGCCGCCGTTGCGCCAGGCGGCCTGCCGCTTGGGGTGGTTGGACTCGGCGACGAAGCCGTCGTCGCTGAGGCCGAGGTCGGGGCCTCTCCAGCGCAGGTCGCGCCCGACCACGCTCTCCGGCGCCGGAACCTGCAGCTCGCTCAGCAGCGTCGGCATCAGGTCCACCAGCTGCGCCGGGTCGGCCCGGCGCAGGCCGCGCGGGCCGCCGGGCAGCCGCACCATGAGCGGCACCCGCAGGCACTCCTCGTAGACCTGCTTGTGGCCGAAATCGCCGTGCTCGTTGAACTCCTCGCCGTGGTCGGAGGTGACGATGACGATCGTGTCCTCGAGGTGGCCGTGGACCCGCAGCCAGCCCATCAAGAGCGCGAATTGCTCGTCCACCAGCGACAGCTCGGCGTCGTAGAGGGCCTTGACGAAGGCGGTGTCGGCGGCGTCGGCGGTCTTCAGCGCCGGGTTGACGATCTTCTGCTGGACGTCGGTGAGCGGGTTCTCGACCTCTTCGGAGCCGGCGTAATCGCGCGCCCGCTGCAGCACCTCGCGCATCGGCCCCTGGTAGCCCTCGGCGAAGCGCTCCTCGTACCCCGCCGGCGGCAGGTAGGGGGTGTGGACCTCGTAGGTGTGGAGGAAGAGGAAGAAGGGCTGGTCGCGGTCGGCGTGCTCCTCCAGCCACTCGATGCCCCGGCCGACCCGATCGACGACGCCGCGGTTCTTGGTCTCGAAGTGCTCGAAGCCCTGCATCAGGCCGCGGTCCTCGATCAGCCAGCCGCCGTCGGCGATCGCCGCGGTCGTCCAGCCGGCGTCGCGCAGGGCCTCGGCCAGGGTCACGGCCGGCTCGGCCAGCCGCGGGTGGACCAGCTCGCCCGACTCGGTCTTGACGTCGTTCCAGATCCCGTGCGCGGCCGGGTAGGTGGAGGTGAACAGGCTGGCGTGGGAGGGCGCGGTCTGCGGCGCCTGGGCCAGGACCTCCTCGAAGAGCACCCCCTCGCGGGCGAAGGCGTCGAGGTTGGGGCTGGTGTTGCGCGGGTAGCCGTAGCAGGACAGGTGGTCGGCGCGCAGGGTGTCGATCAGGAAGACCAGCACGTTCGGCGGCTTCGGCTCGTCCTTGCCGCAGGCGCCGAGGGCGAGCAGCAGACCAGCGGCGAGCAGGCGGCGGGGGGCGGGACGGCGCATCGCGCCCCCAGGATACGGGCGAGGGCCCCCGGGTCCGCGCTCGCGAGCGGGGCGGCGCTAGGATCCGGGGATGCTGTGGGGAATCCTCGCCGGTGCGGGCCTGTTCGGCCTGCTCGACAGCGCGCTGCGCC
>CAYZXS010000003.1:0-137539 GCA_964482495.1 uncultured Planctomycetales bacterium
GGCGGGCTCCGAGTTGCGGCGCGGCGGCGTGAGAGCGCTTCGCTCGGTCAAAGCCGCGCGCAAGCTCGGAGCCCGCCGCCCCTCCGCGGCCCAGGGCTACTTCAGGCGGTACCCAATCCCGCGGACCGTCAAAATATGCTGCGGATCCGAGGGGTCGACCTCGAAGCGTCGCCGCAGTCGGACGACGAAGTTGTCGACGGTGCGGGGCGTCGGGTCCGCTTCACCACCCCAGACGTTGTCGAGGATGTCGTTGCGGCTGACGATGGCGCCGCGGGACTCGATCAGCAGCTTGAGGATGCCGAATTCCTTGACCGGCAGGGTCTCCTTGCTGCCGTCCTGGCTCTGGGCCTCGTGGGTGACGAGGTCGATCCAGCCCTGGCCGATCTCCACCTTCCCTTCCGCCGGGGACTCAGCCCAGCCGACGCGGCGCAGCAGGGCGTGGACCCGGGCCAGCAGCTCGTCGAGGTGGAAGGGCTTGACCAGGTAGTCGTCGCCGCCGGCCATCAGGCCCTCGACCCGGTCGTGGGGCAGGTCGCGGGCAGTCAGGAACAGCACCGGGGTGCGGATGCCCTCCTCGCGCAGCGCCTTGCAGACCTCGAAGCCGTCCATGTCGGGCAGCATGACGTCGAGCAGGATCAGGCCGATGCCGCCGGCGCGGGCCTCGCGCAGGCCGGCCGGGCCGTCGGCGGCGTGGATGGTGCGGTAGCCCTCGTCTTCGAGGTTGTCGCAGACCAGCCGCGCGATCCGCGGCTCGTCTTCCACCACCAGGATGCGGTCACTCATGCTCGTTCGGGGCTCAGCGGCCAGCGCACGGTGAAGGCGGCGCCCTGGCCGTGGCCGTCGCTGTGGGCGGAGATGGTAGCGCCCTGCGCCCGGGCAAGCTCGCGCACCAGGTAGAGACCCAGGCCGCTGCCCGGCGCCGTGCGGACCCGCTCGTCGCCGGCGCGCCAAAAGCGTTCGAACAGCCTTCTCTTCTCCTCGGCGCTGAAGCCGCGGCCGTGGTCCTGGAGCTGGAGCACGGCGTAGGCGTGGTGGGCCTCGAGCGACAAGCGGGCCGGCTTGCCTTCGCCGTACTTGCGGGCGTTCTCCAGCAGGTTGCTGAGGATCGGGCCGAGGGCGGTGGGGTCGGCTTCGGCCATCACCTGCTCCGGCAGGTCGACCTCGAGCCAGGCGTCGCAGCCGGGGACCCGGGCGCGGAAGCGGCGCAGCTCCTCGCGGATCGCGGCGGCCAGGTCCATGCGCCGCGGCGAGGCCTCGAAGGCCTTGGCGTCGAGCCGGCCGACCGCGAGCACGTTCTCGACCAGGCCGTCGAGCCGGGTCAGGTCCTCGATCATGCCCTGGGCATACATCGGCGCCTTCTTGGGGTCGGGCCGGCGCATCAGCGACTCGACCGCCAGCCGCAAGGACTGGAGCGGCGAGCGGAATTCGTGGGTCACGGCGTGCAGGAAGTTGGACTCCTGCAGCGCCAGCCGGGTCTCGCGCTTGGCCGCGCGGAGCAGGAACCACAAGGCGAAGCCCCACAGCGCCAGGAAGAAGGAGCCCTCGCCGACCACCATGGCCTGGCGCTTGCTCCGCTCCCGGTCCAGCTCGGCCAGGGCCTCGGCGCTGGTCTGGAGCTCGAGGCCCTGGCCCTGCGGCACCGGCGCGATGCCCGGGAAGCGGCCGGCGATCTCGCGCCAGGCGTCCGCGGCGCTGGTGCCGTCGGCCATGTGGTCGACCAGCTCGACCTCGGCCAGGGCCTGGAGCTGCTGCAGGCTGCGGAATCCGATCTGGTACTGGGCCTCGCCCCGGGTCCAGAGGGTGATGCCCCACCAGGACAGCTGCGCCAGGAACAAGGTGGCGACGAGCAGGATCCAGAGCGGCAGGCGGGGGCCCATTTCTCGGACTACAATAGAAGCGCCCCGCCCGCGGGGAAGCTCCATCACCCCTCTGCTGCCACCTCATGCGTCTCCACCCCGCCCTGCTCCTGGTCCCGGCCGGCTTCGCCCTCGGCCTGTTCTCTCAGCCCGCCGCCGCCGACGACGCCGGCCCGGCGCTCGCGGACGGCGAGGTCCAGGTCCTGCCCTTCGGCCTCATGGAGCAGGTCCGCCGCACCGACGTCACGGTGCCGATGAAGGTCCAGGTCTACAACCCCGGCGAGGCCGGCGTGGCCCTCGAGGGCCTGCGGGTGCTCGAAGCCGGCGGCCGGAGCCTGGCGCAGGTCGACCTGCACGGCGAGCGGCTGCTGGGCGACGGCGGCATGGTCGCCGACCTCTACCTGAAGCAGGAGCTGATCGACCCCGAGCTGTCCCACCGCCACGGGCATCGGATCTTCGTGCCGCTCGACCAGCGGCCCGAGCTGCAGCCCGAGAACGAGGCGCGGTTGTTCCTGGACATCGTCGACGCCGTCCAGGAGCTGAAGCAGACCGGCGCTCCCCAGCTCAAGAACGTCCACTTCGAGCTCGACCTGGCGCCCCTGTTCTCCGGCGCCGAGGTGGGGGACGAGGCCGCGGTCGACGTCGTGCTCGACTACCGCAAGGCCGACGGCTCCCTGGCCCAGGCGGTCCTGACGCACGGCATCGAGCTGCTGCCGGACTACCTGGCGCCGCCCGCCGAGTGGCACGCGGCCATGGGCTCCGGCCGCGCCGCGGGCGCCTGGTACGCCGGCGATTTGCACGTCCACAACTGCCGCGACGAGGCGGTCGGCGGCTGCCCGAGCTGCGCCGCGGAGTCGGTGAACATCACCGGCGCCTTCACCAACGCCGACCTGAAGCCGCAGTTCCAGGCGCTGGGGATGGACTTCTTCAGCACCACCACCCACTCCTACTGCATCCAGAGCCCGAACGAGTTCGCTCTGGTCAAGAACGAGGCCGACACCCTCGACGACGCCGGCTTCGTGGTCATCTGCGGCACCGAGGTCTCCGGCGAGGAGACCGGCTCGCAGTGGGGCAGCGACAGCGCCGACGCCCTGTGCTACCTCGGCTTCGGCAGCCCGGTCCACCACATGGGCGCCCACGCGATCACCTCGCGCAAGTACGGCGGCGACGACGGCTTCCTCGACTTCTGCGACGACCCCAAGCGCTCGCAGTGGAAGAACGTGCCGGCGATCAAGGCCGAGGGCGGCTTCGCCATCGCCAACCACCCCAACGGTATGTGGGGCTTCAACTCGGTGGCCGGCTTCCGCGGCTTCAACCACGGCTACACCTTCGGCACCGAGATCTGGAACGGCGACACCTTCACCCCCAACGCCCCGCACGTCTGGTGGTGGAAGGAGCGCATGCTCGACGGCGAGTTCACCTACCCGATGTCGGGCAGCGACACCCACGACACCGCCATGGACTTCGGCGCCCTGCACGTCTGGGCCGAGGGGACCTACAGCGAGAGCGCGCTGCTGGCCGGGATCGGCAGCGGCCGCGCCTACCTGAGCAACGGCCCCTTCCTCGACCTGCAGATGCGCGACCACCACGGCCGCAAGGCCGACGGCGGCGCCCGCTTCACCGCCCAGGCCAGCAAGATCCCGCCGGGGCACCCGGTCGACATCGAGGTCTACTACAACGTCGCTCAGGACTCGGTGATCCGGGTCTACCGCGGCGAGGTCGGCGCCGCCGACGAGGTCCTGCTGCAGGAGTTCACCGGCGTCACCGGCAGCGGTAGCGTGATCGTGCCCTCGACCGTCGAGCCCACCGGCAGCGCCTGGTACCGGGCCGAGGTCGAGTACTCGAACGCCCAGGCCGGCGCCTGGGCCATGCCGATCTACTTCATCCTGAGCTGACCCTGGAACCGAGCGCCGCTCACGAGGCCGAACGGCCGCATGCCTGAACGGATCCCCCCCGACTGGTCCCCGGTCCGCCACGTCCGCACCCCCGAGGAGCTGGACGCGGCCCTTCGCGAATGGCGCGCCGCCGGCGTGCTCGGCGTCGACACCGAGGCCAATTCCTTCTTCGCCTACACCGACCGCCTGTGCCTGTTCCAGGTCACGGCGGACGACACCGACTACCTGGTCGACCCGATCGCCCTCGGCGACGGCCTGCGCGCCGCCAAGGAGCTGCTCGAGGACCCGGCGGTGGTGAAGATCTTCCACGCCGCCGAGTTCGACCTGATGCTGATCAAGAAGGACCTCGGCGCCGAGGTCCGCGGGCTCTTCGACACCCAGGTGGCGATGACCTTGCTCCAGCACGAGAAGACCGGGCTGGCGGCGCTGATCGAGTCCTACTACGGCATGGTGCTGTCGAAGAAGGAGCAGCGCTCCGACTGGGGCCGGCGGCCGCTGAGCGAGTCGCAGGTGGCCTACGCCCGCATCGACACCCACTTCTTGCCGGACCTCTACCAGCGCCTGACCGCCGAGCTGGAGGAGAAGGGCATGACCGCCGCCGCGCACGGGGAGTTCGAGCGCCAGGAGCGCGAGGTGCTGCCGCCGCGCGAGCCGAACTTCGACGGCTGGAAGAAGATGAAGGGAGCCCGCGGCATGGACCCGGCCGCCGCCGCCCGGCTGCGGGCGGTGTTCCGCTGGCGCGAGGAGACCGCGCAGGAGCGCGACAAGCCGGTGTTCCGGGTCATGGCCAACGAGACCCTGATCGATCTGGCCAAGCAGCCGCCGCGCGACACCAAGGATCTGGCTGGCCGGAGGGGCATCGGCTGGGGCAACGCCCGCAAGATCGGCAAGCAGCTGCTCGAGGCGCTGAGCGCCGCAGAGGGTGAATCCACCAGCGACCACATCCCGGAGAAGGTCAGCCGCGAGGAGCGCAACCGGCGCCGCCAGCAGCGGGACAACCAGGACGCGCTGCGCAAGTGGCGCAAACTGCGTGCCGACGCCCTCGGCCTGCCCAGCGAGCGGCTGATCCACCGCCGCCACCTCGAGGAGATCGGCAAGCGCCTGCCGCGCACGCGGGCGGAGCTGGCGGACACCGTTGCGCTCAACGACTGGCAGCGCGAAAATCTGGAGGACTCTCTGCTGGAGGTCCTCGCGACCCTCCCGAACCCGAACCAGGAATGAAGATGAAGCACCTCCTCCTGGGCCTCGCCGCCCTCGCCCTGATCCTCGCCCCCGCCTGCACCAGCGCCGGCGCCTGCGGCGACGCCTGCACCGACACCTGCTGCGCCGCCGAGAAGTCCTGCGGTGACGACTGCACCAAGCCCTGCTGCGCCGAGAAGGAAATGGCGCAGTGCTGCAAGGACGCCGCCGCGCTCGGCAAGGAGTGCGAGAAGTGCGCTAAGTAGCGGCCCGAGGCCGCTCGAAACGCCCCGGCAGGCACCGAAGCCCGCCGGGGCGTTTCTCGTTCGGGGTCAAGCCAGGAGCCCGGCGCCCTGGAGCGCCGACCGCAGCCCGGCGGCGTCGAGCCAGCCGCTGGCGAGGAGCCGGTCCTCGCCGTCCTGCGTCACGCCGATGCTGGGAAAGGAGCGGACGCCGAGCAGGCGGCGGCGGGCGAAGTCGGCCTCGAGGCGGGCCTGAGTGGCGGGGGCGTCGAGCTCGGCGCGGAAGCCGGCCGGGTCGAGGCCGAGCTCTGCGGCGAGCGCCGCGAGGGTGGCGGCGTCCGAGGGGTTGCGGGCCTCCTGGTAGTAGGCGCGCTGGATCGCGGCGAGCATCTCCCGGCCGCGGCCGCGCGCGCCGGCCACCAGGACCGCGCGGCAGGAGGGGTAGGTGGAGCGGCGCGGCTGGCAGCGGCTCCAGAAGTCGTGGTTGAAGGCGACGCCGGTGCGGGCGGTCACCTCGCGCCAAGCACCCTGGACGTAGCGGCGGGTGTCCTCGTCCATCGGCGCGTCGCTGTCGGGCGCCAGGCCGCCCATGATCAGCTCCACGCTCACTCCGGGCGCGAGCTCCTGCTCGAGCTCGGCGAGCACCGGCGCGAAGCCGTAGCACCAGGAGCACATCGGGTCGACGACGTAGAGCAGGCGGCGCATTTCAGTCGGCCGCGATCGCCGCTCGCAGGCCGCGTTCGAGCACCTCGCGCTCGAGCCCGCGGCCGATGAAGACCAGCTCGGTGCGCGGCGGACCCTGCCACGGGCCGGCGGCGTCGACGGTGTAGAGCTCGTAGGTGCCTTGGAGCACTGCGGCCTCCTCGTGGCCGGCCAGGCGCAGGAAGCCCTTCCAGCGCACCAGCTCGCCGCCGAGCATGCGGGCGCAGGAGTCGAGCCAGAGCTGGGCCTTGAGCTCGTCCAGCGGCTCGTCGGCGCGCAGGGTGACCGCGCGCAGGTCGCCGTGGTCGTGGTGGAGCTCGTCGGTGCTGATCTGGAGGTCCAGCTGCCGCGGCGGCCGCTCGGCCAGGATCTCGGCCGGTTCGACCGCGGCGTCCTGGCAGCGCAGCAGCGGCGCCACCGGGTTCATGGCCTGCAGCCGGGCCTCGACCGCGTCGAGCTGGTCGGCGGCGGCGAGGTCGGTCTTGTTGAGGAGCAGCAGCTCGGCCAGCGCCACCTGGTCGCGCGCCGCCACCTCGGTCAAGGCCCGGCCGGCGTGGCGGGCGTCGACCAGCGCCACGATGGAAGCCACGCGGTAGCCGAAGGCGACCGAGTCCTCGACCAGGAAGGTGCGCAGGAGCGGCGCCGGCTCGGCGATGCCGGTGGTCTCGAGCAGCACGTGGTCGAAGCGTCGGCGGGGGAGCAGGCCGCCGAGCCGGCGCTGCCGCAGCCGGGCCAGCGCCGCCACCAGGTCGCCGCGCACGGTGCAGCAGACGCAGCCGTTCGAGAGCTCGACCAGGTCCTCGTCGACCCGCTTGACCAGCCGCTGGTCGACGCCGATGTCGCCGAACTCGTTCACCAGCACCGCGAAGCGGCGGCCGCCGGGCTCGCTCAGGAGCCGGTTCAAGAGCGTGGTCTTGCCGGCGCCCAGCCAGCCGGTCAGCAGCGTGACCGGGGTGCGCGGATCCTGGGTCGGGGTCATCGAAGGGGAAGCGTAACCGCGACCGGGCAGGGCCGTCTGCCCTCTAGAATGCCCGCGCATGCCGCCCCCCGCCCCTGGACAGCCGACCCTCTTCGGGGATGACCCCGGCGGGGCGCCGGAGGCGGGGTCCGCGCCCCGCTCGAAGGCCAGCTCGCGGCCCGCGGCGCCGGTCCGCGGCCCCTTCGCCCGCGTGGCCCTCGACACGCCGGTGCGCCGGGAGTTCAGCTATCGCGTGCCCGAGGGCATGGCGGACCTGGCGGCCGGTTGCCGGGTCCAGGTCCCCTTCGGCGCCCGCCGGCTGGTGGGGGTGGTGGTCGGCGTGGACGCCCACCCGCCGGCCGACGTCGCTCCGGCGCGGCTGCGGCCGCTGGCCAAGCGCCTGGACCAGGAGCCGATGCTCACCCCAGGCCTGCTGCGGCTGGGGCGGCAGATCGCCGACGACACCTTCTGCTCCTGGGGCCAGGCGCTGGCGGCGATGCTGCCGGCGGCGCTGCGGCGGGACCGGCCGCGGCGCACGGTGCCGGTGGTCGAGCTGGTGCAGGAGCCGGACGAGGCCGCGCTCGAGGAGCTGGCCGAGCGCTTCCCGAAGCAGGAGCGGGCGATCGCCTGGCTGAAGCAGGCCGGCGGCCCGGTCGAGGTGCGGGACTTCTGCAACCGCACCGGCTTGTCGAAGTCGCCGCTGCAGACCCTGGCCAAGAAAGGGGTGGTGCGCTTCGGCCGCCGCCGCGAGTTCTTCGACCCCTTCGACGGCGCCGCCGCCCCGGACGTGCCGCCCGAGCTGACCCCGCAGCAGCGGGCCTGCGTCGACGCCGTCTGCGCCGCGCTCGACGGCGGCGGCCACGAGGACTTCCTGCTCCACGGCATCACCGGATCGGGCAAGACCGAGGTCTACCTCCGGGCGCTGGAGCGCTGCCTGGAGCAGGGCCGCGGCGCCATCATCCTGGTGCCGGAGATCGCGCTGACGCCGCAGACGGTCGCCCGCTTCCGCGCCCGGGCGGGGGAGGTGGCGGTGCTGCACAGCGGGCTGACCGACGCCGAGCGCCACGACCAGTGGCTGGCGCTGCGCGAAGGCCGGCTGCGGGTGGTGGTGGGCGCGCGCTCGGCCTTGTTCGCGCCGATCCCCGGCCTGGGCCTGATCGTGGTCGACGAGGAGCACGAGACCAGCTTCAAGCAGGAGTCGACGCCGCGGTACCACGCCCGCAAGGTGGCGCAGGAGCGCGCCGAGCTCGAGGGAGCGGTCTGCGTGCTGGGCAGCGCCACGCCGGCGTTGGAGACCTGGGCCGCCGCCCGCGACGGCAGCGTGCGGCTGCTGGAGCTGCCTGAGCGCGTGGCTGGCGGCAGCCTGCCCTCGATCGAGGTGGTCGACATGCGCTCGGAGAAGGCCGACCAGGAGCACTGGCTGGTGGTCTCGGAGCCGCTGCGGCGGGCGATCGAAGGCGCGCTGGGCCGCGGCGAGCGCGGCATCCTGTTCCTGAACCGGCGCGGCTTCGCCCCCGCCTGGCACTGCCGCGGCTGCGGCGCCTGCGTCCACTGCCCGGCCTGCGACGTGGCGCTGACCTACCACCGGTGGCGGCGCAAGGCGGTCTGCCACTACTGCATGCAGGAGGCGCCCGAGCCGCGCAGCTGCAAGGCCTGCGGCAACCCGGTGAGCCTGGTGGGGGTGGGGACCGAGCGGGCCGAAGACACCCTGAAGCGGATGTTCCCGCGGGCGCGGGTGGGGCGCATGGACCGCGACACCATGGTCCGGCGCGAGTCCTACGAGCAGGTGCTGGGCGACTTCGGCGCCGGCAAGCTCGACCTGCTGCTCGGCACCCAGATGGTCGCCAAGGGTCTGGACTTCCCCGAGGTCACCGTGGTCGGCGTACTCGACGCCGACACCGCGCTGCACCACCCCGACTTCCGCGCCGCCGAGCGCTGCTTCGACCTGATCAGCCAGGTCAGCGGCCGCGCCGGGCGCAGCGACCGCGGCGGCAAGGTCGTGGTCCAGACCTGGATCCCCGAGCACCCGGCGATCCGTGCCGCCGCGCGCCACGACTACCACGGCTTCGCTGCCGGCGAGCTGGCCGAGCGCGAGGAGTTCGGCTACCCGCCCGCGGCCGGCGGCGTGCGGATTCAGTTCGAGGCTGCTGACCTGCCCAAGGTCGAGAAGATGGCGCAGGAGGCCGCGGCGCAGCTGCGGCAGGCGGACGCCCCCGGCACGCTGTTGCTGGGCCCGGCGCCGCCGCCGGTGGAGAAGCTGAAGGGCCGCTGGCGGCGCCAGATCCTGGTCAAGGCGCGCCCGGCCCGGGCGCTGCACTCGCTGCTGCCGGCGCTCTACGAGCTGTGCCAGAAGCAGGGGGTGGTGGTGGACCGGCTCTAGGGTGCGGCCGGGACGAGGCGGAATCCCGCGGCCCCTTTCTCCTGCCCGTTGACGATCACCGTGATCCGGTGTTCCCCTGGGTAGTGCCGCCGCGTGCTCAGGTCGGCGAAGCGGTGGCGGCGGGCGATCGTCCTCGTCGCCGCGGCGTTTTCGGACTCTGAGATCTTGAAGACCTTGCGTGACACCCGGCCGCGGGCCTTGGCGAAGTCGACGGCGTACTCGAGCCGGATCTTGCCGAGCCCTTCGTCGCAGCGCAGCACGAAGCGGAACTCCAGCTCGCCCCCGATCGGCAGCCGGTCGGTCGACAGGCGCAGCTCGGCGACCTCGATCTCGGCCGGGTCGCGGAAGCCGAACAGCAGCATGGTCGGAGCGTCGCCAGCCTTGAGCAGGGTCCGGCATCCGTGCTTGACCAGCCGGTCCCGGTCCCGGGAGTACCCGAGCCACTCCTCGGCCAGCCGCCGCACCCGCTCCGGGTGATCCTTGGAGATGTCGTTCAGGTTGTTGGCGACGCTGCGGCGCACGTACTCGCTGGGGTCGTCGCGCAGCCGGCGCAGGATCGGCAGCAGCGGCGCCGGCTCGCGCTGGAAGGCGGGCAGCGCCATCGCCCACGGCAGCCGCGGCCGGCAGCCTTCGCTGGCCAGGCGGCGCACGTGTTCGTCCTCGTCGCCGGTCCACTCCAGCATCGTCGCCAGCATGCGGCGCGGGTCCCGCTTCAGGAAGGGCCGCACCGCCAGCTCGGAGGTGCTGTATGGCGTGAGCTCGCGCAGAGCTTCGACCGAGAGCTCCCAGTGCTCCAGCCCGAAGCGCTCGACGAAGTCCGGGAAGGGCAGGCCCTGCAGGCCGCCGAAGCCGGGCGCGGCCGCGCGCACCGCCGCCAGGGCGGCGGGGTAGTCCGCCGGCAGGAAGCGGCCGAGGCAGTCGCTGATCCGCCGCATCCGCTGCTTGAGCTCGAGCTGCTCCCAGCCGTCGCCGAGCGCCGCGGCGAGGAAGGCGCCCGAATCGAAGCCGTCGGAGGCCGCGCGCACCGCCGCCGCCAGCCGCTCCAGGTACTCCTGGCTGTACTGCTCCTTCAGCGCGTCCGGCATCACCGAATGGTAGGACGGCGGAGGCATAGAATCCGGGACGCCGCCGCGCCGGCGGCCGCAACCGAGCGCCATGGTCGACATCCAGAAGAAAGAAATCACCCCTGTCTGCCCTCATTGCGAGAAGCCTGTGCAGCGCTTGATCAAGGTCGAGCGCGGCTGGTTCGGCATCCACGCCGTCTTCTGCTGCCCGCACTGCAAGAAGATCGTCGGCATGACCGGCACCTCCTGATCCGCCGCACCCGGCTAGGATCGGGACCGCCACCGCATGCCGCTCCACACCAAGATCCTCGTCTACGCCATCCCCTTCTTCCTGCTGACGCTGGCGCTGGAGATGGCCTGGGACAGCCGCAAGCGCAGCGGCCACTACGTCCCGAAGGACGCGCTCACCAGCGTCTGCCTCGGACTCGGCTTCCTGGTGGTGTCGGCGGGCTGGGGGCTGCTGACCTGGAGCGCCTACTCCTTCGGCTACGAGCATCGGCTGACGGAGCTGCCCCTCACATGGTGGTCGATCGCGCTGCTGGTGGTGCTCGAGGACCACTCCTACTACTGGTATCACCGGATGAGCCATGAGGTCCCCGCCTTCTGGGCGGCCCACGTCACCCACCACTCCTCGGAGCACTACACCCTCGCCACCGCGCTGCGGCAGCCGTGGACCACCGGCTGGTACTCGTGGATCTTCTGGACGCCGCTGTGCTTCCTCGGCTTCCACCCGGCCTGGGTGCTGGCGCAGCAGGCCGCCAACCTGGTCTACCAGTACTGGATCCACACGCCCTTCGTCGGCAAGCTCGGCGCCTTCGGCTGGGTCTTCAACACGCCCTCGCACCACCGCGTGCACCACGGCAGCAACCCGCGCTACATCGACCGCAACCACGCCGGCATCTTCATCGTCTGGGACCGGCTCTACCGCAGCTTCGAGCCCGAGTCGGAGCCGGTGGTCTACGGCATCACCAAGCCGGTGCGCAGCTTCAACCTGCTGTGGCTGAACCTGCACGTCTACGCCGACTTGTGGCGCGAAGCCCGGGCCAGCGGCTCGCTGTGGCGCGGCCTGAAGGTGTTCTTCCAGCGCCAGACGCGGGTCCAGGCCCGCTACTCGTCGCCCTCGACGTAGCCCAGCTCCTCGAGCGCTTCGGCCTGGCCGGCGGCGAGCTCGGTCGAGGGCTCGTAGCGCTCGCGGGCAAGCTCCTCGACCAGCAGGCCGATCAGCCGCGCGGTCGTGCCCCGGTGCTCGTCGGCGCCGAGCAGGTTGCGCTGCTCCTCCGGGTCGGCCGCGAGGTCGTAGAGGGCGGTCGGGGTCGGCGCCGGGTCGCCGCGGTCGGCGATCAGCTTCCAGTCGCCGTCGCGGACCATCAGCCGGGCGTCGTCGCCGCAGACGTGCGGGCGCGGCCCGGCGGACGCGTGCAGCAGCGGCCGGCCGGTCATGCCCTCCGCCGGCTCGATCCGCAGGTAGGCCAGCAGCGTCGGGGCGACGTCGGCGACGTCGGGGACCAGGTCCTGGCGGTGCGCGGCCGGCACCCCCGGCCCCTCGATCAGGAAGGGCACCCGCAGCGAGTCCTGGTAGAGGTGGTTGCCGTGGATCAGCGCCCCGTTCTCGCCGAATTGCTCGCCGTGGTCGGCGGTCACCAGCCACAGCGCCGGCCGGCCCGAGGCGTCCACCCGCGCCTGCACCTCCTGCAGCAGCGCGTCGAGGTAGAGCACGTTCTCGAGGTAGATGCGGCGGTAGTGCTCGGCGCCCGCGGCGGCCTGGGCGCGCACCGCCGCGTCATCGCTCTGCAAGTCGGCGCGCATCCGGTGCAGCTGCGCCAGCTCGATCACCTGCTCCGGGTGCCCGGGGGCCGGCTGGTAGCGCGCGGGCAGCGGCGGCAGGCCATCGGTCAGCCGGCCGTCGAAGCCGGGCGGGGCGCCGTAGGGGTGGTGCGGGTCGAGGTAGTGGAGGAAGAAGTAGAACGGCCGCTCGCTGGCGTAGAGCCGGTCGAGCATCTCCAGCGCCTGGTCGGTCGTGACGCGGCCGCGCTGGCGGTGGCCGGCGCCGGCGAAGTCGCGCAGCGGACGGCGCAGCGGCCGGAAGGTGGTGAAGTCGAGGACGGCGTTGCTGAGCTGCGGCGGCAGCAGCATGCCGAACCAGCTCATCCGCCGCAGCCGCGCGACGCAGGCCAGCCGGGGCGAGTAGTCCTCGGCGGCGCTGTCGTCGTAGGCGTGGTAGCCGCGGCCGAAGCCCATGCTCGACGACAGCAGCGAATTCGAGATCACCCCGGCGGTGTGGAAGCCGGCGTCGCGGAGGTGCTCCTGCAGCAGCCGGTACCGCTCCGGGCCGGGCAGCCGGTCGAAGTTGTGGCGCACGCCGGAGCCGATCGCGTCCAGCCCGGACAGCATCGAGGCGTGGCCCGGCAGCGTCTGGTTGCTCGAGGAGTAGCCGTAGTCCCACCAGCTGCCGGCGGCGCGCTTGCCGTCGAACCACGGCAGCTCGTAAGCCGGCTCGCGGGGGCCGACGATGGCGTCGGCGCGCAGGGTGTCGAGCGAGACCAGGATGATGTCCGGCGCGTCGGGGGCCGGCGCCAGGTCGGCGGCGCCCGCGGCCGGGAGGGGGTAGTCCGGCGCGACGGCGCCGCGGTCGCGCAGCTCCCGGTAGCGCTGCCAGCCGCCGCCGAGGGCCACGGCGAAGGTCAGGGCGACGACGCCGGCGTGGCGCCATCCGCCGCGCAGCGGCCAGCGCGGGCCGAAGGCGAGGGCGGCGGCGGCCAGGATTACGGCCGCGGCGGCGACGCCCGCGATGGGCAGGCCGGCCAGGCCCAGCAGCGGCGCCAGGCCGGGCAGGAAGCCGAGGGCGAAGCAGCCGGGCGGGTTCAGGCGCGGCCGCAGGGCCGGCACCAGCGCCAGCAGCAGCGCCGCCACTGCCAGGCCGGCGCCGACCATGCCGTTGCCGATCAGCACCGGCAGCAGCAGCTCGCCGAGCGAGTGGCCTTCGCCGCCGAGCATGCCGCCGAGCACGCTGGCGGCGCACAGGCCGGTAGACAAGGCGAGCGTGCGAAGGAGGGCGGTCTTGATCACGGCCGTTGTCCCGCGACTCCCTGTCGCCGGTACCCAGGGAGGATAGATACCCGATCGTAGGCCCACAAGGCGGCGCTCCGATCGCCAACGGAGACTGGAATCGCGGCCCTCGGCGGTGACTCTCGCCGGTGCGGGACCTAGAGCTCGTCGTGCCTGCCGCGCTTTTCCAACTCGCCGACCTCATGGGCCTGACGCGGGCTGCGGCGGGGCTGCTCGGCCTGCTGGCCCTCGGTTGCGCCCACGCGTCCGCCGAAACCGAAGCAGCCGCCTGTCCGTTGCACGGCATTCCCTTGGAGCCCCGCCAGCCGCAGCCCGTGCTCGGGCCTCCTTGGTACCCGGACGATTACGCGTTCGTTCGCGCAAGCCGATTCCCGCGCGGCGCGGCCTACGCCTGGCTGGGCTGCGTCCTCATGGATGAGGTCCAGCTCACGGAGGTCCTGCAGTGCTCCTGGTGCAGCGCCGTTGAGGAGGCCTACTTCCGGGTCTTCTGGCGCCAGTTCGAGTCTCCTTGAGGGGATCGCGCTCCCCGGTGCCCGCGCGCTTAGGCTGAATCCGCCGCGATTCCTGACCAGACGATGCCCAGCCCCAGTCCCCGACTGCTCTCCTTCTTGCCGCTGCTCGCCGCGGCCCTCTTGGGCGCGCCGCTCTCCGCCCAAGAACCGCCGCCGCCGCCCAACTTCGTCTTCTTCCTCGCCGACGACCTCGGCTGGACCGACCTCGGCGTCACCGGCAGCAGCTACTACGACACGCCGAGCTTGGACGCCCTGGCCGCCAGCGGTGTGCGCTTCACGGACGCCTACGCCGCCTGCCCGGTGTGCAGCCCGACCCGTGTGTCGATCATGACCGGCAAGTACCCGGCGCGGCTGGCGACCACCGACTACTTCGGCGCGGCGCAGCCGGAGAAGTGGAAGCGGAACACGCCGCTCTTGCCGGCGCCCTACCTCGACCGGATGCCGCTCGAGGAGACGACCCTCGCCGAGGCGCTGAAGCAGGCCGGCTACGCCACCTTCTTCGCCGGGAAGTGGCACCTCGGCCCGGAGGGCTGGTGGCCCGAGGACCAGGGCTTCGACGTCAACCGTGGCGGCATCACCCGCGGCGGCCCCTATGGCGGCGACAAGTACTTCTCGCCCTACGGCAACCCGCGGCTCGAGGACGGCCCCGAGGGCGAGCACCTGCCGGCGCGGCTGGCGGCGGAGACCGTCGCCTTCGCCGAGGAGCACCGCGACCAGCCCTTCCTGGCCTACCTCAGCTTCTACTCGGTGCACACGCCGCTGATCGGCCGCGCCGACCTGGTCGAGAAGTACCGCGCGCGCAAGCAGGAGCGCGGCCTGGAGGCCGAGTGGGGGACCGAAGGCGCGCGCAAGGTCCGGCTGGTGCAGGAGCACGCCGTCTACGCCGCCATGGTCGAGGCCATGGACGCCGCCGTCGGCGACGTGCTCGCCGGGCTCGAGCGGTTCGGTCTGGCCGACCGCACCGTCGTCCTCTTCATGTCCGACAACGGCGGCCTGTCCACCTCGGAGGGCCACCCGACCAGCAACCTGCCGCTGCGCGCCGGCAAGGGCTGGCTCTACGAGGGCGGCATCCGCGAGCCGATGATCATCCGCTGGCCCGGCGTCACCGCGGCCGGCAGAGTCTGCGAGACCCCGGTCACGAGCACCGACTTCTACCCGACCCTGCTCGAGATGGCCGGCCTGCCGGCGCGGCCGGAGCAGCACCTCGACGGCGTCAGCCTGGTCCCGCTGCTGCGCGGCGAGCAGGGCGCCGGCGCCGAGCGCGCGCTGTACTGGCACTACCCGCACTACGGCAACCAAGGCGGCCGGCCGGGCGCGGTGGTCCGTGAGGGCGAGTGGAAGCTGATCCGCTGGTTCGGGGAGGAACAGGTCGAGCTCTACAACCTCTCCCGCGACCCTGGGGAGACCATGGACGCCGCCGGCGTCGAGTTGGCGCGAACTGCGGTCCTGTCCGGGCAGCTCGACCGCTGGCTCGCCGAGACCGGCGCCCGCCTGCCCAGCCCGAATCCGGCCTACGAGGCCGCGGACTGAGCGGCCGGGGCGCTGGCCCGCTCCGCCTGGAACCACCGCCGCGCCCGCTGCCGGCGCAGCAGCAGCGCGGACAGGGCGCAGAAGGCCGCCACGCCGCCGAGGATCAGCATCAGCCGCCCGTAGGGCTCGCCGCGCGCCTGCCGCCCCAGCACCAGCACCCAAGTCTGGAGCAGCCAGACCGGCACCCCGAGCACCAGCACCGCTTGGACCAGGCCGCCGGCCCAGCGGCGCGGGACCAACAGCAGCGCCACGGCGCCGAGCGTCAGCCCGGCGAGCACCAGGTGGCCGCCGCGTAGGAAGTGAGCGGCGAGGGCGAGCAGGCTCAAGAAGGCGGGGAGGAGCTGGAAGAACAACATGGCGGGACCCGGCGCGGCCGGGAGTCCTGGACTAAGCCTGGAGCCCCCGCGCGTCCAGGCCTACGGCGGAGCGGCGCCAGCTGCTGACCGCTACTCCCCGCCCGCCGCATCCATGCCTTGGCGCAGGTCGACGGCCTCGCCGCCGTTGCTCTCGGCCAGCGTCTTCAGGAAGCCGGCGCCGGCGCTGCCCGCGGCGATGGTGTGGATGCGGGCGCCGCGGTCGCGGTTGAGCTGGGCGATGCCCATGAGGATGTCGCCCGGCGCGGTCCGCCGGCCGGCGCTGGGCATGCCGTCGGTGAGCACGAAGATGGTCTGGACGTCCTCCATCTGCAGCGCCCGCGCCAGGGCGTCGTAGAGGTTGGTGCCGCCGTTGGGTGTGGTGCGCCGGAGCAGGGCGACCGCGTCCTCGACGTTCTCGGGGCTCGCCGGAGCCAGCTCCTCGCGCCAAGGCTCCACCGCGCTGCCGAACAGCACGACGTTGAACATCGAGCTCTCGGGCAGGCCGCCGATCACCCGCTGCAGGGCCCCGGCGAAGCGGCGGTAGTCGCTCTCGGCGCCGCCGCCCCTCCGGGCGCTCATCGAGCCGCTGATGTCGAGCACGAAGACCACGCCCCCGCGCGGCACCGTCAGGCCGTGGTAGGTCGACGCGGTGTCGCCGGCCTCGCGCCGCAGCCGCTCCAGCGCCGCCACCGCGGCGGCGGCGGTCTCGGCGTCGGGCAAGGCGGCGTCCGGATCCTGGTCGCCCAGCCACCGGCGCCAGGCCGGGTAGTTCATGCCGAAACCCTCGCCGGTGAGCAGCTGGAGGGCGTCGGCGATCTCGCTCCGGAGCACGTCCTGGCGGGCCTCGCCGGTGGCGATCAGGGGCGCCAGGCTGGGCCAGTGGCGGAGCATCAGCAGCGCGTCGACGGCGGCCGAGACCACCCGCCAGTCCTCGTCGCGCAGGTTGCCGACCGCTGGCTCGAGGGCCATCTCGACCGGCAGGAAGCCGAGCGCCCGCGTGCCGTGGCGGCGCAGCGCCCGGTCGTCGTGGCGGGCCAGGTAGACCACCTTGTCGCGGGCATCCGGCGGCACCTCGCCGAGCTGCGCCAGGCCCCACAGCGCCTCCTTGCGGGTGTCGCGGCTGGGGTGGTTGAGGCGCTTCGCCAGCGCTCCGGCGGCGCCCTCCACGCGGGCCATGACCAGGCCGCGGATGACCACCGCCCGGACCTGCTCGTCCTCGTGGCCGAGCGAGCGCAGCAGCGCCTTGCCGCAGTCCTCCGGCGCGTGCGGGGCGGCGGTGGCGATGGCCTCGATCAGCTTCATCGCCAGGACCTCGTCGCGGGTGCGCAGGGCCCGGATGAGGACCTTGATCTCCTCCTCGTCGTCCGCGGAGTTGAGGGCCCGGGTCAGGTCCTCGCGCAGCGCGAGCAGCCGGTGGTCGGTGGCCGCCTCCACCAGGGCCTTGAAGCCGTCCTTGCCGCCGAAGGCCTGCAGGGCGTGGATGGCGTTGCGCTGCACCACGCGGCTGCGGTCGCCGAGCGCCTTCTCGAGCCGCGACATGCCCTTGCGCAGCCGGGTCACGCCGATGCCGCGCACCCCGGCGGCGCGCAGCCTGTCGTCGCGGTCGTCCGAGGCCTCCCAGACCAGCTGGCCCAGGTCGTCCGCTTCGTGGTGGAGCAGGATCTCGAGCACCACCTGCTTCGGCCGCGGCTCCTCCTCGCGGTCCCAGCGCCGGCGGATCCAGCCGAGGTCGGCCGGGGAGCGCTCGGCGAGCTGGCGCAGGGCCTCGCAGCGCGCCGGGACCGGTCCGCTGCTGGCGATCTTCCGCAGCAGCACCATCACGTGCTGGTCGTCGATGTAGCGCAGCGACCAGGCCGAGGTGCGGGCGAGCCAGCCCTCCTGCTCGAGCGCCAGGCCGGCGAGGGCCGCGGCGGCGTCGGGCGTGCCGAGGGCGCCGAGCTGGTAGAGCAGCCGCGAGGTGTCCCGGGGGACTTTGGGCTCTTGCAGCCGCTGCTCGATCTGACCCAGGAGCTCGACCAGGCGCTCCTGGGGCGTGCTCTCCCTCGCCGCCGGTTCCTGGGCGGCAGCCGCGTCGAAGCCGCCGGCCGCGGCCATCAGCAGCGCCAGCGCGAACCGCCGCATGGTTCAGCGCAGGTCGACCGAGCGCCCGCCGTTGGCCGCCGCCAGGTCCGCCAGGAAGTCGGCGCTGGCCTCGCCCGCGGCGATGGTGTGGATGATCGCCCCGAGGTCGCGGTTCAGGCGCGCGATCTTCTCGATGATGGCGCGCGTGTGGGTGACGCCGACGGTCGGGTCGCCGTCGGTCAGCAGGTAGATGGTCTGGGCGTCCTTGATGGTCAGCGCCGTGGCCAGCGCCGCGTAGATGTTGGTGCCGCCGAAGGCGCTGTTGTTCTCCAGGAAGCGCTTGGCCTCCTCGACGTTCTCGCGGCTGGCGGTCACCAGCTTGTTCCGCCACACGTGCGGGCTGGAGGCGAAGACCACGATGTTGAAGCGGGCGCCGCCCGGCAGGTTGGAGATGGCCTTGTTGAGCGCCCGCGAGAAGTGGTCGTAGCGGGTCAGGTGCTCGGTGCTGGTGTCCTCCCAGAGCTCGTTCATCGAGCCGCTGACGTCGAGCACGAAGACCACCCCGCCGCGCGGGATCGGGATGCCGTGGTAGTCGGTGGAGGTCTCGCCGGGCCGCGCCGTCCGCGCCGCCTCGGCCGCCGCCAGCTTCCGCAGCGCCTCCTCCTCGGTCGGCAGGGCGTAGCCGTCCTCGAGGGCGTCGAACCAGTGGCGCCAGGACTTGGTGTTGGCGCCGAAGGTGCGGCCGGTGAGCTCGCCGAGGGCGTCGGCGATCTCGTCCCGGACCCGGGTGTCGTCGCGCTCCATGCGGGAGATCAGCGGGTCGAGGCTGGACAGCCGCCGCAGCCGCAAGAGCGACTGCACCGCCGCCGAACGCACCGACCAGAACTCGTCGTCGAGCATGCGGGCCAAGGCGTCGACGGCCTTGGTGCTCTGGGCCCCGGCCAGCGCCCGCACGGCGTTGACGCGGACGGACAGCGAGAGGTCGAAGAGCAGCGGCAGCAGCTTCTCCTCGGCGGCGGGGGTGAGGCCGCCGATCTCGGCCAGGGCCCACCCGGCGTCGGCGCGGGTCACCGGGTTCTCGTGCTCGAGCAGGCCAGCGAGCAGCTCCAGCACGCCGGGCGGCTTGGCGCCGACCAGGCCGCGGATGGCGTGCTCCCGCACCACCGGGCTGGCGTGGCTGACCATCTTGATCAGCACCTTGGTGCTGGCCTCGGGCGCGTGCTCGGCGGCGCTGCCGAGGGCGGACATCAGCAGGGAGACGATCTCCTCGTCCTTCTCGCGGGCTAGGCCGTTCAGGATCGCCTCGATCTCCTTCTCCTGCGTCGCCAGCCGCAGGCCCATGGTCAGGGCGTCGCGGAAGTCCTTGTTCTTGGTCTTCCGCAGCTCGGACACCATGGTCTTGTAGGCGGCGGGCCCGCCGACCAGGCCGGCGGCGCGGCAGGCCGCCATGCGCGCCGCCAGGTTCGAGTCCTTCAGCGCTTTCGTGGCCGTCTTGCCGCCCTTCTCGAGCTCGAGCTCGGCGATGCCGATCAGGCCGGCGGTGCGGACGTCGCCGTTCTTGTCCTTGGCGGCGTCGAGCACCATCTCCTCGAGGCCGTCGACCTTGGCCCGCAGCAGCTCGCGCAGCACCGAGCCGCGCACCAGGCCGTTCTTCTCCTTCTTGAAGAACTTGCGCAGCCAGCCGACGTCGGCCTCGCCCGCCAGCACCCGCACCGCCATCTCGCGGTCGGGCATCTGCTTGCTGTTGGAGGCGATCTTGCGCAGCTCCTCGACCCCCTCGGGCAGGTCGGCCATGCCCAGGGCCTGGATCGCGGCGGCCCGGCCCAGGCCGTTCAGGTCGGGGATGAGGCCGGCGAGGGCGTCCACCGCCTCGGGCGTGCGCAGGTTGGCGAGGGCGTGCAGCGCGGCGCCGAGCTCGCGGCCGGTCTGCTCGGCCTCGAGCAGCGCCTCGATCTTGGCCATGCGCGCGGCCAGCTCGGCGGCGGGGTCGGCCGCGGTCGCGGCGGGGTCCTGGCACAACGGTCCCAGGAGGAGCAGGGGGAGGAGGAGCAGGGACACGGCGCGGGGGGGTGGTCTCGACGGGGGGGCGGGACCCAGGGGCCTAGGCCTTTGTAGCTCCCAGGCCGTCTTCGAGTAACCCGCTCCGGCGCCGTTGGCGCCGCTCGCTCAGCCGCCGCCGGCCTGGCGCAGGTCCACGGCTTCGCCGTCGTTGCTTTCGGCCAGTCGTTGGAGGAAATCGGCGGCGACGCTGCCCGCGGCGATGGTGTGGATGCGCACGCCGCGGTCCCGGTTGCGGTGCTCGATCCCGAGCAGCACGTCCCCGGGCGCGGTGCGCTGGCCCATGGTCGGCTGGCCGTCGGTGAGCAGGAAGATGGTCTGCGCCCCCTCCAGCGCCAGCGCCGCCTCCAGGGCGTCGTAGAGGTTGGTGCCGCCCGCGGCCGGTGTCCGCCGCAGCAGCCGGACCGCGTCCTCGACGTTGGCCGGGCTGGCCGGCGACGGCAGCTCGCGCCAGACCTCGACCTCACTGCCGAAGAGCACCAGGTCGAAGAGCTGGGACTCCGGCAGGTTGCGCAGGACCCGTTCGATGGCCTCGGCGAAGTGGCGCAGGTCCGACTGCTTGCGGCCGGCGCGCCGGGCCGCCATCGAGCCGCTGGTGTCGAGCACGAAGACCACCGGCCCGCGCGGCACCGGGATGCCGTGGTAGGTGGTCGTGTGCTGCTCGGGGTTGGCGCGGGCGGCCCGGGCCTGCTCCAGCAGCAGCGCCGCCACCTCAGGATCGGGCAGCCGGAGGTCCGGGGGCTGGTCGGCGAGCCAGCGCCTCCAGGCGCCGAAGTTGGGTCCGAAGGCCTCGCCGGTGAGCTTCTCGAGGGCGCCGGCGGCGTCGCTGCGCAGGCGGTCGCGGCGCGGCTCGCCGGCTTCGATCAGCCAGAGCAGCGACTCGGGCCGGCGCAGCTCGAGCAAGGTGGCCACGGCCGCCGCGGCGACCCGCCAGTCCTCGTCGCCGAGGTTGGCGCCGGCGGCTTGGAGCGCGTCGTCGCTGCCGAACCAGCGCAGCGCCGTGGTGGCGTGTTTGCGCAGCACCGGGCTCTGGTGCCGGGCCAGGTGCAGCACCAGCCGCTCCTTGGAGGCCGGCACGCCGCCCAGCGCGGCCAGGCCCCACAGGGCGTCGGCCCGAGTGCTCAGGTTGCGGTGGTCGAGCCGGCGCGCCAGCGCGTCCGCGGCGCCCTCCACGCGCGCCGCGACCAAGCCCTTCACCGCCGCCGCCCGGACCCGCTCGCTGGGGTGGGCGAGGGCGCGCAGCAGGGCCTTGCCGCAGGGTTCGGGCTGGTGGTGGGCGGCCGCGGCCAGGGCCTCGAGCAGACGCTCGGCCAGGATCTCGTCGCGGGTGCTCAGGCCGCGCACCAGCACCTGGACCTCCGGCTCTTCGTCGGCCGAGTTCAAGGCCCGCGAGACGGCCAGCTGCATACCGGCGAAGCGGGCGTCGGTGGCGGCGTCGAGCAGCTCGATGAAGGCTTCGCGGCCGCCGAGCATGCCCAGGGCGTCGACCGAGGCCAGCCGGACGCTGGCGTTGCCGTCGCCGAGCTCGCGGCGGACCAGGGGCAGCTGCCGCCGCAGCCGCAGCTGACCGATGCCGCGCAGACCCTGGGCGCGCAGCCGCGGGTCGTCGTCCTGGGCGGCGCTGATCACCAGCCGGTCCAGGCCGGGCGCCTCGCGGTCCATGAGCAGGCTCAGGATCAGCCGCCGGGCTTCGTCGTCCTGCTCCCGGCCCCAGCGCCGCTTGAGCCAGGCCAGCTGGTCGTCGTCGCCCCTGGCCAGGGCCCGCAGCGCCTGGTCGCGGGCGTCGGGGGACTGCTCCCGCTTGGCCAGGCGGCGCAGCAGCTCCGGGGTCCGGGAGGCCTGGCAGCTGGCCAGGCCGGCCACGGCGCGGGCCGCCAGCCAGCCCTCGTGGTCGGCGGCGATGTCCGCCAGGCTCTCGGCGGCGCCGTTGCCGCCCAGGGCGGAGATCCGGAGCAGCAGCGTGGCCTGCTCGGCCGCCGGCGCTTCCCGCTCCACCGCCTGGGCCAGCGCGCGTTCGAGCTGGCGCAGGGAGGGCTCGCCGGACTCCTGGGCGGGGAGCGGAGCCAGCGCGAGCAGCAGGGGGGCGAGGACGCTGCGGGGCACCGTCCCCAAGATAGCCGGGGACGGCGCCGGCGGGCTCAGTCGCGGTTCGCGAGCAGCATCAGCAGGTGCTTGAACAGGATCACGAAGTCGAAGAACAGCGCCATCGCCGCCGAGACGGCCATGTTGGTCGGGTAGTGGCGCATGATGTTCGAGGTGTCGTAGAGCACGAAGCCGGCCATCAGGATCACCCAGGCCACCGACCAGCCCCAGCCGAACCAGTCCATGCCGAAGAGCATGCCGACCAGGCCGAGCCCGATCAGCACCCACAGGCAGGTCCATAGGCCGGAGCGCAGGAAGCTGAAGTCCCGCTTCGAGGTCAGGGTCACCAGGGTCAGGCCGGCGAAGACGACCGCGGTCAGGACCGCCGCCTGGGCGACCACCTCGGTGCCGCGGGAGGCGCTGACCAGGAAGACCAGCGGGCCGACCAGGAAGCCCTCGAGGACCGCGAAGCCGACCAGCGCGAACAGGTTGATCGGGAAGCGGCTGGCGCCCAGGCGCATGATCGCGCCGACCGCGACCATGAGCAGGATCGGGCCGATGATGCCGTAGCCGTAGATCGGCGCCACCCAGCCGAGGGCGGTCTCGTTGCAGCAGGCCCAGGTGGTGCCGGCGAAGATCACGATCGCCATCGTGAACAGGGAATAGACCTTGCGCAGGAAGGCCAGCCGCTCGGGGGCGCTGACCTGGATCGCGAGCATGCCGCGGTGGCGGTCCTCGAAGGAGGGAGATTGCAGCGTCATGGCGGCATTCTAGACTGCTGGCCTGGGCGTCACCCGAGCCATGAAACGGATCTCTCCCGTGCTGAAGGTCCTCGCCACCGTCTACCTGCTGTTGCTGCTGCTGGCCTTCCTGTTCCAGCGGCGGCTGCTCTTCTTCCCGACGCCCGCCCCCGCGCCGGGGCAGGTGGGGGCGGAGGAGTTCCGGTGGGCCGGGGGCGGCGACCCCGCCCCCGAGCTGCGCGGCTGGGCGCTGCGGCCCGAGCTGCCGGAGGCGGTGGTCTACTTCGGCGGCAACGCCGAGTCGGTCGAGTACAGCCTGGCCCTGCTCGACGCCGCTCTCCCCGGCCGCGCGATCTACCTGCTGCCTTACCGCGGCTACTCCGGCAACCCCGGCAGCCCCAGCGAGGCCGGGATCCAGGCCGACGCCCTGGCCGCCTTCGACCAGCTCGCGGAACGCCACCGGAGCGTCGCCGTGATCGGCCGCAGCCTGGGCAGCGCCGTGGCGACGGCGCTGGCCGCGCGCCGGCCGGTGGAGCGGCTGGTCCTGGTCACCCCCTTCGACAGCATCCAGCGCCTGGCCCAGCGCCAGTTCCCGGTCTTCCCGATGTTCCTGCTGCTGCGCGACCCCTTCGAGTCCTGGCGCAACGGCCCGGAGATCACCGCCCCGACCCTGGTCCTGGTCGCCGGACGCGACCGCGTGGTGCCTCGGGCGCGGACCGAGGGGCTGCTCCAGGAGCTCCCGGCGGGGCAGACCGAGGTGGTCCAGATCCCGACCGCAGGACATAACGACATCCAAGAATACCTCGAATATTCCAGGGCGATCCGCAGCTTTTTCGGGCCGGCTGGGGGCTGATCCGGCCGGCGGGGGCCCGGTTTCCTGTGTTATTCTCTAAGCACCCTGGTGCCGCTGTCCGCGCTCGCGTGGATGGCTGATCGCTCGATCCCCGCCCGCCCATTCGATGATCCCTACGCTCTCCATCGCGCTCTCGGTCTGTCTGGCCACCGCTGCCCCTCACATCCCGCACGCCGTGGTCCGGGACCTCGCGGTCGCGCCCGCGCCCGGCGGGGGCCACGAGATGGTCGCCTGCATGAGCGAGGAGACCCACGTCCTGCGCAGCTACGACGAGGGCCTCAGCTGGCTGCCCCTCTCCGGCGGCGGCCTGGACCGGCACGAGCCGACCCGGGTGGAGTACTGGCCCGACGCGGCCCAACCCAGCTTCCTGATCGGGACCGACGGCGGCGTCTTCCGCTACCACCCGGCGAGCGGCCTGGTCGAGCCGATGTCCGACGGCCTGGGGCCGAAGGATCTGTTCATCACGGAGGTGTCCGCGGCCCAGAACGGCCTCGGCGGCGCCGTCATCAGCACCGGTAGCGGCAGGCTCTTCTCCTGGAACGCCGCCGCCAGCCGCTGGGACAAGATCTTCGACAGCGGCGGCCCGGACGAGCTCTCGAACGTCGCCATCGCCCCCGACTTCGATCCGGCCGCCCCGGCGGGGTACGACCAGGCGATCTTCGCCACCTTCCGCGGCGTCTTGGTCCAGAGCGACGACGGCGGCGCCACCTGGAGCCTGCACAGCCAGTTCTCGACCCCGTCCACCTCGGAGTTCGACTACTGGATCATGGACATCGCCTGCGCAAGCGATTTCTCCACCAGCGGCAACCTGGTGCTGAGCCGCTCCAAGCTGGAGCCGGCCTCGCCCAGCGGGCAGCGGGGGCAGCTCTGGCGGACCACCGACGGCGGCGCCACCTTCAGCCTCGGCCTCGCCGCCGACGTCGGCTTCTCGGCCCTGGCGGCCTCCCCGGTCGGCCCCAGCGGCCAGAGCTACTTCTACTCCGCGACCCTGGCCTATCCCGACCGCGGCAACAGCAGCCTGGTCCACGGCAGCAGCCTGTTCGGCATCCTGCGCAGCGAGGACGGCGGGGCCACCTGGGACGACTTCGGCAATTACCAGGACTTCTACCTGCGCGAGGCCGACTGGTCCGTGACCGGCATCTGGTACTTCTTCCTCGGCTTCGCCGTCTCGCCCGACTTCGCCACCGACGGCCGGCTGTTCCTCGGCCGCTCCTCGAGCATGTTCCGCAGCGACGACGCCGGCCAGAGCTGGCGCACCGTGCGCAGCCGCGAGACCGACTTCCTGCGCTCCTTCGGCCTCGGCCTGGAGCCCGGCGGCGACCTGGTGGCTTTCGGCGCCACTTACGGCGGCGGCATGCTGCGGGCGAACGTCAGCCAGAACACCAGCGAGTCGATCCACGACAACATCCTGGCCTTCGAGCGCGACATCGACGTCTCGCCCAACTTCCAGGACGACGGCATGGTGCTGATCGGCGGCGCCCAGGGCAACGCCTTGTGGTTCGACCCGGCGGTCCCGACCAACAACCCCTACAACTACAGCGGCTGGCTGCAGAGCGGCTTCGGCGGCACCCGCCTGGTGGCGCTGTCCTCCAACTTCCACGCCAACCTCGGCGTGCCCGGCAGCGACCAGACCATGATCTGGTTCAGCCAGAAGTACGGCTCCCTGATCCCGAGCATCTTCCGCAGCCTCGACCTGGGGCAGAACGTCGAGGACATCAGCTTCGAGACCAACGGCGCGCCGATGAAGCCGATGGTGGCCTTCGCCTTCGCGCCCACCTACGACGCCTCGAGCGCCGCCGGTCGCACCGACGTCTACTCCTGCGCCCTCGACGGCGACCTGTTCCGGCTCATGGACGACGCCTGGCAGATGATCTGGGACTTCCCCGACCCGGTCACCGACCTCGCCGTCGACCCCGGCTTCTCGCGGCCGGGCAACCCGCGGATCTTCGCCGCCTTCGCCGACGGCCCCGAGCTGGTCGAGATCATCGACGACCCGGCCGGCGTCATCGTCACCGAGCACGACTACCCCGGGCTCGACGGCGCCCTGACCTCGATCGCGCTGCACCCGGACTTCGGCAACACCCCGGTGGTCTACGGCAGCGTCTGGGGCAACGGCGTGCGCAAGCTGGACCTGTCCGCGCCGGCGCCGGCGTGGGTGCAGGTCGGCGGCGCCTTCCCGCCCTACTGGACCACCGAGGTCGAGCTCGCCCCGGGCTTCCCGACCGACGACCGCGTCGTCTGCTCCACCCAGCGCGGCATCGTCCACGGCAGCGACCAGCCGGGCGCGCCCTGGACCCAGGTGCCGATGAACACGATGATCGACGACGTCGACCTCGGCTGGACCTCCTTCGAGCCCGCCAACCCGATCGTGCCCCAGCCCGATCGGATCTGGCCCTGGCAGTTGGTCGACGAGAAGTCCGCCCGGCTCCAGTACGGCTTCCAGCTCTACGGCCGCGAGTGCCGGATCACCGAGTTCGACGGCTCCCGGCTCGAGTGGGAGGGCTACGGCAAGACCTTCCGCCTCAAGACCTTCGGCGCCCCCAACGCCGGCACCATCGACATCGAGGCGATCGACTACTGGACCGGAGTGTCGCTGGGATCGACCTCGGTCGACCTCACCCAGCTCGGCGCCTACGGGCCGGCCGAGGCCGTGCTCGACCTGCCGCAGCGCGCGGCCGCCCGCCTGGTGATCTCGGTCCACCTCGACCCGGGCGAGTTCTTCGCCTACGACGGCATGATCATCGAGGGCTGATCCCGCCCCGGCGAGCCGCCTGCTACGATTCCGCGATGGCGGATCGCAAGTTCATCCTCGGGCTGGACCTCGACGGCTGCGTGGCCGACTTCTACGGCGGCCTGCGGCCGCTGGCGGCGGAGTGGCTGGGCGTGCCCCTCGACCGCCTGCCCGAGCGGGTGTCCTACGGCCTGCCCGAGTGGGGCATCCCCGAGGCCCCCGGCGGCTACGCGGCGCTGCACCGCTACGCCGTCATCCAGCGCGACCTGTTCCGCTCGCTGGAGCCGATGCCGCGGGCGCCGCAGGTGATCCGGCGGCTGTCGGCGGAGGGCGTGAACATCCGCATCATCACCCACCGGCTGTTCATCTCCCGCTCGCACCAGGCGGCGGTGGCGCAGACGGTCGACTGGCTCGACCGCCACGACATCCCGTACTACGGATTGTGCTTCGTCGGCGACAAGGAGGAGGTCGGCGCCGACCTCTACATCGAGGACACGACCAAGAACGTCGAGGCCCTGCGCGCCCAGGGCAAGCAGGTGATCGTGCACGCCAACTCGACCAACGAGGGCGTGGCCGGCCCGCGCTCGGGCGACTGGGACGAGATCGGCGAGCTGGTGCTGGCGGCGCGGGAGGCGTGGGCGGCGGGTGCGCCGGTCACGGCCTGCCAGTCGTCCGCTTAATCCCCATACCAGAGCAGGTCGAGGAGCTCGCGCGCCTCGGCCTCGGTCCAGCGGCCGATCGTGGACCCGCTGAGGAATCCGGCGCCCTTCAACGGAGTGTTCACGGTCGCCGGGCCGCCGACCAACCGATCGCCGATGAAGAGGCCCATCTGCCGTCCCACCAGCCTCCCGGTGAGCTCCTCGAATTCCGCCCGCTGGTCGTCGGCGATCTCGAACAGGACCGTCCATTCCGTGGTCTGGGGGTGGGGGTAGACCGTCGCCGACTCCAAGGCGAAGGGCGTCGGGAAGCCGAATCGGAGCTGTCGCCCGTGGTGGTCCGGCAGCACGATTTCCCCGATCTCGGGGCCTTCGCCCGGCCCCAGGACGGGCCTCAGCTCCAGGGGGGTGACGGGCAGCTGGTGATCTCGGTGCAGGTGCCTCAGGAAGGCCGAGGCCTCGCGTGGGTCCAAGCCCCTCGCGATCAGGGGACCCTGAGTCAGTTCTTCGGGCGAGGCCACAGCGAGGAGCTTGTATTGAAGCGAGACGGCGATGAGTGAGCCGGGGTGTTGAGCCGCCCAGGCACTGACCTGCTCCAGGCCAGGCTCGGCAAACCGGAAGCAGAGCGCTGCGGCATCCGAAGCGTCCTCCTCGAGGAGCTCGGCACCGGCGAGTGCCAGCGGCGCGCCTTCGCCGAGGAAGTAGGTCTCGTCGCCGAACTTGGAAATCTGGATCGGCGTGAAGGGAGGGAGGTCCTCTCCGTTGTTGCTGGCGTCTCCGTAGACCACCGCCCCTTCGAGGGCACCGGTCGGCGTCTCTGGTGCCACTTGACACGCAGCGCCAAGCAAGAGAGCCAATGGGAAGAGGGGGAGAAGCGTGCGGAAATGGAGCATGGAGTCGGGCAGCAGAGAGAAAGCGCGGTCGCCAGCCAGAACGGCGCCGCAAGGCCAGTCTAATCCTGGTCAAGCGATTCTGGTAGATGGCGCGGCATCAGCGCCGCAGCCGCCGCGGCGCGTACCGCAGCTGCCAGCCTCCATCTGCCTTCACCATGATCAGGGAGTAGCTGATGTCGATGTGGCCGTTGACGTCCATCAGCTCGACCTGGAGCACGGCGGACGGTGATTCGCCTTCGGAAGTCTTATCCTCGTCCGTCAGCCGCTCGAGGCGGACCTCGGGCGGTCCGCCGAGCTTGGCGGCGAAGGCATGGGCCCAGACGGTGACGCAGGCCTCACGCGCCGGCGGCCAGCGCCAGTCGGGGACGACCTCGGGGTGGAGGAAGGGGGTCACGAAATCTGCCATCTCGGCCACCATCTCGTCCCAGAAGGCGCCGCTGGGGCGGTACTCCGGGCCACGCAACTCCTCAGGGTCAGCGAGGGGGAGGTGGTCGTCGGCGATGGCGAAAAGGTTCTCGATCACCGCCTCGACGAAGACCTCCGGCGGCCCGGTCGGGTCGGGCGGCCCCGGACCGCAAGCGGCGAGCGCCAGGATCGGGGCCGCCACCGCGGCGAGGGTGTTCGCGGGCGGTCGGTTCACGCGGCCTCCGGCTCAGCGGCCGGCCGCACGGTGCGGTTCCAGCTCCACCACAAGAGCAGGCCGCCCGCGGCGCCCGAACCGAAGGCCAGGCTCGGGTCGCGGCCGAGCAGCCACTGGCCGATGCCGAGCATCGGGCCCCAGGTGACGGCCATGCCGCCCGCCCAGCCCGCGGCCAGCGGCCACAGGCGGCTCGGGCGGCGGTCGGCGGGGTCGCGGAAGGGGCGCCAGGCGCCGAAGGGGCGGACCGTGCGGTAGAAGGCCGCCAAGGTCTCGCGAGGCACCGGTCGGGTGCGCAGGGTGACCACCACCATGACCGCCACCGACAGCGCCGAGATGAGCAGGAACTTCCCGGAGAAGTCCCAGGCCGCGCCGGCAGTCCATCCGTTGAATGGCGCCGCCGGCCACCAGGCCGCCGGCGCGAAGGCCAGGCCGACCGCCAGCACCGTGCTGGTCGCCAGGCCGCTGATCTCGGTCCAAGCGTTCACCCGCCACCACACCCAGCGCAGGAACAGCGCCGGCCCGAGACCGGCGACGAGCTGCAGCGAGAAGGTGAACAGGTCCTTGATCGAGTCCGCCTGCAGCGCCAGCGCCGCCGCCAAGGCGCCGACGAGGACCTCGACCCAGCGGCCGACCGCGACGTAGTGCCGCGGCGGGGCGTTGCGCTTCAGGAAGCGGCGGTAGAGGTCGTTGACGGCGTAGGCCGAGGCGGTGTTGAAGTGGGTGTCTAGCGTGCTCATGAAGGCCGCCAGGAAGCTGGCGCAGAGCAGCCCGAACAAGCCCGGCCCGAGCAGCTGGCGCATCAGCATCGGGTAGGCCGCCTCGTGGTCGGGAGCGCCGTCGCTGGTGACCGGCAACGCCGAGTCCGGCAGCAGGATCAGCGAGGCCAGGCCGACCAGGATCCACGGCCAGCTGCGCAGCACGTAGTGCGCCAGCTGGAACCACAGCGCGCCGCCGCGGGCGTGGTCCTCGTCCTTGGCGGCGAGGAAGCGCTGCACCGCCTGGCCCGAGCCGTCGGCGTTCTTGTTCAGCCAGCCGACCAGGCACACCGTGACCAGGAAGGCGGTGAAGCCCTGGCTCCAGAAGGCGGCGTCGAGCGGGCCGCCGGCGCCGGGGGCGGGCAGCATCTGCAGCTTCTCGGGGAAGCTCTGCTCCAGGGCGGCGGTCATCTCGCCGAGGCCGCCGCAGGCCTCGACCGCCTTCCAGGCCAGCACCACGCCGCCGGCCATCGCCAGCACGAACTGGAACAGGTCGGTGACCACGACGCCCCAGAGGCCGGCCAGGATCGAGTAGCCCAGCGCCAGCAGCACCGCCGCGGCGACGATCCAGACGTCGGCGTCGATGCCCAGGAAGGCGGCCCCTTCGTCCAACTCGAGCACGGCGTTGACGATCTTGAGCATCGCCACCAGCACCCACACCAGCACGATGGTGTTCGTCACCACCGCGTGGTAGCCGCCGTAGAAGCCGCGCAGCGCCTTGGCCTGCGGGCCGGCGTAGCGCACCTCGGTGAATTCGGCGTTGGTGGTCAGCTCCAGCCGCCGCCACCAGCCGGCCAGGAACACGAACCACAGCGTGCCGCCGACCACGAAGCTCCACCACAGCCAGTTGCCGGCGATGCCGTCGGTGCGGACCAGCCCGGCGACGAACAGCGGCGTGTCGGCGGCGAAGGTGGTCGCCACCAGGCTGGTGCCCGCGACCCACCACGGCAGCGAGCGGCCGGCCAGGTAGAAGTCGTCGGTCGAGCGCCCGGCGCGGCGCGACAGCACCGTGCCGACGGTGACGGCGATCGCCAGGTAGCCGAGGATGGCGATCCAGTCGAGCGGGTGGAGGCCGGCCACCCGCCAAGCTTAGCGGCGGGCGGCGACCAGCCGGGCGGCGAAGAGCAGCGCCCGCGGGTAGTGGAAGGGACCCTTCCAGTGGCTGCCCTTGAGGGTCTGCAGCGGCCGGCCGGCGCGGTCCAGCCAGCCGAGGCACTCGTCCTCGGCGCCGTCGAGGTGGTGCTCGGCGAACCAGGCCCAGGCCCGCTCGGCGCGCGTCCGCCACCGGGCCGCCGCTTCGGCATCACCGTCCGCGCCGGCGGCGGCCTCGGCGTGCAGCGCCGCGAGCAGGGCCTCGCACTGCGGCCACCAGAACTTCAGGTCCTGTCCGGTCTCCTGGACCGGACGGTCGTCGGCGGAGACGAAGGAGAGGACGCCGCCGTGCTCGGGGTCCCAGCCGCGTTGCCACGACCACTCGGCCATGTCGAGGCCCATGCGGCGGAGCGCCGCCGCCTCCTCGCCGTCGCGGCGGCGCGCCTCCTCCAGCACGAACCAGGCCGCCTCGAGGGCGTGGCCGGGGTTGAGGGTCCGGCCCTCGAAGTGCGGCAGGAAGCCGCCGTCCTCCCCGACCACCTCGAGCACGGCGCGGCGCTCGGGGTCGAGGTGGCGGCGCAGCGCTGCCAGGGCCTCGTCAGCGACGGCGCGGCCGCGCTCCCAGCCGCCGGCGTCGCGCAGCGCCTGGCTCAGGCACAGCGCCATCATCGGCCTGGCCAGGCCGCGCATCGGTCGGGTGGCGGGCTCCCACTTCGGCGGGAAGCGCTCCGGCTCGTCGTCGTGGGCGAGGAAGGCCTCGGCCAGCGCCCGGGCGCGGTCGGCGAGGGCGCGGTCGCCGTCGGCCGCCGCCACCTCGGCGAAGCCCATGGCCGTGAACAGCTCGGAGTAGGCGTAGCGGCGGCGGCGCAGCGGCCGGCCGTCGCGGGTCACCAGGAAGGGCATGCGTCCGCGCTCGTCGAAGCCGTGCCGGAGCAGGAACTCCGCCGCCGAGCGCGCCGCCGCCAGCCACTCCGGCCGCGGCTCGTGGCTGCGGTGGAGGTGCGCGAACAGCCACGCGGCGCGGCCCTGCAACCAGACCGCCTTGTCGCTGTCGACCACGGCGCCGTCGGCGTCGAGCGCGGTCCGGAAGCCGCCGTGTTCGGGGTCGAGCCCGCGCCGCAGCCAGAAGGCCAGCGCCGCCTCGAGCCGCTCGAGCAGGGCCGCCGCGGTCAGCGGGGGCGCGCTCACGGGGTCTCCGCCCGGAGCATCCGGCTGCTCAGCCAGCCGGCGCTCATGCCGACGCCGATGCCGACCGCGCCGTACCAGTAGGCGTGCAGCCCGGTCGCCCAGGCCAGGGCGCCGAGGACCCCGGTCCCGGTCGCCGCCCCGACCAGGGCCGCGCGGCTGCCGACCCGCGGGCAGAAGACCCCGAGCAGGAACAGCGTCCCCAGCCCCGAGCTCAGCAGCCCGAGCGCCTTCAGGAACAGCAGGAACAGCGAGGTGATCTCGAAGCTCGCCAACACCGTGGCGCTGACCGTGCCGAACAAGCCCGCGGCGACGGTCCAGCGGCGGGCGACGCGCAGGATCCGGGCGTCGTCGGCCTCGGGGTGGCGCGGGCGGTAGAAGTCGTTCACCACCGCCGTGGCGATCGAGTGCATCGACGAGTCGAGGGTCGACATGGTCGCCGCCAGCAGCCCGGCGATGACTAGCCCGGCGAAGCCGGCCGGGAGGTGGTCGCCGAGGAACAGCGGCAGGATGCCGTCGTTGGCCATGCCCAGCTGCAGGTCCTCCGGCTGCTGGCGGTAGAAGGCCCACAGGCAGACCCCGAGGGTCGGGAACAGCAGCCCGGCCGGGATCGACATCCAGCCGTTGAGCCAGGCGGCGCGGCCGGCGGCCTCCTCGCTGCGCGCCGACAGGTAGCGCTGCACCACCGCCTGGTCGGTGGTGTAGGGCGGGATCATGATGACGATGGCGCCGAGCATCAGCGACCAGGAGGCGGCCTCGGTCCACGAGAAGCCGCCGTCCCACAGCCGCAGCTTGGCCGCGCCGGCGGCGCCGTCGAAGGCGGCCCAGCCGCCGGCGCCGTCGAAGGCCAGGCCGAGCGCCAGCAGCACGCCGCCGATGAGCACGAAGACCTGCAGCACGTCGGTCCAGATCACCGCCTCCATGCCGCCGAGCACGGTGTAGAGCGTCGCCAACACTCCCGTGACCAGGATGCAGGCGCGCACGTCGAGGCCAGTCACCGTCGCCAGCGCCAGCGCCGGCAAGTAGACGACGATGCCCATGCGGGCGGTCTGCATGACCAGGAAGCAGCCGCTGCCGATCTGGCGCACCGGCCGCGAGAAGCGCCGCTCGAGGTACTCGTAGGCCGTGCGCAGGTTCCCGCGGCGGAAGTGCGGCAGGAACACCTTGGTCACCAGCGGCACCACGAGCAGGATGCCGATCCAGGTCGGCGCGTAGCGCAGGTCGGTGGCGTAAGCCAGCGCCGGGGTGGCCAGGAAGGTGATCGCCGACAGCTGGGTGCCGTAGATCGACAGCCCCGCCGCCCACCACGGGATGCGCTGGCCGGCGACGAAGTAGTCGTCGCTGCCGCGGGTGCGGCGCGAGAACCACGCGCCCATGCCGACCAGGGCCGCCAGATAGAGCACCAGCACCACCCAGTCGAGGCGGCCGAGCGCCGGGGCTGGCGGCGCCGGCTCCACCCGTTGGACGGCGGCGGTGCGCACGCCCGGGCGGGTCTCGCCGCTGACCAGCACCAGCCCTCCCTGCCAGTCGACCGCGTGGGTGGTGACCACCGGTGTCTCCATCCTGCCGGCCGGCGCCCAGGTGCCGGTGATGGTGTGGAAGGCGTGGACCTCCGCCGGGAAGCCCGGGTGGTGGGCGGGGTCGCCCCCGCGCTGGCTGCCGTCGTCGCCGCCGAAGAGCAGCAGGTGAGAGGCGCCGAGCGCCGCCGCGGGCGCCGCCGCCGCGGGCCGCGGCAGGTCGGCGAGCCGGGACCAAGCGGCCTCGTCCGGCTCGCCGGGCAAGAAGCGCCAGGCGTCGGCGAGCACGCCGTCGCCCGGGCGTTCGCCGCCGAAGAGGAAGAGCGCCTCGCGGCCGTCGCCGAGCTTCTGAGCGGCGAGCGCGGCCTTGGCCCGCGGCCCGCCGGGGCAGGCTGGGTGTTCGCTCCAGCCGTCCTGCGGCCGGGCCGGGTCCAGGGACCAGAGGCCGGCGGCCTGGCCCTCCATGCCCGTCGCGTCAGTGCCGCCGGGCAGGAGCCAGATCCGGCCGTCCGCGAGCGCCGCGGCGTGGAAGGCCGATGCCCGCGGCAGCGCCGGTCCGGGCTCGGTCCGGGCCAGGCCCTCTGGCCCGAGCCGGAGGCGCCAGGTCTCCGCCGTGGCGCCGTCCTCGTCGCAGCCGCCGAGCAGCCAGAGCCAGCCTTCGGCCGCCACGGCCGCGCCGTAGGCCCGCGGCGCGGGCAGCCGGCCGGCCTCGCGCCAAGCCGTCGCGTCCGGTTCCAGGGACCAGATCCGGTCCTGCCAGACCTTCCGCCCGCCCTCCCAGGGCCGCCGCTCCGGGAAGTTGGCGCCGCCGGCCGCGACCAGGGCGCCGCCGGGGTCGACGCCGACGAAGGGGCCGCCGAGGCCGACGGGGTCGGGCAGCGGCGGCAGCGGTGACCAGTCCAGCGCCTGGCCTTGGGCCGCCAGCGCCAGCACCGCGGCCAGGATCACGCGGCGGTCTCCGCGGCGGCCCAGCCGCCCGGGGTCCGGACCAGGCCGAGCTGGCGCAGGCCGTCCTCGACCGCATCGACCGGCTCGGCGCTGGGGCCGACCGGCGGCCGCGCCGGGCCGACCGGCACCCCGGCCGATGTCATCAGCGCCTTCGCCGTCGGCAGATAACCGGCGGCGGCGACGCGCTCGATCATGGCGGTCAGCAGGCTCTGCAGGGCGTCGGCGGCGTCGCGCATCCCGGCGGTCTCGGCGGCGATCAGCGCCTGGGCGAGCGGCGCCGCGAAGTTGTAGCTGGAGCCCACCGCCCCGTCGGCGCCGAGCCGCATCCCGGCGGCCAGGCTCTCGTCGTTGCCGTAGTAGACCGCCATGCCCTCGACCGCGACCGCCGCCGCGCAGCCGGCCGGGTCGACCACGGTGAACTTCACGCCGGCCAGCCCCGGCACCCGCTCGCGGCCGCCGCGCAGGAAGGCGGCGACGTCGGTGTCGACGCCGGTCATCTCCGGGATGTGGTAGTAGAGGAAGGGCTTGCCGCCGGCCGCGCCGGCGATCTCCGCGCACCAGTCCCACAGCGCTTCCATGCCCTGCGGCCGGTAGTAGCTGGGCGCCAGCGCGGACACCGCCGCGACGCCGTCGAGACCGCCGGCGTGGGCCGCCAGCGCCTGGGCGTCGGCGAGGCACAGGTGGCCGGCGTGCACGATGACCTCGAGGCCGTGGGCCGGTCCGGCCTCCGCCCAGGCCGACGCCAAGCGCTGGCGCTCCGCCACGGTCAGCGAGCACCACTCGCCCGTCGAGCCGCCGACGAAGGCGCCGGTGCAGCCGCCGGCGGCCAGCGCCGCCGCTTGGGCCGGGACCACCTCCGGCGCCAGGGCCCCGCCGGCGCAAAGAGGCGTGTGCGGAGCGGCGATCAGGCGGAAGCCGGTCACTCTTCGCCGGCGGCGAAGAGCAGCGCCAGCAGGGCAGGGGACAAGCCGGGGATGTGGTATCCCTTGACGTTCGCTGGCGGTAGATCGTAGGCGTCGGGGGCGCCGGCGACGTAGACGGTCGGGTGCTGGTGGGCCAGCGCGTCCATCCACTCCCCAGGCAGCTGGGGTAGGCCGTGGCCCTCGCGGGCGCCGCACAAGACCAGGATGCTGTCGGGCAGCGGGTCCGGCGGCGGCGAGTCGTGGCGCAGCACCGCCACGCCCCACTCCTCGAGGAAGCGGTTGGCGTCCGGCACGCTCGCCAGCGCCAGCGCCACCTGCGGCGACGGGCTGCGGCCGCGCCCGGGCTTGCCGCCGGCGAGCGGCCGCAGCAGCTTCTTCGCCCCGGCGCCGAGCACCAGCGGCTTGGGCGGTTCGGCCGGCATGTCCAGCGCCAGCCGGATCAGCTTGTCGACCCGCTGCGAGGCCTTGGCGACCGTTTGTTCGGCCAGGTCGCCGCGGTCCATGGCGTCGCGCAGGCTCAACGCCAGCGCCACCGGGTCGCTGGGGTCGAGCAGCAGGTCGACGCCGGCGTGCAGGCACTCGACCGCCATCTCCTCCTCGGGGCCGTCGCCGAAGCCCTTCATGCGCAGCGAGTCAGCGACCGCCAGGCCGTCGTAGCCGAGCTCCTCGCGCAGGATGTTCATCAGCACCGGCGAGCGCGTCGCCGGCCGCGCCTCCTCGTCGATCATCGGCAGCTCGATGTGGCCGATCATGACCGAGGGCATCAGCTCGAGCAGCTGGCGGTACGGCTCGAGGTGCTCGGCGGGGTCGTCGAAGCTGACGGCGTGCTCGGTGTGGCTGTCCTGCGGGCAGCCGCCGTGGCCCGGGAAGTGCTTGGCGCAGGCGATGCCGCCGCCCTCGCGCAGGCCGAGGGTCCAGGCGCGAGCGCACTCGATCACCCGCATGGGATCGCCGCCGAAGGCGCGGTTGGCGATGATCGGCGAGTTGATGGCGCCAGGGCCGGTCCGGTGCAGGTCGAGGCAGGGGCCGTAGATCCAGCGCACTTGGGCGGTGGCGGCTTCGGCGGCGGTGCGGTGGCCGGAGTCGTAGCAGGCCTCGGGGCCGAGCTGGCCCAGCGCCCAGGCGTCGGGCAGCGGCGTCAGGCCGTCGAACTGTTGGCCGGCGCCGCGCTCGAGGTCGGCGGCGAACAGGATCGGGTGCTCGGCCTGCTCCTCGAGGGTCTCGTGCAGCCAGGCGACGTCCTCGGCGTCGCCGCCGAAGATCAGGAAGACCCGCGGGTCGAATTCGCGCAGGCATCGCAGCGCCTCGGCCAAGCCCTCGCCCTTGTCGAGACGGAGCGCCGGGGCCACCAGCCAATCGGTCGGGCCTCGTTTCACAGCAACACTTTAGGTCCGCCGGGCGGGGCGCGGTAGGGGATCGGGCCGGTCTCCCCTAAACTGCAGGCGCCGGACGGTGATCGACCCCGCCGTTCCGCTCGTCCCCTCTGGTGCCCCCCCAGGTGAATCCCCACGACGGGCTTGGTCCGGTACTGCCGCTCAAGTCCGCCCGAGTTCGGTCGCTCAAGGAGCAGATGCTCCCGCGACCGAGCCACCCATTCTCGTCCCGGCTGTGCGCCGTGCTGGCCCTGGTGGCCGGGGTCGCCGCGCCGGCCGCCGGCCAGAATCCGCCGCAAGTGGCGGTGCCGGTGGTCCTAGAGGACCGCGCCGGCGGCGGCGGCGAGCCGCAACCGGTCCGCTTCGGCCTGCCCTTCCCGCAAGGCGCCCTGGCCGGCCCGGTCGACCTCGAGCTGGCCCTGCTCGCGAGCACCCTGCCCGCCGTCAGCCACGCCATCTCCCACTGGCCCGACGGCTCGGTGCGCTGGCTGGCGGTCGACATGGTGGTGCCGCCCCAGGCCGCCGGCGTGCAGCTGGCCGGCACCCTGCGGGACCGCAGCAGCCCCGACCCGCTGCCCGGCGTGCTCGAGGTCATGCCGCCGGTCGCCGGCCGGCCGCTGACCGTAGACGTCGGCCACTTCCAGCTCCAGCACGCCCTCGGCGACGGCGAGCTGTTCCACCTGGTCGCGCCGGCCGGCGGCCTGCGGGCGCCGATGCGGGCGCGGCTGGACAGCCTGACCCAGCACTTCTTCGTCACGGCCAGCAACAGCGGCTCGGTCGAGATCGAGCACCGCGACGAGCTGTCGGTCACCCTGCTGCGGCGCGACACCTACGAGGCCGCCGACGGCCGCGACGTCTTCCGCCTGACCACCCGGGCCACGGTCTGGCGCGGCCAGCCGCAGCTGCGCTTGCAGCAGAGCCTGGACGTGCTCGCCGGCGTCCACCAGATGCAGAGCTGGGCGGTGGTGCTGCCCCTGGACGCGCCCTCGGCCGAGGCCGACATCGTCTTCGGCAACGGCAAGCAGCACCGCTTGGTCGGCGACAGCAACGTGCTGCAGGCCGACTGGGACACGCTCTTCATCCGCGGCAACGAGATCGCGCGCTCGCAGCCGGCGCTCTACGCCTTCGACGACCTGGCGCTGGGCGTGCGCCACTTCTGGCAGAAGGCGCCGACCTCCTTCCAGCGCGCCGGCGACGACCTGCTGGTGTCCTTCTGCCCCGGCGACGGCGCCCGCTCGGTGGTCGTGGAGGAGGGCTTCGGCTCCACCCGCGACCTCTGGTTCTGGGTCGGCCCCGGCGTGCCGGACGACCCCGCGGCGGCCGCCCGGGCCATGGAGGCGCCGCCGGTGATCCGCTCGGCGCCGGAGTGGAACGCCTCCAGCGGCGCCTTTGGGGCCATGATCGAGAGCCGCCCCGGCCTCGACCCCGAGCTCGACGACAAGGTCGAGGAGTCCCTGGACGCGGTCTACTCGCGCTGGGACCTGGACCCGGACCACCACTACGGCATCCGCCACTTCGGCGACTTCTTCGACCGCGAGCACAGCCTGGCCTACTGGGGCTCGCTGCAGCAGGAGTACGACCCGGCCTTGGTCACCCTGGTCCAATTCGCCCGCGGCGGCGACGCCTGGCACTACGAGCGCGAAATGGACCTGGCCTGGCACGCCGCCGACGTCGACACCAGCTGGACCGGCGGCAGCTTCCAGCACCGCGCCACCCAGCACCACGTCGACGCCTGGATCTCGGGCATCCTCGGCGACAGCTTCCAGGCCGAGTGCCACGCCTCCGGCTACTACGACGGCTCCTTGGACTCGATCTGGTTCTGGGTCAGCCGCAACTTCGGCGCCAAGTTCTTCGCCGACCTGCAGGACTGGGTGGACATCGAGGTCCGCGCCGGCGCGGAGGGCCCGGAGCTCGAGCTGCGGCTGTTCCGGATGATCGGCAACAACCTCGAGGCCGAGATCGGCCGCGACGTGCTCGCCGTCGGCGGCCTGGCCTCGCTCTACGACTACGCCGCCGCCATCGCCGCCGACCCGCGGGCGCAGGCGCGCGGCTTCACCGACCCGGTCGCCGACTTCTGGCCCTTCTTCCAGAGCTACGGCGGCAGCTGGAGCGACTTCCCGTCCTTCCACGTCGACAACCACCCGGTGCCGGTGGTACGGCACCAGGGCAGCCACTCGCTGATCCAAGGCTTGGTGCTCGGCTACTTCCTGAGCGGCGAGCCGCGGCTGCGCGAGGTCGCGCTGCGCTTCGCCCGCCACCAGGTCGACCAGGTGGTGCCGGTGGAGCTGGCCAAGCTCAGCGAGGAGCGCACCGGCACCAGCGATCCGCTGCGGGTGCGCGGCGTCGCCTGGCCGCTGCTGAACCTGGTCATGCTGGCGGTCCTGCTCGACGGCGACACCGACCAGGTCTCCCTGCGCGAGGAGGTCCTCCTCGCCGCCCGCTCCTGCGCCCTCGAGTTGAGCCTGGCGCCGCCGTCTCGGATCGAGTCGAGCATCCACGCCGGGGTCGCCCTCGAGGCGCTGGCGGACTTCCACCGGCTGACCGGCGAGGCGCCGGCGCGGGCGGCGCTGGTGGACCTGGCGACCCACTGGGCCTTGAACCACTACGACTGGAACGAGCACGCCTTCCTCCAGAACGTCGGCGACCCGGGCTCGGCCACCGACGGCATGACCGGCCTGGTGATCTTCGGCCTGGCCTACGCCGAGAGCCTGCAGAGCGACCCGCAGGTCAACGCCGTGCTCCAGGACGCCTGGGCGAACCTGCCGGGCAAGTCGAGCTACGCCAAGGCCTTCGGCATGCGCTACCGCGGCGCGCTGCGGATCCAGGGCTGGGTGCACTGAGGGGCGTGGCCCCTAGTAATCCAGCCGGTCCTCGAAGCCCACGGGGAAGGGGATCAGCAGGTCCGGGCGGCTGCCGAAGCGCGGCGTCAATCGCTGATAACCGTCCTGGAAGACCGGCGCGGCGTCGGCGTCGGCCAGCTGCCGGACGACGCGCCAGGCGAGCACGGCGATGCGGGCGGTGCTGAGGTAGTCGATCTTCTCCCAGGTGTCGCTGGGCTTGTGGTAGTCGGCGTGCTCGTCGGTGTTGAAGAACAGCACCGGCACGCGCTGGAAGTAGAACGGCGCCTGGTCGCTGCGGTCGAAGAACTGCTCGTTCTCGTAGTCGTGGCGCAAGCCGAGGCCGTCGGCCTGGCCGTCGACCAGCTCCCGCAGGCCGGCCGCCGACTTGCTGCCGAGGACGTGGACGTTGCCGTTGATCGAGCGGCCGATCATGTCGAGGTTGACCATCGCCGCCACCCGCTCGGCGTCGACCGCGCCCGAGGCCAGCAGCCAGGAGGCGCCGAGCAGGCCCAACTCCTCGCCGGAGAAGGCCAGGAACAGCACCGAACGCCGCGGCCGCTGCTCGCTGGCGGCGAGGGCCTCGGCCACCCCGAGCAGGGCGCAGGTCCCGGAGCCGTTGTCGTCGGCGCCGTTCCAGACCCGGCCGTCCTCGGCGCTGCCGACGTGGTCGTAGTGGGCGCCGACCACCACCAGCTCGTCGCGCAGCTCGGGGTCGGCGCCGGGCAGCAGGCCGGCGATGTTCCAGCCGGTGACCCGCGGCTCCTGATGCTGGATCTCGAGCCGCGCCGTCACGCCGGTCGGGAAGCCGTCGCCCATGCCGGCCTCTTCGGTCTCCTCGACCCACTGGCGAAGGTCGCCGCCGCCGGCGCGGACCAGCTTCTCGGCCTGGCGGCGCGAGATCATGGCCACCGGGATGGCGGCACCGAGCGGCGCGCTGACCTGGAGCGAGCAGAAGATCTGCTCGGCGACCTTGCGCGGGCTGAGGTTGCCGTCGCGCCGCTCCTGCTCCGGCAGCTGGCGCTCGACCAGCGCCTCCAGGCTCTGGAAGAAGGGCGAGAAGGCGGGCCAGAAGGGCGCGCCGGGCGCGTCGGGCTCCTTGGCGAAGACCGGCGGCGGCGCCACCAGCACCGCGGCGGCGCCGAGCTCCTGGCAGGCGCGGACCTTGGCCGCGAGGGCGGCGTGGGCGGTCATCCGGACGCCCTCGAAGACGCTGTCCTTCTGGTCGGCGCCGGGCTCCCAGCGCAGCAGCAGGACGATCTTGCCCTCGAGCTCCAGGCCGCTCCGGTCGTCGTAGACGTACTCCGGGGCGGTGATGCCGTAGCCGGCGAAGACCACTTCGCCTTCGGCCGCGCCTTCGGGAGAGCTGGGGTGGGGCAGGAAGTCGTCGCCGGCCGTCACGACGCGGTCCTTGCCGGCGCCGGAGAGGGCCTCGCCGTTGCCGAGCAGGGTGAGGCGGGTGCCCTCGAGGTCCAGGTGTAGCGGCGAAGCCGGGAAGCCGTAGCGCCAGCGGCCCTCGTAGGGCTCCAGCCCGAGCTTGCGGAAGCGCTGCTCGATCCAGTCGGCGGCGACCGCGGCGCCGAAGCTGCCGGTCTCGCGGCCGCCGAGCTCGTCCGAGGCCAGGAAGCGCAGGTCGGCCTGCAGCCGCGTCGGGGCCAGCGGCGCCGGGTGGGGCCAATCCTGGGCCGGGAGCTGGGTCGAGGCCTCCGGCGGCGCCGCCAGCTGCAGGCCCGCGGTCAGGGCGAGGGCGGTCAGCATGAACCGCGCCTACGGCGTCCGGCCCATCTCCCGTAGGGCCTTCTTGTAGTAGCGCATGGCCTTGGGCATGGCCTGGCGCAGCCGCTTGATCCGGGTCTGCTCGCTCGGGTGGGTCGACAGGAACTCCGGCGGCCGCTCGCCGCCCATGGCGCCCATGCGTTCCCACAGGCCGATCGAGGCCCGCGGGTCGTAGCCGGCGGCGGCGGCGATGTAGAGGCCGAGCTCGTCGGCTTCGGACTCGTGAAGCCGCGAATAGGGCAGCAGCAGGCCGACCGCGCCGCCGGCGCCCAGGGCCGCCATGATGGTCGCGGCCTGGTCCGGGTCCTCGACCTTCTTGTCGACGATCAGGCCGGCGACGATCATGCCGCCGGAGAAGCCCATCTCCTGGCTCATGCGCTCGGCGCCGTGGTGGGCGATGGCGTGGGCGACCTCGTGGCCGACCACCGCCGCCAGGCTGTCCTCGTCGCCGGTGACCGGCAGCAGCCCGGTGTAGACCGCCGACTTGCCGCCGGGCAGGGCCCAGGCGTTGACCATCTGCGGCTCGTCGATCAGGTTGATCTCCCAGTCGAAGCGCCGGGCCGGGTCGGGGTAGAGCTGGCGCGCGGCCTTCGCCACCCGGTTGCCGATGCGCTGGACCATCTCGTAGTCGGCGCCGCTCTTGACCACCGGCGAGGAGCCCATGGCCTCGGCGTAGGCCTCGCGGCCGAGGGACATCTCCTGCTCCAGGCTCATGAGCTTGAGCTGGCGGCGGCCGGTGCCGGGCACGGTGGCGCAGGCGGCGACCAGGACCAGGAGGAGCAGGAGGGAGAGACGTCGCGGGCGGAGGCTGTGCATGTCGGCGGGCGGTTCGAGACGACCCTATCCTAGTGGCCCCTCCGGGCTCGGGAGCGGCCGCGAAGCCGTCCCGGCGGGGGGGAATGCCACGATGAGCGCCACGAAACCGACCCTCCTGCTGGTCCTCGACGGCTGGGGCCAGGCCCCGGCCACCGACTGGAACGCGATCACCCGCGCCCCGGCCGAGAACTTCCTGTCCTGGATGCAGGAGTGGCCCAGCGCCCTGCTGAGCGCCTCCGGCCGCGAGGTCGGCCTGCCGCTGGGGCTGATGGGCAACTCCGAGGTCGGCCACACCAACATCGGCGCCGGGCGGATCGTCCACCAGACCATCTCGCGCATCGACGCGGCGATCGCGGACGGCAGCTTCCGGCTCAACGGCGCCCTGCGCGGGGCCGTGCAGCACGCCTTGGACCGCGGCACGCGGCTGCACCTCTACGGCCTGGTCGGCGACGGCGGCGTGCACGCCTCGGACCGCCACTACCAGGCCCTGCTGGCGCTGGCCCAGGAGATGGGGCTGCCGGGCGAGCGGGTGCTGTTCCACGCCCTGCTCGACGGCCGCGACACCGCGCCGCGCAGCAGCCCCGGCTTCCTGGAGCAGCTCGAGGCCATGCTGCGCGAGCACGGCGGCAGCATCGCCACCGTCTGCGGCCGCTACTGGGGCATGGACCGCGACCAGCGCTGGGAGCGGGTCGAGCGCTTCTGGAAGCTGATGGTGCTGGGCCAGGCCGAGCACCGCGCAGCCACCGCCGCCGAGGCCGTCGCCGCCGCTCACGAGCGCGGCGAGAACGACGAATTCGTGCAGCCGACGCTGGTCGGCGGCGGCCGTCCGGTCGAGGACGGCGACGCCGTGCTCTGCTTCAACTTCCGCGCCGACCGCGTGCGCCAGCTCAGCGAGGCGCTGCTGGACCCCGGCTTCGGCGGCTTCGGCCGCCAGCGGACGCCGGCGGTCCACTACGCCACGATGACCCAGTACCGCGAGGACTTCGACTGCGCCGTGGCCTACCCGCCGCAGGAGCTGCGCTCGCTGTTCGGCGAGCTGGTGGCGGCCCAGGGCCTGCGCCAGTTCCGCTGCGCCGAGACCGAGAAGTACGCCCACGTCACCTTCTTCTTCAACGGCGGCCGCGAAGAGGTCTACCCGGGCGAGGACCGGGTGCTGGTGCCGTCGCCCAAGGTGGCCACCTACGACCTCCAGCCGGAGATGTCGGCGCCGGTGGTAGCGGACCAGGTCTGCCAGCGGCTGGAGCGGGGCGAGCACGAGCTCTACGTGGTGAACTTCGCCAACGCCGACATGGTCGGCCACACCGGCATCCAGAGCGCCGCCGAGGCCGCGGTGCGGGCCGTCGACGGCTGCCTGGGCCGGATCGTCGCCGAGGCCCTGAAGCGCGGCGGCAACGTCGCCATCACCGCCGACCACGGCAATTCCGAGCAGATGCGCGACCCGGCCACGAGCGAGGCCCACACCGCCCACACCGTCAACCCGGTGCCCTTCCTGCTCATCGGGGAGGCCTTCCGCGGCGCCTCGCTGCGGGAAATGGGCGTTCTCGCGGACGTTGCCCCGACCCTGATGGAGGCTATGGGGATCGCCCAGCCCGAAGTCATGGACGGCCGCTCGCTGCTGCACCGGTAGAATCCGCCGTCCCACGCCTGACCGCTCCAGACCCCGCCATGCGCCGCCTCCTGCCCGTCCTCGCCCTCCTCCTGGCCGCCTCCGCCGCCTCCGCCCAGAGCGTCTGGTACGTCGACCCCGTCAACGGCGACGACCTCAACTCCGGCTCGGCGGCCGCGCCCTGGAAGACCCTGACCCACGCCCTGACCGTGGCCGGCAGCGGCGACCAGGTCGAGCTCAGCGAGGGCGACTACACCGCCGCCAACGAGAGCTACCCGATCGCCCTGGTCGACGGCGTCCAGATCTACTACCCGGGCACCGACCACGCGGCGATCTTCAACGTCGGCGGCACCACCTCGGCCTTCCGGGTCAACTCGGTGTTCACCGACGGCGCGACCCTCTCCGGGGTGACGATCAGCTCCTGCACCATCGGCGTCGAGGTCCGCAGCGGCGGCGGCTCCACCGGCAACGTCGTCGACGTCGACGACTGCCTGTTCCAGAGCTTCACCGTCGCCGGCGTGCGCGCCAACCTCGACACTGCCGGCGCCCACCGGATCTGGGTGCGCAACTGCGCCATCACCCCGACCTCGGCGCCCCACGGGGTGCGCTTCGAGGTCAGCGGCGGGAGCACCGAGCTCGAGCTCAGCGTCGTCCGCGACAACACGATCACGAACTGTGAGACGGGCGTGGCGATCGAGGCCTCCGACGGCGGCGTGGTGCAGGACACGACCATCGTCCAGGGCAACGACATCTCCGACGCCAGCACCGCCTGCCTCGAGCTGAGCGCGGCGGCCACGGCGGCCCGCGACGCCACCAACAGCGCCGAGGTCCACAGCAACCAGCTCAGCTCCGGCGGCGTCGGCGTGCTGGTCTCGGCGGACTCGGTCTCGGGCCAGGACGCGGTCTGCGACAGCGCCATCGACTACAACTGGATCAGCGGCAACACCACCAACGTGGCGCTGAACACCACCAACAACGGCTTCTCCGGCGCCGACCTCACCTGCAGCTTCACCGGCAACCTGATCGTCAACGCCACCGGCGACGGCATCAGCTGCGACGTCGTCCTGCCCAAGACCGGCGGCGTCAACTGCATGCCGGACTTCGGCACCACCAGCCTGGGCACCGGCCGCAACACCTTCAAGGGCAACGGCGGCTTCAACCTGGTGCTGGACCTGGACATGTCCAACTACCTGACGCTGCTGAACCTGCTGCAGGCCGAGAACAACTTCTGGACCCTCGGCACCCTGGCCGAGGTGCAGAACTCGATCAGCTACGCCGGCGTCAGCCAGACCACGGTCGACCTGGACCCGATCCTGCTCGACGTCCTGTCGGTGAGCCTGAACCCCAACCGGGTGCCCGAGAACAGCATCCGCACGATCACGGTCACCGCCCGCGACGCCAACACCGCCTTCGTCGACAACGACGACCCGGACGCGAACATCAACCAGATGATCTGCGCCGTGCGCAAGGGCGCCACCACGATCACGGTGAACCCGGCCGTCTTCGCCGACGGCAGCGGCTTCATCTTCGACACCCCGGCGCTGGCCGAGGAGGGGCTTTGGCACCTCGACATCGCCCTGCCCGGCGGCCAGGGGGTCTCGGTGACCTTCCGCGTCTCCACCGTCGGCGGGGGAGGCGGCAGCAGCACCGGCTGCTTCGTCGCCACCGCCGCCCACGGCGACGAGGACGCCCGCGAGGTCCGGGTGCTGCGCCGCTTCCGCGACGACTACCTGCTCGCCAGCGAGTCCGGGCGCAGCTTCGTCCGCGCCTACTACGAGCACGGCCCGGCGGCGGCGGACTGGATCGAGGACCGCGAGTGGGCCCGGAAGGGCGCCCGGGCGGCCCTGGCGGTGCCGGTCGTGGCGGCCGAGGGGCTGCTCCGGTCGAACCCCGCGACCCGCTTCGGCCTCGCGGTGCTCCTGCTCGGCGGGCTGTTCTGGCTCTTCCGGCGCCGGAATTAGGGTGTCGCAGAAGGCCGGTCCTGCGGACCTAAAGGTCGTTAAATAAACGGTTTAGGGGTCCTCTCGCGCCCGGGCGTGGGCGCTTGCTCCGAGATCAGAGCCTTGTTTTGTCCAACGGGTGATATACAAAGATGTATCACTAGTGCGCAACGCCATGCACCTCCACGTCAACCCCAGCGATGAAGTCCCGATCTACCGCCAAGTCGTGCGGCAGATCCGCGACGCCGTCGCCACCGGGGGGCTGGCGCCGGGGAGCAAGCTGCCGTCCCACCGCGATCTGGCGGCGCAGCTGGTGATCGCGCCGCTGACGGTCAAGAAGGCCTACGACGAGCTGGAGCGGCAGGGCCTGGTGGAGACCCGCCGGGGCCTGGGCAGCTTCATCACCGCCGCCCCGCCCGCGCCGGAGCCGTCGGAGTACCGCGAGCGCCTGCGCGACGCCGCCCGCCGCCTGCTGACGGAAGCCCGCCTCGCCGGCGCCCCGCTCGACGAGGTCCTGGACCTGATGAAGCAACTCGACGGGGAGGAGACCCCATGAACGCTGTCCTGGAATTCAACGATCTGCGCCGGAGCTACCGTCCAGACCAAGAAGTGCTCGCGGGCGTCGACCTGCGGCTGGAGGCCGGCGAGGTCGTCGGCCTGCTCGGCCGCAACGGCGCCGGCAAGACCACCTTGATCCACGTCGCCATGGGGCTGCTCCGGGCCCAGGGCGGCAGCGCCGCGGTCTTCGGCCTCGACCCGGCCCGCGACGCCGTGGCCATCAAGCGGCGGGTCGGCTTCGTCTCCGAGGAGCAGGTCCTGCCGCCCGGCATGCGGGTGGAGCAGGTGCTCGACTACCACCGGTCGCTGTTCCCGGACTGGGACCCGGAGCTGGAGGGCCGGCTCCGCGAGCGCTTCCGCTTCGACACCCGCAGCAAGGTCCGCACCCTCAGCAAGGGGCAGGCGCGGCAGCTGGCCCTGGTCTGCGCGGTCTCCCACCGGCCCGAGCTGCTGATCCTCGACGAGCCCGGCGGTGGCCTCGACCCGGCGGCGCGGCGCGAGTTCCTGGAGGCCTCGATCCAGCTCCTCAACGAGTCCGGGACCACCATCCTCTTCTCCTCGCACCACATGACCGACGTCGAGCGCATGGCGGACCGCATCGTCCTGCTCGACGAGCACCGGGTCATGCTGGACTGCAGCCTGGACGACCTGCGCGAGCGCCACTGCTTGGTGGTCGCCGGCGGCGAGGAGCCGGCGGGTTCGGCGCTGCATCAGGTGCTCGCCGGCCTGCCCGGCTGCCTGCGGGTGCGCCGTCACCTCGGCAGCGTGCGCGCGGTCTTCGCCGGCGACGCCGACGAGGTCCGCGGCCGGATCGACGAAGCCCGCGTCGAGGCCAATTGCCTGCGCGTGCCGCTGGAGGAGCTGTTCGTCGAGCTCCTGGGGGCGGAGTCGTGATCCTGGAGCTGATCCGCCGCGACCCGGCCAGCCGGATGCTCGGCCGGGGGCTGCTGGTCGGCGCCGCCGCTGGCGCCTACGCCGGCGTCTACTTCGAGTCCGACCTGAGCGGCGGCGGCCTGGCGGCGGCGCCCACCCCGCTGCGGATCCTCTTCACCCTGAACCTATGCCTGGTGCTCGGCCTGCCGATGGCGCTCTTCGGCCAGCTGCACCGGCGGGCGCTGCCCTTCCAGCTGAGCCTGCCGCTCAGCCCGCGCCAGCTCTCCCTCAGCCGCACCCTCGCCGCCGCCGGCCTGTTCCTGCTGCCGGGCCTGCTCAGCGCCGCGGTCTACGGCGCCATCCGCGGCGACTTCGCGACCGAGGGCCTGCAGATGTACCTGCGCTTCCTGGTCGTGCTCGGGATCGCCCCCTTCCTGTTCCAGCTGCGGCCGACCCCCGGCGAGCGCGCCGACCTGCCCGCTCCCTGGCTGCACTGGCTGCGCTGCCTGGCCCTCCTGTTCGGCGCCGAGTGCTGGGTCGCGGTCGCGACGCCGCCGCTCTGGCTGACCGCGCTCGCCGCCGCCGCGGCGATGGCGCTGCTCGCCTCCCTGAACCAGCGAGCGCTGCCCGCCAGCTTCGAGCTCGCGAGCAGCCTCGGGCAGGGGCCGCGCCGCGGCCTGGCCCTGCCGGCGAGCCTGGGCTGGCTGCGCCGGATCCCGGTGGTCAGCCCCTTCGCGCCGCTCAACGGCTGGATGCGGCCCGATCTGTTGCTGTGGCTCAACCTGTTCGCGGTCGTCGCCGGCGTGCTCAACATGGTGGTGATGAGCGTGCGCTTGGGCAATTGGTACGCGCTCTTCACCTTCCCGATGTTCCAGACGATCTTCCTGGTCTTCCTGGTCTACGGACTGCCGCGGGTCGCCCACCTGCCGATCTCCCGCCGCCGCCTGTTCCTGCAAGGGGCGGGGCAGGGCTTCCTCCTGGCCGCGCTGGCGCTGATCCTGGCCCTGCTCGGCGCCGGGGATCCGCCCTCCGTCGCCGAGGTGCTGGGATCCACCAGCGCCGCCCTGGCCACCGCCGCCTGGTTCCTCACCTGGTTCCTGCTGGTGAGCGCCGCCTTCCACTGGTTCCTCAGCTACCCGCCGACCCGCCGCGGCCGCGCCCTGTCCTGGGTGACGCGCCCGCTGCACTCGCTGGCCGCCCTGGTTCCGCTGGTCTGGGCCACCAGCCTGTTCGAGGCCGAGCACCCGCGCGCGGTCGCCACCCAGGCCGCCTTCCAGGACCTGGGGAGCCGACTGGGCTCGCCCGCCCTCGCCTGGGCCGCCGCCGCGGCCCTCGCCGTCGCTTGCTACCTGGCCGCTGAGGCCATCTTCACCCGCATCCAGGTCACCAAGCTCCGTGACCGCCTCGTCATCCCGAAGAAATGATCCGCAACCTCCTCCTCAGCTGGATCCTCAGCGCCCTCACCGTCTTCGCCGCGGCGCCGCAGGAGCCGGGTCCCGGCTACCCGGCCGCGGCGCCGGAGAGCGTCGGAATCTCCTCGCAGGCCCTCGACGAGCTCGCCACCATCGTGCGCGGCTTCTGCGCGCGCGAGAAGATCCTCGGCGCCGAGGTGCTGGTCATCAAGGACCGGAAGGCAGTCTTCCACCAGGGCTTCGGCTGGAGCGACCGCGACGACCAGCTGCCGATGGAGCCGGGCACCATCTTCAACCTGCGCTCGATGACCAAGTCGGTGGTGGGGGCGGCGGCCCAGATCCTGGTCGACGAGGGCGCGCTCGAGCTGGAGGCTCCGGTGGCTCGCTACCTGCCGGCCTTCGACACCGACAGCCACCGCGCCATCACCGTGGACCAGGTGCTGACGCACCGCGGCGGCTTCCCGCTCACCATCCTGACCGGCCTCGACGAGCACCCCGACCTGCAGACCCAGGCCTGCGCGGTGGTCGAGGAGGAGCTGGACTCCGAGCCCGGCAGCAAGTTCTGGTACAGCGACGCCGGCGCCGACGTCATGGGCGCGCTGGTCGAGGCCGCCGCCGGCGAGCCGCTCGACGCCTTCGTCCGCCGCCGGCTGCTGGAGCCGCTCGGCATGGACGACAGCTTCTTCTCCCTGCCGCCCGACGACCCGCGCTGGGCCCGGGTGGCCAGCGTCTACATGCTGATGCCCAGCGGCGACTGGGTGCGCTTCTACAAGCAGGAGGGGAAGAGCCTGTACCCCTTCGCCTGGGGATCTCAGAGCCTCTACGGCACGCCGGCGGACTACTGCCGCTTCCTCGCCATGTGGGCCGACGGCGGCCTCGCCGCGGACGGCGCCCGGGTGCTGTCGGAGCGCGCGGTCGCCAGCCAGATCGAGGCGGTCTCGCCCATGACCGCGCTCGGCTCGCCGATGTCCATGCCGACCGGCTTCCCCGGCATGCAGGTCTGGTACGGCCGGATGGCGGTGCTCTACCGTCCGGTCGACGCCGAGGCGGACGCGCCGTCGCCCGTCCTCAGCCACAGCGGCTCGGACGGCACCATCGCCTGGGTCTGGCCCGAGCACGACCTGATCGCGGCCGTCTTCACCCAGTCGCGCGGCTCGGCCGGGGTGCTGCGGCTGGAGGCGGACCTCCACCGCCTGCTCTTCGAGCCGGAGATCAACGCCGGCGCGCCGGCAGAGTGGCAGCCCCTGCTCGGGATCTACACCCCCGACGAGGGCAGCCTCGCCGGCCGGGAGATCGAGGTCCTGGTCTACAACGGCGAGCTCGCGGTCGACGTCCCCGGGCAGATGGTCTTCGCCCTGACCGAGCCGGACGAAGACGGCTGGCGGGCCTTCCAGCTGGACGCCTCGGTCCGGCTGCGCTTCCTGCCGGAGCCCGACGGCAGCGTCGCCGCCTTCGAATTCGTGGCCGGGGGCGAGGAGCAGGGCGTCATCCGCCGCGGCACCGCGGCGGCCTACCGGGAGCGCCAGGCCGCCGCCGCTCCGGCGGGGCTGGACCTGAGCCGCTACACCGGGGTCTTCAACGACGTCGAGGGCGACGCCGAGGTCCGGATGGTCGTGATCGACGGCCAGCTCGTCGCCGAGCACCCGAAGGTGCCGATCCCGCTGAAATTCAAGGGCCCGGACGAAGGCGGTTTCTTCACCTTGGAGGTCAATCCGGCGGTCAAGATCCGCTTCACCGAGGACGAGAACGGCGCCGTCACGGGCTACGACGCCCACGGCGGGGGAGAGGTCCTGCCGAGGCCGAAGCTGCGGGAGCTCGAGGACGAATAAGCCTCGCCCAGGGGTGTTTTTGGGGGTGGGGCGATTCGCCACAAGGCCATCGGGTTAAGTGGTTTAGGAACACTGGCCGGCTCGGGCAGAGAAAAGCACCAGAAACTAGCGGAAATGGCATTGCGCACTGGTTTGGGAGGGTTATTCCCTGGCTTCCATGTGGGTACCGTGCCCCTCGTGTCTCTTCTCCCCCCGCTGCCCACCAGCCAGGAATCAACATGACCCTTAGGAAGAACGGAATCCTCTTCGCGGTGCCGCTCGCTGCCCTCGCGACCTTCGCGGTCGGCTGCCAGCAGAGCGTGCGCGCCGACGAAAAGTCCGACCCGGTCGGGACCATCACTGTCGCCGGCACCAACGGATGCGTCGAGTGCCACGGCGAGAGCAACCCCGGCATCGTCGATCATTACCAGAACTCCAAGCACGCCGAGATGGGCGTCGAGTGCATCGACTGCCACTCCGCGGACAAGAGCGACCTGGACGCCTGGGAGCACGAGGGCGAGTGGATCGCCACCATCGTGACCCCGCGCGACTGCGGCCAGTGCCACGCTGACGAGACCGAGGAGTTCGAGGCCAGCCACCACGCCAAGGGCGGCAACATCCTCCACTCGCTCGACAACCTGCTCGCCGAAGTGGTCGAAGGCCACCGCGGCGACATCATGATCCCGCACCCGCACAACCCGGGTGAGAAGATCGCGGTCAACGGCCTGGCCTTCGCCAACTCTGGCTGCCACCAGTGCCACGGTTCGCAGATCGCTCTGGAGACCGCCGACGGCGGCTCGGCCACGCCCTGGAAGCTGGTGCTGCCGGAAGGCGGCGGCAAGGCCAAGGTGACCCACGACCTCTCCCTGGTCGACCGCGGCGCCATCCAGCGGGATGACCTCGGTCAGCCGATCTTCGACTCCAAGACCTGGCCCAACACGGGCATCGGCCGCTTGAACCTGGACGGTAGCCGCGGCTCTTGCACCGCTTGCCACAGCCGTCACGACTTCAGCTCGCGCCGCGCGCGCCAGCCGGAGAACTGCGGCAAGTGCCACCTGGGCCCCGACCACCCGCAGAAGGAGATCTACGAGGAGTCCAAGCACGGCATCGCTTACCGCGACCTGAAGGACGACATGAACCTCGACTCCGACACCTGGGTGTTGGGTGAGGACTACTCCGCCGCGCCGACCTGCGCCACCTGCCACGCCTCGGCGACCAAGGACCTGCCGATGACCCACGATCCGCGCGATCGCATCGCCTGGAACAACCGTCCGCCGGCCTCGAAGCGCATCAGCGACGACCACGCCACCTGGCAAGAGCGCCGCGAGGAGATGAGCAGCGTCTGCGTCAACTGCCACAGCGCCAACTACGTCGACGGCTTCTTCCAGCAGTACGACGACTACGTCGAGCTGTACAACGCCAAGTACGCCAACCCGGGCCTGAAGCTGATGGCCGCCATGAAGGAGAACGGCCTGCTGAGCAAGCCGAACTTCGACGAGACCATCGAGTGGACCTGGTTCTACATCTGGCACCACGAGGGCCGTCGCGGCCGTCACGGCGCCTCGATGATGGCCCCGGACTACGCCCACTGGCACGGCAGCTACGAGGTCGCCGACCGCTGGTACAACGAGTTCGTCCCCGAGATGCGCCACATCATCGAGGAGGCCAAGCACGACGCCGCCCTGAAGGCCGGCGCCGAGAAGGTCGAGGCTCTGCTGGACGAGATCCTGGCCCGGCCCGAGCACCAGTACGTCACCACCGGCGTCATGCCCAAGTAAGCGTCCCTCGGGCCGCTTCCCTCACCGGGGCTCCGCGTCAGCGGGGCCCCGGTTCTTCATTGCCGTGTCTGGCAGGCCTGACCGGCCGGATCTCGCGCCCCTGTCCTCAGACCGGATGGGGGTGCGCTAGCCGCCGGCGAACATCGCCTTGCCGAGCACCCGGTAGCCGTCTTGCCAGACGTTGCCGTCGAAGGGGTTGGCGCGCAGCGACTGGTTGACGAAGGCCATGCCGACCCGCGGTTGGTTCAGCTCGCGGGTGTAGAGGTCCCAGCCGAGGAAGCGCTGGGCGCGGGCGTACTGCGGGTGGCTCGGCGGCACCGAGCGCAGCAGCGCGGCGGCCTGCTCGGTGTTGCCGCGGTGGGCCAGCTCGCGGCCGAGGCGGTAGAGGTCGCGGTCGTCGGGTGAGCGCAGCCAGGTGAAGGCGGACGCGGCGGTTTCGGCGGCGGCTTCGGTCTTCTCGCCGGCCCCCTCGCCGGCGCCGGGATCCGTCGCCGCCTCCGCGGCGCGGCGGCCGTCGTCCGCTGGCGAGGCGGGCGCCGCCCCGAAGACGGGCGGGGCCGCGACCAGTTCTCCGAGGGTGGCGGTGCCGCCGCCGGGCAGGGGGATCGGCAGGCTGGCGTCCGGGGCCGGCGGCAGCGGCGCGGCGAGGCCGGCGCCGAGCGCGACCAGCAGCAGAGGCAGGCTCAGCAGCAGGATCGCCAGGCCGTAGAGGGTCTTCCGGGTCTTCGTGGTCATGCGGGCTCCGGGGCGGGGCGCGTGGAGAGGAGGTCCTTGGGAATCGCTGCCCCGGACTTGCTCAGCCGATGATCTCGATTCCCGGCGCCCGGTCCTCGATGGCGGCTTGTCCCTGGCGCCGGATGGTCAGCCGCAGCTCCATCACCTGCCGCGGCACCACCGCCACCTCGGCGTGGACCCCGGCGGCCGGCCGGTCGCGCGGCTGCTCGCGGAACTCGACCTGCCAGATGCCGGCGCGCAGCGGCGGCGACTCGAAGCGGTCGTCGCGGGCGTCCACCCGGCAGAGGTGGAACTCGCCGTCGTCGGCGCGGGTCAGCTGCACCAGGCCGCTGGCCACCTTGCTGCCGTCGACGCAGCGCAGGCTGCCGCGGATCACGGCCGCCGGCTGCAGCTCGAAGCGCAGCGATGGCTCGTCCACCGCCGGCAGCGACACCTCCTGGTCCGGCGGGTCGAAGAAGCCGGTCCGCCGCACCACCACCCGATATCGGTTGGCGGGCAGCGAGGCCAGCCGCACCTTGCCGTCCGGCCGCAGGCCGACCGAGGAGGAGAGCGGCGTGCCGGCGCGGTCGAGGTAGTGCAGCTCGACCAGGGCGTCGGCCAGCGGCAGCCGGGCGTCGCCGTCGAGCACCTCGATGTTCAGGGCGTGCTCGCCGGCGGTCGGCAAGGTGACGCGCTCGCCGTCGCCGGCGGGCTCGAAGTCGAGCGGGGCGGGTTCGGGGTCGGCGAGCGGGTCGGGCGCGGTCGGCGCCGGCGGCTCCGGGCGCTCGGAGAGCGGCGGGCACACCAGGGTGCCGATCAACGCCGCCAGGACCAGGACCATGGCCGAGCCCAGCACCAGGCGCCAGCCGCGGCCGGTCACGACGTCACCTTCTCCGGCACGGTGACGGTGCAGCCGACGCGCTGGTCACCGGCCACCGCCCACAGCCGGAAGCCGGTCTCGGCCGCTTTGCGCCGCAGGGTGCCCATGCCGATCGGCGCGTCTTGCAGCGGCGAGTAGACCCAGGAGCTGACGGCGCCGAGCTTCTTGCCGCCCTCGTCGACCAGTTCGCAGCCGGTCAGCGGCCGGGTGCCCTCGTCGAAGCGCAGCCGGCACAGCTGCCGCGGCGATTCGCCGTAGGTGTTGACGCGGGCGACCACCTCCTGGCCCGGGTAGCAGCCCTTGGTGAAGCTGGCGCGGCGCCACTCGTTGCTCTCGGGTAGCGAGGTCTCGCCGTCGAAGTCGGCGCCGAAGCGCGGTTCGAAGGCCTCGACGCGCAGGATGTCGAGCACCACCAGCCCGCTCGGCTCGCCGCCGGCCTGGCGCAGCTCTTCGGCCAGGGCGGCGACGCGGCCGGCCGGGCCGAGCAGCTCGAGGCAGGGCGCGCCGCGGTCGGGCCGGCGCAGGATGACGAGCTCTTCGTGGGGGAGGGCGGCGGCCTCGGCCGGCGGCGGCAGCGGCAGCCGCAGCGCCCGCAGGCCGTCCTCGGCGCCGGCGCCGGTGAGCAGCAGGCGGGCGTGGCCGGGCGCGGACCAGCTCAGCTTCTCGGCGAAGTGCAGCCGGTCGAAGGCCTCGTGCACCGCCTGCTGCCGCGAGGCCGGCAGGTCGAGGCCGAAGTGCTCCTCGCCGTCGCGCGCGAAGCGGTAGAGCAGCAGGTCGGCGAGCCACTTGCCCTTGGCGTCGAGCAGGGCGGACCACTGGCCGCCGCCGGCTTCCAAGGCGTCGACGTCGCTCGACAGCAGCCGCTGCAGGAACGCGGGCGCGTCCGCCCCGGTCATCTCCAGCCAGCCGCGGTCGCCGCCGTCGAAGAGCGCCAGGCCGTCGCGCGCCGCCTCGTACTCGGCGCCGACGCCGCCGGCGCGCAGCGGCAGGTGGACCCCGTCCTGCTCGGCGAAGTCCGCCCCCCAGGAATGGAACAGCGAGTGCAGCGGCGTCTCCACGGGGGCATTCTAGGACGCCAGGGGGCGGTTTGGAGGTGTAGCGCCGTCCTCGCCGTTAACATCGCAATGGCCGGCCCGCGAGCGCCGGCCGGAGCCTTCTGTGGTGTTCGACCTGGAGAGTATGAAGCGTGATGTCGCCGGCCTGAATGATGCCGGACTCCTCGATATCGTCACGGTCCAGCGAGAGGAGTACTGCAGCGAGACCGTGGAGTTCGCCCTTGAGGAGTTAAGGCGGCGGGGAGTCGAGGAGGTCACCGAGGAGCACTTCGAGCTCAGGAGAGCCGCCGCGGCGGAGGAAGGGGGAGGGGTGCGAAGAGGTCTCGGTGGTTGGTTGATCGTGGTTGGGATCAACCTTGTCATCTACGCGTTGAGCTACGGGTATTGGGCCGTCGACCTCGCGTTCAGCCTGATGGACTCCCTCCGGGCCGGGGACGCGGATTCGGCGGAGCTGCTGCTCTTCGGTCTCCTCTTCTCCTCCTGCCTCGCTCTCTCCCTAGGGAGCTTGTGGCTCCTCTGGCCCTATTTCCGCCGGTCCTGGACATTCCCGAGGCTCTACTTGGCCTTCTTGATCTTGGATCTGCTCTTGGACCTGATCGCCTATGGCGTGACCCTAGCCTCCGACTTGGGTGTGGATGCCGAAGGAGACCTCGTCGTGTCGGTCCTCCGATCTCTCGTCTTCTTCGTCTTCTGGGCCTCTTACCTCCGGTCCTCCGAGCGCGTGCGGCTCACCTTCGTGCGCGGCTCTCCGTCGCGCGAGGGGCCGCCACCAGCACCTTGTCCGACAGCAGCGGGGCGAAGTGGACCGTGATCCAGTCGAGCTCCGGGAAGCCGGCGGCGGCCAGCTCGGCGCGGATCGCCGCCGGGCTGGGGTTGGCCGGCGGGCGCTCGCGCAGGCCGAGGCGGTGGCGCAGGCGGCGGCTGGCGACCCGGATCGTGCGCGAGTGGTGGTAGCCGGCGACGACGCCGAGCCGCGCGACGCGGCGCAGCTCGCGGAGGAAGGCGACGCGCAAGGACGGGTCCCGCACCAGGTGCAGGAAGCGGACGCAGATCACGACGTCGAACTGGCCGTCGGCGAAGGGGAGGCGGGCGGCGTCGGCGGCGAGGAAGCGGCCCTCGGGGGCCTTGGCGCGCGCCATCGCCAGCATCTCGGTCGAGAGGTCGGCGCCGCAGTAGGCGAGGCCGCGGTCGATCAGCATCGACGAGAAGCGGCCGGTGCCGCAGGGCACGTCGAGCAGGGTCCGCGGGGCGGCGCCGGCGCGCGCCGCGAGGGCATCGATCGCGCGCGCGAGGGCGCGGGCCTTGCGCCGGTCGCGGCGGGCGCCGGCGCGCCCGGCCCAGCGCTGGTCGTAGCTGCCGGCGACCTCCGCGGAGCGGTAGCTCTCGAGCTTCGGCGGCCGCGGCGTCTCCATGCCGGGAATCCTAGGGGCGCCGGCGGCCTGGCCCGGGGCGCAACCGCCGCATCGGCGGCGCCTATCCTGGAGCGGCATGCCCACCGACCTCCCGCCGATCCCGCCGCGCCCGGTCCAGGCCCACAAGGGCTCGATGGGGCGGGTGCTGCTGGTCTGCGGTTCGCGCGGCATGGCCGGCGCGGCGGCGCTGGCGGCCGAGGCGGCGCTGCGCGGCGGCGCCGGCTACGCCGTGCTCGCGGCCCCGGGAGGGATCTCGGCCGAGCTGACCGCGGCGGTGCCGAGCGCGGTCCTGTGCCTGTGCGGCGACCGCGACCGCGAGCGGCTCGGCGAGGAAGACCTCGACCGGATCCAGGGCCAGATCGGCGACGCCAACGCCCTGGCCGTCGGTCCCGGCCTCGGCACCGACCCGGCCACCGGCGCGCTGCTGGAGCGGCTGCTCGCCTCCAGCGGCCGCCCGTGGGTGATCGACGCCGACGCCCTGAACCTGCTCGCGGCGGCGGAGACTGCACGAAGGAGCCTGACACCGTCTTCGGTGCTGACGCCCCATCCTGGCGAGGCGGCGCGGCTGCTCGGTTGGGACGGCGCGGGGCGGGTGCAGGCGGACCGGCCGGCGGCGCTGGCGGCGCTGGTGGAGGCCTTCGGCTGCGTGGTGCTGCTGAAGGGCGCCGGCACCTTGGTCGGCGCGCCCGGATGCGCGGCCTGGACCAACCCCAGCGGCAACCCCGGCATGGCCACGGCCGGCAGCGGCGACGTCCTCACCGGCTTGATCGCGGCGCTCGGCGCCCGCGGACTGGAGGCCCGCGAGGCGGCCCGCCTCGGCGCCTACCTGCACGGCCGCGCCGGCGACCTGGCGGCGGAGTCGCTGGGGCCGGAGTCGCTGACGGCCAGCGACTTGTTGCGCTTCCTGCCCGAGGCCGTGCGCCTGCACCCGGTGGCATGCTGACGGCGCTCCTGCTGGTGACGGCGCCCGCGCTCCAGCTGCCGGAGCCGGCCGGCCCGGCGGAGCTGACCCGGGACCAGGCCTTGGAGCTCCTGCACGAGGGCTTCCCGAGCCGGGAGGAGCGGGCGCGGCTGATCGCCGAACCGCCGACTACGCCTTCGATCCGGGCCTTGGTGATGGCCGGCGCCCTGGCTCCCGAGAGGGTCTGCGGCCTGCCGCCGCTCAGCGGCCCCGAGCGGGACCGTGCCGTCGACCTGGCGTTGGAGGGGCTGCTCTCCCAGGACGAGCAGCTCGAACCCGAGCTCTTGTACGAGCGCCTGCGCGGCGCGCTCGGGGAGCGGGAACTCCGGCTCCTCGCCGTCCGGTGTCGGCTGCCGGCGGCCGGCGAGGGCGGCGACGACGAGGACCCCGCCGTCTGGCGCCGCGCCGAGACCGCGCTGGAGCTGCTGCAGGCGGCGCCGGCCTCGCTGGCAGCCCCGGTCTGGGCCGAGCTGGCGCTGGATCCGGCCCTGCGCGAGGACGCCCGCGTCGAGCTGCTCGACCGCTGGATCCCCGCCGTTGGCCGGCCGGCCCTCGACCGGGCGCTCGACGCCCTGTTGGAGGACGGCCCTCCCGCCTTGCGGCGGCGGCTGCTCGGCCTGTGGCTGCCGATGATGACCACCGCCGACCTGCCTCGGCTGCAGCGGCTGAGCGGCGACGCCAACCGTTCGGTGGCCGACGCCGCCTTCCAGCTCTGGGCGCGCCGGGAGACCGACCCCGCCCGGCGTATGGAGGTCTTCCGCGAGATCCGGCGGCGCCCCTCGCACCTGCGCCAGTCGGCCTTGCGGGCGCTGGCCGGCAACGGCCAGGAGCCGGCCATGGCGGCGGAGCTGATCGAGATGCTCGACGGCCCGGTCGCTGAGGACCACGGGCTGGCCGAACGGGTGCTGCCCGCCTTCCTGACGCCGGCCGAGCTGTTCCGGGTGCTCGCGGCTCGCCTGCCGAGCCAGGAAGGGTCCGAGAGCTACGCGGCGGCCATGGTCGCGGTCGCCCGGATCCCGGTGCCGGAGGCCCGGCTCCTCGCCTCCCGCTGGCTGGCTGGCGGGGGATGGGAGCAGCTCGCCTACGCCTCCGCGGTGGCCCGCGAGCTCCGGAACAGCCCTGAGGTCGACGCCTTCCTGCCTCGGCTCCTGGAGACCGAGCAGGTGCCGGCGGAGGTCGCGCGGCCGCTGGCCCGCGGCCGCGCCGGCGCCAGCGAGATCGCCCGCCGCTACCTGCGTCGGCAGCTCGCGGCGCCGGAGCGGGTCTTGCAGGAGCAGGCGGTGCTGGCCTTGGTCGAGGCCGGTGACCGCTACGACCTGCCGCTGCTCCAGGAGGTTGCGATGGAGCCCGCCTACGCCCCGGGCGCGCGCGCGGCCGCCGTCGAGGGCCTGGCGGCGGACGAGGCCGGGAGGGCCTGGTTGCTCGAGCTGCTCGCGGAGGAGCTGCCCGACTACGAGGTGCGGGCCGCGGTGGTGCGGGGGCTGGTCGAGCACGGCGACGCCGCCCAGCGCGCGGCCGCGCTGGACCACGCCGGAGAGGCGCCCGGCTTCGACGACGAGGACCTCCGCGCCGGGCTCGAGCTCATGGTCTGGCAGGTCCAGGAGGGGAGCCCGCGACCCGAAGAGGCCGCGGCGCTCACCGGCCGGCTGGTCGAGCTCCTCTCCTCCGTTCGGCCGCGCTTCCGCGATGGCCTGCCCGACCCCCGTCGAGCCGCCGCCGCCTTCCCGCGGGTCCACGGCTGCGCCCGGGCGCTGGCGCGGTGCCTGGCCGCGGGCGGGGTGATGCCGCGCCTCGAGATCGAGCCGCTGCATCCGCCGGCGCTGCTCCACGCGGCGGCGATCCTGGTCCGGGAGGCGCCGGCGCCGGTCCAGGGCTGGTGCCGGGAGCTGGCGCAGCGCAGCGAGCTCGACCCAAGCCTGCGGCTGCGGGCCCAGGCGACCGCGGTCCAGGCCGCCTTGATCCTGGGTGCCCGCCAGGCCGTGCCCGCGATCGAGCGTCTGCTGCAGCGGCCGGCGGCGCTGCGCGAGTACCCCTGGGACCTGGCCTTCGGGCTCGGCGCCGAGGACGCCCGGACCTGGGTCCTCCCCGGGGACCGGCTGCGCGAGGAGCTGCTGCTGGCGCGCGCCCACCTGGCCGGGCCGGAGGAAGCCGGCCGGCTGCTGCGCCCGCTGCTCCAGGCCTACGCTTCGCCCTCCAACCTGACCGACGCCGGCTGGCTGCTGCTCGGCGCCGACGGGGAGGCCGGCGATCCGGGACTGGCGGCCGCCTTCGCCCGCCGCGCGATCGACTGGGCGCCGCTGGACCCGCGGCCGCGGCGCCTGCTCTCCGCCGCCGCGGCAGCGGCCGGGGACGCCGAAGCGGCCGCCGCGGCCGCGGAGGACGCCGAGCGCCTGGTCAGCCGGCGCCGCTAGGCTTGGCGATTCGGCTGAACTTCCGGCCGCCCTGGGCCGTTCGGCTCCTGGTCCGATGATCCGACTTCCCGCCCTGCTCCTGCTCCTCCCGGCGTTCCCGGTCCTCTCCGTCGCCGCCCCCGCGCCCCTGCCCGGGCCGGTCAGCCGTCCGGCGATCCAGGACCCGGCCGGTGCCGAACCGGAGGCCGCCGAGGCCACCGCCGAGCTGCTGCGGCAGCTCGCCGCCCAAGGCATGCGGGTCGACCTGGGCCGCGGCTTGATCGAGATCGACGCCGAGGTCTGCCAGATCTACGAGCCGCTCGAGTACCTCCTGATCATCCAGCCGCGCGGCAAGGACCACGAGTCGCTGTTCCTGACCCGCGACCTGAACGCCGCCGCGCTCAACGCCGCCATGCTGCTGCTCGGGGTCGAGAAGGGCAAGAACGGGCAGTTCGTCGCCAAGGATCCGCCGCCGACCCGCGAGGAGTACGAGGCTGGCATGCCCGATTACACCGTCGAGCCGGCCAGCGGCGACGGCTTCTACCTCTACGCCGGCTGGGAGGAGGAACGCGCCGACGGCGTCGTCGACCGCCACTTCCACCGGGTCGAGGACCTGGTGCTGAACGTGCGGGATGAGCGCACCTACGAGCGCGGCAAGTTCGTCTACCTGGGTTCGCGCTTCATCAAGCCGCACAAGGACGCCGAGGAGATGTTCGCCGCCGACGCCGAGGGCAACCTGGTCAGCCTGATCTACTTCCCGTACGAGAACCACCTGCTGACCGGCAAGGACTCCGCCGCCGATAACCAGTACGTCTGGTACCCGAACACCTACCTGCTGCCCGAGCTCGGCCACCCGGTGCGGCTGCTGTTCAGCCGCGAGCCGCTCGAGACGCCGGCCCCGCGGGTGGTGGCGCCGGCCGGCAGATGAGTCCGCTGCGGCAGCGAGCGCGGCGCGGCTTGCTGATCCAGCGGCTGGCCGGCGCGGCCTTCTGCGCCCTGGCCGGCGGCGCTGGCCTCGGCTGCCTGGCCTGGGCCGAGGGTTTAGCGCCCGCCCTGCCCGCCGCCGCCGGCGCCCTGGTCGCCTTCACGGCCGCGTCGCTGCGCTTCCCCTGCCTGGCGCCGGCGGCGGCGGAACTCGACCCGGTGGCCGACCGCGACGGCCTGCTCCGCGCGGCCCTCTCGGTCGACGCGGCCCACCCCTACCGGCCGCGCCTGGAGGCCGAGGCGAGCGCTCGGCCGCTGCGCTTCCGGCCGCTCGAGGACGGCCGGCCGCTGGCGCTGTTCGCCGCCGCCTGCCTCGTGGCCGCGGTCTGGATGCGGGCGGAGCCGGCCTTCCGGCCTGGGCAAGCGCCGGAACCGACTGCGGGCCCGGCTGCGGGCAAGCTGGGAGCGGCGCCCGCGGACCCGTCCGCGCCGGTCGGCGCCGCGCCGCTCGCGGAGCCCGCGGCCCCGCCGCCCTCCGCCGGCGAGGGCGCGGCGGCAGAATGGTGGGTCGCTCCCGCGGCGCCCGCCCGTTCTCCGGAGGCGGTGGTCGCCGGCCGGGGAGGCAGCGCCCGTGGGGTGGTCGACCGCTACCTGCGACTGCGCAACGAGGAAGGAAGTTGAGCTCCGACATCCGCAAGACCGGTTTGTTCCTGGTGGGGGCGCGCGGCGCCATCGCCACCACCGTGCTGCACGGCCTGGAGGGCCTGCGCTCCGGCATGGCGCCGGTGGGGCTGCTCACCGAGCGGCCCGAATTCAGCGGCGTCGCCTTCCCGCCGGTCAGCGCCATGCGCGTCTGCGGCTGGGACGTCGCCGGTGACAGCCACCGCTCCGCCGCCGACCTGGCGCGGGTCGGGGTGTTGCCGCACGACCTCGTCGACCTCTGCGGCGAGATGCGCGACCGCTTCGAGCGCCGCGTCGCTCCCGGGGTCGGCGACCCGCAGGACGCCGAGCTGCTGGACAACGGCTCGCGGGAGCGGCTCGACCTGCCGCTGCCCGAGGCCGTGGAGGCGCTGCGGGCCGACATCCGCGAGTGGATGAAGGAGGAGCCCTTCCACCGCGGCGTGGTCGTCTACCTGGCGACGGCCGAGCGCGCCGCGGCCCTGCCCGAGGCCTGGCAGGACCCGGAGGCCGACCCCTTCGCGCTGCTGGCCGAGGCACCGGCCAACCTGTCGCGGTCGCTGCTCTACGGCCTCGCCGCCGTCGCTGAGGGCCTGCCCTTCGTCAACTTCACACCCGCGGTCGGGGCGGCGGCGCCGGCGCTGGCGGGCTACGCCCGGCGCCAGGGCGTGCCGGTGCTCGGCAACGACGGCAAGACCGGCGAGACGCTGTTGAAGACGGTGCTGGCGCCGATGTTCCGCGACCGGGCGCTGAGCGTGATGGCCTGGGAGGGCTACAACATGCTCGGCAACAAGGACGGGGCGGCGCTGGCCGACCCCGAGCGCAAGGCCGGCAAGCTGGTGAACAAGGACTCGGTGCTGGGCGGCATCCTCGACCAGCCTTCGATGCACACCGGAGTCAGCATCGACTTCGTCCCCAGCCTGCACGACTGGAAGACCGCCTGGGACTTCGTCCACTTCGAGGGCTTCCTGGGCGCGCGCATGAGCCTGCAGTTCACCTGGCAAGGCAGCGACAGCGCCTTGGCGGCGCCGCTGGTGCTGGACTTGGCCCGGCTGGCGCTGCTGGCGCAGGACCGGGGCGAGGCCGGGCCGCTGCTGCCGGCGGCGGCCTTCTTCAAGGCGCCCCTCGGCCTGGACGAGCACGACTTCCACCGCCAGATGGAGCTGCTGCGCGGCTGGCTGGCGGCCGACGCAGGCTGAGGCGCGGTGGCCGAGCGCTCGCTGCGCACCGACGAGCTGGACTTCCCGCTGCCGGAGGAGCTGATCGCGCTTCACCCGCCGGCCGAGCGGACGGATTCGCGGCTGCTGGCGGTGGACTGCGCGGCGGGGGAGTGGCGCCACCGGGCCTTCCGGGACTGGCCGGAGCTGCTGCGGCCGGGCGACCTCGTGGTCTTGAATGACACCCGGGTGGTGCCGGCCCGCTTCGTCGCCCGCAAGCCCAGCGGCGGACGGGTCGAGGGCCTGTGGCTGGAGGCGCGGCCCGACGGCCGGGCGCTGTTCCTGCTGTCGGGGAGTCGCCTGCGGCCGGGAACGGAGCTCCTGCTAGCCAACGGTGATTACCGGCTGCGCTTGGCCGAGAAGACCGCTCCTGGCCGCTGGCTCTTGGAAGACGGATCGGGGCTGGGTTGGTTACGCCTGCTTTCGGTGGCCGGTTCGACGCCGCTGCCGCCGTACATCCGCAGCCGCCGCGAGCGGGCCGGCGAGCCCGACGACAGCGCCGAGGACCGCGAGCGTTACCAGACCGTCTTCGCCGCCGCGGCCGGCGCCGTGGCCGCTCCGACCGCCAGCTTGCACTTCGACGAGGGCGTCCTGGCCGAGCTGGCCAGCCGCGGGGTCGAATCCGCGACCGTGACCCTGCACGTGGGGGAGGGGACCTTCCTGCCGGTCAGCGCCGAGCGGGTGGAGGACCACCCGATGCACGCCGAGCGCTTCGCCATCCCCGCCGCGACCGCCGAGGCCCTCGCCGCCGCCCGCGCCCGCGGCGGCCGCGTCATCGCCGCCGGCACCACCGTCTGCCGGGTGCTCGAGAGCTACGGCCGCGACGGCCGCACCGAGGGTGCCACCGAGCTCTTCCTGCGCCCAGGCAGCCGCTTCCATTGGACCGACGCCTTGCTGACCAACTTCCACACCCCGCGCAGCACGCTGCTGGCGTTGGTGGCCGCCTTCGCCGAGCACGCCGGCGCCGGCGATGGCCTGGCGCTGGTCAAGCGCGCCTACGCCGCGGCCGTGGAGCAGCGCTACCGCTTCTACTCCTACGGCGACGCCTCCTTCTGGGCTGCCGAGGGCTAGTCCGCGGCGTTCGCCCGCGACAGCTCGACTTCGATCTGCTTCAGGCGCTGGTCCATGGTCTGGAGCTCAGAATTGATCTGCTTGAGCAGGCCGACCATCTGCTGGCCGTCGGCGCCGGCGGTCTCGGCCTGGGTCGCCAGGTGGCCGTCGATCGACTTCAGCAGCGCGATCATCTCGATCCGCTGCTTGGCCGGATTGGCGCGCTCGACGTTCTGCGGAGCGGGGCTCTGCGGCGGGCCGGCGTGCACACCAGCGACGAGCGCGCCGGCGGTGCACAGGAGCAGGAGGGCGGTTGTGGCGCTTCCTTTGCGGGTCTTGACCATGGTTCTCTCCGTTCCCCGGCGTCCCGGGGCGGTCCGCGCGCGCCGGAGGAGGCGGTGCGGCCTACAACGGTTCAACGGCTGGTCCCGCTCTGGGCTTGAGTGGTTTCGTCAGCCGAAGATCACCCAGAACCAGATTAGGCCCATCTGGCGGCCCTGGCGTTGGCGCTCGGCCAGCCAGGCGCCGAGCGCCTCCGGCTCCTCGCGGCGGAGCATCTGGATGGCCGCCTCGCGGGCGGCCGCTCCCTCACAAATCTACGCCGACCGCCTCGACCGCGTCGAAGACCGCGGCCAGGTCCTGCTCGGTCAGCTCGGGGTGGGTGAGGACCAGGCGCAGGGCCTCGCGGCCGTCGATCTTGCTGTAGTTGAGCATGACCTCGCCGCTGCGCTTGAGGCGCTCGCGCAGCTCGACGTTCATGGCGTCGATGCGTTCGATCGGCCGCTCGGCGAGCGGCGCGCCGCGCCACTCGGCGGGGATCCAGCGGAACAGCAGGTTGCAGCCCTTGGGCTCGCGGATCAGCTCCAGCGAATCGCGCTCGAGCACCATGCGCCGGGCGTGGCCGACGTTCTCGAAGGCGCGCTCGACGCGGGCCCGGTAGCCCTCGTCGCCCTGCGCCTGCCAGGCCAGCCACAGCTTCAGGGCGTCGACCCGGCGGCCACACTGCAGGGTCATGTCGCCGCGGTCGCGGTTGCCCTCGTCGGTGTCGTGGAAGAGGTAGTCGGCGCGGGTCTCGAAGGTGTCGTGCAGCAGCCCGCGGTCGCGCATCAGCAGCGCTGAGCAGTGCAGCGGCACGGCCATGGTCTTGTGCGGGTTGAAGCACATCGAGTCGGCGCGCTCGATGCCGGCCATCAGGCCGCGGTGCTTCGGGGAGAAGAGGACGTTGCCGCCGAAGGCGGCGTCGACGTGCAGCCACATGCCGTGGCGCGCAGCGACCTCGGCCACGGCGTCGATCGGGTCATAGCTGGCGGCCATGGTGGTGCCGGAGGTGGCGCAGACGAAGAAGGGCTTCAGGCCCTCGTCCTCGGCCGCGGCGACCGCCCGCTCGAGCTCGGCTGGGATCATGGCGCCGTCGGCGTCGCAGGGCACCGCGCGCATGCCCTTCAGGCCGAAGCCGAGGATGCCGGCGGCGCGGGCGATCGAGTAATGGGCCTCGGCGCTGGCGAAGACCACCGGCCGGTCCTCGGGGCCGAAACCGTCGATGCGGGCCCGCGGGAAGGCCCGCGTCCGCGCCGCCAGCATCGCCATCAGGTTGGAGATGCTGCCGCCGGGGTTGAGCAGCGCCTCGCCACGGTCGAAGCCGGCCAGGGCGCACAGCCGCTCGCTCAACTTCTCCTCCATCAGCGTGAACACCGGCGCCGCCTCGTAGGTGTACATCGAGGAGTTGGCGACCGCCGCCAGCCACTCGCCGACCACGCCGGCCGGATCGAGGTGATTGAAGAGCTGGTTGAAGAAGCGCGGGTGACCGGTGCGGACGCTGTAGCGGAGCAGGGTCTCAGCCTGCTCGAGCACGCTCTCGATCGGCAGCCCCTGTCGCGGCAGCTCGAGGGCCAGCAAGCCCTCGAGCTCCTCGGGAGAGCGCCACTCTACGATCGGCCGGGACCGGTCGAGGTTGCCCTCCAGGTGCGCCGCCGCGATCTGCGCGGCGCGCTGGAGCAGGGTGTCGATTTCGGTGGCGATGGCGGCCATGGAAGCGCGATAGCTTACAGCCCAAGGCCGGATCGGGCAGCCCTGCCCCCCTCTGCGGACGACTCGACATCAGGAACCGATTTGGCTCCCTGACCTCCTGGGGCGTCGATGGCGGTCGGCGTCGGCGTTCCTGGAGGTCAGGGAGCCAGTTTGGTTCCTGATGTCGAGTTCCCCGGAGGCGGCGGTGAGGGAGATCGGAGAGGAGGCCGGGCAGGGAGCCGTCGCCGCCCCGGCCCCTCAGGGCACCAGCTCCACCGCCACCGCGTTGGACTGGAAGTCGTACGGCGCGACCGTGGTCCAGGCGAAGCTCAGGGTCCGCGGCGCCGCCACCGGGAAGGGGCCGGGGTGGCTCAGGGTCGCCCGGGCGCGGCCATCGGCGTCGAGGGTGCCGCGGAAGTCGATCAGGTTGGCGTCGTTGGCGCGCTGGTAGATGTAGCGGGTCATGGCGTCCTGGGTCAGGGGCAGCACCCCGCCGCCGGGCAGGCCGATGCCGCTGGTGCCGCTCATGCTGCCGAGCAGCAGGTACTGGCGGCCGGCGGCCGGCGGTCCGGCGTTCAGTTCGAAGTGGACGTCGCCGCCCTCGGCCTCGGACAGGGCGTGGTTCTCGAGCTCCAGCGGGTCGGTGAAGCCGTTGACGATGAAGGCCGGGTAGGCCTCTCCGCCGCAGTCCCAGTCCATCGGCACCAGGACGCCGGGGTTGCCCATGGTGACGTAGACCGGGTGGTCGGGCAGCGACGGGATGTTCGACTCGTGGATGAAGAACTCCTTCGGCCCGGCGTCGAGCACAAAGAAGGTGATGCTCATCAGGCAGGTGCTGGAGCCGCCGGGCAGCGGGCCGCCGACCCCGACGATGAAGCCGGGCGGGGTGTCGAAGTTGAGCGGCGGGCCCGGGACGCCCACGCCCCAGGTCAGGTCCCAGTTGGTGACGACGACGCCGTCGCTGGCGTCCATGCCGCTGATCACCAGCTCCCACGCGCCGACTCCGGTGAGGTCGCTGAGGCCGTCGATGCAGAGGTAGATCGTCGCCAGGTTGGCGGCTCCGGGGGCGAGCTCGAGGTGGGAGACGCCGCTGCCGTCGGGCTGGGTGTACAGGCCGATCTGGTCGACCGTGCCTTGGGCGGCGGCGGTCGCCGGGGGCAGGGCGGCGGCGGCGAGGAGGAGGGGGAGGAGGGAGGCGCGGGAGAAGGACATGGGGATCGGGTCGGGTGGTGGCGGAACACACGATCCCGCCTGCCCCACCCCATTCGCCTTCCGCCGCCGGCCTCCCTCAGCTTCTTGGTGGCTCCCCCCGCTCCGCCGGTCTCGTGGTAGGCTGAGAATCCCCCCGAGAGCAGGCGCGAACCCGCCACGGCGCCCGCCTCGCCCGTCCCCTCTCCCCGTGTCCGATGCGGTTCGCGCCCTCCTGCTCCTCCCTGCACTTCCTGCTCCCCGCGGTCCTCGCGGCGCTCGCCGCCCCTGCCGGCGCCCAGACCTCCTACACCGAGGAGGCCGCCACCAACGGCCTGGCGATGGTCCACAGCCCGGCGCCCGGCCACCCCTCCACCGGCATGGTCGGCGGCGGTTCGGTCGGCGACTTCAACAACGACGGCTTGCCCGATGTGTTCGTCTTCAGCGGCGGCAGCGGCCCCGACTACCTGTTCATCAACCAGGGCGGCGGCCAGTGGCAGGACCAGGCCGCGGCCTGGGGGCTGACCGACGCCATCTACGGCATCGGCTCCGCGGTCGGCGACTTCGACCGCGACGGCTGGCTGGACCTCTACGTCACCTCCTGGGGCGACCCAGTGCTGGGCGTCCACGCCGGCGACAACCGCCTCTACCGCAACAACGGCAACGGCAGCTTCACCGACGTCGCCGCCGCCGCCGGCGTCCAGTTCGGCAGCACCGGCGCCGACAGCTACGGCGCCTGCTGGGGCGACTACGACCTCGACGGCTGGCTGGACCTGTTCGTCTCCGCTTACGGCCCGGTCTCGACCCCGAACCGGCTCTACCGCAACAACGGCGACGGCACCTTCAGCGACACCACCGCCGCCGCCGGCCTGACGGGCATCGACAGCGTGCACGGCCTCGCCTGCCAGTTCACCGACTTCGACGGCGACCGCTACCCCGAGCTGGTCGCGGTGGGGGACACCGGCACCAGCCGCTACTACGTCAACAACGGCGACGGCACCTTCACCGACTCGACCGCCACGGTGCAAGACCTGGACAAGCCGAACGGCATGGGCATCGCCACCGGCGACTTCGACCAAGACGGTGACATCGACTTCTACGTCAGCGACATCTACTGGGCGCTGACGGGCCTGGGCGGCAACCGGCTCTACTGGAACCAGGGCGGCCACGTCTTCACCGAGGGCGCCAAGGCCGCCGGCTGCGACCTGAACGGCTGGGGTTGGGGCATCGCCGCCAACGACCTCGACAACGACGGCTGGACCGACCTGGCGACCACCAACGGCTGGGCCGGCTCCTGGGCCTGGTACCCGACGCGCCTCTTCTACAACAACGGCAACGCCACCTTCACCGACATCGCCGGCAGCTGCGGTATCAACTACTTCGGCCAAGGCCGCGGCCTGCTGCGCCTCGACGGCGACCGCGACGGCGACGAGGACCTGTTATTGCTGAGCTCCTCCGACGCCTCGCAGTACTACCGCAACGACCTCGCCAACGGCTACGGCTGGTTCGATCTCGAGCTCGACACCAGCGGCCACTCCGGCCTGGCGCCCAACGGCTATGGCACCACCGTGCGCGCGGTGATCGGCGGGACCACCCACCAGCGCCAGCTCGACAGCAACCAGAGCTACCTCGGCCAGAGCGAGCTGAGCCTGCACTTCGGCCTCGGCGGCGCGACCCAGATCGACGCGCTGGAGGTCGAGTGGGCGGACGGCTTCACCACCCGCATCAGCAACCTGCCGGCGAACCAGCGGCTGGTCGTCGCGGCCGCGGAGCCCTACGAGCTGAGCCCGGTGATCCGCGGCCAGACCGTCACCATGACCTTGCGCGGCTGCGCGCCGGGCGACACCACCGGCTTCTTGTTCAGCACCCGCGGGGCCGGGGCGAGCCCGCCGGTGGGCGCGCTGGGCGGCATGCGCTTGGGCATCCTGCCTCCCTTCGCCATCCGCGGTCCCTACGCCGCCGACGCCGCTGGGGTGGCGAGCTTCAGCCAGACCGTGCCGATGGCGCTGCCGCCGGGGCCGCTCTGGAGCCAGGCGGTGGTGCAGCGGGGGCCGGGCGGCGCCGAGTCCCTGGCGAGCAACGTCGTCGCGACCACCATCCAGTAGCCCCGCGGCAGGGAGAATCTCCCCTTCCCGGCGCCGCCGAGGATGGTAAGGCGTGCCTTGTGTCCTGCAGGATCAGGGTTTAGGTGAGCCTTCGGGGCCAGCCTCCCCGCTCACCTGATTTGGTCGCACCTGAACTCCCTCCCGAACTCAAGCGCGCCGGGTTCCGGCGCCAGCGTTCCCTCGACGTCCGCCCCATCGTGGCCCGCGGCGAGGACCCCTTCACGCTGATCATGGCCGCCGCGGACTCCCTGGACCGGGACGAAGTCCTCCATTTGGCGGTGAGTTTCGACCCGCTGCCGCTCTACACCGTGCTCGGCGGCCGCGGCTTCCAGAGCCTGACCCAGCGGAGCGGCACGCGCTACAACCTCTGGTTCTATCCGGCCACGGCCGAGCTGGGCCACCAGGCCAGCGCTTGAGCTCACGGGCCGGGTTCGAGGCCCCTGGTAGGCTCTCCCGGTCCATGTTCGCCCGCCTCCTGTGGATCGCCGCCGCCGGCGCGCTCGGTACGCTCGCCCGTTACGGCATGAGCGGCCTCGGCGACCGCTGGCACGCGGCCGGCTTCCCGGTCGGAACGCTGGCGGTGAACGTGTTCGGCTGCCTCCTGTTCGGTTGCCTCGGCGCCCTCGCCGAGCACCGCGCCGGGCTCAGCCCGGAGACCCGGCTGATCGTGACCGTCGGTTTCCTCGGCGCCTTCACCACCTTCTCGACCTTCGCCTTCGAGTCGGCGCAGTTCTTGCAGGACGCGCGCTTGAGCATGGCCTTGGTGAACATCACCGTTCAGAACATCGTCGGCGTGCTGGCGATCTTCGGCGGCGCCGCGCTCGGCAACCGGGTCTTCGCGACCGCCTGAGGGCCGCGGACCGCCGGCCCCTCCCGGCTTCAGGCCCGCAGCGGCTTGTGCCCGCGCTGCTGCCGCCGCTGATTGAGCGCGTGCAGCGCCGCCGGCGCCTTCGCCAACAGCTTGATGAGCTGCGACCGGGACACCCGCAATGCCTCGGCCGCCGCAGGCAGGTCGTCCTCGTAGAGATGGAGGACGTCGAGGGCCTCGGCCAGGATGGCCGGGAAGTCCTCGTGCTCGGGGTTGACGGCGATGCGCTTCTTGCGGACCCGGCCGAGCCAGAGCTCGCTGGGGGCGAAGGCGCCCGGCGGCACGAAGTCCTCGTCGCGCAACGGAGTGCGGTAATCCAGCGCCAGGTTCAGGCGCAGGCGGAAGAAGGCGACCTGGTTGTTGCGGTGCTGGCTGCGGCGCTCGCCGGCGAAGGCGCAGATGCCGGTCGGGACGTGGGTGAGCCGGATCTCGGTCTCGACCCGGTTGCGGTGCTGGCCGCCCGGCCCGGAGCCGCGGGTGCGCTCGGTGCGCAGGGCCTTGCGCAGCTCATCCTCCGGCAGCCGGGCCGGGTGGATCCGGGGAGGGTCTTCCATGGCGTGGCATGATGACGAGGAGGGAAGATCGCCGCCACTGACGGCGTCCCACTCCTCAGGAGGTATGTCATGACGAACACGATCCGTCCCATCGCCCGCGCGGCCGCCGCCGCGCTCTTCCTGCTGGTCTGCTCCCCGTCCGGCATCGCCCAGGAACCCTGGCGCGGCCACCCGGGGGTCAGCTTCAACGAGCACGAGGTGGTCTTCGAGCTGGAGGGCCAGGAGCCGCTGCGCCTGGGGCAGCTCATCGAGCTGGCCAACGAGCTCACCGGCACCGTCTACTCGCTGGTCGACGGCGAGGCCGGAAGCGGCCTGACCGGCACCCTCGAATCGCGCACCATCTCCCTCGTCGGCGGCCTGAAGGTGGCGCGGGCGGACTTCAGCGCCTTCTTCCACCAGCAGATGCGGGACCACGGCCTGGCCGCGCTCGGGCCCGTCGAGGAAGGCGCGCCGGTGGTGCGGCTGGCGCTCGACAACCGGGAGATGCGCGGCGTGATCAAGCAGAGCGGGACCTTCCTTACCCCCGAAGAGGTTCGCGCCGGTACCGCCGACCCGCTGCGCTTCGTGATCTGCGTCCGCCGGCTGGAGTTCGCCCAGGCGCAGTCGATCGGGGTGAACCTGCGCACCGCGATCGGCAGCGGAAGCAGCGCTCAGGCCGATTCCTTCATGCCGCTGCCGCACGAGAACGCGCTGCTCATCCAGGGCTTCGCGCCCTTCGTCGTGCAGGCGCTCGACCTGATCGACGAGCTGGACGTGGCGCCGCCGGTGTCGTCGGGGATCCCGGTGGACGGTCTGCGGGCCGCCATCGAATCCGGAAAAATCGGTGTGGCGTCGCTCCGCGGGGAACCGGAAGCCGGGGCCGCCGCGGCGGCGGGCGACGACGCCTCCGCCGCCGCCGAGGAGGAGCCGACCGGCTTGGTCGACGAGAAGGTCGCCATGTGGGCGGTCCTGGCCGCCTGCTTCCTGCTCCTGGTGGGAAACCGCATGGCGATCCAGGGCGTGCGCCGCGATCTCCGCCGGCTGGCTTCGCGGGACTAGCGATCCGCTATCCTGCAAAGCATGGAATCAAGGGTCTGGCACCAGTTCTACGACGAAGGCGTTCCCCCCAAGCTCGACTTCGAAGACCTCACCATCCGGGACTTCCTGGAGAACTCCGCTAAGCGCTACGCCGAGCGCCCGGCGCTGATCTTCATGAACTGCCGGTTGAGCTACGCCCAGCTCAAGGACCAGGTCGACCGCTGCGCCACCGGCCTAGCGGCCCTGGGCGTCGGCAAGGGAAGCCGGGTGGCGGTGCACATGCCGAACATCCCGCAGACCGTGATCGCCTTCTTCGCCGTCCAGGCGCTCGGCGCCCACGCGGTGATGACCAACCCGCTCTACGTCGAGCGCGAGATCGAGCACCAGTGGAACGACGCCGGCTGCGAGGTCGCGATCACCATGGACTTCCTGTGGGACCGGTTGCTCAAGAAGATGCGCGGCAAGCTGCCGGTCAAGCACTACGTGATCGCCTCGATCCCGGAGTACCTGGGCTTCCCGCTCAACCTGCTGGCGCCGCTGAAGCTGAAGAAGATGGACCCGCCGACCTGGGCCAAGGTCGGCCCCGAGCCCGGCCTGCACTTCTTCAAGAAGTGGGTCAACGGCATCGCTCCGGCGGTGCCCCGGGTCGAGATCTCGATCGACGACGTCGCGCTGCTGCAGTACACCGGCGGCACCACCGGCGTCAGCAAGGGCGCGATGCTGACCCAGCGCAACGTCAGCTTCAACGTCCAGCAGATCAGCGCCTGGTTCACCGGCTTGGAGAAGGGGCGCGAGGTGCTGCTGGCCTCGCTGCCGGCCTTCCACATCTTCGGCCTGACAGTGTGCACCAATTGGCCGATCTCGGTCGGCGCGGCGATGGTGCTGATGCCCAACCCGCGCGACATCCCGATGATGGTCAAGAACATCAACAAGCACCGGGTGACGCTGATGCCGTCGGTCCCGGCGCTGTTCAACGCCGTCAACCAGTATCCGGGCATCGAGGGCATCGACATCAGCTCGGTGAAGTACTGCTTCTCGGGCTCGGCGCCGCTGCCGGAGGACGTCCAGACCCGCTTCGAATCGCTCACCGGCGCCAAGATCGTCGAGGGCTTCGGGCTGACCGAGACCTCGCCGGTGGTGACCGTCAACCCGCTCAACGGCAAGCGCAAGATCGGCCACATCGGCATCGCCGTGTCGAGCACCGACGCCCGCGTCGTCGACCCCGAGGACGGCTTGACCGAGATGCCCAACGGCCAGGAGGGCGAGCTGATCGTCAAGGGCCCGCAGATCATGAAGGGCTACTGGGGCATGGAGGACGAGACCGCCGGCATGATCCGGAACGGCTGGCTCTACACCGGCGACCTGGCGATCATGGATGAGGAGGGCTACCTGCGCATCGTCGGCCGCAAGAAGGACATGATCCTGGCCGGCGGCTACAACATCTTCCCGGACGAGATCGACCGCGTGCTGATGAGCCACCCCAACGTGGTCGAGGCCTGCACCATCGGCATCCCGGACGAGAAGCGCGGCGAGACCGTCAAGTCCTTCGTGCAGCTCGACCCGACCAGCTCGGTCTCGGCAGAGGAGCTGACCGAGTTCTGCCGCGAGCACATGGCGCGCTACAAGGTGCCGAAGCAGTGGGAGTTCCGCGACGAGCTGCCCAAGAGCTCGATGATGAAGCTGCTGCGGCGGGTGCTGCGCGACGAGGAGATCGCGAAGCAGGAGTCGTGATCGCGCGGCCCGATCTGACGGGCAAGGCGGCGATCGTCACCGGGGCCAGCCGCGGCATCGGCAAGGTGATCGCGCGCGAGCTAGCGGCCTGCGGCTGCGCCGTGGCGGTGGCGGCGAAGTCCGAGCGGGCGCGCGAGCACCTGCCGGGCTCGATCCACGACACCGTGGCCGAGATCGCAGCCGCCGGCGGCCGGGCGCTGGCGGTGCGCACCAACCTGCGCAAGGAGGAGGAGGTGGAACGCATGGTCGCGCGAACGGTCGAGCAGTTCGGCCGCCTCGACCTCCTGGTCAACAACGCCGGGGCGCTCTGGTGGCGGCCCGTCGCCGAGACCCCGGCCAAGCGCTTCGACCTGGTGATGGACGTCAACGTCCGCGCCTGCCACCTGGCGGCCCACTTCGCCATCCCGCACCTGCGCGCGGCCGGGGGCGGTTGGATCGTCAATCTGTCGCCGCCGCTCGACTTGGAGCTCTTGCCGGGCAAGACCGGCTACGGCATCTCCAAGCTCGGCATGACGATGCTGTCCCTCGGGCTCGCCGAGGAGCTGCGCGCCGACGGCGTCGGCGCCTTCGCCCTTTGGCCGGCGACCGTGATCGAATCGCAGGCCTCGATCAACCACCAGCTCGGCACCCCCGATCAATGGCGCAAGGCCGAGGTCCTGTCCGACGCCCTGCTGGCCCTGCTCGGCCGGCCGGTGGCCGAGATCAGCGGCCGGGCTTGGCTCGACGAGGAGGCGCTGGGCGCCGCTGGCGTCACGGACCTCTCTGGCTACGCCGTGGTGCCCGGGGGCGAGCCGCTCTACATCCACGGGCCCAAGGCGAAGGGCGCGGTGTGGACCGACCGCGCCGGGCAGATCGGCGGGGGAGCCGGGGCGGCGCCGGGCCAACCCGGTCAGGCTTAGACCTCGAGGCCGCCGCCAGCCGGGGCGGGTCCGATGGCGTCGAGGATCTTGCTGGTGTCCTCCGGCTTGACCTCGGAGTACCACACGTCATCGGGGTAGACGACAACATGGGGACCTTGTTCGCAGGGCCCGAGGCAGGAGCTGGCGGCCACCCGGACCCGGCCCCAGAGCTCGGTGCGGCGCTCCAGCTCGCCTCGCAGCGCGGCGAGGACCTGGTCGGCGCCGACCGGGCCGCAGGAGGGCTTGGCCATCGGCGGCCGCTGGTTCATGCAGACGAAGACGACGTGCTCGGGGCGGGACATGGCTGGAAGGGTAGCGCTACGCCCCGCCTTCGACGCCGTCGACTTGCTCCAGGAAGCGCGCCCGGACCTCCGCCATGTGCTGGGCGAGGGTGGAGCTCTGCCAGTCCTCGGTGCTGAGCGGCTCGAGGAAGCGGGCTTCGATCTCGCCGGAGCGCACGAACCAGCCGCGCTCGGGCAGCAACCGGGCGTTGCCGAGCTGCACCATCGGCACCACCGGCACCCGGGTCGCGAGGGCGAGGTGGAAGGGACCCTTCTTGAAGGGCAACAGGCGGCCGTCTCCCGATCGGGTGCCCTCCGGCGCGATCAGGACCGTCGCCCCCTCCTCCTTGACCCTCCGCGCGGCCTTCTCCAGGCTCGCCATGCCGGCGGCCCGGTTGCTGCGGTCGATCGGGATGAAGCCGAGCGCCCGCATGGTCCGGCCGATGACCGGGATGCGGTGGAATTCCTGCTTGTAGATCACCGTGCCGCCTTCCGGCCAGACCGCGGACAGCACCAGCAGGTCGAGCACGTTGACGTGGTTGATCATGAGGATCTGGCCGCCGACTTGGAGGTTCTCGGTCCCGGCCTGCTCCACGCGGATGCCCAGGATCGCCATCAGGCCACGACCCCAGCCGCGGATCGCCCGCCGCATGCGCGGCCGGAAGCTGCGCGGGAACAGGGCCGCCCACAGGCCGACAACCGCCGCATACAAGAATGCGTAGAGCAGGGCGATGGGCAGGGCGAGGATTGCGCGCAATTTCGTTCGGATCTTGGCCGGCGGATGACCGCGGCATCGGGCGGCGGCGGGCGCGGGATCTGGGCGGACATCATGGCTGCCCGGCGTCTTCCGTGGAACCTCCGCGACCGCGGCGGCGTCTTTCCTGGACCCGGTCCGGTACCGGACCGCGCTAGGAATTCGGGTTCTCTGTGGCATCGGCCACGATTCCGCTAAAAATACGGTCCCCCCTGGCGCTTTCTCACCGCCCTGCCTTTCACCGAAACTCGCGAATGCTGCGCCTCTCGCTCCCCGTCGTGGGCTTGCTCACGATCCTCTCTCCCCTCGCCTCCGCCCAGCTCGTGGGTGGTGTCTGGGAAGACCTCGGCCTCCGCGAAGGGGCCGCCGTCGACGACCACCTGGGCTTCGCGCTCGACGGTGGCGGCGACTACGACGGCGACGGTGTGCCCGACTGGCTCGTCGGCAGCAAGCGCGCCCAGGCTCCCGGCTCGATGGAGAACGGCAAGGTCGAGGTGATCTCGGGCGCCGACGGCTCCGTCCTGGCCGGCACCTTCGGCTCGCGCTGGGACCGGCTCGGCTCGGCGGTCGCCTGGATCGGCGACGTCGACGGCGACGGCAAGGACGACTTCGTGGCCGGCGCCAAGTACGGCTCCAACCCGAACAACGGCGTCACCGTCACCGGCCGCGCCTACGTCTGGGGCAGCGCCAGCGGCGGCATCCTGCGGGTCCACTACGGCACGACGCCTGCGCAGCGCTTCGGCGCCGACGTGGCCGCGGGGCAGGACCTGGACGGCGACGGCGTCAACGACTACCTGGTCGGCGCCCGCCACTCGGTGGTGAACGGCATGGTGATCGGCTCGGTCTTCGCCTACTCGGGCGCCACCGGCGCTGAGCTGATGCGGGTCGACGGCCAGGGCGAGTTCGAGTTCTTCGGCGCCGCGGTCGACTTCGCCGGCGACGTCGACGGCGACGGCACCCCGGACCTGCTGGTCGGCTCCGCCGAGGCCAACGCCGCGGCCGGCTTCGCCAGCGTCTATAGCGGCGCCACCGGCGCCCAGATCCTGCAGATCGTCGGCAACGGCACCGAGAAGCTCGGCGGCGACGTCGCCGGCATCGGTGACATCGACGGCGACGGCTTCGCCGACCTGCTGATCGGCGCGCCCTACGCCAACGGCGTCGGCGCCGCCTACGTCTACTCCGGCTTCAGCGGCACCCTGCTGCACCAGTTCGACGGCGTGGCCGGCACCACCCTCGGCTTCGGCCTCTCCCTGGCCGGCGACGTCGACGGCGACGGTGAGCAGGACTTGCTGGTCGGCGCCCCCGGTGCCTCGCCCGCCGACACCGGCTTCGCTCGCCTCTACACCGCCAGCACCGGCGCCCTGATCCGCGAGATCCCCGGCAACGCCCCCGGTGACGCCTTCGGCCGCTCCAGCGCCTGCCTCGGCGACGTCGACGGCGACGGCCTCGACGACTTCGCCATCGGCGCCCACCAGGCCACCAGCGCCGGCGGCACCGCCTGGGCCGGCCAGGTGCGGCTGTTCAGCTTCAACCCGGTGCTGTTCACCGACGTCACCGAGATGGGGGCGGTCGCGGGCGGCCAGGTCGACTGCCAGTTCGACTTCCCGGCCTCCGAGGCCGGCATGATGTACGCGATGGTGGTCTCCTACAGCGGCCTCGGCCCGACCAACCACGCCGGCATCGACCTGCCGCTGGGCCAGGACCTGATGTTCAACCGCACCGTCAACGGTGACTGGCCGCGCATCTTCACCGCGCCGCACGGCGTGCTGGACACCGACGGCAACGGCTCGACCATCTACATCGGCGACAACCTGTGGCTCGGCCCGCGCGTGGGCGAGACCTTCCACGGCTGCGTCGTCAGCTACGACAACGCCGGCGCCCGGATGGTCTCCGTGGCCCGGCCGCTGACGATCCTGCCCTGAGCGAGAGCCCGGCAGGCGAGGAGGGAGGCGAGGCTCGCCTCCCTCCTTTCTTTTTGTCCCGCCAGCGCCGGTTCTCTCACACGGTAGGATGAAATCGGTCGTCCCCGCCATGCCCGCCATCACCACCGCCCAATCGGTCTTCCTCTGCCTGTCCATGGCCGCAGGCCTGTCCGGGCCCATCGCGGCGCAGGCGCTGCCCCCGCTGCCGCCGCTTCAGGAGCCCGCCCAGCGGCCGGTCGATGCGCCGGCAGCCGACGCCGAGCCCGGGCAGACCGGCGTCGACTTCGAGGCCCAGATCCGGCCGCTGCTCGAGGCCCGCTGCCACGACTGCCACGGCCCCTCCAAGCACGCCGCCGGCCTGCGGCTCGATCAGCGCGCCGCGGCATTGGCGGGCAGCTTCCTCGGCAAGGAGCCGGTGATCGTGCCGGGCGACCCGGAGGACTCCGAGCTCGTCTACCGGGTCGAGACCGACGACGAGGACGACCGCATGCCGCCGGACGGGCCGGCGCTGACCGCCGAGGAGACGAGGCTCATCCGGAGCTGGGTCGAGCAGGGCGCGGCGTGGCCGGAGGACGGGGAGCAGGCCCGCTGGCCCGCCCGCCACTGGGCCTACCGGGCGCCGCGGCGGCCCGAGCCGCCCGCCGTCGCCGACCCCGCCTGGTGCCGCAACGAGGTCGACCGCTTCGTCCTGGCGCGGCTCGAGGCCGCGGGCCTGGCGCCGTCGCCGGAGGCCGACCGCCGAAGCCTGATCCGGCGCCTGAGCCTCGACCTCACCGGCCTGCCGCCGACCCCGCAGCAGGTCGCCGCCTTCCTCGCCGACCCTGCGCCGGACGCCTACGAGCGGCTGGTCGACCGGCTGCTGGCCTCGCCGCACTATGGCGAGCGCATGGCGCGCGGCTGGCTCGACCTGGCCCGCTACGCCGACACCGACGGCTATGAGAAGGACAACGAGCGCAGCGCCTGGCCCTACCGCGACTGGGTGGTCCGGGCCTTCAACGATGACCTGCCCTACGACCAGTTCACCCTCGAGCAGCTGGCCGGCGACCTGCTGCCCGGCGCCACGCTCGACCAGCGCGTCGCCACCGGCTTCCACCGCAACACCATGGTCAACCAGGAGGGCGGCACCGACCCCGAGGAGTTCCGGGTCGAGGCGGTCAAGGACCGGGTCGACACCACGGCGACGGTGTGGATGGGGGTGACCCTCGGCTGCGCCCAGTGCCACAACCACAAGTTCGACCCCTTCTCGCAGCGGGACTACTACCGCTTCTTCGCCTACTTCAACAGCACCGCCGACGGCGGCAACGCCCAGGCGCCGGTGATCGAGGCGCCCCCGCCCGCGCTGCGCGCCGAGCTCGAGCGCGGCCGCGCCGAGATCGCCGACCTGGAGGGACGCCTGGCGACGGTGACGCCGCCGCTGCGGCGCGAGATGCGCGCCTGGGAGGGCGGCCTGCGCCAGAGGCTGGAGGCCGAGCGCGCCGCGGAAACGGCGTGGAGCGCCTGGGCCTACGCCGGCCCTTACGCCCCTCCCGCGGGGGAGCCGGTCTACGCCTTCGCCGCTCCGCCCGAGCGCCCCGAGGCCGCCGCCGAGGTCGCCTGGCGGCCGCGGCCCGAGTGGGCGGATGGCCAGGTGCACGCCTTCGCCGACACCGCTGCCCCGGCCGCCCACTACCTGAGCCGCAGCGTCGAGCTGGCGGCGCCGGCGCGGCTGGCCTTGTCCTTCGGCAGCGACGACAGCCTGCGGGTGTGGGTCGATGGCGAGGAGGTGCTCGGCCGCGAGGTCGCGCGCGGGGCGGCGCTGGACCAGGACGTGGTCGAGGTCGAACTGACCGCCGGCCACCACCAGCTTCTGCTCAAGGTCGGCAACACCGGCGGCGCCACCGGCTTCGCCTTCCGCGTGCTCCCGGCCGGCCTGCCGCCGGCGCTGGCGGTGCTGGTGGAGGTGCCGGAGACCGAGCGCACGCCGATCGACCAGCAGCGGCTGGAGGCGCGCTTCCTGGCCGGGGCGCCGTCGCTGGAGCCGCTGCGCGCCGAGCTGGCCGCCGCCCGCGCCGCGCTGCCGGCGGCGCCGACGGCGATGGTGATGCAGGAGCTGCCAGAGCCGCGGCCGAGCTTCGTGCTCGACAAGGGCAACTTCCTGCTGCCGGCCGAGCCCGTCGAGCCCGGGGTGCCCGGCGCCCTCAACGGCCGGATCGGCGCCGCGCCCGCCGACCGCGCCGAGCTGGCGCGCTGGCTGACCCGTCCGGACCACCCGCTGACGGCGCGGGTGGCGGTGAACCGCGCTTGGCAGCACCACTTCGGCGCCGGCCTGGTGGCGACGCCGGAGAACTTCGGCACCCAGGGCGAGCCGCCCAGCCACCCCGGCCTGCTCGACTGGCTGGCGACCGAGTTCCCGCGGCTCGGCTGGAGCCACAAGGCGCTGCACCGGCTGATCGTGAGCTCGGCCGCCTACCGGCAGAGCTCGCGGACGACGGCGGCGCGGCTCGAGGCCGACCCGGCCAACCGGCTGCTGTCGCGAGGGCCGCGGATGCGCCTCGGCGGCGAGGAGCTGCGCGACCTGAACCTGGCCGTCAGCGGCCTGCTCGAGCCGCAGCTCGGCGGGCCGAGCGTCTACCCGCCGCAGCCCGCCGGCTACGACAAGGGCACCTACGCCGGCGACCGCTGGCGCACCGCCGAGGGCGCCGGGCGCTACCGCCGCAGCCTCTACACCTTCTGGCGCCGGACCTCGCCCTATCCGGTTTACCAGCTCTTCGACGCCCCCAGCCGCGAGTTCTGCGCCACCCGCCGCGAGCGTTCCAACACGCCCCTGCAGGCCCTGGCGCAGTTCAACGAGCAGTCGGCGGTCGAGGCCGCGGCCGGCTTGGCGCTGCGGCTGGCGGGGGCCGCCGCCTTGGCGGCCGACCAAGCCGGCGGCGCGGCCGACGGCCTGGCGGCGGGCGTCGAGCGCGGCTTCCTGCTGTGCCTGGCGCGGCCGCCGGAGCCGGCGGAGCGGGCCTTGCTGCTCGGGCTCTACCGCGATGAACTGGCGCGCTTGCGAGCGGCGCCGGAGCAGCTCCAGGCCCTGGGGGCCGCCTCGCACGGCCTGCTCGACGGCGTGGCCGAAGAGACCGCCGCCTGGTTCCTGGTCGCCAACCTGCTCCTCAACCTCGACGAGACCCTGACGATCGGATGAGCCGTTCCCTCCCGCCCGCCCCGCCCGCCGGCCCGAGCCGCCGCGCCTTCCTGGGACAGCTCGGCGCCTTCTCCTTGGCGGGCCTCGTGCCCGGCGCCCTGCCCGGCCTGCAGCCTGGCGCCGCGGCGCCCCTGCGCCCGCGCGCCGGCGCCCCGGTGAAGCGGGTGATCTACCTGCACATGGCCGGCTCGCCGAGCCAGCTCGACCTGTTCCAGCCCAAGCCCTACCTGGTCGAGCACGACGGCGAGGACATCCCGGCCGAGTTCACCGCCAACGAGCGCTTCGCCTTCATCAAGGGCACGCCGAAGCTGCTCGGCTCGCCCTACGCCTTCGCCCAGCACGGCGACAGCGGCCACTGGTTCTCGGAGCTGCTGCCCGAGATGGCGAAGCAGGCCGACAAGCTGGCCTTCCTGCACGCCATCCACACCGACCAGTTCAACCACGCGCCGGCGCAGATCTTCCTCAACACCGGCCACGCGCGCATCGGCCGGCCGAGCCTGGGCGCCTGGCTGAGCTACGGCCTCGGCACCGAGAACCCGAACCTGCCGGCCTTCGTGGTCATGATGTCGGGCCAGTTCGGCCCCAGCGGCGGCGCCGCCTGCTGGAGCAGCGGCTTCTTGCCGACGGTGCACCAGGGGGTGCGGCTGCGCGGGCAGGGCGACCCGGTGCTCTACCTCTCCGAACCCGGCGGCGTCGACCGCGCTGCGCGTCGGCGCTCGCTGGACGCCCTCGGCGAGCTCAACCGGCTCGGGCACGAGCGCCACCAGGACCCCGAGACCCTGACCCGGATCGAGCAGTACGAGCTCGCCTACCGGATGCAGGAGGTCATGCCCGAGCTCGCCGACCTGGGCAGCGAGTCGGCCGAGACCCTGGCCCGCTATGGCGCTGTTCCCGGCGAGGCCAGCTACGCCAACAATTGCCTGCTGGCGCGGCGGATGTCCGAGGCCGGGGTCCGCTTCATCCACCTCTACGACTGGGGCTGGGACAGCCACGGCACCAACCCCGGCGACGACATCATCACCTCGCTCCCTCGGCAGTGCCGCCGGACGGACCGAGCCACCGCGGCGCTGCTGGCCGACCTCGAGCAGCGCGGGCTGCTGGACGAGACCCTGGTGGTCTGGGGCGGCGAATTCGGCCGCACGCCGATGAACGAGCGCCGCAACGGCTCGACCTTCCTCGGCCGCGACCACCACCCGCACGCCTTCAGCATGTGGTTGGCCGGCGCTGGCATCCGCGGCGGCGCCTCGCTGGGCGCGACCGACGAGCTCGGCTACTTCCCGACCGAAGGCCGAGTCGGCGTGCACGACCTGCACGCGACCATGCTGCACCTGATGGGCATCGACCACGAGCAGCTCACCTACCGCTTCCAGGGCCGGGACTTCCGGCTGACGGACGTAGCCGGGGAGCGGATCGGGGCGATCCTGGCCTGAGCGGGCCGGATTCGCCGGAACGGCCGGCGCCCTTTCGGGTAGGCTTGAGGCGGCCCGGCGCGGTTCGGAAATGGCGGAACCGTGCGCTCAGGGCCTCCGTCCCATCCTTGTCGGGGAATCCCCCGGGTCCGCTTCCTAGGCCCTTCCCCAGGCGTAACTCACTCCCCTGCAAAGAGAAACGACGCACCGCCCGGTCCTGGAGAGGACCCCGCGGCGCGCGTCCTTCCCGGCGCTACCCCCTCCCAACCCCACTCCCGCATGATCACGACCCTTCCGACCCTGCTGCTCTCAGCTGCCCTGACCGTGGGCGGTGGCGAGAATCCCGCGACGAACTCCCTGGAGAAGGAGTTCTACGCCTGGTCTCTCCAGTCCCTGGAGGTTCCGGCCGAGGCCGGCCAGTCATTCCAGGTCCGCGTCATCCTCGACGAGTGGTTCGACGCCGAACTGGTCCTCGACCCGTACACCGTCCGCTCGGCCAACTTCAAGGCCTACGAGCAGGGCGCTGACGGCGAGCTGCGCGAGATCGTGCCGCCGACCCCGGTCACCTACCGCGGCATGGTCGCCGGCATCCCCGGCAGCGTCGTCTCGGCCTCGATCATCGACGGCCAGCTGCGCGCCCGCGTCGACCTGCACGACGGTAGCTCCGCTCGCGTCATCGAGCCGCTGACCGACTTCGACACCACGGCCAGCAAGGACATGCACGTGGTCTACGACAGCTCGGACGTCCTCCCGGACACGGGCTTCGTCATGGCCGAGCCGCTGCTCCCGCCGGTCCCGACCGCGCCCCCGAGCCAGCACAACCACGACGCGGACGGCGATCACGCCGGCCACGACCACACCGGTTCCGGTGCGGTGGGCGGCAGCCGCGGCGCCCGCGCCGACGAGACCTGCGAGATCGCCTGTGACGCCGACTACCAGTTCTACCAGAAGAACGGCAACAGCTCGTCCGCCACGATCAACGACATCGAGTCGGTCCTGAACGACACCGAGACCATCTACCAGCGCGACACCGGCATCTGCTACGACCTGACCACCGTCGTCGTGCGGACCAGCAGCGCCTCGAACCCGTACACCAGCAACGACCCGGGCACCCTGCTCAACCAGTTCCGCGCGGAGTGGCTGAACAACCAGGGCCACATCGTCCGCGACGTCGCGGAGCTGTTCACCGGCCGCTCGATCAACGGCAGCGTCATCGGCATCGCCTGGCTCGGCGGCATCTGCAACAGCTACGGCTACTCGATGGTGCAGTCCCGCTACACCAGCAACTGGTCGCGTCGCGTCAGCCTGACGACCCACGAGCTGGGCCACAACTGGAACGCGGGCCACTGCTGCAGCAGCTGCTCCGGCTGTAACACCTGCCACATCATGTGCCCCTGCAACGGCGGCTGCTCCGGCAACGTCACCAAGTTCGGCAACTCGAGCATCAACGCCATCACCAACTACAAGAACAGCCGGAACTGCTTGGACAACGGCTGCGGTGGCGGCAGCGGCGGCAACCTGAACATCTCCGCCCTGATCCCGGGCAACGCTGGCCAGGTCAACCGCTTGGACATCACCGGCGCGACCCCGAACTCGACGGTCACGGTCTACTTCAGCCGGAACTCCGGCCTGACCGCGGTCGCTGGCTGCACCGGCCTCTACCTGGGCCTGGGCAACGCCAAGACCGCTGGCTCGACCACCACCGACGCCAACGGCTCGGGTTCCTTCTCGAAGTCGGTCCCGGCCACCGCCGCCGGCCGCACCTTCTACATCCAGGCCGCCGAGACCGCCGGCTGCCAGATCAGCAACCTGCTGACCCACACCTTCTAGGCGCTCGCGCCCCGTCGATGCGGGCCGGTCCCTCCGGGGGCCGGTCCGCTCTCTTTTTACCCGGCCAGGGCTGCGTGGAGGGGGGGCTAGGAGGGGAGCCGCCGCAGCGCCTCGGCCGCGACCGCCTCGCCGATCGCCAGCGAGGCCGTGGCCGCCGGGGACGGCGCGTTGAGCACGTGCACGACCCGGGCGTCGCCCTGGATCAGGAAGTCGTCGACCAGGGCGCCGTCGCGGCCGACCGCCTGGGCGCGCACACCGGCGGGGGCGGGGACCAGGTGGCGGGGCTCGAGGCCGGGCACCAGCCGGGCCAGCGCCCGGGCGAAGGCGCGGCGCGACAGCGAGCGCCGGATCTCGCCCAGGCCGGTGCGCCAGTAGCGCGCCGCCAGCTTCCAGGTGCCGGGCCAGGCCAGGCTACCGGCGAGGTCGGCCGGCCGGAGGGTGCTCCAGCGGTAGCCCTCGCGGGCGAAGGCCGGCACGGCGTTGGGGCCGCAGTGGACGCCGCCGTCGACGGTTGGGGTGAGATGGACGCCGAGGAAGGGGAAGCTCGGGTCCGGCACCGGGTAGATCAGGCCGCGGACCCAGCCGCGGACCTCGGGGACGAGCTCGAAGTACTCGCCGCGGAAGGGCAGGACGCGCGCCGCCGGGCGCGTCCCGGAGAGGGCGGCGACCCGGTCGCTGTGCAGGCCGGCGCAGTTCACCGCCACCGCGGCGGCGAGCTCGCCAGCGCCGGTGGAGAGCCGGACTTCGTCGGCGCGGGCCTCTAGCGCCAGCAGCGCGGCGCCGCAGCGGATGGCGCCGCCGGCCTCCTCGACCCGCTCGGCCAGCCGGCGGCAGACCGCGCCGAAGTCGGTGATCCCCGATGCGGGCACCCGCAGCGCCCGCAGGCCGGCGGCGCGGGGCTCGACCTCGCGCAGCTGCTCCGGGCCGAGCGCCTCGACCGCGGCGCCGTTGGCGGCGGCGCGGCGCTCGAGCTCGGCCAGCCGGGGCAGCTCCTCCTCGCGGGTGGCGACGATCAGCTTGCCGCACCGGCGCCAGGGGAGCTGCTCGCGCTCGAGGAAGGCCTCCATCGCCGCCTTGCCGGCGCGGCAGTTGCGCGCCTTGAGGCTGCCCGGCCGGTAGTAGACCCCGGCGTGCAGCACGTTCGAATTGCGGCCGCTCTGGTGCTGGCCGACCGCGTCCTCCTTCTCGAGCACGGTGACCGCCAATCCGGGCCGCGCCTGCAGGAGCTGCCAGGCGGTGGCCAGGCCGACGATGCCGCCGCCGATCACGGCGACGTCGGCGCGAGGCAGGTCCGTCGCGCTCACTTCTCGCAGGCGGCCAGGTTGTAGATCCAGGCCAGCAGCAGGCCGCCGACGGCGCCGTCCGCCAGCGCGTAGAGGGCGCCGACCAGGACGTCGAGCAGGTCGCGGGTGCCGTCGTGGCCGGGATAGAGGCTGGAGACGACCTGCAGGAAGGGCTCGCCGTAGCCGCAGCACCAATTCAGCAGGCCGACGCCGCCGACCATCAGGGCCCAGAAGATGCCGCCGGCGATCGCCGCGGCGCGGAGTTGCAGCTTCATGTCATCGCTCCAGAGTGCGGGCTTCGACCTGCCGGAACAGGCGTTCGCGGCGGTCCTCGGCCCAGGTGTAGAGCACCAGCTCGTCGAGCAGCAGGTCGACGCCGTCGAGCTCCAGCCCGGCGGCCCAGTCGATGCCCTGCTGGCGTTGGTCCGGGGTCGCCCGGCGCAGGGGCCGGGCGATCGTGGTGTGCGCCTTGGGCGGGCGCTTGTCGGGCCGGGCCTCGGCGGCCTCGAGCCAGCGGTCGCGGCACAGGGCGATGCCCTTCTCGACCGGGTTGCGGCCGCGGCGCAGCAAGACCGACAGCGCCGAGTAGCGCTTCGGATTGCCCATCGGGACCACCTCGCCCAGGGTCACCGGCACCGCGCCCAGCTCCCAGAGCCCGTTCAGCGCCCAGGCGCGCAGCGCTTGCTGCTCGGTGCAGCCGCCGAGGAAGGCCAGGGTGATGTGCAGGTCGACGCCGCGGAACAGCCGCACGCCTTCGGGCGGCTCGCTGACGCGCTCTTCGAACCAGCCGGCGGCGGGCACGCGCAGCGCGAGGAACCAGTTCGGGCGCATCGGCCGCTAGAATAGCGGTTTCGGCCGCCTCGTCGCGGCCTGCTTCTGACCATGAACGCCACCCCTCCGCGCGGCTCCGAGCCCGCCGCCGCCTCGCCCGGCGGCGACGCGGGGGCGGACCTCGGCGTGGGCGCCTGGGGCGGGGTCGCCGAAGCCGCGCGGCCGCACTTCGAGCGCCTCGATGACGAGGACCGGGTTCGCCTTCGCCAGCTGCTCTGGTGGGACATGAGCTCGGAGTACGACGCCCGCTTCCTGAGCGCCTACGTCGAGGAGCGGGGGCTGGAGCTGAGCCAAGCCTTCCGCTCCATGCACGCCGCCTGGGCCCGGGAGGAGGAGCTGCACTACGCCGTCGTCCGGCGGGTGCGCGAGGCCCTGTTCGGCTGGAGCGAGCAGGAGCGCGCCGACTTCGCCGCCCGCCGCGCCGACTTCGCGCCGCTGGCGCACCTGTTCGCCGACGAGTTCTCGATCACCGTGCTGATCGCCTACGACGAGCTGTGCACGGTGCGCGGCTACCAGGCCAACCTTCCGCTCTACGACCGGCTCGGCCCCGAGTTCGGCGCCTTCCTGCGCCGCGTGATCGCCGACGAGGCCCTGCACTACAAGCGGGCGCTGGACGTGATCGCCGCCGAGCACCGCCACCGCCTGCCCGAGCTGCCGGCGCTGCTCGAGCGCATCCGCGCCGCCGAGGACCTTCCCTACGGCAATACCTTCGTCATGGACCACCAAGAGGACATCTACACCGAGGCGGTCAGCGACCGCGCGGTGAAGGTGCTGCTGGCGCAGGCGGCGAAGCTGTGCGGCTAGGGGGTCAAGCCTCAGCGCTCCTTTGCCGATCCAGGGAACCCGTGTTAGGGTGAGCGTCTAGGGCGACCGCCTTTTTCCTCCAGCCTTGCCCTCCCTCTTCCATGATTGAATCGCCGCAATTCTCTTCCCGCGTCGCGTCGCGTCGTCACCCTTTTGCTGGCTTTCTCCGGCCTGGTCTTCCAGGCAGGATTCGCCCAGCAAGTGCCTCCTGGGTACCTGGTCGTGGACGGATCGCTCAGCAACCCCTCGCCGCCGTACTTCGACAGCATCACGGCTGCGGTAGGGGTCGCCGCCGCTGGCGACATCATCCAGATCCGCCCGATGGCCGAGAGCGGCGCGCCGATCGGCTACTGCGAAGGCAATACGGGCGAGTCATTCCCGATCAACATCACCACCCCTGGCCTGACCATTCGGGGAATCGGTTCGGTTCCGCCGCTGATCTACTCCGAGGTTGGCGCCGACCTTTTTTCGGTGTCCGCGACCCTCCCCTCTGGGGGATTGTCGGCGCGCTTCGAGCGCCTTGACCTCCTCGGGTCCTCCGCTGCCTTCAACCTAACGGCGGACGGGGTCCTGATCCTCGACGTAGAACTCGATCAGCTTCGCTTCAGTCACAATCTCTATGGCGTGACCGGCCTTGCCCAGAATGGCGGGGATCTGCGGCTCGACACGGAGGATTGCTGGTTCTCGGACCTCCTCCCGACGATCGCGCCGGGCTATGCCGGTCCGGCGTCACCGGTACCCCTTCATGGCGTCTCCCTCCTCGGGAAGGGGAATCAGACCACACAGGCGCATGGGACCGTCGGTGCGGAGTTCACCAACTTGAGGTCGCAAGGCGACTTCCCTGGGACGGAACTGAACCCTGGGTCCAGCCTGGTGCTCCTGAAGGTGGAACCTGGCGGGAATCCGCGCTTCCCTACTCACACGCCAATTTCTTTTCCTGAGCCCGTGCCAACACTCATCGCCACATTCAATGGCGGTGATCTCGTCGGGCGGTCAAGCGAGAACTTCACGGTTCCGGGTGGCTGGAACCGAGGCATTTCGGTGATCTCAGAGGACCATCCACTGCCTTCGGGAGAAGGTGGCGTCAATTATCACTCCTATTTTATCGTGGATTTGAACGGGACAAAGGTGTCCCGATTCCTGTCAACCGGGATTTGGTGCCGCTCCGGCATTCAGAGCCAAGGCCGATTGAAGCTCAATGGCGGCACAGAGATATCAAGAACCAGGTGGGCGATTGGCTCGTCCAACGGGAGCACAGGCAGCGGCACGGGAGTGTACCTTGAATCTGAGGAAACCTACTTGGGATTCAAGGCTGTGGATACCGCTATTCATCACAATGTCCTAGACGGCGTGATGGCGCATTGCAGGACGGTGAGCAACCGACTCGAGACCTTTGTGCCAATGGGGTTGTTCTTCCAAACCGAGAGGATTACTTCCTCTCACAACGGACGGCACGGCGTGAATTTGGTGGCTGGCGAAGAAGGTGTCGATGATCGAGGTGCGTTTGTCGGACTTTCGTTCTGGCTCGATCAGACCTCGACGTATTCGAATCAAACGCCCCAGATCCTGTTCCATTCGCCGGGCGCCTTCGGCCCACTGCAAGGCCTCGGCCTCATCCATGAGTGTCTGATTCACCACAATGGTGGAAGTGGAATTCGGATGAAATCCGTGGATGGCATTGCAACGCGGGAGCCTTGGGTCATGGTGGGGACCAGAGTCCTCGATTGCTTTATCTGGGATAATCATCTGGAGGGTTTCCTCGCAGAATTAGGAGATGCTTCTCGGGCCTGGCTCGCATTCGTCCACGATACTTTCGCCGGGAATGGCGACGGGGCCGGCGCATCGATGGAGATCAACGCAAGCTCAGGGACTTTCTTGGGGTGGATCGAGATCGACCCTGCGAAGCCGGGGAGAGCAGAGTTCTACTCCTCTATTCGGAACTGTATCTTTCAGAGGAAGAGCACTGGGGAAGATCTGGGGGCAATCCTCGTTAGCCGCGGCCAGGACCACGGTTCGATTTATATGTACCGGATCATTCTTTCCGCTCTTCGTTCCAAGACCAAGTATGACGAGAACCAAAATGGAAACGGTATGAGTAAGGACAATGCGTGGACTAACGAAGTCACACCGTTCTTGCTCAGTGCCGGTTTCAACTGGGCCTCCTCGAGCTGGACTGATTTCCTTCTAGATGTAAACCAGAGCACGTTCCTCCAGTTCTTCTCTGACTCGGGGCCGATCGACCAGGTCAATGGCCTGGTCGAAGGATTGGTCGAGCTCGACAGGCAGGGCGATAGCCGGGACCCGGGTAATTGGTGGGATGGGAACAAGGGAGCCGACGAAGCGGATTAGTGCCATGTCTCGAAAGAGGACCTGCAGCCTTCTTGGACCGTTCCTCCTATTGCCTTGCCTGGCCAGCGTTGCTTCTGCGCAAGATTGGGTTGTAAAGGAGTCCTTCGGAGAGCCAGCTTCCTTCCTTGGCACTTCCTACTATCGTTCAGCTTGGGGGAGTCCACTCGGGGATTTGAATCAAGATGGTTTCTTGGACCTGCAGTGGGCGGACCAGTGGGTGGATTCGAACCTACGGCTGGTAGATGGTTTTCGAATTGTGTCCGGGAACGGAGCATTGCATCCTGTTGGACTGGACTACCTCAATGGGACAGGGAAGCCAATCCTCTGGCGACAGGGGAGTTGTCTCTTGCGATGGCCGACCGATGACGTGCTCGCTGTGGCGGACAACGCTAGCGGCGTCAGCCAAGTTCGACTGGTCTCGGTCTCGCAGAAGACGCCGATCGGCTCGATCTTGCTTCCGCCATCTCCTGGGGCAGGTCTACCTGCTCCCTTCCAGTTCGACGCAGTACTTCCAACTGGAGATGTGAACGGAGACTCTTGTGATGACCTCCTGTGTCAACTCAGGGCCTACGACCCTGTTTCTGGGACGAACTATGCGGTGTTGGGCGTGGTCTCCGGTGCGACATCGAATTTCTCATGGCTGAAGTATCTTCCCGCCATTCAGCGGCCGTACTTATTTCATGCGGGCTTCTTTCCTGATCTTTGGCCCGACCTGAATGGAGATGCTGTTCCCGATTTCTTCTTCCTGTCAGGCGATTCTGCGGACTCTGAGTTCTTCGCCATCTCTGGCACAGATGGCCAATTGCTGTGGTCCCTTCCTGGTTTGGGGCCGCAGGTGACGGATTGGACGCAAACCCAGGATCTGACCGGAGATGGCGTCAGGGATGTTCTCATCCTTTCCATCATCGACTGGCTGAGTCCTCCACCACCGCAAAGGGACCCTGGGTTCGTTGCTCTGATCGATGGATCCACTGGCGCTCTTGTTTGGATCAACCGGTATGGACATCTCCTTCCCTGGCTCAACGACCCTCATGACCAACGGATGGCCGTTGGTGTGATGCTCTCGGGGAGTGGTGACCACGATGGTGACGGTCATCCCGACGTCCTACTTACGATGGAGGAGTACCGAGCATGGGGGCACCACCCCTACTATTCTGTTTGGGTCTTCTCTGGGAGTGATGGTGCGTTCATCGGTCGAGAATTCACTGCTCTTACCTTGGACCCTTGGGAGAGTTCTCCCTTGCAGGGGAATGGCTACTTCACCGATGGGCTTCTCCATGCCTTTCAGGATCAGGACCGGAATGGGTGGCCCGAACTCTCGGTCGTCGTCGACGTCAACCCCGCCTATCCTGGATCTCGTGGTTCTGTTTGGCTAGAGCGGCGCAGCCTGGAGGTTGACGCCAGCAACCCCATCGGCCAGATCGCGCCTTTTCGTCTCCACCTACCGGGAGCCCCAAGCCGTCCCTTCCGGCTGCTCCTGAGCCAAGGCTTCGACTCGAATGGCGGATCGCTCCATCTCGGCCCCTGGGACACGAAGCTGGTGCAGGACGCTGTCATGGCCGCGGCCTTCAACGCGCCAGGGCTCTCTGGCGCCTTGGATCCAACCGGAAAGGCCGCCGGCGCCTTCTTCATCCCGGCGGACCCGTCCCTGGTCGGCCAGACCTTCTACGCTCGAGCGATCGTAGAGGATCCTGGTTCTCCCGGCGGAGTGTGGACCATGAGCTCCCTGGCCTGGACCCAGGTGACGCCGTAGGGCCATTCCGACATCCCCGCGGGGGCGCGCTCAGCCGCGGAAGCTCCCGCCCGACTCCGCCAGCTCCTCGATCAGCTTGGCCGGCGTGAACTTCTCCACCCCGCCCTCGCGGCCGGCGACGTCCATCTCGGCGATCTTGCGCAGCTTGTCGCGGATGACGCCGAGGCCCTCGCCGTCGGCGTAGCGCATCAGGCCGCCGCGGAAGGGGGCGAAGCCGGTGCCGAAGACGGTGGCCAGGTCGAGCATCTCGGCGTTCTCGACCACGTCCTCCTCCAGGCAGCGGGCGGCCTCGTTGACCATCGACAGCACCAGGCGGTCGACGATCTGCTGGTCGCTGTACTGCGCCGCCGGACCGTCGCCCTGGAACTGCTTCAGGTCCTCCGAGATCACCGGCTTGACCTTGCGGTCCTTCGAGTGCTTGTAGAAGCCGTGGCCGGTCTTCTTGCCCAGCCGGTCCGGGCCCATCAACGCCGCCACCTTGGTCGAGGGCGTCATGCGCACGCCGTAGGCCTCGTGCAGCGACTGCGCGGCGTGGCTGGCGATGTCCAGGCCGACCTCGTCGAGCAGGATGAAGGGCCCCATCGGCATGCCGAAGTCGAGCATGGCCTTGTCGACCTTGACCGGGTCGGCGCCGTCCTCGAACAGCCGGATGGCCTCGTCCAGGTAGGGGCCGAGCAGGCGGTTGACCAGGAAGCCGGCGACGTCGGCGACGACCACCGGGGTCTTGCCCATGCGCACCGCCAACGCGGCGATCTCGGTGACGGCGGCCTCGCTGGTCTGCGCGCCGCGGATCACCTCGACCAGCGGCATCTTCTTCACCGGGTTGAAGAAGTGCATGCCGACCACGCGCTCGGGGTGCGGCAGGCCGTCGGCGATCGCGGTCACGGACAGCGAGGAGGTGTTGGTCGCCAGCAGGCAGTCCGGGCCGACCTGCTCGGCGATGCCGGCGAAGACCTTCTGCTTGACGTCGAGCCGCTCGGCCACCGCCTCGAGCACGATCTGGCAGCCGCCGAAGCCGCGCGAGAGGTCGGTGGTGGTGTCGAGCCGGTCGCCGGCGGCCATGGCCTCGCTCTTGGTCATGCGCCGCTTGCGCTTCTTCTTGTCGACGTCGGCGCGGTGCTGCAGCAGCGCGGCGTCGTTGGCCTCGGCCGACAGATCGCCGAGGCGCGTCTGCAGGCCCTTCTCGGCCATCGACGAGGCGATCGCGCCGCCCATGACGCCGGCGCCGATCACGGCGCCGCGGTCGAAGCGGCGCGGCTCGAAGCCGTCCTTGCCCTTGCCGAGCTTCTTGGCGGCCTCCGAGCCCTTGAAGATCGAGATCAGGCTCTTGCAGACGTCGCCGGCGGCCAGCTCGGCGATGGCGCGGGCCTCCACGCCCGGCGCCCGCGACATCGAGGTCCGCGCCGAGGCGGCGATGATGTCGATGGCCCGCAGCACGGCCGGATAGTGGCCGCGGGTCTTGGCCATGACCATCTTGCGCGCCTGGCTGGCGATCACCATGGTCGCGAGCGGGTTCTTGTCGACCGCCCAGGACTTCCAGCCGCGCTCCTTGGTCTTGGCCTTGGCCCGGCCCATGGCCAGGTCGGAGGCGACCCGCAGGAGGTACTCCGGCTTGGTCAGCCGGTCGACGAAGCCCTTCTTCCAGGCCGGCTTGGCCGGGTAGAGCTTGCCGCCGAGGATCGCCTGCATCGCCGCCGGCACGCCGACGCGCCGCGGCAGGCGGTGGCAGCCGCCCCAGCCCGGGATGATGCCGAGCATGGTCTCGGGCAGGCCGACGCGGGTCTTCTTGTGCTCGGCGGCGACGATCAAGTCGCAGCTCATCGACATCTCGAAGGCGCCGCCCGGCACCGGCCCGCCGATGGCGGCGACGGTGCGCGGCTTGAGCTTCTCGATGCGGAAGAACAAATCGTGCACCGCGAGCACGATCTTCTCCAGCGCGGCCTTGTCGGTGATGGCGCCGATGGCGTCGACGTCGGCGCCGGCGGCGAACTGCAGCGGCTCGCGGCCGGCGATCACCACGCCGCGCAGGCTGCTGTCGGTCTCGACCTCGCCGAGGGCGGCGTCGAGGTCGCGGAGCAGCGGCGCGTCGAGCACCGCTAGGCTGCGGTGCGGCGGGTCGAGCACGATCACCGCCAGGCCCTCCTCGGGCCGCTCCAGGCGCACGCAGGCGCCGGGCTCGGGGCAGTCGGGGGGGAGGGGGAGTCCTTCGAGGTCGATCATCAGCTCATCCTCTCCAGCACCACGGCGCCGCCTTGGCCGCCGCCGATGCACAGGGTCGCGAGGGCGAGTTCGTGGTCGCCGTGGCGCAGCTCGTGCGCCGCGGTCAGCAGCAGGCGTGAGCCGGTCGCCCCGACCGGGTGGCCGAGGGCGATGGCGCCGCCGTTGACGTTCAGCTTGTCGTCGGGCAGCTCGCCCATGGCCTGGTCGCGGCCGAGGTGCTGCTTGGCGTAGTCGGCGCTGGCGAAGGCCCGCTGGCAGGCCATGACCTGCACCGCGAAGGCTTCGTTGAGCTCGACCACGCCCATGTCGCCGAGGCTGCAGCCGGCCGAATCCAGCGCCTTGGCGCTGGCCGAGACCGGGCCGATGCCCATACGCGAGGGGTCGCAGCCGCTCCAGGCCCAGCTGCGGATGCGCGCTAGCGGCTCCAAGCCGTCGGCCTCGGCGCGCTCCTCGGTGGTGATCAACAAGGCCGCGGCGCCGTCGGTGATGCCGCAGGCGTTGCCGACCGTGACCACGCCGTCCGGCTTCTCGAAGTAGGGGCGCAGCTTGCCGAGCGCCTCGAGGGTCTGGTCCTCGCGCACGGCGTCGTCGTGGTCGAGCGCCCGGGCGCCCTTCTTGGCGCCGATGCCGAGGTGGGGCAGGATCTCCTGCGCCAGCCGGCCGCTGGCCTTGGCCGCGGCGGCGCGCTGGTGGCTGCGCAGGGCGAAGGCGTCGGCCTCCTCGCGGGTGATGCCGAAGTCGCGCGCCAGGTTCTCGGCGGTGCTGCCCATGATCAGGCCGCTGACCGGGTCGGTCAGGCCCTCCATGAGCGCGATCCGCGGCTTGAGCCAGCCGGGCCGGAACTTCAGGAACAGCCCGAGCCGCTGCCCGAGGGTCTTCGCCTTCATCATGTTGGCGAAGAAGCCGGTCATCTTGTGGCCGAAGACCAGCGGGTAGCTGCTCATGACCTCGACGCCGACGGTCAGGTAGGCGTCGCCGAGGCCGGCGCGGATGTTGGTGATGGCGGAGGTCACCGCCTCGATGCCGCTGGCGCAGTTGCGCGCCACGGTGCGGCCTGGCACGGCTTCCGGCACCCCGGCCCGCAGGCCGATGACGCGGCCGATGTTGGCCTGGTCGAAGGGCTGGCCGACGCAGCCGGCGACGACCTCGTCGAGCGAGGCCGGGTCGACGCCCGTGCGCGCGAGCAGCTCGCGCGTGACGTGGGCGCCGAGGTGGCCGGCGTCCTCTCTCGCGTAGGCGACGCCGGCGCGCGCCCAAGGGGAGCGCAGTCCAGCGGCCAGCACGATCGGGGGGCCGTCCTGGTGGAGGGCTTGTTGAACCATCGTCCTTGTGGAATGGAGCTTAACGCTGTAAAGTTAACGCTGTCAACCTGAAACCCTCGTCCGAGGGCCCCTTCAGACTCTTTCCTTCGGCCCGACCCCGCCCCAGCCTGAACAGCGTTAAGGGCCCTGGCGCCGGATGGACGATGAATCCAATCAGGCATGCCGCGACCCGCCAGCACCGAGCTCCGCCGCGCGATCCTCGACGAGGCTCGCCGCGTGCTGGTCGAGCGCGGCTACACCGGGCTGTCGATGCGCCCGATCGCCCGGGAGGTCGGATGCACCGCGACCAGCATCTACCTCTACTTCGAGAACAAGGACGCCCTGATCCACGCCCTGATCGACGAGGGCATGGAGCTGTTGCACGAGCGGCTGGACACCGCCGCGGCCGGCGACGACGCGCCGCGGGTCCGCATGGACCGGCTGGCGCGCGCCTACCTCGCCTTCGGGCTCGAGAACCCGGAGTACTACGAGATCATGTTCATGCTCCACCCGGAGCGCATGGAGCGGTACCCCGCCGACCGCTACCGCAAGGCCCGGCGCAACCTGGAGATGTTCCACGACGAGATGGTCGCCGCCCTCGGGCCCGGGGGCGTGGACGGCCGGGACACCAAGACCGAGTCGACCCTGGTCTGGACCTCGCTGCACGGCACCGTGTCGCTGCTGATCGCCCACCGCGTGGACGTCAGCATCGACCGGCAGGCGTTGATCGACGCCGCCGTGCGCCAGGCCCTGCGCTGGCTCGAGGAACCGATCAGCGCGGCCGCGCGGCCGCCCGAGAACGATGCTGCAAGGAACGGAAACCGCTGAGCCCTTCTTGTCCGCCATTCCTTGGGGATGGACCCTCCTGGCCTTCGTCGCCGCCGGCTTCGGCCTCGGCTTCGTCGGCGCGCCGCTGCTGGCCTGGACCGGCCTGTTCGCGCTGCTGCTGTGGGGGCTGGGCGCCTCCCTCTGGCTCTGGGTGCCCTTCCTGGTCGTCGCCGCCGCCTTCAACCTGAAGCCGCTGCGGCGGATCCTGGTCACCAAGCCGCTGATGGGCGTGCTCAAGAAGCTGGGCCTGATCCCGGCGATCTCGGCCACCGAGGAGGAGGCCCTCGAGGCCGGCACGGTCTGGGCCGAGGGCGAGCTGTTCTCCGGCGACCCGGACTGGAGCCGGCTGATGAAGGAGGCCTACCCCGAGCTCAGCGCCGAGGAGCAGGCCTTCCTCGACGGCCCCGCCGAGGAGCTGTGCGCGATGACCGACGACTGGGACGTCTACCAGCGTCGCGACCTGCCGCCCGAGGTGTGGCAGGCGCTCAAGGACAAGGGCGTCTTCGGCATGATCATCGCCAAGCAGTGGGGGGGGCTGGAGTTCTCCGCCGCCGGCGTCAGCGCCATCATCGCCAAGCTCAGCTCGCGCTCGATGCCGCTGGGCATCACGGCGATGCTGCCCAACTCGCTCGGCCCGGCCGAGTTGATCATGCACTACGGCACGGCCGGCCAGAAGGAGTACTGGCTGCCGCGGCTCGCCAGCGGCGAGGAGATGCCCTGCTTCGCCCTGACCGAACCCCATGCCGGCTCCGACGCCGGCGGCATCCGCTCCACCGCCGAGGTCTTCCGCGGCGAGGACGGCGAGCCGATGCTGCGGCTCAACTGGGACAAGCGCTACATCACCCTGGCCTCGCGGGCGACCGTGTTCGGCATGGCGGTGAAGCTGAGCGACCCCGAGAACCTGCTCGGCAAGGGCCTCAAGCCCGGCATCACCTGCGTGCTGTGCGAGTCCCACCGCGAGGGCGTGACGCGCGGCGAGCAGCACGACCCGCTGGGCGTGCCCTTCCTCAACTGCCCCTTCCAGGGCGAGGACGTGGTCGTGCCGGCCAACAACATCATCGGCGGCGCCGAGGGCGCCGGCCGCGGCTGGCGCATGCTGATGGAGACCTTGGCCGCGGGCCGCGGCATCATGCTGCCGGCCCAGGCGGCGGCGGGCACCAAGGCGGCGGCGCGGGTCGCCGGCGCCTACTCGATGGTGCGCAAGCAGTTCGGGCTGTCGGTCGGCAAGTTCGAGGGCATCGCCGAGCCGCTGGCGCGCATCGGCGGCTGGGCCTACACGCTGGAGGCGGCGCGGCTCTACACCTGCGGCGGCCTCGACGGCGGCGCCAAGCCGGCCGTGGTGTCGGCGATCGCCAAGTACCAGTCGACCGAGCTCTTCCGCAAGGCGATCAACGACGCCATGGACATCTGCGGCGGCGCTGGGATCTCGCGCGGGCCGCGCAACCTGCTGGCGCACGCCTACTGGGGCGCGCCGATCTCGATCACGGTCGAGGGCGCCAACATCCTGACGCGCACGCTGATGATCTTCGGCCAGGGCGCCATCCGCTGCCACCCGTGGGCCTACGCCGAGATCAAGTCGCTGGGCCAAAACGACGTCGCCGGCTTCGACGAGGCCTTCTGGGGCCACATCGGCTACATCGCCCACGCCAAGTGCCGCGCCATCCTGCTGTCGATGACGCGCGGCTACCTGGCGCGCACCGGCCTGAAGGGGCCGTCGCACCACTACGCCCAGCGTATCTCCTGGGCGTCGGCCTGCTTCGCCTTCCTGTCCGAGACCGCGATGGCGATGTACGGCGGCAACCTCAAGCGCCGCGAGGCCCTGACCGGCCGCTTCTCCGACGCCCTCAGCTGGATGTACCTGGCCTCGGCCACCATCCGCCGCTTCGAGGCCGAAGGCCGGCGCGAGGAGGACCTGGCGGTCTTCCGCTGGTCGATGGACCACGCCATGCTCCAGATCCAGGAGGCCTTCTGCGGCCTGCTGCGCAACTTCGACGCGCCCTGGGTCGGCTGGCTGTTCCGCGGCCCGGTGCAGTGGTGGGCCTACGCCAACCCGATCGGCCGTGGCCCCAGCGACCGCCTCGGCAACCGGGTGGCGGCGGCGCTGCAGAAGCCGGGCGAGCAGCGCGACCGGATCACCGGCGGGCTCTACCTGCCCGAAGACCGCGAGCAGGCCCTGGGCCGGCTCGAGCACGCCTTCGAATTGTCGGTCATGGCCGACAGCGTCGTCGCCCGCATCCGCAAGGCCGTGCGCGACAAGAAGCTGCCCAAGGCCAAGCCGCTGACCCTGATCGACCAGGCGGTCGAGGCCGGGGTCATCGGCCCGGAGGACGCCGAACTGGTGCGCCAGGCCGAGGCCGCTCGGGAAGACGCGGTGCAGGTCGACAGCTTCGACGAGGAGGCCTACTACTCCACCGCGACCAAGCGTTTTTTGGCTCAAAATTAGGAACGCTGAATGAGGGGGGAGGGTCCTGCTCCTCCCTCTGGGCGAGAGGTGGCGGGAATCCGGGCACGACACCTAGCGCCCAATCCCTTCACTCCGGCCTGGCCCTTTTCCGATAGAGAGTGATCTACACGGGAGTGTCTCATGCCCCATTCTTTGCCCACTGGGCTCGCCCTCGCGGTCCTGCTCGCGGTTCCCGCCGCCGCGCAGCAACCTGACCCGAACGACGAGCCGTCCAACCCTACCTTGATCGAGAGCCTGCTCGACGAGTTCGAGCAGCCTGGCAACGACCTGGAGTACGGCAGCCGCGAGTCCTTCCTGGTGCTGCACGGCTTCTTCGACCTGGTGTATCTGGATGTCGGCGGCGCGCCGTCGACCTTCGACCTCCATCACGCGAACCTGCTGCTCGACGTGGCGGTGAACCAGTTCACCGACGCCCGAATCGAGTTCGAGTGGGAGCACGGCTCGCAGAGCACGGAGATGGACCAGGTCTACCTCGACTTCCACCCCTTCGAGGAGGGGCCGTCCTTCGTCGTCGGCCGCTTCTACGCCCCCTTCGGCGTCGAACGGCGGACCTGGTACCCGCCGACCAGCCGGACCGCCAGCCGTCCGCGAGGTCGTGCCCGGGAACTGGTACGAGACCGGGGTCATGGTGGCGTGGCAGCGCGGGCTCGGGCCTGGAGAGCTCGGCCTCGAAGTCGCGGCCACCAACGGCTTGGGCGCGGCGCTGCCGGTCAGCCCGCGGACGGCGCGCCAGAACACCGACGCCAACCAGGACAAGATGTTGAGCGGCCGGCTGGGCTACGCCATGGAGGGCGGCTTCGAAGCCGGCGTCTCCTTCGCCAGCGGCAAGCACGACGCCGCCGGCAGCCAGTCCTACTCCTTCCTCGGCGCCGACCTCCAGTGGAGCTCCGAGGACCTGGAGGTGGTGGGCGAGTTCGTGACCAACGAGGTGGATGACCCGGCCTCCCCGGGCGGATCGCTGGGGCGGCAGGGCTGGTACCTCCAGGCCTTCGCGCCGATCACCTCGGTCGAGGGCAGCCACGAGTTCGGGCTGTACCTGCGCGCCGAATCGGTCGACCCCGACGACGACACCCGGGACTCCGCCGACCGCAGCGCCTACGTCGCCGGCTTGCGCTGGGTCCCCGCCCCGCACCTGACCTTCAAGGCGGAATTCCGCAAGATCGACCACGACCACGCCGGGCCGCACGCCGCGGGCGACGAGTTCAGGTTCCAGGCGGTGCTCGACTTCTAGATGATCCAGGGCCTCCTGCTCGCGGCGCTGGCGGCGGTCCCCGCGCCCCAGGAGCGAGCTCCTTCCTGCGAGGAGCTCCGCTGGCAGGTGCGTCCATCCTTGGTGGAGATCGCCGACCGCGTGCTGCACTACGCCATCGAGGGGGACTTCCGGCGGGCGCGGCGAGCTGCAAGCGCCCTCGAGGCCTACCGTCGGGCGTTGCCCGGCCACGACGGCATCGTCTACCTCGATCCGTTGGAGGGAGCCCTCGAGCGCGGAGACGCCGCCGGCGTCGAGCTCGGCGTCCGGGTCTTGGTGCGGACCGACCTGCACTTCCTGCTCCTGCACCTCGGCGACGACTCCGTCGGCCGCGGCGCCTCGCCGCGGACGCGCCTGCTGATGGCCAAGCAGGACCTCGAGTTCCTGACCCGGTGGCTCCCGAAGGGGGAGGAGGGCGAGGACGCCCGGCGCCTCTTCCCGCTGATCTACGGCCAGCTCGCGAAGGCCGTTCCCGGAAAGGCGGCCTACTCGGCCCACGCGCTCGGCTGGCAGGAGGAGGCCGTGCGGCTGGGCAAGAAGATGGAGCTGGCCTTGGACGCGGCCTTCCCCCGGTTGAAGCTCCCGGCGCCGCCGGCTGCGGGGGCCTCGCCTGCCGCGGAGGCAGGGGGGACAGCGGGCGGGACCAGCGCGCGTAGGGAGGGGGCATGACCGGCTTCCACCGCTCGATCGGCTTCCGCTTCGCCGTCGGGGCGCTGCTCTCGGCCCTCCTCATCGCCGGGCCGATCGCGACCTACTTCGACGTCGTCGGCGAGCGGCGGGATGAAGAGGTGTTCCAGGAGAGCAGCAAGGCGCTCGTGCTGCAGCTCCAGGGCATGGTCGGCTTCGAGCTCTTCCTCGAGGACGAGGAGCGGCTCCTGGAGGCCTTCGACGGCATGCGCGTCGCCCCCGACGTGCTCTGGGCCGAGGGCTGGCTGGTCGGCGGCGAGCGGCTGGCGCGCTGGGAGCGCGACGCGATCATCGAAGGCGGGGAGGTCCTGCGGCTCAAGGAGCCCGTGCTGTGGGAGGGCGAGCAGGTCGGCTGGGTGGAGGTCGGCTTCGACCTGGCCCGGCTCCACTCCATGGACGACACCCGCCACGGCGAATTCCTGGCGCTCGGCTTCAGCCTGCTGGTCTCGGTGCTGGTGGCCGGCATGGTGGTCGGCGGACTGCTGAACCGCAACCTCCGGCGGCTGGCGACCGCCTCGCGGCGGCTGTCGGAGGGCGACCTGGACGCCCGGGCGAGGATCCGCAGCAACGACGAGGTCGCCCAGCTCGCGGTGAGCTTCAACGGCATGGCCGATCGGATCCAGCTGCGTGAGGCCGAGCTGGTCGGCGCCCGCAATGAGGCCGAGGGCCAGGCCGAGAAGGCGCGCCAGGCCGAGAAGGCCAAGAGCCGCTTCCTGGCGACCATGAGCCACGAGATCCGGACGCCGATGAACGGGGTCCTGGGCATGGCCGAGCTGCTGCTGGACTCGCCGCTCGACGAGGAGCAGCGCGACCTGGTCACCACCCTCGGCAATTCCGGGCGCTCGCTGCTCGAGATCCTCAACGACATCCTCGACTTCTCGAAGGTGGAGGCGGGCAAGATCAAGCTCCTCGACCAGCCCTTCGACCCCGGGGACGTGCTCGAGGAGGTGGTGGAGCTGTTCGGCCCCAAAGCACAGGAGCGCGGCCTCCGGCTCGACGCCGAGATCCGGCCGGACGTACCGCGCGTCGTGCGCGGCGACGCCGGGCGACTGCGCCAGGTGCTGGCCAATTTGGTCGGCAACGCCGTCAAGTTCACCAAGCGGGGCGAGGTCACCGGGATCTGCCGCATGGTCGGGCCGGCCGGGGCGGAGCGGACGCTGCGCTTCGAGGTCCGGGACACCGGCAAGGGCATGACCGAGGAGGTCATCCAGATGCTCTTCCGGCCCTTCGTGCAGACGGAGGACGCGGTCGCCGAGCAGATCGGCGGCACCGGCCTCGGCCTGGCGATCAGCAAGCAGTTCGTGGAGCTGATGGGCGGCCGCATCGGCGTCGAGAGCGCGGTCGGAGCCGGCAGCACCTTCTGGTGCGAGCTGACCTTGCCGGTGGTGGAGCGGGAGCGGGCGGAGCCGCCCTTCCCGGGCACGCAGGCGGTGGTGCTGGCGGAGGAGAGCGCGGGCGCGGGAGCGGTCGAATACGCCGTCACGCGGCTCGGGATCGACTTCGTGCCGGCGCGGACGGTGGAGGAGGCCCGGCTGGCCCTGGCGCGGCTGGCGGAGGAGAACTGCTCCAAGCCGGCGGTGCTGCTCTTCGACCGCGAGGACCAGGCCTTGCAAGAGGCGCTGGAGCAGCTGGCCTCCGCGGCGAGCCCGCCGCCGGCGGTGCTGGTGGTCGCGCACCACGCGGGGCGTCGCCAGGCGCTGCAGAAGCGCGGCGTGCCGGCGATCGCCCGCCCGGTGCGGCAGGCGCGGCTGCGGACCGCCCTCGGTGCGGTGCTCGGCCTCGAATCGGCGTCGCCGTCCGGCGCCGGCCGGACCGCCGCGGTCGCGGCCGCGCCGGGACTGCGGGTCCTGGTGGTCGAGGACAACGCCACCAACCGCAAGGTGGTCGGCAAGATGCTCGACAAGCTGCACTGCCGGGTGAGCTTCGCCAACGACGGTCGCCGCGGCCTCGAGGCGGCGCTGGCCGATGACTTCGACCTGGTCCTGATGGACGTGCAGATGCCGGAGATGGACGGCCTCGAGGCGACCCGGCGCCTGCGCCGGAGCGACGGCCTGCGGAGCCGGGTCCCGGTCTTCGCCCTGACCGCCAACGTCCTGCCCGAGTCGCGCGAGGCGGTGCGGGAGGCCGGCATGGACGGCTTCCTCTCCAAGCCCTTCCGCTTGGAAGAGCTCTCCGCCCTGGTGTCAGGCTCCTTCAAGCAGTCCGCGGCGGATTAGGCCGGCGACTGCACGAAGGAGCCTGACACCCTCAGACGCCACCCTCAGAAGCGCGGGGCGGGGTAGACCGGCAGGCTGCGGTGGCCGTTGGGGCCGAAAGCCTCGACGCCGAACAGCCAGTCGTCCTTGCTCTTGCCCTCGAGGGTGACCTGGGTCTCGTCGCCGACGACGCGGCGGTAGGTCCAGGTCGGCTCGTGGCTGCGGCGGTAGAGCACGGCGTAGCCGGCGGCGCCGGGGCTGGCCTCCCAGCGCAGGGTGGTGCTGGGGGTGAGGCCGCTGGTGTCCATGCTGACGGCGGTCGGCGCGGCGGGCGCCTGGGCCAGCTCGTGCAGGGTGGCGGCCACGACCGCGGTCACCCGGCCGACGTAGCCGAAGTCGACGAACTCCGGCAGGTCGCCGTAGGCCAGGCCCTCCTCGATGCGCACGTCCTGGTGCTGCTGCGAGTAGTTCTCGTGCGGCTCGGTCAGCCGGATCGCGGCCCAGCCGAGCTCGTTGAAGGCCTTGTGGTCGCCGCCGCGCAGGTAGCGGTCCTGACGGAAGATCATCGAGATGTCGAAGCCCGGCAGCGCCTCCTCGCCGACCCGGGTGAAGTAGCGGGCCAGCTGACGCGAGGGCGAGTCGGTGTCGCTGCCGACGACCTTCGGTCCGGCGCTCGGTACGCCTTCGCTGAAGGCGCGCAGCCGCCAGGGCTCGTGCTTGCCGGAGGACCCCTTGGCGCCGCCGACGATGTCCACGGTGATCATCCCCTCCACTCGCTTGCCCTCGGCCTGCCACTTCTCGGCCTGGGCGCGGGCGCCGAGCAGCCCCTGCTCCTCGCCGGCGACGGCCAGGAAGACCACGGTCGCCTGGGGCCGCATGCCGCCGAGCAGCCGCGCCGCCTCGAGCACCGCCGCCACGCCGCTGGCGTCGTCGTTGGCGCCGGGGGCGTCGGCTTCGGCGTCCATCGGGTTGCTGGCGCGCGAGTCGTAGTGGCCGGAGATCACCAGCAGCCGTTCGGGGTCGCGGCCGGGCAGGGTGGCGACGACGTTGGCGAGCTCGACGCCGTCGGGCACGCGGCGGCCGGCCGGGATGTCGAAGAACTCCAGCCCGACCTGGAGGTGGCCGCCGTGGTGCTCGTCCGAGATCCGGAGCAGCTCGTCGCGCAGCCAGCGCCGGGCGGCGCCGATGCCGCGCTCGGGGTCATCCGTCTCGCTCAGCGTGTGCCGCGTGCCGAAGGAGGCGAGCTTGCAGATGTCGCGCTCGATCCGGGTGAGGTTGGGCAGGGGCACCGGCGGCGTGTCGGCGCGCGGGGCGATGGCGGCGATCCGCGCCAGCAGCTCGTCGTCCTGCTCGAGGTGGCCGGAGGCCATCAGCCGCGGCGTCATCTCGACCCAGGCGGGCTCCTCAGCGAAGACGTGCTGGAAGATGCGCAGCGCCTCGTCGACGAAGCCGGCCTGGAGCAGCGCGTAGCCGCGCCAGTAGCTCAGCTCGACCTGCTCGGGGTAGAGCTCCTCCGCCTGCTGGTAGTGGCGGGTGGCGGTCTCGATGTCCTTCTGCGCTACCGCCTCGTCGCCGAGGTTGGCGAGCTGGTAGGCGCGGTGGATCCGCAGCAGCCGGTTCAGCTCGGCCATCGGCCGGTGGTGGTCGTCCACCCGCAGGTCGACGACGATGCCCTCGGAGGGCTGGTCCGTGACCTCGCCCGAGACCACCTTGAGCGCCGCCGACTGGCGGCCGCGCAGGTCGCCGCCGGCGCTGTTGGCGGCGTCCATGGAGGCCACCAGCCGCTCGGCCAGGGATCCCTCGGAGTTCTCGAAGGCGTCGGCCATGGCCTCGGCGACCTCGGGGTTGGCGAGGATGTTGCCGATCACCAGGAAGCCGTCGCCCTCGAGCTCGGCGACCTCGGCGATGCAGCGCTCGCCGGTGAAGGCGCCGATGTTGCCCTGGAAGTCGATCACCCCGACCTGGCGCACGTCGGCGCCGGTGTCCAAGGCGATGCGCTCGGCCAGCGCCGCGGCCGGCGCCTTGCCCTCCTTGATGTCCGACAGCAGCTCCGGCCCATAGGCGGTGCGCGAGTAGGACTGGGTGACGACCGCGCCGACGCCGGCCTCGGCCCAGATCACCCGGCTGCCGACCGAGAACCAGTGCGACTGGGCGGCGACGCCGATCTCGCCGGTCTGTTTGTCGACCGCCAAGATCGAATAGGTGTGGACCGGGCGGGTCGGGACCTTGTAGTCGTCTTCCGGGCTCAGGGCGCCGGCGGAGGGAGCTGGCTGCTGGCAGCCGGCGAGCAGGAGGGCGGGGAGGAGCCGGACATGGGGGGGGATCCTCATGGGATCATCCTAGCGCTCTGCGGAGGAGGGGGCCGAGCGGGATCGGCCGAGAAAACCACCGTCATTCGGCGGCCGGTGGTGTTTCAAGGGAAGGCGAGAGCCACACGGATTCCATGCACCAACTTCCCGCGATTTTTCTTTTTCTTTCCTTCTTCCCTGGTCTCGCGATTCCCGCTGCGGCCCAAGATCCGGTCGGAGGCGGCGTCCCGAGCCGTCTCCACCATTGGCAGAGTCCGGCCAAGGAAAACTTGGGCGACGCCGTCCTCGGGGGGGTCGACCTCGACGGCGACGGCGTCTCGGACCTCGCGATCGGGGCGCCCGGGGGTTCGATGTCAGGCGGCACGCTGGGCCGAGTGGAGTTCCGCTCCGGCATCAGCGGCCAACTCATCCGGAGCCTCGCGGGCGCACCCAGCTTCGGCGCGAGCCTTGCCGCGCTGCCAGACCTCGACGGCGACGGAATCCAGGAGGTCGCGGTCGGCGAGCCGTGGGCGTTTTCCTCAGACGGGGCGATCCACGTCTACGGAGGCGGCACCGGCCAGCTCCGCTACAGCCTAGCGACGACCTGGCCGGGTTACGCGGAGACCGGGGTGGCCCTGGCCTCGGCACCGGACCTCGATGGGGATGGCCTCGACGACTTCTACGGTACCTCGCCCGGAGCGCGGCTCCAGGTCGGGCCGACCTTCCTCGGGCTAGGCCGGGTGGCCGCCTACTCTTCTGCCGACGGCCGGGTGATCTGGGAGGCCTGGGGGCCGACCGAGACCACCGGCTTCGGCGCCGCGGTCGCGCCCATCGGCGACTTCGACGGCGACGGCGTGCCCGACCTCGTGGTCGGCGCACCCGAGGCGGGCAACGGCAGCATCTCCCTCGCCGGGGCCCTCTTCTTCCTCTCCGGTGCCGACGGCGCGGAGCTGCTGGTGGTGCCCGGCGGGGCGTACGGGCAGCACTACGGGTCCTCCCTCGCCGGCGGCGGGGACTTCGACGGCGACGGCGTCGACGACTTGTTGGTTGGCGGGGAGATCCTCTCCGGCGGGGACGCCGCCACGCTCTGGCAGCTCCCCGAGAAGGAGGTCGGGGTGCTCCGCGGCGGAGCCGGGACCTGGCTCGACGACTGGGACGGCGACGGCAAGCAAGAGTTCGTGGTCTCCGGTCCCGCCCACTGGTCCAACCCGGTCCAAGGGGAGAGCGTCGTCGTCTTCTCCGGCGCCACCCAGCGGCCGCTGCTGCGCTGGGACGGTTGGGCGGGCATCCCCTGGATCCATGCCCCCGTCCCGACCGCCGTGGGCGACCTCGACGACGACGGCCTCGACGAGCTCGCCATCGTCTCGTGGGAAGCCGTCAGCGGCTTCTTCGATCCCCAGCTGGAGGTGTTCCGGTTCCAACCTTGCTTGCGGAGCAGCGGCGACCGGCTCTCCATCGCCACGGGTGGCGCGGTGGTCTTCCAGGCCGACTTCCCGGCCGACGCCGCCGGCGATCTCTACCAGCTCCTCTGCTCGGCATCGGGGACGGGACCCTCCTGGCTCAACGGGGTGCAGGTCCCGCTCTCGGTGGACGCCTTCCTGTTGCGCTGCGTGCTCGGGATCTACCCTGCGGAGCTGCTGCGCCCGTCCGGCTTCCTCAACGCCGACGGCGACGCCCTCAGCTTCGTGGTCGCCGCTCCTTACCAGCTCCCGGCGAGTCTCGTCGGGGATCGCTTCGATTTCGCCTTCGTCTGCGGCCCGACGGGCGGCCCGTGGCGCTATTCCTCGGTCGCCGTCGCGCTGGAGATCCTGCCGTGATTCGTCTCCTCCTTCCGCTCTCCATCCTCCTCGTCTCCGCCCCCCTCACCGCTCAAGGCGGTGTGAGGGAGGACTACTTCCGCTGGGAGGGCACGGCCCCCGGGGTCTGGCTCGGCAGCGAGGTGTGGGCGTTGCCGGACCTCGACGGCGACGGCGACCCGGAGAACGCCGTCTGGGGGGACTTCACCAGCACCGCGGGGTACTCCGGCATCCAGATCCGCTCGAGCTCTGGGTCGGCGCCTCGGTACGTGCTGCCGGCGACGCTCAACGCCGACCTCGCCGCGACCGACGACGTCGACGGCGACGGAGTCCTGGACCTCTTCGTCAGCGAGGACTACGGCGGATGGAGCCACGGCACCTGCTCCCTCTATTCAGGCGCCACCGGCTCCCTCCTCTACACCATTACCGCCAGCTCCGCCGCGGACCGCTTCGGAAGCGCCATCCTGGTCCTCCCGGACCGGGACGGCGACGGGGTCCGTGAGGTCGCGGTCGCCGCGCCGACCTCTGGCCTCCAAGGGGTCGTGCGGGTCTATTCGGGCGCCACCGGGACCCACCTCCAGGACGTCTCACCGGCGAGCGGAGACTCCTTCGGGTCCCGCTTGTTCACCACCGGCGACCTGGACGGCGACGGCCTGCTCGACTGGGCCGCGCGCCTGGAGGATGGCGCCGAACTCGTCAGGACCTTCTCGTCCGCGAGTTTGCAGCCCCTCTTCGACGTCCAACCGGCGGTCCCTGAGGGCTCCTTTGCGCATTCTGGAGGGCGGATCGGCGACCTCGACGGCGACGGCATCGACGACCTCGCCTTCGGGGTGGAGAACTGCCAGCACTGGGGCCACGCGATCGTCTTCTCCGGCGCCGACGGCTCCGAACTCAGGAACTGGGACGGGCTCAGCCTGCACGTCTGGGCAATCGGCCGCGAGCTCGCTGCCGCTGGTGATCTCGACCGGGACGGGTCGCCGGAACTGGCCCTCGTGAGCCAGAAGACCGGCTCCTCGAATCCGCCTCAGCTGGTCCTGCTGTCGCTCACCGACGGTAGGCTCATGCAGCGCTTCCTGCTGGACGCCATCCAGTCGTGGACGCCAATTGTCGTGATCGACTCCGTAGAGCGGGATGGGGAGCATGCCATCTTGCTGGGCTCGGGGTTGGTTTCGGTCAACGGCTTCGCTTCCGCCGGCGTGGTCGAATCCTGGACCTGGTACGAGGGACTGCACGCTACCGGCACCGACCTCGCCTCCTCCTCCGGCGGCTTCCTCGGTTTCCGCGTCGACCTCCCGCCCAGCGCCGCAGGGGACGACTTCCAGCTGCTCTTCTCCGCCGCCGGCACCGGGCCGATTTTGCTCGGCGAGGTCGAGGTGCCGTTGACGGTCGATGCCCTGCTGGCCCAGTGCTCCTTCGGCCGCTACCCGGCGGTCGTCCGGAGCGCCACCGGCACCCTGGACGCCGACGGCGACGGCACCGCCTGGATCTTCGCCTACCCCAACCAGTTGGACCCGGCGCTGGTCGGCCGCACCATCCACGCCGCCGCGGTCTGCGCGCCTCCCGGGGGGACCTGGCGTTACAGCTCGGTTGCCTTGCCGATCGAGATCACCCCTTGACGCAGCCGCTTCTCAGGAGCTGCTGACCGGCGCCGGCACCGGCCCGCCGGTCAGCAGCTCCAGCACCGCCGCGGCGCTCCAGCTGAACTGCGGCACCGCCGGGCGTTCGCCGTGGCAGGGGGCGCCGGTCAGCGGCGAGTAGCACTCGGCGAAGCCGGGGTAGGCGGCGACGGCGTCGAGCAGCCGCTCGCGGGCGCCGGCGCCGCGGTCGCCCTCGCCGCCGCGGTCGAGCACCACCAGCGCCATCGCGGCGTGGTCCAACCAGACGCCGCCGTTCCAGTAGCCGTCGGGGTCGAAGCCGGGCTCCGAGGCGGCCAGCGACGGGAAGGGCATCGGGGTGTCGAAGTGGGCGGGTTCGCGCAGCAAGCCCCGCACCGCCGCCGCCTGCTTGCTGCGCGCCGCGCCCGACCAGACCGGCAGCCAGCAAGCGGCGGACAGCACCCCGGTGCTGCGCCCCTGCAGGTCGTGGTCGCAGAAGGCGCCGCGCTCGCGGTCCCAGAGCCGGTTCTGCATCAGCTTCGCCATCTGCCCCTCGCGTTCGAGCCAGGCTCCTTCGTCGAGGCCGGCCGCCTGATACAGCCGGGCCATGGCGCCGAAGTCCACCTGCAAGTAGGCGTGCAGGTCTGGCTGGTACAGGCCGATCAGCTGCCAGTCGCCGTGCGGGCGTAGCCGCGCCCCGGCGAAGCGCAGCGAGTCGTCCCAGCCGCTGTCCCACATCGCCGTGCAGCGGTCGACGCCGCCGTGGCGGTACATGGCCTCGCCGGTCGCGCGGCGGTTCCGGGCCCACCAGCGCAGCTGGCCGACGCAGCGCTCGCGCAGGGCGGCGAGCGGATCGGTCCCGTCCTCCAACCCCTCCGCTTCCGGCACGCCTGCCCGGCGCAGGGCGTCGAGGGCCCAGGCGGCCATCGGCGGCTTGGTGTTGAGGCGGTTGTTGGCCGAGGGCTCCGGCATCACGGTGTCGGGAACCATGGCGTCGGCGTCTTCGCCGAAGAACTGCGCCCGCAGCTGCGCCAGGCCGAGCGCCGGGTCGAAGCGCGCCAGAGCGTGGGCGTGCTTCCAGGAGTCCCAGCCCCAGAAGCCGCGGTAGGCGAAGGGGGAGGGGACGACGCCCTCGTCGGGCAGGCCGCGCACGGCGGCGCGCCGGTTCCACTGCAGGGTGGCGACGGCGCGGGCGAGCAGCAGCCGGTCGCGCTCGCCCTCGCCGCGGAAGCCGGCGAAGGCGGCGGCCAGCCGCTGGTCCCAGCGCCGGCGGTTGATGGCGAAGAAGTCGTCCCGCGGCGCGTCGGCCGCGTCGCCCAGCAGCACCCGCCAGCGGTCCTCGGCCAGCCGCTGCACCGTCCAGCGCAGCTCGCAGGCGACCTCCGGCGGCTCCTCGTGGTCGTAGTCGACGACCATCAGGCCGTCTCCGGCGAAGCCGATCCGCAGCTCGGCGCCGTTGGCGAGCGAGGCCTCCAGCCGGTCCATCCACACCGCCCGCAGCCGCGCCGGCGCGCCGAGGTCGAAGCCGTGGCGGCGCTCGTTGAGGGTGTCGTGCAGCTCGAGCAGGACTCCCTCGCCCCAGGTCGCCGCCAGCCACGAGCCGTGGTCGCTGAACAAGCCGGTGACGGCGCCGTCCTGGCGCAGCGCCAGCAGGTCGGGGAAGTCGCCGGCTTCGGGAGGGCGGGGGGCGGCCACGGCCAGCCAGGATAGGGGTCGCCGGCGCTACTCCTCGACGCAGGGCAGGCCCGGCAGGTGATCGGCGGGGTGGGGGATGCGGTCGGCGACCTCGACCCGCGGCGTGTCGGGCGCGCCAGGCTGCTCGGCGTACCAATAGGCCACCGAGGACCAGTCGTCGCTGCGGCGGTTGGCGTGCCCGTGCTCGATGGTCACCCGGATGCTGGAGTCGAACATCACCGGGTCCTCGACGTGGAAGCGGTACATCGAGATCCGGCCGCAGTAGTTCTCGCCGCCCGGCAGCGTCATGCCGGCGTACGGGCCGCAGAAGGCCTGCCGCGGCCCCCAGGCGGTGTTGTAGTAGTCCTCGGTGCCGGTGCCGTGCAGGGTCGGCCGCGGGTCGCCGTCGAGGTAGATCATGTCGTCGCCCTCGCCGTACCAGTTGTTCTGGTCGGTGACGCGCAGGTTGTGCACGCTGAGCACGCTGCCGACGTAGTGGCCGCGGCCCTGGAAGTCGAGCAACAGGTAGTTGCCCTCGCCGCCGGGGTTCTCGCCCGCCATCTGGAAGTCCCAGTTGCTCATGCCGGCGTCGGAGATGCCCTCGCAGGGGTCCTCGCGGTTGAAGCAGGCGTGGAAGTAGGCCTGGTCCGGCTCCAGCGCCGGCCGCTGCTCCCAGTCGACGTAGTAGAAGAGGTGCTTGAGCTCGTGCCCGCTCTCGTTCAGCACCTCGACCCGCGCGCCGCGGCGGAAGGGCATCGGGAAGAAGCAGTTCATGCCCTTGCCGTCCTGCGGCATCATCGACAGCGGCAGCGCGGCGAAGTTGGCGGTGTCGCCGAAGCCGACGCCGAAGAAGTCCCCGAGCGGCGCGTCGACGCTGGGCTGGTCGTGGCCGTCCCACCAGATGCGCAGGCAGGCGGTGCGCAGCAGGTGCGGGTCGTCCCCGAGGGCCGTCACCCAGAGGTGGCGGATCACCCCGGGCCCCTCGAGCTCGGCGAGGACGTGGGACTCCCCCGGCGGCACGACCACGAAGTCGAAATTGCCGCCGGAGCGATCGTAGGAGGACTCGCGGCGGCGGCGGGCGTTGCGCAGGCGGGACAGCTCTTCGAGGGCCATGCCGGTCTTATACCCGGCGCGGCCGCCCGGATTGCCTGGAGATGGAGGCTCCGAAACCCGAGGATGGGGCGGAGTGAGCAGCCCCGTCCTCGTCGTCGCCGGCTCCGCCAACCTCGATCTGGTGGTGCGGGTGCCGCGCTTCCCGCTCCCGGGGGAGACCCTCGGCGGCGGCACTTTCGCGACTTACGCGGGCGGCAAGGGGGCCAACCAGGCGGTGGCGGCGGCCCGGCTCGGGGCCAAGGTCCGCTTCGTCGGCGCGGTCGGCCTCGACGCCCACGGCGAGGAGCTGCGCGCCAGCCTGGAGCGGGAGCGCATCGACACCGCCGGGCTGACGGGCGACCCGGAGCTGCCGACCGGCGTCGCCTCGATCGTCGTCCGCCGCGACGGCGAGAACCAGATCGTCGTCGCCCCGGGAGCGAACGCCTGCCTGTCGCCCGAGGACGTCGCCGAGCGCCTGGACGGCGCGGCGGCCCTGCTGCTCCAGCTGGAGACCCCGCTCGCGACCGTGCTGGCTTCGGCCCGGGCGGCTCGGGACCGCGGGGTTCCGGTGATCCTCAACGCCGCGCCGGCCAAGGACCTGCCGGAGGGATTGCTCCGGGCGCTCGACCTGCTGGTGGTCAACCGGATCGAGGCCGCCCAGCTCGCCGGAGTCGCCGGCGGGGGGGAGGGCGTCGACCCCGCCGACCTGGCGGCGCGGATCCGCGACCGCGGCGCCGCGCAGGTGGTGATCACCCTCGGCTCGGAGGGCGCGTTGTGGTGCGACGGGGACGGCGTGCTGCGGCAGCCTTCGTACCACGCGGAGGTCGTCGACGCCACCGGCGCCGGCGACGCCTTCGTCGGCGCGCTCGCGACCTGGAGGGCGGAGGGCGCGGCGCCGAGCGAGGCCCTGCGGGTCGCCTGCGCCGCCGCCGCCCTGTCCTGCACCCTGCCCGGCGCCCAGCCCTCGCTGCCGCGCCGGGCGGCGGTGTTGCAGAGGATCAGCTCTCCGGCTGCGGGCTGAGGCCGGCCGGCGGCGGCGCCTGCCGCTCGCGGCGGATCTGGACCAGCAGGAAGGCGAGGTTGGCGAGCAGGATCAGCACCAAGGACACCCCTTGCAGGGCGCTGATGGTCTTGGGATCCTCGGCGAAGATGCCGACGATCGCCGCCAGGGCCCAGAAGGCGAAGGCGTCGATCACGACCAGCGGCGGCACCCAGGCGCCGATCACGGCCATTCCCATGCCGCTCAGGCGGCCGCCGGAGTGGCGGATGCGGGTGGCCGCGATGCTCGACAGGACCGGCCCGCCCAAGCAGCCGGCCAGGCAGAGCCAGGCGAACGCTTGAAAGACCCGTTCGCCAGCGGTCGGGCCGACGCCTTCCTCGACGACGCGGGCCACGAGCAGGGCGGGCAAGGCGACGACCACGAAGGACAGCGACCACAGCATGCCGATCGCTGCGCGCTTGCACAGCTTGGGAACGAAGTCACCGGCCGGCGCCGCGGCCAGGTCGGCGGCGTAGGCCTCCGGGGTGCCGAGCGCCGCCAGCACTTGCTCGAGCTCATCGACGCCGGCGTCCGGGCCGGCGGCCCGCAGGGCGTCGTCGATGTGCTCCTCGAGGTCCTCGAGGATCGACTCGCGGTCGGCAGCCGGGACATGGGCCAGGGCCTCGCCGACGGCGTGTGCGTAGGCGGCGACCCGGCGTTGCAGGGAGCGGGTGTCGTTCATTTTTCGTAGAGCTTGGCTTCGGCGGCGTCGAGCCCCTCATTGAGGAGCTGGTGCACGCCGTGGTGCAGGCGGCTCCATTCGCGGACCATCGACAGCAGGCGGTCGCGGCCGGCCTCGGTGAGTTGGAACCACTTGCGCGGCGGTCCGCTCTCGGAGGGGCGGCGGTACGTCGCCAGGCAACCCTCCCGGTGGAGCCGCTGGAGGATGGGGTAGACCGTGCCTTCGTTCATCGTCAGGCCGTCGACCTGCTTGAGCCGCTGCACGATCTGGTAGCCGTACCCGTCCTCCTGGCTCAGCACCACCAGGGTGCAGATCTCGAGCAGGCCCTTGCGGAGCTGGGTCAGCCAGCGCTGCTCTTGCGGAGGTCCGGTATCAGCCATCGAGCTATACTGTAATGCGGTATAGCCCAAAGACAAGTAGGAATCTCGAGGATTCGTAGAGTCCGCCTAAGTGGCCGAAGAAAATGAACTTATGGTCTCCGGCTAGCGGCCTGCCGCCGTGGCGAGGCGTCGCCATGAGGGGCATACTGCGGTCTGGCCATGCTCACCGTCCTCCTGACCGCGCTCTGTCCCAGCCTGCCCGCCGTGCCCCAGGACTACCCTTACCGGCCCGTCCCCTTCCACCAGGTCCGGGTCGACGGGCCATTCTGGGCGCCCCGACTCGAGACCAACCGCGAGGTCACGGTCCGCTACGACTTCCAGAAGTGCGAGGAGACCGGTCGGCTCTCCAACTTCGCCAAGGCCGCAGGCCGAATCGAGGGCGGCTTCGAGGGGATCATCTACAACGACTCCGACGTCTTCAAGGTGATCGAAGGGGCGGCCTACACCTTGGCCAAGCACCCCGACCCGGAGCTCGAGGCCTTCCTCGACGCGCTCATCGCCGACATCGCCGGCGCCCAGACCGAGGACGGCTACCTCTACACCGGCCGCAACATCGACCCCGAGAACCCGGCCTCGGGGGCGGGGCCCGAGCGCTGGGCGTGGATCCACCGCGGCAGCCACGAGCTCTACAACGTCGGCCACATGTACGAGGCCGCCGTCGCCTACTTCGAAGCGACCGGAAAGCGTTCCCTGCTCGAGGTGGCCATCAAGAGCGCCGACCTGGTGGACCGCAGCTTCGGCTGGGACAAGCGGCGCGACGTGCCCGGCCACCAGGAGATCGAGATCGGGCTGGCCCGGCTCTACCGGGTGACGGGAGAGCAGCGCTACCTCGACCTCGCCAAGTACTTCCTCGACCAGCGGGGCCGCGGAGAGGGCCGGCCGAACCCGGAGCACTTGCCGGCCTACCAGCAGGACCACCTGCCGGTCGTGGAGCAGACCGAGGCCGTCGGCCACGCCGTGCGCGCCGCTTACATGTACAGCGGCATGGCCGACGTCGCTGCGCTCACCGGCGACCGCGACTACGTCGAGGCCATCGGCCGGATCTGGCGCGACGTGACCCACCGCAAGCTCTATCTGACCGGCGGCATCGGCGCCCGTCACGCCGGCGAGGCCTTCGGCGACGCCTACGAGCTGCCGAACGCGGCGGCCTACAACGAGACCTGCGCCGCGATCGCCAACGTCATGTGGAACCACCGGATGTTCCTGCTCGAGGGCGACGCCAAGTACCTCGACGTGCTCGAGCGCACCCTCTACAACGGCTTCCTGGCGGGGATCGCGCTCTCGGGCGACCGCTTCTTCTACCCCAACCCGCTGGCGCACCGGACCGGCGGCGGCGGCCGTTCGCCGTGGTTCAACTGCTCCTGCTGTCCGGTGAACGTGGTCCGCTTCCTGCCCTCGATCGCCGGCTTCGCCTACGCCACGCGCGCCCGCGCGGTCTACCTCAACCTCTACCTGGGCGGAGAGGCCGAACTGCAGCTCGGCGACGACCGGGTCCGGCTGGTGCAGCGCACCGAGTACCCCTGGGAAGGCCGCGTCACGGTCGAGGTCCTGCCCGAGCGGCCGGCGCGCTTCGCGCTCAAGCTGCGCGTGCCGGGCTGGGCTCGCGGTGAAGCGACGCCCGGCGGGCTCTACCGCTACGCCGACGGCGGCCCCGCCGGCGGCTGGCGCCTGCTCCTGGACGGCGAGCCGGTCGACGGCGCGCTCGACCGCGGCTTCGTCACCGTCGAACGCGAGTGGCAGGGCGGCGAGCGCCTGGAGCTCGAGCTGATGATGCCCGTGCGCCGGGTGCTGGCCGACGAGCGGATCGAGGCCGACCGCGGACGGGTGGCGGTCGAGCGCGGGCCGCTGGTCTACTGCGTCGAGGGCGTCGACCACGGCGGCGAGGTCTTCGACCTCTACCTCGCGGACGGCGGGGGCTTGCGGCCCGAGCACCGGCCCGCGCTGCTCGGCGGCGTCACGGTGCTGCGCGGTGAGGCGACAGCGGCGGTGCGGGACGAGGGCGGCGCGGTCCACGCCGAGCCGCGGCCGCTGACCATGATCCCGTACTACGCTTGGGCCCACCGCGAACTCGGCCCGATGCAGGTCTGGCTGCCGCAGAGCGCAGCCTTGGCCGAGGTCGCGCCGGCCCCGACCGCCGCCACCACCGCGCGCGCCAGCGCCAGCCACTGCTGGCAGGCGGACAGCGTCGCCGCCATCAACGACGGCCGTGAACCGCGCAGCTCCAGCGACCACGACCTGCCGCGGCACACCTTCTGGGACCACCGCGGCACCGAGGAGTGGCTGCAGCTCGACCTGGCGGCGCCGACCACCGTCAGCGCCGTCGAGCTCTACTGGTTCGACGACGAGGGCGGCGGCGGCTGCCGGGTGCCCGCCTCCTGGCGCCTCTCCTACCGCTCCGGCGGCGAGTGGAGGCCGGTCGAGACCGGCAGCGTGCACGGCACCGAGAAGGACCGCTTCAACCGCGTCGCCTTCGCCCCGGTCGAGACCGACGCCCTGCGCGCCGTCATCCAGCTCCGCGAGGGCTACTCCGGCGGCGTGCTGGAGTGGAAGGTCGAGTGATCGCCGCTACGGCTTGGCAGTGCCCGCGACCTCGTAGATCGTGATCTCGGGCTCGCCCTCGAGCAGCTTGGCGATGCGCTCGCCGAAGCCCTGGAAGTGCTCGGTGGCGAAGTGGAAGTCGATCGCCGCCTGGTCCTGCCACTCCTCGAAGAAGAGCAGCCGGCCGGGCCGGTCGGGGTCCTCGAAGAAGCGGTAGCTGATGCAGCCGGCCTCGGCGCGCGAGGGGGCCAGCATGTCGCGGCAGTGCTGGATCAGCTGCTCGCGCTTTCCCGGCGCGGCGGCGAGTTCGGCGGCGATGACGTGCATGGTTGACGGAGGATAGGCGCCGGGTAGGCTCGGCTCCACTGTTCTCGACGAGCACCGACCATGCGCATCCTCCCCGCCTCCGCCCTGCTCTTTCCGCTGCTCGCGAGCCCGCTGCTCGCCCAAGACCTCAAGCTGCCGGCGGTCTTCGGCGACCACATGGTCCTGCAGCGCGACTCCGAGGTCGCCGTCTGGGGCTGGGGCCCGGCGGGCGCCCCGGTCGAGGTCAGCGGCTCCTGGGGCGGCTCGGCCGCGCGCGGCTCGGTCGCCGCCGACGGCAGCTGGCGCGTCGAGCTCGCCACCGGCCCGGCGGGCGGCCCGCACACGTTGCTGGTCACCGCAGGCGGCGCCAAGCTCGAGTTGGCCGACGTCCTGCTGGGCGAGGTCTGGGTCTGCGGCGGCCAGTCCAACATGGAGTGGAGCATGGACGCCACCGCCGACGGCTACTCCAGCCCGGAGGCCTACCAGCAAACCCTGGCCGCCGCCGACCTGCCCGAGATCCGGCTCTTCGACGTCGCCCGCAAGCACTCTTGGGAGCCCCAAGACGACTGCCAGGGCTCATGGAGCGCCTGCTCCCCGGAGACCGTGCGCCGCTTCAGCGCCGTCGGCTACCACTTCGGCCGCGAGCTCCACACGGAGCTCGGGGTGCCCGTCGGCTTGATCGGCTGCAATTGGGGCGGCACCCTGTGCGAGGCCTGGACCAGCGCCGAGGGCCTGGCGCGCCGCACCGACTTCGGCGAGGCGCTGGCGCTGGTCGATGAGCTGCGTCACTTCCCGGAGCGGGCGGCCTGGAAGAAGGAGCAGCGGCTCGACCAGTGGCGCGAGCAGTTCTCCGCCGCGGAGACCGGCAGCAAGGGCGGCTGGATGGCGTCCGGCTACGACGACTCCGGCTGGCCTGAGATGGACCTCCCCGCGACCTGGGACGGAAGCCTGGGCGGCTTCGACGGCATCGTCTGGTTCCGGCGCCAGGTCGAGCTGCCCGAGGCCTGGGCCGGCCGCGACTTGGTGCTGACCCTCGGTCCCATCGACGACATGGACACCACCTGGTTCAACGGCCAGCGCGTCGGTGAGCACATGGACACCGGCCAGTGGCAGACGCCCCGCCGCTACACGGTGCCTGGCTCCTTCGTGAAGTCCGGCGCCAACACCATCGCCGTGCGCGTCTACGACACCGGCGGCGCTGGCGGCATCAACGGCCAGCCGGAGCAGCTGGCGATCGCGCCGGCGGACGGCGGCCAAGGGCCGGCGATGGTCCTGGCCGGGCCGTGGAAGTGGCAGAAGGGCTCCCCGACCGGCGGCTTGCCGGCCAAGCCGACCGTCAACGAATTCCACCCGAACAGCCCGACCGCGCTCTCCAACGGCATGCTCGCGGCGGTGGTGCCCTACGGCATCCGCGGGGCCATCTGGTACCAAGGCGAGTCGAACCGGATGCGCGCCCAGCAATACCGCACCCTCTTCCCCGACATGATCCGCGACTGGCGCCGGCGGTGGGGGCGGGGCGACTTCCCGTTCCTGTTCGTCCAGCTCGCGCCCTTCGCTTACGGCGGCGACACCGGCCAGGCCGCCGACCTGCGCGACGCCCAGCGGCGGACGCTGAACACGGTGCCCAACACTGGCATGGCGGTGACGCTGGACATCGGCGATCCGCGCGACATCCACCCGCGGAACAAGCACGACGTCGGCCACCGGCTGGCGCTGTGGGCGCTGGCCAAGACCTATGGCCGCGCCGACCTCGTGCACACCGGCCCGCTCTATTACGGCATGCGCGTCGAGGCTGGCCAGCTGCGCCTCTTCTTCGACCACGCCGACGGCCTGGCCACCGCCGACGGCGCCGCGCCCACCGGGTTTACCGTCGCCGGCTCCGACGGCCGCTTCCACCCCGCCGTCGCAGCCATCGAGGGCAGCCAGGTGGTGCTCCGCGCCGCCGAGGTGCCCCACCCGCAGGCCGCTCGCTACGCCGGCGGCGCCGCCGACGAACCCAACGTCGTCAACGGCGCCGGCCTGCCAATGGCCTCCTTCAACACCGGCCCCTGACCCGGTTTCCCGGTTCGCCTCGCGCCGCCTCCATCGGGCTCCGCGGCCCTCGACGTCTGGTGCCACTTTGGCACCAAGTTGCGCCGAGCTTCTCTGCGGTTCCGCCAGAACGCGGCCCTCACCCTCGCCGGCGCCCCCAGAGCGCCTTGGTGCCAAAGTGGCACCAGACGTCGAGGGCCGCGAAGCCGGTGGAGGCGGCGCGGGACGGGGAGGCGGTTCGGGTGGGGCTGGGTTGGGCTTTGGCGCTGGGGACTGCGCGCGGCAGAATGGACCTTCTCGCCATGATCCTTGCCGCCTTGAGTTGCTTCGCCCTCTTCCAGGACCCGGTGTCTTGGGAAGAATTCACTTCGACTGTGTTCGACCCGGCGCTGTGTCTGCCGGAGCCGACCGCGCGTGAGTTGATGGACGGAAGGAAGGAGATCGTCCACCTGCCGTCGGCCATGCGCGAGTGGGTGAAGACGGACTTCGCCCTGCGGCCCGGCGCCGAGGCCGGCGATGGCCACACCCCGACCCTGGTCGGCGACCTGGTCAGGGAGCTGCGGCCGATCGCGCGTGACAAGAAGCGGCTGGCGAAGCGGTTGAAGGAGCTCCAGGCCCGGCTGCCCGCCTTCGGCGCCCGCGACGCCGAGTGGCTGTCGCAGCTCCTGCGCGACGAGGAGCTGCACGCGCGCGGCTGGGACCCGGACGACGACGAGCCCGACGACGGCTTGCTGCTGACCCCCGAGTGGGAGCTCGACGAGAAGGTGAAGGGCCGCCATGCTTTCTGGCGCGACCGCGGCGGCAACGGCTACGTCTACCAGCTCGCCGCCTTCTACTTCGCCGACGCCCACTCGATCGCCACCACCGATTGTGACCTCGAGGCTTACAAGGAGCACGCCAACAACGAGTACGAGGAGATCTACGCCGTGCCCGGCTCGCTGCTGCGCGGCGTGGACCCGCAGGGCCGGCCCTTCGCCTACTACCAGGTCTTCTACACCTGGGACGTCGACTTCCCGTACTCGACCTACGACTGCGAGCTGCACGTCTACATCCACGTCGACGACGACGGCAACCTCGTCACCGACACCATGTCGCAGAGCGAGGACGTCTACTGGGCGGCCTCGCGCGACCTCTTCCTGCCGGTCTTCGACCGCGACGGCGCGTGGGTGTGCATGCTGCTGGCGCAGCAGTTCGGGGTCGACGTCGACGGCGTGCCGGACGGCGAGGGGGACCGGCTCGAGGGCTACCGGGGCCTGGTCGGCAGCAAGAAGAAGGTGTGTGAGGCGATGTTCGCGGCTTGGAAGGGCGAGCCGCGCAACCCGGCCGACGCCGGGGCGGGCATCGAGAGCTTCCCCTTCCCGGGCGGCGCGGAGTAGGGAGTGGTGCGCCGGCTCGCCCGGGCGGTGCGCTGGTCGCTGCTGGCCGCCGTCTGCGCGGGGGGTGGCGCCTGCGCCGGGGCGTCGAGCGGCGAGGGCGGCGGTGACCGGCCGCCGAACGTCGTCATCATCCTGGCCGACGACATGGGCTGGGGGGACCTCGGCTGCCAGAACGACCAGTCCAAGGTTCCGACGCCGCACCTGGACGGCTTGGCGGCGCAGGGGTTGCGCTTCACGGACGCCCACTCGCCGTCGGCGGTGTGCACGCCGACCCGCTACGGCCTGCTCACCGGCCGCTACGCCTGGCGCACGCGGCTGAAGAAGAGCGTGCTGTGGCAGTGGGAGCGGCCGCTGCTCGAGGACGCGCGGCTGACGATGGCCGAGCTGTTCCGCGCCGCCGGCTACCGCACCATCTGCGTCGGCAAGTGGCACCTCGGCTGGGACTGGCCCACCCACGACGGCGAGCTGGCCGGCCGCCGCAGCCAGGGCGTGACGGTCGACTTCGCCGCCCCGATCGGCGGCGGCCCGCTGGCCCACGGCTTCGACCGCTACTTCGGCGACGACGTCCCCAACTTCCCGCCCTACGGCTGGATCGAGGGCGACCGCATGACCGCGCTCCCGGCCGGGCCGAAGCCGGATGAGATCTACGGCCACCCCGGGCCGATGGTCGAGGGCTGGCGGCTCGACGCCGTGATGCCGAGCTTGACGGAGCGGGCCGTGCGCGAGATCCACGAGGCGGCCGCGGACCAGACGCCCTTCTTCCTCTACCTGCCGCTGACGGCGCCGCACACCCCGATCGCGCCGGCGCCGGAATTCCAGGGCGCCACCGCCGCCGGCGCCTACGGCGACCTGGTGCACCAGGTCGACCACACCGTCGGCCAGGTGCTGCAGGCCCTGGACGAGACCGGCCTCGCCGCCGACACCCTCGTCGTCTTCACCAGCGACAACGGCTCGCCTGCGCGCGACGGCAGCGACATGTCCGGCCCCGTCGGCTCGGTGCGCGCCTTCGGCCACGACCCCTCGCGGCCGTGGCGCGGGCTCAAGTCCGACATCTGGGAGGGCGGCCACCGCGTGCCCTTCCTGGCGCGGTGGCCGGGCGTGACCGCGGCCGGCGCGACCAGCGAAGAGCCGATCTGCCATACCGACCTCTACCGCAGCGTCGCCGCCCTGCTCGGCCGCGAGCTGCCGCCGGACGCTGGCGAGGACAGCTACGACCTGCTGCCGCTGCTGCGCGGCGCAGCGCTCGACGGACCGCTGCGCGAAGCCGTCGTCCACCACTCCGGCGGCGGGCTGTTCGCGGTCCGCAAGGGCCGCTGGAAGCTGGTGCTCGGCCTCGGCCCCGGCGGCTTCTCCGGCGGCATCCGCGAGCCCAAGGGCGGCGAGCCGCCCGGCCAGCTCTACGACCTGGAGGCGGACCCCGGCGAGACCACCAACCGCTACGCCGAGCGCCCCGAGGTCGTGGCGGAGCTGAGCGGGCTGCTCGAGCGCTACCGGCGGAGCGGCCGGAGCGCCCCGGACGCCTGATCCTCGAACCCGACCCCTTTCCATGAAGACGACCGATTTCACCGAGCACCAGGAGGTGCGCAAGACCCTGACTGCCCTCCGCCGCGGCTGGGACGACCGGCAGGTCTCCGACATCGTCGACGCCGAGGGCCGCCAATACGTCGACCTGGTGATGGAGGGCGGCGGCGTGCTCGGCATCGCCCTGGTCGGCTACACCTACGTGCTCGAGCAGATGGGGATCCGCTTCCTCGGCATCGGCGGCACCAGCGCCGGGGCCATCAACGCCATGCTGCTGGCCGCCGTCGACTCGCCGGCGCAGGAGAAGAGCGGCCGCATCCTCGAGCTCCTGGCCGCCCTCGACATGGCCTCCTTCGTCGACGGCGACGGCGACGCCCGCGACTTCGTCGACGCCTTGGTCGAGGGCGGCAAGACCATGCGGCTGGTGTGGAAGGGTTGGCAGGTGATCGACAACATCCGGGACGACCTGGGCTTGAACCCGGGCAAGCAGTTCCGCCGCTGGATGGCCGCCAGCCTGCGCCGCCACGGCATTCGCACCACCGCCGAGCTGCGGCAGCGCCTGCACACCCTGCCGCGGCTGGAGCACCGCCTCAGCGGGCAGCGCCTCGGCCTGCGCGCCGCGAAGCCGCGCCTGGCCCTGGTCGCCGCCGAGGTGCGCACGGAGTCCAAGGTCTTGTTCCCGGAGATGGCCGACCTCTTCTACCGCGAGCCCGACCGGGTCAACCCGGCGGAGTTCGTGCGCGCGTCGATGTCGATCCCCTACTTCTTCCACCCGCACCGGGTCGGCCGGATCCCGAAGGGGCAGGCCACCGCCCGCCGCTGGCGGCGCAAGGTGAAGTTCCGCGGCACGCCGCCGAGCGAGGCGGTGTTCATCGACGGCGGCATCATGTCGAACTTCCCGATCGACCTATTCCACGCCTCGGGCGTGCCGGACGCGCCGACCTTCGGCGTCAAGCTCGGCCGCGACCGCGAGGAGCTGCACGACGTCGACGGACCCTTCCAGCTGCTCGGCGCCATCTTCAACTCGGCGCGACACTGCCGCGACCTGGACATCTTCCTCAAGCACCCGGACTTCGAGCACCTGGTCCAGGTGGTGCCGACTGGCGGCCACAACTGGCTGGACTTCGCGCTCAGCCCCGAGGCCAAGATCGACCTGTTCGCGCGCGGCGCCAAGGCGGCGGCGTCCTTCTTGCGGGGCTTCGACTGGGAGCGCTACAAGGAGGTCCGCCGGGCCGCCGCCTGCTAGTCCTCCTCGTCGCCGCCTGCCGCGGGCGGCAGCTCGAACTCCGCCACCATCGCCCCGTGGTCCGACGGCCAGCCCTCCGGGTGCTGCTCGCGGTGCTCGGCGCCGCGCAGCTCGAGCGCGCCCTGGAAGTAGAGGTAGTCGATGCGGTCCTGCCAGGACTCGGAGAAGCGCGGCGTCCAGGTGTGGCCGGGGTGGGTGAGCGGGTCGGGGAAGACCTCCCGGTAGCTGTCGCGGAAGCCGGCGTCGGCCATCGCCTTGCTGACCGGGAATTCGACCACCAAGCCGCGGTGGGCGGACTTCGCCGCCTCGGTCCAGTCGAGGTGGCTGCCGCTGTTGAAGTCGCCGCCGACCAGCAGCGGCACGCCGTCGCCGTCGTCGATCAGCGGCCGCAGCTCCCTCAGGATGTCCGTGATCTCGGCGCCGCGCGTCTGCCACTCCGCCTCGACGATCGCGGCGGCCTCGGGCGGCTGCTCCTGCTTCATCTGCCCCCAGTAGTCGGGCAGGTAGTGGATCCAAAGCGAGAAGGCGTCGAGCTGGTGCGCCGGACCGAGCCGCAGCCGGGCGCCGCCGAAGCGGAAGGGCTGATAGAGCCGGTAGGTCTGGCCGATCGGGAAGCGGCTCAGGATCGACAGGTTCGAGCTGCGCAGGTAGAGCTCGTAGCCGAGGGCGTCGGCCAGGATCGCGCCGCTGCCGTAGGTCTCCTGCATGCAGACGACGTCGGCGCGCGCCGCCTGGATGCACTCGACCACGCGCTGCGGGCCGAGCTGCTCGCCGTCCTCGCGACCGCCGTGCCAGATGTTCCAGGCCATGACGCGGAAGCGGTCGCCGGCCGCCAGCGCGGGCGGGGGCGGCGGCGAGAAACCGCGCTCGGCGGCGGCGCGGCGCAGCTCGGCCTCGCTCCAGACCCGGGGCTCGTGGAGGCGCTCGCGCACCATCGGCCGCTCCCAGACCAGGGGCGGGCGCGGCAGCGCCGCCTCGTAGCCGCTGATCTCATAGACCGCCACCTGGCGGCCGTCGAAGCGGAAGCGCAGCTCGCGTCGGGCGGCGTCGGCGACGACCTGGATCAGGTGCGGCCGGCCGTCGAGCACCGACTGGCGCGGCGCCGTCGGCAGGTAGGACAAGGAGGCCTCGCCGTTCGAGAGCCGGAAGCTCCAGGCGCCGTTCGGCTGCAGTCCGATCAGCCAGCCAGGCTCGCCGCCGGGGGCGTCGCCGAACAGGGCCAGCTCGGCCTCGGGGGCTGCCGCACCGGCCTCGCCGGCCTGGACCAGGACCGAGGCGCTAAATCCGTCCTGCGGCGCCGCCAGCAGCAGCGGCAGGACCAGGGCCGGTAGCGCCGCGATCATCCGCTCCGGCGCCGGCGCCGTTCGAGCACTTCTGGGTGGTCGCGCCAAGCGGGCATGGTGGCCATGGAGTCGAGCGTCCGCGTCTCGACCTCGGCCTTCCCCAGCCGCGGGTTCTTCTGCTGGGCGAAGGCGGTCACGCCGCAGCTCAGGCAGTGGTGGTGGGGGTGGTCCATAGGGTCGGGCGGCGGACGGCCGCCGCGCACCGCCGACCTTGCCGCCCGAGCCGGTCCAGGTCAAATCCCGCCCCCCGGGAGCGCCGCTCCCGGTTTAGGATGAGGCCACCGCCGCCGTGACCCGGGATCCCCGCGCCGCGCCATGAAGGACCTCACGGCTACCCTGCTCTTCCTGCTCCTCGCGGCCGCCGGCCTGAGCGCCGCCCAGCTCCCCAGGGTCGCGATCGCCGCGTCCGCCGACCCGAGCGCCGCTTCGGCGCACTTCACCGACCCGCAGACCCGGCTGCTCGCCTCGGGCCGCTTCGCCGCGGTCGACCTGGTCGAGGTCATGGCCGCCACCCCGACCCTCGGGCAGCTGCAGGCGTATGACGCCGTCCTCACCTGGAGCAATTACAGCTACCTCGACGGCGACGCCTTCGGCGACGTGATGGCCGACTACGTCGACTCCGGCGGCGGCGTGGTGGTGGCGGTGTTCGCCAACACTTCGACGCAGCAGCATCGCTTCCTCGGCGGCCGCTGGATCACCGGCGGCTACGAGCTCGTCCCCGGCCGCGGCGACGTGGTCGCGTTTTCTCCGGCCACGCTCGGAGCGATCCACGACCCGATGCACCCGACCGTGGCGGGGGTCACGAACTTCGACGGCGGCAGCGGCAGCTTCCGGCCGGCGCGCACCAGTTTGGCGGCCCACGGGGTCGAGGTGGCCTCGTGGAGCGATGGCAAGACGCTCGTCGCGGTCAGCAGCTTGTGGCCGGCCCGGGTGGACCTGGGCTTCGTGCCGCCGAGCAGCGTCGCCGACCCGGCCTTCTGGGTCCCCGGCAGCGACGGCGACCTGCTGCTGGCCAACGCCCTCGAGTACGCCTCCGGCCAGGGCAGCCTCGGCCCGCGCCTCTCTGCGACCGGGCTGGTGGCCGGGCAGACCTCCACCCTCACGGTCGACGACGCCACCCCGGGTCAGCTGGTGGCCTTCGCCTACTCGGTGACCGGCCCTGGCCCCGCCGCCGTGACCGTCTCCGGCTGCGGGCCGCAGACCGTGGAGCTGAGCCGGCCGATCCTGCTGCTTGGCCCGATGCTGGCCGACGCCAACGGCCAGGCGGTGCTGCGCGTCCCGGTGCCGCCGGGGGCCGGCGGCCGCAGCGTCTGGTTGCAGGCCTTCGACGCCGTCAGCTGCCGCCTGAGCAACGCCCTGGCGGAGACGATCGGCTGATGCGGGGGCGCTGGCCGCTACTCTGATCGAGCCAGAGTCATGCCCGAACCGCGCCGCTACGTCGTCATCTTCCGCTCCCGCCTCTCACCGGATGACGAGGGCTATGCCGACATGGCGGAGCGCATGGTCGAGCTGGCGCGGCGGCAGCCCGGCTTCCTCGGCGTCGAGTCCGTGCGCGACGGGGCCGAGGCCGTCACCTTGTCGTACTGGGCGTCGCGGGAGGCCATCGAGGCCTGGCGGTCGCATCCGGAGCACCAGGTGGCGATGCGCCTCGGCCGGGAGCGCTGGTATGCGCGCTACTCCCTCGAGGTCGCGGAGGTGGATCGGTGGAGCCTCCACCCAGAGGAGTAAGAAATATCTGTCTTGATGTAAGAAAAATAAGACATAGTGAGGGGAGGCGGGACGTACTCCATGGGCCCGCCTGGGAGATCGCTCATGAACGGACCCTTCCCCTGGATTCTCGTCGCCTTCGCCGCCGGCCTGATCGGCATGATCGTGGTCGGCGCCTTCGTCCTGACCCGGCTGCGCGCCGAAGCCGTGCCGCTCAGCCCCGAGGACCGCGCCGAGTGGCGCCGGGAGCCCCTGACGCCGCTCCAGAAGTGGTCCTGGGCGGGCCTGGCGCTGGGGCTCGCCGAGGCGGTCGGGCTCTACTCCTTCTTCGCCGCCAAGGGAGGCGCCGCGGTCTACTGGGAGGACGACGCCATGCGCCTGCAGGTCGTCGGTATCTTCTTGTCCGTGCAGATCTTACAGACGTTAATGATGGCCTTGGGTAGCCGCAGCGCCGACGAACGGGACCAGCGGGTGCTGCGCCTGGCGCCCCAGGTCCAGGCCGTCGGCCTGCTGCTCGGCCTGGCGGGCTGGAACGTCTACCTCGGCCAGAGCTTCCACGAGGAGGGGGCGGTGCCGATGGTCTACACCTACCTGACCTTCGGCTCGCTGCTGATCGTCTACATGACCGGCTGGTTCGCCGGGGTGCTGCTGGGTTACCGGCTGGGGCGGATCCATGGCCAAGGCTGAGATCCAGAACGAAATCCGCCGTCTTCGCTTCGAATTCGGGGAGATGACCCAGGCCGATTTGGCCAAGCGGGTGGGCTGCAGCCGCCAGACCATCGTCCTGCTCGAACAAGGCCGATATGCGCCTTCCCTCGCGCTCGCGTTTAGAATAGCCAGGGTCTTCGACCAGACCGTAGACGGCGTGTTCCGCTACGAGGGGGAAATGAAATGAACCTGATCCGCTGGATCGCATCCACCGTGCTCTCCGCGATGCTCCTGCCCCAGATCCTGGGGGTGGGCAGCGACGCCTCTGGCGCCACCCTGCCGCCCGAGATCGAGCAGCAACTCGCCGAGCTGGCAGCGCAAGCCGAGGCCCGCGGCGGCGAGATGGATGGTCAACTCAGTTCCTTCTTCATCGTCGGCACCGACGACGTGCTGGCGCTGCTCGAAGACGGCTGGAACGGCCTGCAGCCGGTCGTCGAGGTCGTGAATCAGGTCAAGAGCGCCACCTCCGCCGCCGCTGGCCCCGCCGTGCTTCCCCCCGGCGTGCGGCTGGCGAAGGTGACCCTGGATTTCGCCCTGCCGATTTCGGCCGAGCGGGACACTGAAGACTGAGCTCGATGGTGAGCCCCGCCGCCGCCCCTGGTCGAGGCGGTCGGCGGATCGAGGCACTCCCCGGATGACCCCGCCGGTGATCCTCCTCCTGCCCGGGCGCTCCCTGACGGCAGCTGGGGATCGCCTGGTGCCGATCCGCGCCTCCCAGGTCCTCGCCGAGGGGCTGGAGATGGTCCAGCAGGTTCAGCTGGACGGCCCGCATCTCCTGCTCCAGCGCCGACCGGGAGCGGCGGTCGGCGTCATCCAGGCGTTCCTCCAGTCCCTGGACCTTTCCGACCCGCCGGCGGGGGGTTAGCCTGACCCGTCCACCACGGTTTCTCTTCGGGAGCGGTGCATCTCATGGCGAACCAGCGGCTCGATCGACGTGACTTCCTCCGCCAGCTCGGGGCTGGTGCCGCCGCCGGCGCCCTGGGCGGCGCGACCCTGCCCACGCGGCTGCTGGCGAATCCCTCGCCGAACGAGCAGATCGGCATCGGCGTCATCGGCGTCGGCTCGCTCGGCGGCGGCCACCACCTGAACGCCCTGATGGGAATGTCGGACGACTTCCGGCTGCTGGCGGTGGCGGACGTCGACCAGGTCCACCTCGACCGGGCGGTCGAGAGGGCCGGCGGCGGGGTGGAGGGCTACCGCGACTACCGGCGCCTGCTCGACCGCCAGGACCTGGACGCGGTGCTGATCGCCACCCCCGACCACTGGCACGCGCTGACGACGATCCACGCCTGCGAGGCCGGCAAGGACGTCTACTGCGAGAAGCCGCTGTCGCTGACCATCGGCGAGGGTCGCGAGATGGTCGACGCCGTGCGCCGCGCCGGCCGGGTCTGCCAGACCGGCTCGCAGCAGCGCTCCGACCTGCGCTTTCGCTGGGCCTGCGAGCTGGTGCGCAACGGCGCCATCGGCGAGCTGGAGCGGGTGACGGCGGCGCTGCACCGCGGCCCGTCGGCGCCGTGGCAGGAGGTGGTCGCGCCGCCGCCGAACCTGGACTGGGAGATGTGGCTCGGCCCGTCGCCGTGGGCCGAGTACCGGCCGGCGCGCTGCCACTGGACCTTCCGCTGGTTCTTCGACAGCTCGGGCGGCATGCTCACCGACTGGGGCGCGCACCACAACGACATCGCCCAGTGGGGGATGGGCGTGGATCACTCCGGACCGCGCACCATCGAAGGCGCGGCGCGCTTCGACCCCGACAGCATGTACGAGACCCCGGTGCAGTTCGAGGTCCGCTACCTCTACGAGAGCGGCGTCGAGCTGACCTGTACCAGCGAGGGCCGCAACGGCGTCACCTTCCACGGCAGCGAGGGCAGCATCTTCGTCAGCCGCGGCGCGATCGAGGCCGACCCGCCCGAGATCCTGGACACGCCGCCCGGGAGCGGCGAGGTCCAGCTCTACCAGAGCCCGAACCACCACCGCGACTTCGCCGCCTGCGTGCGCAGCCGCCGCCGCCCGATCTGCGACGTCGAGATCGGCCACCGCTCCGTGACCGTCTGCCACCTCGGCAACCTGGCGATCCGGCTCGGGCGCAAGCTCGACTGGGATCCCGAGGCCGAGCGCTTCCGCGGCGACGAGCAGGCCAACCGCCTGATCCACAAGCCGAACCGCCAGCCCTGGGTGCTGTGACATGAACCGCCTGCTGCTCCCTCTGCTGCTCCTGCTGACCGCGGCCTGCCACGCGCCGCCGGAGGCCCCGCCGCCGCCCGAGCCGGTCGTGCTGGTCCCCAACCTGCCGCCGCCGCCGGAGGCGGAGCTCAGCAGCGAGGAGCTCGAGGTCTGGCTGCGCTCCAGCCCTCCCCACGCGCGCCAGCAGGCGGCCCAGTACGGCTGGAAGGCGGGGCCGACCGCGGTGCCGATGCTCATCGGCCTGTTCGACGCCGAGCCGCCCGAGACCGCCCGCGCCGCGCAGTCGGCCTTCTGGAGCATGGTCCACCACTACACCTCCCCGAGGCTGCCGCGCGAACGCCGCCAGTTCAACGCCGCCCTGGGCCGGGAGCTGGAGGAGCCGCACCCGATCGCCGCCAAGCGGATCCTGATCGAGGGATTGAGCGTCACCGGCGAGGGGCTCGGCGACGCGGAAGCCGCCGGCACCTTGCTGCGCCACCCCGAGCTCGGCAGCGACGCCATGGCCGCGCTCGAGCGCATCCCGCACCCGGTCGCGGACGAGCGGCTGCTCGAGGAGCTGGACGCCGCCGCGGAGTCGGGCGACCCCGCCCGCGCCGCCGCCCTGGCGCGGAGCCTGGGCGCCCGCCGCAGCGACCTCGCCGGTCCGGCCCTGCTCGCGCTCACCCGCCATGACGACGCGGAGCTCGCTGACGCCGCCCGCCACGCTCTCGCCCGCGCCGCCGCTCCGGAGGGGGAGGACTACTTCCTTGCCCTTGCCCGTCGCGGCCTCGAGACCGGCGCTCTCCCGGCCAGCGGGACCGAGGCCTCCGACGCGCTGCGCTTCGCCGAGGCCTGGCGTGACCGCGGCCACCCGCTGGGCGCCGCGGCGATCTTCGCCTCCCTGGCCCGCCACCCGGCGCCGCACCTGCGCGCCGGCGCCTTGCACGGAGCCGCCCGGGTCTCCCACGAGGACTGCCTGGGCCTGCTGCTCGACGGCCTGGCGGACGAGGCAGGCGCCGTCCGCGGCGCCGCCCGCGACGGCCTGGTCGGTTGGCCCGACCCCGAGGTCCGCGACCGGCTCGCCAGCGCCGTCCGCCACCGCGACGACCCCGTGCGCGCCGAGCTGCTGCGGGTGCGGGTCGCCCGCGCCGACCTGCCGGTGTCGGGGCTGATCGCCGACGCCCTGATCTCTTGGGGGCCGCAGGAACGGCTGGCCGGACTGGAGCTCGCCGCCCAGCACGGCGACCCCCGGCACGAAGCCAGCCTGCGCTCGATCCTCGAGCGCGGCACCGCCGCCGAGCTGCCGCTGGCCGAGTCCGCCCTGCTCGCCGTCGCCCGCGCCAAGGCCGCCGCCCGCGACATGGAATCGGCGCTGGTGCTCTTCGACGAGCTCATCGCCGGTTCGAGCCAGCCGTCCCTGGTCGCTCGGGCTCGGGACCAGGCGGCCCGCGCCCGCTTGGCCCACGCCGACGAGCTCAGCGCCGAGTCGCCGGTGGAAGCGGCCACCCTGCTCGACGCCATCCTGCTCGACTCCGCGTCCGCCACGATCCGCGCCGCCGCCGCCCAGCGCCTGCGCGCTCTCGGCGTCGACACCAAGGTCTATGCCCTGCGCCAGGGCTTCCTGACCGACTGGTCGCTCTTCGGCCCCGAGGCCCTCGACGCCCGCCGCTTCGCCACCCACCCCTTCGGCGCCAGCGGCCCCGACCCGGCCGTCGCGCCCGAGGACTGGCTCGAGGTCGCCGGCGAGGATCTCGACGGGGTGCTCGACTTCCTGCCGCTCTTCGACCGCACCCAGAACCAGTCCGTCTACGCCTACGCTTGCTTCGACTGGCCTCGCGCCGAAGAGGTCCAGCTCAAGATCGGCAGCGACGACGGCGTCGTCGTCTGGCTGAACGATGACGAAGTCCACCGCAACGAGGTCGCCCGCGGCCTCCGGCCGGACCAGGACGTCGTCACCGCGTCGCTGACCAGGGGTCGCAACTGCCTGCTGGTCAAGATCACCCAAGGCGGCGGCGACTGGCGCATGTGCGTGCGGCTGGCGGACGCCGACGGCCAGCCGATCGACCTGAGCGAAACTCCCTGACCGCGCGGGAAGGGGCACGGTTCCCGGGAGCGGTGGCTCTCCTTCGCCGCCCTCGACGTCTGGTGCCAGATTGGCACCAAGGCGAGGGGCCGGGCGAGAGCCTCCGTCCCGAGCGATGACATCGGTCGGGAACTGCCAACCCACCGGTTGGTGCCAATCTGGCACCAGACGTCGAGGACAGCGGTGAGGGGACGCCATGAGGGGGTCTTCGGCAGCGCGGGGCAAGGTGTCTCGGAACCGAGGCGGGGAGGCTGGGTTGCGGATCGGAGCCATGAAGTTCTCCCTCGTCCTTTCCACCCTGGCCGCGGCGGCGGCCGCGGCGGTCGCGCTTCCCTCGAGCGCGGTCGCCCAGGGCGGCGGCTTGCAGCCGCCGCCGGCCCCGCCTGGCAACCCCGTCACCACCTCGAAGGCGCTGCTCGGCAAGACCCTGTTCTGGGACGAGCAGCTGAGCTCGACCCGGACCATCTCTTGCGGCAGCTGCCACCTGCCGGAGGCCGGCGGCTCCGACCCGCGCTCGGTGCTGGGCGATCCCCGCAGCACCCACCCGGGTCCGGACGGCGTCTTCGGCACCGCGGACGACGTCGCCGGCTCGCCCGGCGTTACCCGGAGCGCCGCGAGCGGCCGCTACGTCGCGGATCCGGTGTTCTCGCTGGCGCCGCAGGTGACCGGGCGGCGCTCGATGCCGGCGATCAACGGCGGCTACGGGCCGCGCATGTTCTGGGACGGCCGCGCCGAGGAGGTGTTCCGCGACCCCGTCACCAACCAGGTGATCCTGAACCGCTTCGCGGCGCTCGAGAACCAGGTGCTCGGGCCGCCGGTGAGCGACGTCGAGATGGCGCACGAGAGCCGCGACTGGCTCGAGGTGGCGGCGCGGGTCGAGACCTCGATGCCGCTGGCGCTGGCGGGCGGCGTGACCCCCGACTTGGCCGGCTGGCTGAACGGTCGCGATTACCCGGCGCTGTTCCAGGAGGCCTTCGGTTCGGCCGCGGTCACCCCGGCGCGCATCGCCATGGCGATCGCCACCTACGAGCGCACCCTGGTGTCCGACCAGGCGCCGATCCTGGATTTCCTGGCAGGCAACAACAACGCCATCTCGGCCCAGGAGCGCCGCGGCTTCAACCTGTTCAACTCGCCGCGGCTGGCCTGCAACACCTGCCACGCCGGTCCGCGCTTCTCGAACGAGAGCTTCCACTACACCGGCGTGCGGCCGCAGAACGAGGACCTCGGCCTCGGCGGCGTCACCGGCGATCCGCGGCAGGAGGGGCAGATGAAGACCCCGGCGCTGCTGAACGTCGAGCTGCGCGGGCCCTTCTTCCACGGCGGCACCGCCGCGACCCTGGGCGAGGTCGTCGACTTCTACAACCGCGGCGGCGACTTCAACGGACCCAACAAGGCGCCGTCGATCCGGCCGCTGAACCTGACGCCGGGCGAGCGCGCCGACCTGCTGGCCTTCCTCGGCCGCCCGCTGACCGACCCGCGGGTGCGCGACGGCCTGGCGCCCTTCGACCGCCCGGTGATGTACGCCGAGTCCGGCCACCGTCCGGTGATCTACGGCCAGCCGACCGCCGGCAGCGGCGGCGAGGCGCCGGTGATCGTGGCTGCGGAGCCGCCGCTGGTGGGGAACCCGTCGCTGACGATCGGAGTCGACCGCGGCCTCGGCGGCGCCATGGCGGCGCTGGTCGTGGACAGCCAGAGCGACCCCTTCGGCAGCGTCCAGCAGGGGGCGATGTGCTTCCTGGCGCTGACCCCGGGACACGTGCGCCACGTCATGCGCCTCGACGGCGCCGGCAACGGCCGCGGCACCGTCTCTCGCAGCTTCGCGCTGCCGGCGAACGCGGAGCTGATCGGCCTGAGCCGTTACATCCAGTGGTTCATCCAGGACCCCGGATCGGGCGGCGGCCTGGCCGCCACGCCGGCGGCCGAGCTCCAGCTCTTCTAAGAGGGGTCATCCAAGAGGTGTCAGGCTCCTTCGTCATCTGACGAAGGAGCCTGACACCATCCCTACGGCAAGAGCCAGGCGCGTTCGTTGGCCTCGTCCTTGTCCATCTTGGTGGCGCGGAAGCTGAACAGCTTGGCCAGCACCAGGAACAGCACCGTGGCGAGGCCGCTGATGACGATCGTGGTGGTGTTGCTGGCTTCGAGCCGGCGGCCGATCAGGAACAGCAGCGCGAACAGGCTGGCGGCGTGCACGATCAGGAAGACGTTGAACAGCGACGACTCGACGCCGCCCAGCCAGTGGAAGGTGCCGGAGCCGTTGCCGGTCTCCCACTCCTTCTCGTAGGCGCTGCGCAGCTGCTTGGCGGTGCTGGTGCCGTTGCGCTGCGGCGCCCGCTGCAGCGCGCGCACGACCCATTGATAGCCGGCGTGCCACTTGCGGCACTCGCACAGACCGCCGAAGACCGGCAGGCCGAGCAGGAACAGGAAACCGGTGACGAGGAAGGCGGGCAGCCAGAGCTGTCCGCTCAGGAGCGGCTCGCCCGGCGCCATCAGATAACGCGCCAGCAAGCCGAGGAGGGCGACGCCCACGACGAGGACGGCGACGTAGCTCGCGACCATCCGGTCGCGGCGCTGGTCTACCTCCCGCAGGTGTTCGTGGGCCTGATCGACGATGCGGCTCAGGTCGAGTGCGGCCATGATCGCTCCTGGTTGGAGTGGGGTGAAAGATCGCTGCCGGCACCTTAGCGCGGGCAAGGGGGCGGATTCCAACGCGGAGCGGCGGTGCCTGGACTTTTCTTGGCCGGTTTCCAGCCCCCGCGGCGAGATTAAGGGAGACATGGCCGCCCCCCGCTCCGCCGACTTCGACCCCGACGAGCTGCTGCGGCACGTCGACTGGGTCCGGCGGCTGGCGCGAGGCTTGGCGCGGGACGCGGCCGAGGCCGAGGACCTGGCGCAGGGGACCCTGGCGGCCGCGCTCGAGCGGCGGCCCGGGGCTCACCTGCCGCTGGCGGCGTGGCTGAGGACGGTGCTGCTGCGGCGGGCGGCCGACCGTCGGCGGGCGGCGGCGCGACGTCACCGCCGAGAAGCGATCCAGGCCTCTCGCCGCGTCGCCGGCGCAGAATCCGCCGCCGAGGTGGTCGAGCGGGTGGAGATCCAGCGGGTGGTGGCGGAGGCCGCGCTGGCGCTGCCCGAGCCCTACCGGCGGACCATCCTCTGGCGCTACTTCGAGGGCTGGAAGCCGCGGGAGATCGCGCAGCGCGAGGGCGTCCCGGTCAGCACCGTGGAACCCCGGCTCCGCCGCGGCCGCGAGCTGCTGCGAGACCGCCTGGCGCGCCTGGACTCCGCGGAGGGCAAGGCCTGGCTCCCGGCCCTGCTCGGCCTGGCCTCGCCGGCCGCCCCGCTCGCGCGCGCGGGCCGCGGCGGCGTTCTGCTCGGGACGACCATCCTCATGGGAAACAAGCTCAAGCTCGGCATCCTCACCGCGGCGCTGCTCTTCGGCGCCTGGGCGCTCACCTCCGGTCAACCGGCGATTCCTTCCGCTCCGGGAACCGGCGTCGATCCGCTGGAGCCGGCCGCGGCGGCGCGTGGGGCGGTGGAACACTCCGGCGGTGAGGCCGCGGTCCGGACGCCCGTGCTCGAGGGCAGCACGCCGCGACCCGCCGCCTTCTTCATTCGCGAAGAAGGGGGGACGGCCGTCGCCGGGGCTCGCTTCGTGGTCTTCCAGTCCGACGGGGAGATCCTCCAGCGCGGCCGCAGCGACGAGGCGGGGAGCGCGGAGTGGGTGGACCACGGCGGCTCGCCGAAGCTGTTGATCGCCGCCGAGGGCCACGCGCACTGGCTCGGGCGTCCGCCGGTCGCCGGCGGGGCCGTGCTGCTCCCGCGCGGCGAAGCGCTCTCCGGTCTGGTGGTCGTGGACGGCGCGCCTCCTGGCGAGGAGCTGCCGCTGGAGCTCCGCAGCCGCCGACGGCTCCTGCCTGGCGTCCCTCGCGAGGTCCTGGTCGCCGCCGCCGTGGCGCCGATGGCCACCGGCACCCTCACCGGCTCCTGCGCCGCCGACGGCAGCTTCCGCTTCGCCGGCCTCCCCGCCGATTGGAGCGGGAGCCTGTCCTGCACCGACGAGCGCTTCCTGGCGGATGGGCAGAACCCGCGCTTCTTCCGGCCCTTCCACCAGCACGCCGTCGCCGGACCGCGGCCGGACCTGGTCCTGGCCCTGCATCGAACGCCGGCCGTGCGCGGGAGGATCCTGCAGCGGGACGGCGCGCCTTGGCCCGGCGGCGGCCAGGTCAGCGCCCAGGTCCACTACCGCGGCGGCTCCCTCACCTCGGTGATCCGAGTCGGGCCGATTGGCGGCGATGGCCGCTTCGAGCTGCCGCTGCGCGAGGAGGAGCTCGCGCACGACCGGGTCGAGGTCTGGGCCATGCCGACCGGGCTGCCGCACGAAGCCTGGACCGTGGATCCGGCGCCGGCGGACCTCGACCTCGGCGACTTCGTGCTCGCTCCACACCAGATCCTGCGGGTGGTCGCGCGCACGGCCGGCGGCGCGCCGATCGAGGGAGTCCAACTCCAGGGAATCGAGCCCTACACGGCGGTCACCGACCCGGCGGAGGCCGGGCAGCCGGCCGTCATCGCCCTCGCGCCTTCCACCCGGGCGCTGCTGGTGGCCGCGGACGGCTTCGGGCCGCGGCAGTTGGAGCTGGATGCCGCGGCCCTGCCGGAACGCCTGGAGGTGGTGCTCGACCGGACCCAGCAGATCCGGGTGAGCCTGCGGGATCCAGCGGGAGCGCCGTTCACCCGCGGGCAGGTCGTGCTCTCCGGGGTGGACCTGACCGCGCCGGTCGGCGAGGGCCAGGTCGCTGATCCCGACATCCGGGAAGGGCGCCTCTCCCTACGGGGCGGCGGCAGACCCGCGGAGTGGTGGATCGCCCCGAGCGCGGCCGGGGAGGTGCGGGTCCAGGGCCTGCGGCCCGGCGGCGCGCTGCAGCTGCGGGTGTACGCCGAGGGCAGCGCGCTGCTCCACGAGGAGACCATCGACCCGGTCCCGGCCGACGGGTCGGTGGAGCGCACGGTCGTCGTCGAGGCGGCGTTCGAGGTCTTCCGCGGCCAGGTCGTCGACCCGCGCGGCCGGGGCGTCCGCCCGGAGAAGCTGTCGCTGAGCTTCCGAGACCCCGCCGGGCTGGTGTGGAATCCCGCGCCGCCCGCCTGCGACGAGGAGGGCTACTTCGCGCTGGAGGTCGCGGCCGGGAGCCGGGTCTCGGTCTCGGTCGAGGCCGCGCCGTGGGCGCCCTACTTCCGCGACGGCCTGGAGGTGCCGGAGGAGGGGGAGGTGGTCGAGCTCGCGCTCGAAGAGGGCGTCGACCTCATGGTCTACGTCACCGACACCGAGGGCGATCCGGTGCCGGCCGTCGTCGAGGCCTTCTGGAGCGGAGGGCGCGAGTGGGGCCGGCGGGTGGAGCCGGACGGTCACCGGATCCCGAACTTGCCGCTCGAGCCGCTCTGGATCCGGGCGATGGTGGGCGGCGTGGCCCACGAGCGGCAGGTCGGCCTCTGGCGTTCCTACGTCCTGGTCCTGCCGGTGCACGGCGCGGTCGAGGTCGATCTGTCGGCGCGGCCGGAGATCGCGGGGCTCGAGGGGATCCTGGCGCTGCGGCTCTCTCCGGTCGGTGGCGGCGAACCGCGCCGAGCCAACTTCCGCTTCGGCACCCGCGAGGTGCCGGCGGTCCTCCCCGGCGAGTACCTGGCCGAGATCGTCGAGAAGGACTGGGGGCCGTGGACCGTGGTTTCGGAGGCGGTGCCCGTGACGGTGGAGGCGGGGAAGGCCGCGGTCTTGAAGTTCTGAACCAGGGCGTCTGCCCGGTGGTCAGTCCTCGTCCGTCGCCGGCTCGCCGAGCAGCCGTCGCACCGTGTCCTCGATCGTCATGAGCCAGACCACGTAGCCGGTCGGCGACAGGTGGATGCCGTCCGCACTCATGGTGCGGGTGGAGAGTTGGCCATCAGCGTCAACGAAGGAGTGGCGCAGGTCCAGGTAGGTGACCTGGTCCAGCTCCCCGAGCGGGAAAAGGAGTTGTTGCAAGATCTCCCACTGCCGCCGCTCCCAGGATCCGGCTTCCTTGGTCGGGAAGCAGCCGAGCAGGAGGAGTTCGGCCTGGGGCTCACGCTGGCGCAGCAGGCGGACCACGGCCTCGATGCCGGCGGCGATGTCCTCGCCGCTGTTGCGGCCGGCGTTGATGTTGTTGACCCCGATCATCAGCACGATCAGCCGCGGATCGAGGGCGTCGAAGTTCCCGTTCTCGATCCGCCACAGCAGGTGCTCGGTGCGGTCGCCGGAGAGGCCGAAGCTGGCGGCCTTTCGCTCGCCGTAGAAGCGGTCGATGGGGCGTTGGCCGCCGTCGCGCGCTAGCCGGTCGCCGGCGCCGGTCAGGCTCTGGGTGATCGAGTCGCCGAGAAAGACCACCTGCAGGTCGGGGTTGGCGGCGCCGAGGGCGTTGATCGCCTCGTGTTGCTGCCACCAGGTGCCGCCGCCCCAGCCGGCCGGCCCGCCTCGCCATTCGACGCTCGGCTGCGGCACGACGCAGGGGTTGAAGTGCAGGCCAGCGGCGCGCTGGGCGAAGTCGACGATCGGCTGCGGGTTGGGCAGGCCATGCGGGTGGTGGTCCTGATCCGGCTTGCGGATCACCGTGATCGGGCCGCCGAGCTCGCCGGAGTAGTACGCCTCGACCAGGTCGCTGTTCTCGGACACGGGAACGACCGAATCGGCCTCGCCGACCACGTGCAGGATCGGCACCTCGCGCGCCGCCAGGCCTTCGAGCTCGTCCAGCGCGAAACCGGCGAAGGGGGAGGTTTCGCTGCCGTCGAGGCCGTGCGCTTCAAGGCACTGCGCCCACTCCGCCTCCCGCCGCTCACTGGCGCCCGCCCCTCCCGGCCACGAGCGAGGGTCGCACACGGGGTTGTCGCCGTAGATCGCCAGCACCTGATCCGGGTGCGCCTTGGCCCACTGGTAGATCGCCAGCCCGCCGCGGCTCATGCCCTCGAGAAGTGGCCGTTCGCTCAGGCCGCTCTTGGTCAGCAGCCAATGGAAGGCGTCCCAGCGCTCCAGCGCCTCGCCGTTGCCGTAGAGGCCGGCAACGTCGCAATAGACCACGTGCCAGCCGCGCTCGAGCATCGCCAGGTCGAATTGCGGCTCGTGGCCCCAGAAGCGCGCCCGCCACACCCACGGCTGTCCGGCGGCGACCGCGCGCGGAAAGACCACACGGCAGGCGGCGCCGGCCTTCTGGAAGCGATACTCGGTGTAGCCGTGGAAGTCGCCGGTCTCGACGCTGTTGCTCATGAAGTGGAGCATCGACCGCAGGCTGTACTCCACGTCGCGCTCCATGAGCACGGCTTCGGCCACGCGCTGGGCGATGGCCTCGGCGCCGTGCGGGTTGGGGTGCACGCCGTCAGGGAACCAGCCTTTGCGAGCCCGCATTGGCGTGTGCAGGTCGATCAGTTCGACGCCATCCGCCGCCGCCGCCCGCCGCAGCGCCGGCACCACGCCCTCGGCGACGCGACCGCCGTCGATGCCGTCCCCTGCGGTCCAGGCCGGCACCGGCAAGCACAGCAGGATCCGGGCAGCGGGGGAGGCCTCGCGGAAGTCGCCGATCAGCGCCCGCGCGTTGGCTTCGAAATCCTCGCCGTGCGCCAGCCAGTTGACAGCCTTCGAGTCGTTGGTGCCGAGCTTGATGACCACCACTTCCGGCCGCCACTCCAGCGCCCGAAGGGCCGCGCCGGTCTCGGTCCATGGCTTGTTGCCCGCCCGCAGCAGGGTCGCGCCGCTGACGCCGAAGTTGCGCACCTCGTAGCCCTCGCCGAGCAGGTGGCCGAGCAGCAGCGGGTAGGTGGTCCGCTCGCGGTCCGGCAGCCCCGAGCCGTAGGTGATCGAGTCGCCGACGCAGGCGACGCGGGTGGGGGCGGCGATGTCGACGCCATCGGGTCCGGGTTCGCTCGCCGCTTGGGCCGGATTCCGCGCCTGTGCCAAGTTGGCGGCGAAGAGGACGAGCAGCGTGGGGAGGAGCCGAGCGAGAGGCGAGCGCACTTCAGGAGCCTAGCCCCGCCACCACTCCGCGCGCCTTCAACTCGGCGATCTGCTCCGGAGTTCGGCCGAGCTCCGCGCGCAGCAGCTCGTCGGTGTGCTCGCCGAGGCGCGGCGGCGGCAGGCGCAGCTCGCAGTGGGGGGCGTCGGCCTGCTGCGGGAAGCCGGTCATGCGCAGGGTGCCGATGGTCGCGTGGGGGGTCTCGAGCACCATACCGCGGTAGAGGAGCTGTGGGTCGGTGAACAGACCCTGCAGGTCGTTGACCGGGCCGCAGGGCACCGCGGCGGCGACGAGGAACTCCACCCACTCGGCGCAGCCGCGGTCGGCGAAGCGCGCCTGGATCAGCGGCAACAGCTCCTCGCGGTGGGCGACGCGGTCGGCATTCGAGGCGAAGCGCGGGTCCTCGAGCCAGTCCTCGCACGCCACCGCGCGGCAGAAGGCGCGCCACTGCTTGGCGTTGGTCACGGCCAGCGCGATCGGCCGGTCGGCGGTGTCGAAGACCTGGTAGGGCACGATCGACTCGTGCGCGGTGCCCCAGCGCGTGGCCTCCTTGCCGGCGACCAGGTAGTTGCTGGCCAGGTTGGCGAGCCCGGCGGCCTGCACGTCGAGCAGCGACAGGTCGAGGTGGCGGCCGCGGCCGGTGCGCATCTTCGCCAGCAGCGCCGCGGTGATCGCCTGGGCGGCGTGCACGCCGGTCAGCACGTCGGTGATCGCGACGCCGACCTTGCACGGCGGCCCGTCGCGCTCGCCGGTGACGTGCATCAGCCCGCCGACGGCCGACAGCACCATGTCGTAGCCTGGCCGGTCGGCGTAGGGCCCGTCCTGGCCGTAGGCGGTGATCGAGGCGTAGACCAGGCCCGGGTTGCGCTCTCGCAGGGCGGCGTAGTCGAGCCCGAAGCGTTCGGTCAGCCCGGGGCGGAAGTTCTCGACCAGCACGTCGGCCTTGTCCGCCAGCTCGCGCACCATCGCCGCGCCCTCCGGATCGGCCAGATCGACCGCCAGCGAGCGCTTGTTGCGGTTGCAGCACAGGAAGTAGGCGCTCTCGCCGCCGGCGAAGGGCGGCCCCCAGGTCCGCGTGTCATCCCCGCCGCCCGGCCGCTCGACCTTGATCACCTCCGCCCCCTGGTCACCCAGGATCATGGTGCAGGTCGGCCCGGCCAGGATCCGCGTCAGGTCGAGGACGCGGATGCCGGAGAGGGGGAGGGGATCGGCCGGGTCGCGGGGGTCCGAAGTTGCCACCGCGTGGTTGTCCCAAAACCCAGTCCGTGGAGCAACCGCGATCCAGGCGAGTTCCGCAGTCCCGGTCCGCGACCCTCGACGTCTGGTGCCAGATTGGCACCA
>CAYZXS010000004.1:0-33823 GCA_964482495.1 uncultured Planctomycetales bacterium
TCGGTGGTGCCGCTGTTCCGCAAGCAGATCGACCGCGGCGGGCCGGTCACCGTCACCCACAAGGACGTGACGCGCTACTTCATGACCATCCCCGAGGCCTCGCAGCTGGTGCTCCAGGCCGGCGCCCTCGGCCGCGGCGGCGAGGTCTTCCTGCTCGAGATGGGGCAGCCGGTGAAGATCGCCGACCTGGCGCAGCGCATGATCGACCTGACCCAGGCCGCCACCGGCAAGAAGATCGAGATCCGCTACACCGGCATGCGCCCGGGCGAGAAGCTCTACGAGGAGCTGCTCACCGATCCCGAGCTCAGCGAGCCAACCGACCACCCGAAGATCTTCCAGGCCCGTGAGAAGGCGCCCCCGCTCGCCCTGGTCGGCGAGCTCTTTGAGGACTTCCAGGTGGCGCTGCGCAGCCACAACGCCGAGACCAGCCACCGGCTGCTCTGCCGCCTGGTCCCCGACTACCAACCGTCCCGGGAACTCCGCGACATCGCCCGCAGCGGCGAGGCGACCTTGTCCTTCCACGGCAACGGCCACCCGAGCGGCCGCCTGGAGCAGAGCTCGGCGGCGGAACGCAATGGACGGCCGGAGGAGCCTGCGCCGGTCCTGGCGCTCGAGACCGAGGCTGGCGCGCCCAGCCGCCCCGGCGATTGAGCCCGCGCCGCTGCTAGGCTGGCGCCGTGGCCCGGATCCTCTACGTCGCGGTCGACGGCTGGCACTTCCGGAACCACCAGCTGCCGGTGGCGCTGGCGGCGCGGCGGGCCGGTCACGAGGTCGCGGCGGCGGCGGCGGCCGACCGCTACGCGCCGGAGATCGAGGCGGCGGGAGTGGAATTCCTGCCCTTGCCGCTGCGCAAGAGCCGCAGCCCCCGGCACGCTTGGGCCGCCCTCCGGGCCCTGACCCGACTGCTGCGATCGCGGCGTCCGGAGCTGGTCCAGCTCAGCTCGCTGCGGGTGGCGGCGCTCGGCGGCCTGGCGGTCCGCCGCGCCGGCGTGCCGGCCATGGTCCGAGTCCTGACCGGCCGCGGCTACGTCTACACCGAGGCCTCGTGGCCGCTGCGCGCTGCGGTCAGCGCCTGCTGGCGGTCCGGCCGGGCGCCCCGGTCGTGGACGGTGTTCCAGAACCCTGACGACCGCCGCGACTTCCTCGAGCGCCGGCTGGCCGAGGCCGGCGCGAGCTCGGTGGTGCCCGGCTCGGGCGTCGACCTGGACCGCTTCCAGCCGCGGCCAGAGTCCGCCGGCCCGCCGGCCCTGCTCTACCTCGGGCGCATGCTGCGCTCCAAAGGAGTTGGAGCGCTGGTCCAGTCCTCCCAGGAGCTGCGTCGAGCGGGCATCGAACACCGGCTGCAGCTCGCCGGGGCGCCGGATCCGGGCAACCCCGCGTCGCTGAGTGAGCGGCAGCTGCGCGCCTGGCAGGAGAGCGGCGCCGCCGAGTGGCTCGGTCACCGGCGGGACGCGCCTGAGCTGCTCGCCGGCTGCGCCGCGCTGGTCCTCCCCTCCGCATACGGGGAGGGGATGCCCCGGGTCCTGCTCGAAGCCGCCGCCTGCGGCCGCCCGGCGGTCACCACCGACGCCCCGGGCTGCGCCGACGCCGTGCGCGACGGGGAGACCGGCCTCCTGGTCCCGGCCGGCGACTCTCCGGCCTTGACCGAGGCGTTAGCGCGTCTGCTCCGGGCGCCAGAGCTGAGGCGGCAGATGGGGCAGCGCGCCCGGCGCCTGGCGGAGGCCGAGTTCGGCTTGGAGGTCGTGGCCGGCCATTTCCTCGAGGTCTACGAGCACCTGCTCGGCGGTAGCGCCGCGCCGCCGCCGCCGGTCGCGCCGCGGTCCTCGTCGGGGACCCCGTCGCCGCCCACGGGCCGAAGCGCCTAGAATCCCGTCGCATGCCGAACCCGCAGGAACCCGCCGCGGCGCCCGCCGATCCTCGCCGCTGGCTGGTCACCGGCGCCGCCGGTTTCATCGGCTCGCACTTGGTCGAGGGGCTGCTGCGCCGCGGCGCCGAAGTGACCGGCCTGGACGACTTCTCGACCGGCCACCGGGCCAACCTGGACGCGGTCGCGGCGGCGGTCGGCGCCTCGGCCTGGTCCCGCTTCCGGCTGCTCGAGGGCGACATCCGCGACGCCGAGGCCTGCGCCGCCGCCTGCGACGGCGCCGAGGTCGTGCTCCACCAGGCGGCGCTGAGCTCGGTGCCGCTGAGCATGGCCGAGCCGGCGCGGGTGCTCTCGGTCAACGTCGACGGCTTCGCCAAGGTGCTGGAGGCGGCGCGCCAAGCCGGCGTCAGCCGCTTCGTCTACGCCTCCTCGTCGGCGGTCTACGGCGACGAGACCACGGTGCCGGCGGTCGAGCACCGCATCGGCCGGCCGCTGTCGCCCTACGGCGCCAGCAAGCACCTCGGGGAGCAGATGGCCCGGCTCTACGACGACTGCTTCGGCCTGGGCACCGTCGGCCTGCGCTACTTCAACGTCCTCGGCTCCCGGCAGGACCCCGACGGCGCCTACGCCGCGGTGATCCCGCGCTGGTTCGCCGAGTTCCGGCGCGGCGTCCGGCCGGCGATCTTCGGCGACGGCGAGACCACCCGCGACTTCTGCCCGGTCGAGGACATCGTCCAGGCCAACCTGTTAGCCGGGACGGGGCCGGCCGAGGCCGGCGGCCCGGTCTACAACGTCGCCCTGGGCCGCTCGACCTCGCTCAACGAGCTCTACGCCATGATCCGCGACCTGCTCGCGGCCGAGGGCCTGCCCTGCGGCGGCTGGGAGCCCGACTACGGGCCCTTCCGGGCCGGCGACGTGCGCCACAGCCGCGCCGACATCTCCCGGGCCCGCGAGGCCCTCGGCTTCACGCCCAGCGCCGGCATCGAAGAGGCCCTGCGGCAGGCTTCGGGGCCGATTTCCGGATGACTCGGGGCGCCGGCGGCGTCAGAAGGGCTGGTAGACTCCCCGGCGATCGTGCGTGACACCCTGAAGCGGACCTTGGACCTGGCCGGCGCCTCCGCGGCGCTGGTGGCGCTGTCGCCCCTGCTCGGGCTGGCGGCGGCCGCGATCTGGGCTTCGGGGCAAGGGCCGGTGCTGTTCCGGCAGCAGCGGATCGGCCGCTCCGGCCGCCCCTTCACGATCCTCAAGCTGCGCACCTTGCCCCCCGGCGGCGGCCTGCCCACCCGGCTGGGGCGGCTGCTCCGCCGCAGCAGCCTCGACGAGCTGCCGCAGCTGTGGAACGTGCTGCGCGGCGAGATGAGCCTGGTCGGCCCGCGGCCGCAGCTCGCCCGCCACCTGCCGCTCGGCTGCCCGCGGCGCATGGCCCGCCACGAATGCCTGCCGGGAATCACCGGCCTGGCCCAGGTGTGCGGTCGCAATCTGCTGAGCTGGGACCGGCGCTTCGCGCTCGACCTGGAGTACGTCGCCCGCCGCAGCCTCTGGATGGACCTCGGCATCCTGCTGCGCACCCTGCCGGTGGTCCTGAGCCAGTCCGGCGCCAGCTCGGCCGGCGCCGCCGCTCCGGCCGCGGTCGTCTCCCTGGCCGGCTCCCGCCTCGACGAGGCCGCCTGAGCCCTACCGCCCGCCGGGCCGCGCCCCCTAAGATCTAGGCCATGGGTCCCGACGCGATCCTGGTCGTCGCGCTGACCTTCCTGGTCCTGATCTTGCTGGTCCTGGAGAAGGCGTCCTTGGACGCCATCGGCCTCGGGCTGATGGTCGCCCTCGTGGCCACCGGCGTGCTCGACGTCGGCGAGGCGCTGCACGGCTTCCAGAACTACGCCGTCATCACCATCGCCGCGCTGTACATCATCGGCGAGGGGCTCAACCGCACCGGCGCGATCGAATTCCTGGCGCGCATGGTGCTGCGCTACAGCGGCGGCGGCGAGCGCGGCATGGTGCTGCTGGTCGGCCTGATCGCGGCGGTCGTGAGCTCGGTGCTCAACAACACCGGCGTCGTGGTGGTCTTCATCCCGGTGCTGCTCGGGCTGTCGCGCAAGACCGGCGTGGTGCCCTCGCGGCTGATGATCCCGCTCAGCTTCGCCTCGATCCTGGGCGGCATGTGCACCCTGGTCGGCACCTCGACCAACCTGCTGGTGAGCGGCGCGGCCGAGAACCTGGGCCAGGCGCCGCTCGAGATGTTCGAGATGACGCCCCTGGGCGTGCCGCTGGCGCTGGCGGGCATCCTGTTCATGGCCTTCTTCGGCAAGAAGCTGCTGCCGAAGCGCCACTCGCTGTCGGCGATGGTCGGCGGCGCCGGCGCGCGCGAGTACGTCACCGAGCTGGTGATCGGCCAGACCTCGCCGCTGGTCGGCAAGACCTACGCCGAGGCCTTCGTCGACGCCGGCGTCGAGATGCTGTTCTTCGTCCGCGAGGAGGACATGCACTGGCCGCCCTACTTCCACGAGGAGATCCGCGAGGGCGACGTCGTCATGCTGCGGGGCAAGGTCGACGAGCTGGCCAATCTGCAGACCAGCCTCGGCCTGAAGATGGTCAACGGCATCAGCTTCGACCCGAAGACCATGGAGTTCTTCGAGGTCGCGGTGGCGCCGCACTCGAGCCAGGTCGGGCGCCGGCTCGGCGACCTGCACCTGTGGCGGGACTTCGGCGCCGTGATCGTGGCGGTGCTGCGGGACGGCCACCACATCCGCGAGCGCGCCTCCCAGCTCGAGCTGCGGCCCGGCGACCTGCTGCTGGTGTGCGGCGACGAGGTGGCCCAGACGAAGTTCTCAGCCAGCTCCGACTACTTCCTGCTGCGCGGCGCCCAGGAGCACGTGGTCCTGCGCGACCGCGGCCGGCGGGCGCTGGCCGTGGCCGGCGGCGTGGTGGTGCTGTTCATCCTCTACTCGGTCTTCGGGGTGAAGCTGTTCCCGCTGCCGATGGCCGCCACCCTCGGCGCCATGGCGATGGTGGCGCTGGGCTGCCTGCCGGCGCGGCGCGCCTACCGGGCGATCGACTGGCCGATCCTGCTGTTCGTGGTCGGCACCCTGGCCCTGGGTTCGGCGATGGGCAAGACCGGCGCCGCCGACTTCTTCGCCAGCGGCCTGGTCGGCTGGCTGGAGGACATGGGGCCAGCGGCCGTGATCAGCGGCCTGGTGCTGCTGTGCATCGTCTTCAACGCCGTGATCTCCCACAGCGCGGTGGCCGTGCTGCTGACCCCAATCGCGATCAAGGCCGCTGAGCAGATGAACGGCCAGCTCGGCTACGAGGGCGCCGCCGCCGACAACCTGATGCGCGCCTTCCTGCTGGCGATCGCCTTCGGCGGCTCGATCTGCTTCGCCACCCCGATCGGCCACCAGACCAACCTGATGGTCTACGGGCCGGGCGGGTACCGCTATTCGGACTACCTGCGGCTGGGGCTGCCGCTCAGCCTGATCGCCTGGATCATGGTCAGCCTGGGGCTGCCCTGGCTCACGGGCCTCTAGGAATCCGGCCCCGTTCCGTGGACCCTGGGTCTCCCCAAGTCCTTGAATCGGAAGGACTTTGAGCGGAATTAGGCCTCCGGGCGGCCCCCGGGATGCCGAGAAGCGGGCAAACTACCCATGGCCCGGGCCGTCGGGATCGCCGAGGACCAATGAACTGGGCCAGACTCCGGAACTCGCCCCGCCCCCCCGTGTTTCCCCCGACGGACCCCCACCACCCACCAGCCATGGCCAACACAACCTGGATCCCTGCTCTCCTCGCCGGAGCCGCCGCCGGCCTCGTCGGCGGCCTGCTCGCCGGCACCCTGCTCTCCGAGCCTCCCGCCCCGGTGGATTCCTTCTCCTCCACCACGGCGAGCGTGAACCAGGCCGCCGAGGCCGATGGGCCGAAGGCCCCCGACCCCGCCGCCGCCATCGGCGCTGCGCCGACGAACGTCGGCCCGCTGACCGACCGGGTCAGCCAGCTGGAGCGGGAGCTGGCGCTGCTGCGCGGCGAGGTCGCCGGCCGGCGCCGCCTGGACCAGCCGGAGCCGACGGCGAACCTCGACCCGGACACCCTGGAGCCGATCCTGGACGAGGCCATGGGCGCCTTCCTCGATGAGCGCGAAGCTCAGGAGGAGGCCGACCGCCGGGCCCGTGACGAACAGCGGCGGCAAGAGCGCCTCAGCCGTCAGATGGAGCGCTGGCAAGAGGAGCTCGGCCTGACCGACGCCCAGGCCGCCGACATGCAGACCATCCTGGCCGAGGCGGACGCCAAGCGAAACGCCTTCTTCCGCGAAGCCCGCGAGAGCGGCGACTTCGACCGCGAGGCCATGCGGGACTACATGACCCGCAGCCAGGAGGAGCTGAACGTGTCTCTCGGCGGGATCCTGACCATGGACCAGCTCGCCACCTACCAGGAGTCCGGCTCCAGCAACCCCTTCGGCGGCCGCGGCGGCTTCGGCGGCGGCCGGGGCGGCGGCGGCGGCCGCGGCGGCTAGCCGCCCAGCGAAGCCCGGATGCGCTCCGCCAGGGCGGGGGAGCGCATGCCGGCGCGCTGGCCGGCGTCGACCGCTTGCTCCGGGCTGAGGCCGTCGCGCAGGCCGAGATACATGCCCCAGAGGGCGCCGACGCGGTTGCCCGAGGCGCAGTGGATCAGGACCGAGCCGTCGGGGGCGGTCTCCAGGATGCGCTGCAGCGCGCCGGCCTCCTCGATGCCGAAGTCGACCACGCGCATCGGGAGCTCGTGGTAGCCCAGGCCCGCGGCGGCGGCGCGCTGGGCCTCATCCGGCGGCACCGACTCGCTCGGCTTGCGCAGGTTGATCACGGTCGTGTAGCCGCGGGCCGCCAGGACCTCGAAGTCTTCGACCTCGGGCTGGCCGGCGCCGGCGACGCCCGGGCCGAGGATGGTGAAGTTGCGCAGGTCGACGAAGGAGGGCAGCTCCTGGTCGGTCCGCTCGGGGCCGGGCGGGGCGGAGCGGACGCCTAGGTCGCCGGAGCCGGCGGTGGCGCAGGCGCCGAGCAGCGGGAGCAGGAGCAGAAGTCGCGGCGGGAGGCTTCGCATGGCGCGATAGTGTAGGGCGAAATGGCCGACGGCACCCTGCTCGAGGCGGAGGACCTGACCCTGGCGCGGCGCGGCGAGCCGGTGGTGCGCGGGGCCAGCCTGCGGCTGGAGGCCGGCGAGCGCCGGGAGCTCACGGCCCCGTCGGGGGGCGGCAAGACCACCCTGCTCCTGGGGCTGGCCCGGCTGCTGCCGAGCGGAGGCGGCCAGCTCCGCCTCGAGGGCCGGCTCGACCAGCACTGGCCGGTCGAGAGCTGGCGCGGCCGGGTTATCCACTGCCCGCAGCTACCCGTGGCGCTGCCTGGCAGCGTCGCCGACAACCTGACCGCGGCCTACCAGCTGCGGTTGCGGCAGGGGATGGAGGCTCCAGCCGAGCCGGAGATGCGCCGGGAAATGGAAGCCCTCGGCCTCGGCGCCTTGAGCCCCGAAGCCCCGGCGGCGGAGCTCAGCGGCGGCCAGCTCGCCCGCCTGGCCCTGCTCCGGGCCCTGCTGGCCCGGCCGCGGGTGCTGCTGCTCGACGAGCCGGACGCGATGCTGGACGCCAACGCCGCCGCCCGGCTGGACGCCCGGCTGGACGAGTTCCTGGCCGCCGGGGGCGCCGTGATCTGCGCCAGCCACCGGCCGCGCCAGGCGGCGCTGGCCTGGCGGATGGTCGACGGCCACCTGGATCCAGGAGCGGAGGGGTCAGCGCCGTGATCCAGATCGACCTGCTCGGCCTGGTCCTGGCGGGCGGCTTCGTTGCCGCGGTTGCCGCCCTCTCCCGCGCCCTCGGCCTGGGGTTGGGGCGGAGCCTGCTGATCGCCGCCAGCCGCACCTACCTGCAGCTGATCCTGCTCGGCTACGTCCTGGTGGCGGTGTTCGCGCGCGACCAGCCGCTGATCACGGGCGCGGTCTTCGGGCTGATGATCCTGTTCAGCGCCCACACCATCCACCTGCGGCTGCGGGAGCTGCCGGCGCCGGTCTTCCTGCCGGTCCTGGCGGCGGTCTCGGCGGGGGGGCTGGTCGTGACCCTGCTGGTGGTCGCCGCGGTGCTCCGGGTGGAGCCCTTCTGGCAGGCCCGGTACTGGCTGCCCATCGGCGGCATGGTGCTCGGCAACTCGATGAACGGAATCGCCCTGGCGGTGGACCGCCTGTTCGCCGACCTGGACCGCCGCCGCGATCAGGTCAAGACCCTGCTCTCGCTCGGCGCCAGCCGCGCCGAGACCCTGGCGCCGTCGATCCGGATCTGCCTCCGGGCCGGCCTGATGCCGACGATCAACAACATGGCCGCGGTCGGGGTGGTCTCGATCCCCGGGATGATGACCGGCCAGGTGCTCGCGGGCGCTGATCCCGCCGCCGCGGCCCGCTACCAGATCGTGGTGATGTTCATGATCGCCGCGGCCACCGCCGCCGGCGCCGGCCTGGCGGTGGCCCTGCTCGCCCGCCGCGCCGGGAAGGCCGTGGTCGAGGGCTTCTAGGGCGCCCGTCCCCGGGATTCGGGCCGAGGCAGCTACAGGGAGGCCGGGATCCGCCCGATAGAGGGCGGGATCCCCCGGTGGGCCCTTCAGCCATGTCCGAACTCCAGCCCAGTGACCTCCTCCGCGCCCTCGACGCAGGGGAGTTCGAATTCTTCTACCAGCCGAAGGTCTCCCTCATCACCGGCCTGGTCAGCGGTTGCGAGGCCCTGATCCGCTGGCGCCAGCAGGACGGCAGCTACCTGCTCCCCGGAGCCTTCCTGCCCCTCGCCGAGGAGTCGGGCTTGATCACCGAGATCGCCCGGCGGATGTTCCCCGTCCTGTGCCTGGACCAGGAGAGGATCCACGACAAGGTGGGGGACGTCCACGTCGCCTTCAACGTCAGCGCGCGGGACCTCGAGAACGGGGAGATGGTGGACCTGATCCTCGAAGCCGTGCACACCGGCCTGCTGAGCCCGCAGCGCCTCCAGATCGAACTCACCGAGACCGCGGTCGCCGAGAACCAGGACGCGCTCATGGCGAACGTGGAGCTCCTGGTCGGCGCCGGCCTGGCCCTCGCCATGGATGACTTCGGCACCGGCTATTCCTCGCTGGACACCCTGCACCAGCTCCCCTTCTCGGTGGTGAAGATCGACCAGGGAGTGGTCAAGCGCCTGCTCCAGTCCAGCCGCTGCGCCGCCATCACCATGGCGAGCATCCGCATGGCCCACGAGATGGGCCTGACCGTCGTCGCCGAGGGTGTCGAGTCCGAAGATGTCTTCGACTACCTCCACCACGCCGGCTGCACCGAGGCCCAGGGCTATTGGCTCTGCCGGCCGAAGCCCCTCGAGGAGGCCATCCGCTTCATGCAGGAAGGGCGCTGCTGGTGTGAGTTCCCGATCGGCCTGCTCCGGAACATCGAGATGGACCACCTGCAGTGGCGCAAGGCAGTCATGGACCGGGTGCTCGGACTCCACGCCGGCGGGCCCTCGCCCAACGGCGCCTGCCTCGACGTCGGGCACTCGGAGTGCCACCTGGGCAAGTGGTACTACGGCCCGGGCCAGGCCTACGTCGGCGACCCGATGTTCGACTGTCTCGCGGCGCCCCACCGGCGCCTGCACGAGGTCGGCGCGCGCTTGATCCAGGCCGCCGAGGAAGGCCGGCTCCCGGGCTACGCCATGCGGAGCATGAGCCGGGAGCTTCATCAGCGCTCCGAGGACCTGCTGCGCATGCTCCAGGACCTCGAGATCCAGGCGATGCTGAGCCAGCGGGCCGGGCAGGGGGAGCCGCAGGCGGCCTGATCCTGGGTCAAGTTCCAGCGGGGATCGCCCGAAAGAGGAGAGCACTGCTCCATCCCCTTGGAAGCCCCAGATGCCGGAAATCACCCTCGCAGACCTCGAACGGGCCATCCAGGACCAAGAATTCGTCCTGTGGTACCAGCCGAAGGTCTCCTTCCTCACCGGCCGGGTCTGCGGCTGCGAGGCGCTGATCCGGTGGCCGCAGGCGGACGGCACGGTCCTGCTCCCCGGCTCCTTCCTGCCCCTCGCCGAGGAGGCGGGCCTGATCACCGACATCGCCAAGGTGATGTTCCCGCAGCTGTGCCAGGACCACCTGAAGCTGGCCGACTCCTTCGGGGAATTCCACGTCGCCTTCAACGTCACCGCCAACGACCTCGAGAACCCGGAGATGGTCGAGCTGATCATGAGCGCGGTGCACTCCGGGCTGGTGCAGCCGGAGACCATCCAGGTCGAGCTGACCGAGACCGCGGTGGCCAAGAACGCCGAGGTGCTCCGGCAGAGCCTGGACCGCATGGTCGAGGCCGGCGTGGCGCTGGCGATGGACGACTTCGGCACCGGCTACTCGTCGCTGGACACGTTGCACCGCCTGCCGTTCTCGGTGGTGAAGATCGACCAGGGCGTGATCCGCGGCCTGGACCACTCCGGCCGCTGCGCCGCGATCGTGCTGGCGAGCATCCGCATGGCCCACGAGATGGGCTTGAAGGTGATCGCCGAGGGCGTCGAGACCGAGGAGCTGTTCGAGTACCTGCTGCACGCCGGCTGCACCGAGGCCCAGGGCTACTGGATCAGCAAGCCGCTGCCGCTGGACGCCTTCATCGAGTTCGTGGCCCAGGGCCGCCGCTGGTGCAACATCCCGATCGGGCTGCTGCGCCACGTCGAGATCGACCACATCCAGTGGCGCAAGGCCGTCATGGACAAGGTGCTGGGCACCCGGACCTCGGGCCTGATCGGCAACCTGGACGGGATCGGCATCAGCCCCTACCGCTGCCGCTTCGGCCAGTGGTACTACGGCATCGGCCGCGACTTCGCCGGCAACCCCAGCTTCGACGCGCTCGAGGAGCCGCACCGCAAGCTGCACAAGGTCGGCGCCCAGCTGATCCAGGCGGCGGAGGAGGGGGTGCCCGAGTACGCGCTGCGGAGCATGACCTCCGAGCTCAACTACTGCTCCGAGGAGCTGCTGCGGCTGCTCCAGGACCTGGAGATCAGCGCCCTGCTCGAGGGCTCCAAGTTGCACGAGCCGGAAGAGCCCGCGCCTCAGCAGTAGAGCTCGACCGCCCGTCGCTGCAGCTCCGCCGCGAGCTGCTTGCGGTCGGCCATGCCCGTGACCGGTTCGCCGAAGCGCACCACCACGCGGGAGCGGCGCATGCCCAGGCAGCGCAGGAAGTGGCGCGCCAGCACCTCCGTGTCCGGCCACCAGAAGTCCTCGCGCTCGTAGCGGATCACCGCGGGCACGCAGGGCACGCCCAGCGCCACCGGGGACTCGAACAGCGACGGCTTGAAGGGTCGGATCCGCTCGCCGCTGCCGGCCCCGCCCTCGGCGAAGATGTGGATGCGGACGCCGCGCTCCAGGTAGAAGCGCAGCTCCTCGCGCAGCCGCACGGTGTCGCGCATGCGCCGGCGGTCGATCCACAGGGTCGAGGCCAGCTTGCTCAGCCAGCCCATGATCGGCCAGGTCGAGATCTCCACCTTGGCGATGAACACCGCCGGGCAGGCCGCGCCCAGGGTCCAGATGTCCGCCCAGCTGACGTGGTTGGCGGCCACGAAGGATCCCGGCGGCGGCGGCGGCCCCTCGACCACCAGCCGCAACCCCGCGAGCCAGCAGCAGCCGCGCCCCCACCAGCTGGCCGAATAAGCGCCCCAGCGCGCCTGGAGCGCGGGGCTCGGCAGCAGCAGCAGACGGCCCAGCAGCGCCAAGACGGACGCAAAGACCGTCCAGCCCACGAAGCCAACCACCCGCACCACCATCCGCATGGCAAGGATCCTATCGGGGTCAGACATCGATTGATATTCGATGTCCGACATCGGTTTTCTCCAGCCCGCCCCGGGCGAGCGGGGCTCTGGCATGCTGCACGGCGATGTCCTGTGCCCTCGTCCTGCTCCTCGCCGTTCTCTTCCCTGCCCCGCTGCCCTCGACGGCCGCGCAGGTCCTGCCGCAGGCCACAGGGGACACCGCGGCGCCGGTCGACACCGAGGCGCTGCTCCGCGAGATGGCCGACCTCGAGCGCTTGGCCCGCCTGCCCGAGGTCGGCTACCGCAACCTCCAGTACTCCAGCTACGACCGCCGCTCGAAGAGGCCCGACGAAGACAGCTGGTTCTCGAACGCCGACGGCTTCGGCCGCGAGCCGGTGCCGGGCTTCGAGGCGGTGCTGCGCGAGCCCGGGGAGGACGGCGTCGGCGAATACCTGCTGTGCGACGTCGCCGGCCCCGGCGCGATCGTGCGCGGCTGGTCGGCCGGTATGGGCGGCACCCTCCGGGTCAGCCTCGACGGCGCCGTCGAGCCGGTCTTCGAGGGCAGCGGCTACGACTTCCTCGCCCGCCGCAGCGCGATCTGGTTCGACCGCCAGGGCCTCGACCTCACCGTCGGCGACGCCTTCCAGCAGCAAGACGCCGACTACTTCCCGGTGCCCTTCGCCGAGCGCCTGCGCGTGACCTGGACCGGCCCGCTGAACGAGCTGCACTTCTACCACCTGCAGGTCCGGCTCTACGACGCCGGCGTCGCCGTGCGCAGCTTCCGCGAGGACCAGCTGCCGGCGCTCGCTCCGGTCCTGACCGAAGTCGCCGGCCGGCTGACCCGCCCGCGCGCCGCCCGCGCTGGTCGGGTCCTCGAGCACCAGGCCGAGCTGGCCGCGGGCGACGTCCTGCGCCGCGACTTGGCCGCCGGCGCGGACGGTGCCGGCGCTGTCACCGAGCTGGCGCTCCGGCTGCGCGCCGACGACCTCGCGGCGGCCCTGCGCGGGGTCCTGCTGCGGCTGAACTTCGACGGCGCCGAAGCCGAAGTCGTCGCCCCGGTCGGCGACTTCTTCGGCAGCTTCCCCGGCCACCACCCGCACCAGACCCTGGCCTTCACCGCCACCCCCGATGGCTGGCTCTACTGCCACTTCCCGATGCCCTTCGCCGCCAGCGCCGCGCTCGAGCTCGACAACCGCAGCGGCCAGGCGCTGGCGGTCGAGCTGCGGCACACGGTGGCCCCCTGGACCTGGGACGAGCGCTCGCTGCACTTCCGCGCCGACTGGCGCCAGGGACCGGCGGTGACTCTGGTGGATGGCCAAGCGGTCGACCTCGACTTCCTGCGCGCCGAGGGCGCCGGGCGGCTGGTCGGCGTCGCCTCGCTGCTCCTCAATCCGTCGCGGCTGCCGCTGCCCTGGGGCAACTGGTGGGGCGAAGGCGACGAGAAGGTCTTCGTCGACTCGATGGACTTCCCGGTCCTTTTCGGCACTGGCTCGGAGGACTACTACAACTACTCCTGGAGCCGGCCGGACCTGTTCGAGCACCCGTACTGCGCCCAGCCGGTCGACTCCGGGCCCGGCACCGCGGGCTACGTCGTCAATTCGCGGCTGCACGTGCTCGACGACCTGCTGTTCCGGCGCTTCGTCGACTTCCGCATGGAGCTGTGGCCGCACCGCCAGGACTTCCCGACCTCCTATGCCCGGGTGGCGTGGTGGTACGCCCGGCCCGGCGCGCGCGCCGACACGCCGCCGATCGCGGCGGACGACCTGCTCGTGCCCGCCCTGCCGCGCTGGGAGCCGGACGCCGCCTTCGGATCGGCTGACTCGTGGAGCGAGCACCTCGAGGACCTGGAGACGGTGCCGCCCGGGGCGGCCCTGGACGACGAGCCGCTGGCCTCGCGCGGCCGCGTGCTGGCCTGGACGGCGCGGGCCGGAGAGCGCATGACGGTGCCCTTCGCGGTCGACGTCGCCGGCCGCTATCGGATGAACCTGGTGGCGCGCAACCGGCAGGACGGGGGCGCGGTCCGGCTGTGGATCGACGGCGAGCCGCTGGACCTGACCGACGCCGGCGGGGGCGAAGCGGCGACCGGCGCGGAGCGGGTGACGTTGGTCACGCGCCACGCCGTCACGCGGATGCTGAGCCTGGGCTGGGAGGAGGTCGCGCTCGAGGCGGGGAGCCACGTGATGGAGGTCGAGTGCCTGGAGGAGGGCGCGATCGCCTTCGATTACCTGTGGCTGAAGACCCTCGAGCGGCAGCCGGCGCGGATCGAGGGCGCGGTCGAGGCCGAGACGGCGCCGGTGAGCGGCGACGCCGCCGAGGGCTGGGAGGTCCAGGGCATGCCCCACGGCTGGAGCGGCGGCCGGCACCTGTGGGTGCGGGCGACCGCTCCCGGCCAGGGCGTGGAGCTGGAGATCCCGGTGGCGACGCCGGGCCGCTACCGCGTGCAGGTGCGCCTCACCAAGAGCTGGGACTACGGCGTGCTCGAGCTGCGCCTGAACGGCGAGCCGGTGGTCGACGGGGTCGACACCTGGGCGCCGAGCATCCAGCAATTGCCGCCGGTGGACCTCGGCGCGCACGAGCTCGACGGCGACCTCCGGCTGGGCGTGGTCGTGACGGGCTCGAACCCGGAGTCACGGTCACCGCACCACTACTTCGGTGTCGACTGCGTCGTCCTCACGCCGGAGCCGGGCGGAGCTTCATCAGGGTGATCTCGGCCGGAGCGCCGACCCGCATCGGAGGGCCCCAGCAGCCGGTGCCGCGGTTGACGTGGATCCAGGTGCGACGGTCGTGGAGGTGGGTCCCGGCCAGGTAGGGCTGGACCAGCCGGGTGAGCGCGCCGAAGGGCCAGAGCTGGCCGCCGTGCGTGTGGCCGGACAGCATCAGGTCGACGCCGTGGGCCGCCGCCAGCTCGACGTGCGCCGGCTGATGGGCCAGCAGCACGCAGGGCCGCGCCGGGTCGCGCTCCGCCATCGCCGCCGAGAGGTCCGGCGCGTGCTCCGGACCGAAGGCGCCGCCGCGGAAGTCGTGCACCCCCGCGAGGTCGAAGCCGCCCCCCTCGTCCGCGGCGATTGCCACGCGCTCATTGGCCAGGGCGCGCACTCCCAGGCGCTCGAACTCGGCCAGCCACGCCGCCACCCCGGAGTAGTACTCGTGGTTGCCGGTCACCAGGAAGCTGCCGTGGGTCGAGCGCAGCGTCCCCAACGGCGCCACGTCCGCGGCGATCCGGTCTACCGGACCGTCGACGACGTCGCCGGTGATCGCCACCAGGTCGGGGCGCAGCGCGTTGCACCGCTGCACGACTCGCTCGAGGAAGGCAGAGCCGTCCAGCGGGCCGAGGTGAAGGTCGCTGATCTGGACGATGCGGAAGCCGTCGAGCTCCGGCGGCAACCGTCGTAGCGGCACCTCGACCTCCTCCACCACGAGCTCCGAGGCGGACCGCAGGCCCCAAGCGCTGACCGCCGAGGCGCCGACTGCGGCGGCGGCGGCCGCCGCGCGGTGGAGGAAGAGGCGCCGGCCCGGATCCGTCGCTGCGGTCCCCCGGCGGCTCCAGGCCCAGGCAACGAGGCGGGTCGCCAGGCCGAGCAAGACCAGGTAGAACAGCAGCCCCATCCAGGTGTAGGCGGTCCAGGTCCACGGCCTCAGGTCCGAGCGCGGCTGCGACCAGGCCAGCGGCAGGACCGCCGGGACCAGGGCGGTGGCCGCTACGATCCCCGCCGTGAGTAGCCGGCTCCAGCGGCGCGGCAGTCGCGCGGCGCGCACCGTGCACCACCAGGCAGCGGCGGCGCCGGCGGCGAGCACGAGCAGGGCGATGGCGAAGAACATCCGGATGGGCGGGGCGGGGCGCCCCCTTGATCCTCTAAGCGCCCGGGCGCCGGGTTCCAGCAGGAACCCGGCGCCCAGGGGTGAACCGACGACCGGCCGCGGAGCGGGTCAGGCGTTCTTCAGCTCTTCGATCACGCCTTGGACGAACTCCTTGCCGTCGCCGAAGCACATGAAGCAATTGTCGCGCTCGAAGAGCGGGTTCTTGATGCCGGCATAACCCGGGCTGAGGGAGCGCTTGATCATGTGCACCGCGCGGGCCTCGTGGGTGTGCAGGATCGGCATCCCCGCGATCTTCGAGTTGGGGTCCTCGATCGCGGCCGGGTTCACGACGTCGTTGGCGCCGACGATGATCGCGACGTCGGTCTCCTTGAACTCGGAGTTGATGTCCTCGGTCGGGAACAGCTGCTCGTGCGGCACGTCGGCCTCGGCCAGCAGCACGTTCATGTGGCCGGGCATCCGCCCCGCCACCGAGTGCACCGCGTAGGCCACCTCGCAGCCGCGCGCCTGCAGCACGTCACCCAGCTCCTTGACCACGTGCTGCGCCTGCGACACCGCCATGCCGTAGCCCGGCACGAAGATGACCTTGTCGGCCAGCTGCAGGTCGGCCGCCGCGTCCTCGGGCGAGTACGAGCGGATGTTGGAGTAGTCGCGCGCGTCCTCGTCGACGCTGTCGCCGCCGAAGCCGCCCACCAGCACGTGCAGGAGCGTGCGGTTCATGCCCTTGCACATCTGGTCGGTCAGGATCAAACCCGACGCCCCGACCAGCGCACCCGCCACGATCAGCAGCGAGTTGCCGATGACGAAGCCGGCCATGCTCGCGGCGATGCCCGAGTAGCTGTTCAGGAGCGAGATCACCACCGGCATGTCGGCGCCGCCGATCGGCAGCACCAGCAGCACGCCGAGCACCGCGGAGACGGCCGCCAGCAGGATCAGCCACATGGCGCTGACGCCGCCGGTCGCGCCCCAGCCGCCGAGGTAGCCGAGGAGCAGCGCCAGCCCGATCGCGCCGAGGGTGATCAGGTGCCGGGCCGGCAGCATCCGATCCTTGACCTTGCCGGCGAGCTTGCCCATCGCGACTACGGAGCCGGTCAGGGTGACGCCGCCGATCAGGATCGACAGGATCACCGCGATGACCCACACCACCGGCCCGGTCAGGCCGAGGCCTTCGCCCGCCGCCGCCGGAATGCCGTCGAAGAAGGCGACCGTCTCGCCGTCGACGACCTTGGTCGGGCTCAGGTACTCGCCCCAGAACACCGACAGGGCCACCAGCAGCGACGCCGCGCCGCCGAAGCCGTTGAACAGCGCCACCATCTCCGGCATCCCGGTCATCTCGACCTTCTTTGCCATGTAGGTGCCGATGCCGCCGCCGATCACGATGCCGGCGATGATGTAGCCCCAGCTCAGGGTGATGCCGCCCTCGGGCGAGGCCAGGGTGGTGACGATCGCCAGGAGCATGCCGACGCCCGCCGTGGCGTTGCCGCGCCGGGCCGTGCTCACCTTCGACAGCTGCTTGATGCCGAGGATGAACAGCGCAGTCGCGAGCAGGTAGAGGAGCTTGGTGAAGTCGAAGTCGTTCATTCTTCTGCCCTCACTTCCTCTTCTTGCCGCCGAACATGGCCAGCATCCGGTCCGTGACCAGGAAGCCGCCGAAGACGTTGATCGACGCCGTGACGATCGCCGCGAAGCCGAGCGCCTGGGCCAGGAAGCCGTAGTCCATCTGCGCGCAGGTCAAGGCGCCGACGATGGTGATGCCGGAGATCGCGTTGGCGCCGGACATCAGCGGCGTGTGCAGCTTCTGCGGCACCTTGGCGATGATCTCGAAGCCGACGAAGATCGCCAGCATGAACACGAACAGGAACAGGATCAGGAGCATCACGCGCCTCCTTGCTGCTTCAGGGCCTCGGCGGTCATGGCGTGGCGGACCTCGCCGGCGTGGACGGCGATCGAGCCGTCGGTGATCTCGTCCTCGAAGTCGAGGCGGAGCTCGTTGTCGTCGTTCTCCTTGTCCGGCACCAGGTGCTTGACGACGTCGAGCACGTTGCGGGAGTAGAGCTGGCTGGCGTGCACCGCCACCGTCGCCGGCAGGTTCGGGTGGCCGAGGAGCTGCACCCCGTGGACCACGGTGTCCTCGCCGCAGGTGGAGACGGCGCAGTTGCCGCCTTGGCTGACCGCCATGTCGACGATCACCGAGCCCGGCCGCATCGACTTCACCATCTCCTCGGTGATCAGCACCGGCGCCTTGCGGCCGGGGATCAGCGCGGTGGTGATGACGACGTCGGCCTCGGCGACGTGTTTGGCGACGGCCTCGGCCTGGCGCTTCTTGTAGTCCTCCGAGGCCTCCTTGGCGTAGACGCTCGGCTCGGTCTGGCCCTCGTCGGGGGCGACCTCGATGAACTTGCCGCCGAGCGACTCGACCTGCTCCTTGACCTCGGGCCGGATGTCGGTCGCCCACACCACCGCGCCGAGCCGGCGGGCGGTGGCGATGGCCTGCAGGCCGGCGACGCCGACGCCGAAGATCACGACCTTGGCCGGCTTGACCGTGCCCGCCGCCGTCATCAGCAGCGGGAAGTACTTCGGCAGCGCCGCGGCCGCCTGGAGCACCGCCTTGTAGCCGCCGATGTTGGCCTGCGAGCTGAGCGCGTCCATGGTCTGGGCCTTGGTCGTGCGCGGCACCAGCTCCATGACGAAGGAGGTGACTCCGCCGTCGCGCAGGGCCTTGACCAGGTCCAGGTTCTGGGTCGGCGCCAGGTGGGAGATCAGCACGGTCCCGCGTTTGATGCGGCCGGCCTCCTCCACGGTGGGCGCGGCGACCTTCAGCACGAGGTCGCCCTGGTCGTAGCCTTCGCCGGCGTCGACCAACTTGGCCCCCGACTCGGCATATTGCTCGTCGGAGATCGAGGAGGTCAGGCCAGCGCCGCGCTCGACCAGGAGTTCGAGGCCTTGCTTGACCAGCTTGGCCACGGTCTCGGGGGTGGCGGCCACGCGGGTCTCCCCGGGGGCGCACTCCTTGGGTACGAAGACGATCGTCATGGGTGGTTTGGGGCGGTTTCGGAACGGAGACCATACCGCGAACGGGGCCGCGCTCGGGCAATCTCCGGAGTCGGGACGAGAGGAGTGGACGGATGCCCTAAACCCCAGCGGCGGCGCGGAAAAGGGAGGGCGCCGGGATATCCTGCCGGCGTGCGTTTCGAGGTCCTGGAACACCCCGAGCTGGCCGGCTACGAGCTGCTCGACTCCGGCGGCGGCGAGAAGCTGGAGCGCTTCGGGGAGTGGGTCCTGCGCCGCCCCGACCCCCAGGCCTTGTGGTCGCCGCGGCGGGGGCCACAAGACTGGGCCCAGGCGGACCTGAGCTTCCAGCGGGAGTCCGACCGCGGCGGCCGCTGGCAGGCCGGCGCGGGCCGCCGCCCGCCCGAGGCCTGGGAGCTCCCCCTGGAGCTGCCCGGCCTGCCCGGCGGCTGCCGGGTGCAGATCCAGCCCACCCCCTTCAAGCACGTCGGCCTGTTCCCGGAGCAGGCCTCCAACTGGCTCTGGGTGGAGCAGCGGCGGGCCGAGCTGGCCGCCGCGCTGCCCGCCGGTGAGCCGCCCCGGCTGCTCAACCTTTTCGGCTATACCGGCGCCGCGACCGTCCTGGCCGCCCGCGCCGGCTGGGCCGTCACCCACGTCGACGCCTCCAAGGCCAGCCTGGACTGGGCCGCCGCCAACGCCCGCCGCTCCGGCCTGGCCGGCGATGCCGTGCGTTGGATCCTCGAGGACGCCGCCAAGTTCGCCGGCCGCGAGCAGCGCCGAGGCCGTCGCTACCACGGGGTCCTGCTGGACCCGCCCGCCTACGGCCGCGGCCCCAAGGGGGAGAAGTGGAGCTTCGGCGCCGACATCGCGCCCCTGCTCGAGACCTGCCGCCAGCTGCTCGAGCCGGCCGCCCCCAGCTTCCTGCTGCTGTCGGCCTACGCCATCGACTACAGCCCGCTTGCCTTCCACAACCTGCTCGCCGGCTGGGGCGGCCACCCCCAGGTCGCCCAGCTCGCCCTGCCCGAGACCGCTTCCTCCCGGCTCCTGCCCTGCGGCTTCGTGGCACGATGGTGTCAGGCTCGGACGACGGAATCGTGAGGCCTCGCCGCCCGTGAAGCCGCTGCTGCTCGACAACCACCTGCTGGCGGTCGCCAAGCCCGCCGGCGCGCCGGTCCAGGAGGACGCCAGCGGCGACGAATCGCTGCAGCAGCTCTGGCAGGCTTGGCTCAAGCGCGAGTTCAACAAGCCTGGGAGGGTGTTCCTGGCCATCGTGCACCGCCTGGACCGCCCCGTCAGCGGCGTCACCCTGTTCGCGCGCACCAGCAAGGCCGCCGCTCGGCTTTCTGACGCCTGGCGCCGCGGCGACGTCCAGAAGACCTACTGGGCGGTGGGGGAGCTGGCCCCCGGCGCCGAGCTGCCTGGCGACCGCGGCCAGCGCGAGGAGTGGCTGCTCAAGGACCGCGAGCGCAACACCGTCCGGGCGGTGGCCCCCGAGACCCCCGGCGCCAAGCGCGCCCTGACCCGCTGGCGGCTCGTGGGCCGGACCGGCCGCCGCGTCGCCTTCGAGCTCGAGCCGGTCACGGGCCGCTCCCATCAGCTGCGGCTGGCCTGCGCTGGCCTCGGCGCCCCGCTGCTGGGAGACCGGAAGTACGGCGGCCTTGGGGCCCTGGCCGGGGGGAAGGCGGTCGCGCTGCACGCCCGGGCGCTGGATTTTCCCCACCCGGTCCGGGACGAGAGAATCTTGGCCCAAGCACCCCTTCCCAGGCACTTTCCGGCCGGTTTCTTCACAGATTGAGCACGGAAACGACCTCTATCCCTTGTTTCGGTCGCCCCATGGAGTATTCAGCGCAATGAAGAGCCCTCTCTCTGCATGGATCGTTTGCGCCGCTCTGGCCCTGCCCGCCTGCTTCGGCGAGAAGGACTCGGCGGTCACCACCGACGCGGCCCTCACCGCGGCCGGTGCCCCCGCGGCCGAAGCCGGCTGCACCGATGAGCACGCTGACGGCGCCTCCTGCGCCAGCGAAGCCGCCGGCGCGGGCTGCGGCGGCTGCGACAAGGCAGGCGCCGAAGGTGGCTGCGCCATGAAGACCGGCGCCCCGGCTGCCCCGGCCGCCGCCGACGAGCACGAGCACGCCGAAGGCGAAGCCGGCTGCTCCGCCAACGAGGTCTGCTCCTCGCAGGTCCTGGCCATGGCCAAGCAAGCCGACGTCGTCGTCACCGAAGCCAGCGCCGCCGCGCCGCCGCCGGCCCCGGCCGACGCCACCGCCTACGGCGCCGAGCTGACCCTGGACACCGTCACCCCGATCTCGGCGCTGATGGCCGACTGGGATTCCTACGAAGGCAAGACGGTGCAGGTGCGCGGCACCGTGGTCGGCGTCTGCGCCCACCGCGGCTGCTGGATGGACATCGCCGGCACCGAGGACTTCCAGAAGATCCGCTTCAAGGTCAACGACGGCGACATGGTCTTCCCGATCACCGACAAGGGCCGCGTCGCCACCGCCGAGGGCGTGGTGCAGAAGCTGGTGATCCCGATCGAGCAGCTGCGCACCGCCTACGCCGCCCAGGCCGAGGCCGCCGGCGAGAGCTTCGATCCGGCGTCGGTCACCGAGCCGAAGATCGTGTGGCAGCTCAAGGGCACCGGCGCCCGCATCGGCTGAGCCCGTGGCCAAGAAGAGCTGGCGGCGGTGGCTCCGCGTGATCCACCGCGACGTGGGCTACCTGTGCGTGGGCCTGACCCTGATCTACGCGCTGTCGGGCATTGCCGTGAACCACAACGCGGACTGGAACCCGAACTTCGTCGTCGAGCGCACCGCCTATGACATCGGCGACGCCCGCGAGCTGTCCGCCGCCGCCATGCTCCGCGCCACCGGCAACCCCGAGGACTACAAGTCCACCTTCAAGCCCGATCCCGACACGCTGCAGATCTTCGCGCCCGACGCCAACTACACCGTGCGGCTCTCGACCGGCCGCGTGGTCAAGGAGGTGTCCGAGCGGCGCGCGGTCTTCTACGAGTCGAACTTCCTCCACCTGAACACACCCAAGAAGTGGTGGACCTGGGTGGCCGACGCCTTCGCGGTCGCGCTGGCCTTCCTGGCGATCTCCGGCGCGATCTTCCTCAAGGGCAAGACCGGCTTCACCGGCCGCGGCAAGTGGTTCACGCTGGCGGGGGTGGTGATCCCGCTGCTTTTCCTCTGGTTGTATCTTTGACGGGGCGGCGGCTTCCGCTGGCCGCCTCTCCTCATGTCCCTGATCTGCCGCCTCAATCCTTTCATGCGTATCCCCGCGCCCGCCCTGCTGCTCCCGGTCTGCCTCGCCGCTTCCTTCGCCGCGCCGCTGCCAGGCCAGGAAGAAGTGGTCATGGTCGAACCGGTGGAGCAGCCGACCGCCGTTCCCCAGCCCGTTCCGCAGACCGCCGAGGAGCTGCTCCGCCTTTATGACGAAGCCATCGAGGACTGCCGGAGGCGGGGGCCGGCGGTGACTGCGCGGACCTACACCTCGACGACTCGGGACGTCTCCGCCCATCGGAGCGAGATCGCGGCCCGCTGCCTCGCCTTGATGAACTTCCGTCACGGGGACCAGGGGCCGGCGAAGCTGCGCGAGTCCCGCGTCCTCGAGCACCTCCCACGCGCGGATTACTCCGAATCCACGACCTGGGAGGCGGTCTTGGAGGGCGACCGATGGTCGGTGACCACGGCTCGCGACGTCGAAGTCACCAGCTGGGGCTGGCGGTCTGCGGCGGATCGGGCCTCGGTCTCCTTCAGCCCTAGCCGCTCGAACCCACAGCTGACGGTCCGCGCTTGGGACGGCTCCGAGACCGACACCTGGCACCGCACCGCCCTCGACGTGAGGCTGGCGGACGTGACCAAATCCTTTCGGTGGGCCCTCGCCAGCAGGGTGCCCTACACCTACGACGTCGAACAACAGCGCCTCCACGTCGCCTGGAACCCGGGCAAGCGGAGCCCTCGTCGGGTGCCGCTCTACATCCGGATGTTCACGCGCCAGGACCTCTGGGGCGGACGCATCGACTTCGTGCTCCAGCGAGTGACGGAGCGCGGAGAGCGGCCGGTCTTCCAGTTCACAGCGGAATTCCGCGACTGCCTCGGCGGAATCGCCGGCCGGGAACGCATCACGGGTATCGCCGGCGACACGGCGTTCCTGTTCAAGACGCGCGAGGCATTCCAGCCCGGGATGGACCAGCCGTACACGTTCTCGCAGGAGAGCCTCGTCGCCCTGCCCTCCTTCCCCTTCGACCGAGGGGCCTTGATGGAGCAGGCCGCGGGCGCACCGGTCCTGGACTACCGCGTGCCGGATCGCCGCGCCTCCTACCGCTTCAGCGGTGAGCTCCCTTCCCTCCAGGTCGTGCGCGGCTTGGTCGGCGTTCGGCCCGAAGACGCTGAGGTCGAGATCTTCTGACCCGACCAGGGAACTCCGGAAGCTGTCGGACCGGCAGCCAGAGCGTTGCTCAGAACGGACGGATCCTGGAGAGAGGTCGCCGATCCAAGGTGGCACGACATTTGCAGCTTCCTTGTCTCCCGCCAAGCGACGAAATGCCGATAACATCTGAGAGAACGAATCGGGCTAAGCCCACAACCATTTGACCACCTTCTCTTTCTGCATGACTCGGATCTCACGCCTCACGCCCTTCTGGTTTCGGTTTGGGCATTCCTTGCGATGTTGGCCCCACTCAAGTCACAGGCCACCCTGGTTGTTGACCCGACCGATCCCCTCGCTTATCCGACCATTACCTCGGCTGTCGGGGCGAGCAGTGTCGGGGACACGATCCTCGTTCGAGGCGTCGTCTCCAACGGGGTTCCGAATGCCTATGAGGACGCAGACGGGGAGGTGTTTCCGATCCATGCCGACGGTCGGTCGATCATCGCTGACCCTCAGACCTCGCCGGTCTATCTTGCTAGAACAGTAGTTTCGAACACTGCTTTCTTTGAGATCCAGGGCAGCTCCGGTAGTCCGCCTCCAACCCTGATCAAGGGCTTCTATCTGGTCGGTGGCGCCATAGGGTGCACAGTTTCCCTTCAGTCAGGAGAGACGACGGCTCTCGAACTGGAGAGCCTCAAGTTCGTTTTGAATGACACCGGCCTGGATCTCAAGGTCGAGAACGGGGCGCAGGTTGGTTTCCTCAGCGGCACCTACTGCCAAGTCAGGGATTGTCTCATTGTCGACTCCAATACCGCCTCGGCCTTCTTCCCGGCCGCCGTACTCGGTACCCCGAAGCACGGGATTCGCGCCTACATCAGTCGGACGAGTGCTGAAGACAATGACGGCGGAAGGCTTTATGCGGAGGTGATCAACCTTAGGACCTCTGGTGAGGGGAGCGGCCTTGACGTGGAGTCGGCCTTGGTCTCTGTGACAGTTGAGGAATCCCAGGACTTCCGGGAGCACGCAGGCCGGCAAACGACGAAGACCCCGATCCGGAACATCGCCAACGCAATCCTCGACATTCAGGGTGGGGTCCTCGACGGGATGGCGGGTTCGGTGTCTTCTGCGAATGGCTGGGGGGTAGGCATCGATGCTTACACGCAGTACACGGGCCCTGCAGTAGAGGACTATTCCTACAACGCTGCCTTGGAAGTCCGCCTAACCGGGACCAAACTCACTGGCTTCCGAAAGAACGGCGTTGTTCTCTATTCCCACAGGTATTGTCGCGCGCACTTGGTGCTCAGCGGCAATTCGAATGTTGAGTGGACAGGCAAGCAACATCACCCAGACACGACTCCGAACTTCCCTGGGGACCCTCAGGAGGGCTGCGGCATCTTCCTTGATTCCATGGAGGGCTTCCTGACCTTCCATTCTCGGAATTCGACCGTGTCTGACAATTGGTGGAACGGCATCTATGCCCATGCGGCATCCTTGCCCTACCACCACTCTGGAACTCCCTGGGGCGTCTACTTCGACATGGAAGACACTGGCGTCCATTACAACAAGAAAGACGGAATCTACCTGAAGAGTGGTCACCGCGGAGTGGTCGGTGGGGCCTACTTCTTCGACCTTCAAGAGAACAAGATCCTAGGCAGCAATGGGACACATGTATTGCGGGAAACGGGGACACCCTATCCACTTCCCGGCGGCCAAGGCAGGATCAATCGCTGTTCGATCTCGAACAACGGCTCCGCCCCTGGCTTCGTCGGCAGGGGGATCGTCTTCGACCTCTACGGTCAAGGAGACGACGCGAAAGAATGCGCGATCGCTGCCCAGGTATCGAATTGTATGGTTTGGAATAATGCCGGGGAAGGCGTCCTCTATGACTTCAGCGGGGATTACCAGGGAATGAGTTACAAGGGCACGATCGCTGCTCCAGTGATCCATTGCACCTTGGCCGGCAACGGCGGAAGTGGCTCTCAACTCATTCCAAGTCAAACCACGAGGAGTCTCGAAGCCCTCAATTGGGCTTCAGGTCAATTCGAATGGAGCCAATCTGTGGCGGACGGAACGGAGGTGTTTCAATCCAAGATCCTCCACTCGATCCTATATGGCGGTAGTGTTGCGGATCCAGTCCTGGGGATGGACCTTGTAGCCTCTGGAAGAGCAGGCGCCGACAGCGCTCCAGGTCAAACCGGAGTCGGTGGCAATCTTCTCATGATGGGAAACCGGACGAGCAGTCACCAGGATGATGACTACCTAGAGAACACCTGGGCGAATAGCCCGGGAGCTGGCTGGTGGACGACGGCTAGCCCAGCGTTTGTCGGGATCGGCGGATCTGGTTCCCTGGACCTCCTGAGCAGAGATCCCACGCAGTTCTTCCTGATCTCCGGGGCCGGACTAGGGATTGACTTTGGGAGGACGCCCTTCTTCGTCGGGGCGTTCAGTCCCGGAGCCGACCTGGATTTTGATTTTCAGCCCACCATTCGTCCGATGCTCGACCCAGGTTTCTTCCCCAATTACAGCGAGAGGGACAAGGGGGCCCACCAAGGATGACACTTCACCATTTCTGGCCCGCGGCCATCCCTGCACTGCTCCTCGCCGGCGCAAATTTGTCAGCTCAATCCGAGGCCTCCACCCCTATTCAACGACGACCGGATTGGGTCATCCGCCACATCGTGGAGTCGGTTGCGTCCCCGCATGCCGGCAGCGGCCATATTGATTGGGCGGGGATCGAACTCATCGGAGATCTCGATCAGGATTCACACCAGGAATCGATTGTCCTTGGCTCCGAATCTTTACCGCCTTATCGGACGTTCATGGCTCTGCACGGAGCCCATCCATTCCGTCCCATGTGGCTCGGCTCCTTGCCTATTGGCCGTACATTCAATCTGGCCATGCTTCGGCAGACCCCATCTGGCCAGGAATTCCTCGCGCCGGATCCGAATGGCGATCTCCTCCGCTTGAGCTTCCCGGGGATGGCCTATCTCGGCAAGGTCCCGGCCCCGCCGGCTTGGGGAGGTAACCCGCCGGCTGACCAGGCTGGCGTGGCCAATCCGGCGGAAGATATGAACGGTGATGGCTGGAGCGATCCTTTCTGTAGCACTGGGATCTTGAACCTCGGAATGCCGCCGTGGTGGTGCGCGGTGTTCTATCGTCTTGACGGCGCCACCCTCCAGCCCATCTGGATGACTTATCTCCCCGGCGAGCTCTGGGGGGCCGCTAGGCGGATGGCCTGGACCGAAGCGCCTGCCGATTTCGACGGCGATCAGGTCGAGGACTTCGTGGTCCGGACTTCGGATTGGACTAGCTTCCCCGCCTGGGTCTTCCATGGGATCTCCGGAGCCAATGGCGCCGTTCTTTGGACCCACGCCGAGCCGCTGGCGAGCGGTGTGTATCCCAGCACGGAGTACCAGGTCTCTCCCGATCTCGACCAGGATGGAACTGCCGACCTGGTGGTCTTCCAGTTTCCTTGGTCTGGCGCTGACCCTGGTCGCCTCTATGCGCTAAGCGGAAGGACAGGCACCCTGATCTGGGAGAACCGGACCTTGGGGGATCTCGATCCTGGGTATGGAGTCATCTCTCCGCCCCGCACCGTCCGGTTCAACGACATGTGTCCTGTTGGTGATCTTGACCGTGATGGGAGGGCTGAGATCGGGTTATGGGCTGAGGAATCGTCACCAGTCTTTCCTTTTGGGATTCCCCGGATCTACCTTTTCTCCGGGGCGGACGGCTCCTTCCTCTGGACGGAGGACCTGCCCAGGGATCGCGGGCCTTTCTCAGCTGTCCTTGACCATCTCAATCCATCGACGCTCTCGAACCCTCGTGGCTTTCTTGGTGATATTGACGAAGATGGACTCGTCGAATGGTGCATCAGCGACTCCCGAGGCGGAGTCAATCCACCAACGACTGACCTCATCGTTCTCGGCAGGCGGACCCTATTCGTGGAGCCTGAAGTGCCTCTAGGTGAAACCGCTCATTTCGAAGTGGACATCCCCAATGGAGCTGCCTGCAATTTCCAGATCCTCCTTTCCTGGGACCTCCTCTGGCAGGGGGGCGCGGTCACGGTCGGGGCGTGGAGTACCGATCTCGGCCCCGGGAGCCTCCTCTCCTGGAGTGCGCACTTCGGCGGATTGGCCGGCACGCTGGACGGCGTCGGCAGGGCGAGCGTTTCCCTCGCGCTTCCCGCCCAGCCAGGACTGATCGGTCGAGTTCTCTATTCTCGTGCCCTGGTGGAGGAGCCAGGGGCTCCTGGCTCCTTGAGGACGATGTCCAGTCTCGGCTCCACCAAGGTGCTCCCCTGATCTCAGGAGCGCCCGTTTTACGAGGCAGGCATATGCCGCTGGCCTTGCTTCCTCCGCTCAAACGAACGGCGTCACGCCCGGGATCGCCACCGGCTCAGTCTCGAGCTCGATCCAGTCGTAGGCCGGCGGGGTCAGGTCGAGCTCGGAGTTGAGCGCCTGCTCCCAGGTGAGCGTCTGGCCGGTGTAGGCGGCCATGCGGCCGGCGATCGCCAGCATCGTGCTCTTGCACATGTAGTCGCCGTCGCGCGTGATCGGCTCGCCGGCGCGGATCGACTGGAACAGCGCGTCGTGCTCGTTCTGGTACATGTCGTCCGGGCCGTCGCCGCGGTAGCGCCACTTGTTCTCGCCGCTGATGCGGTGGCTCTGCAGCGCCGCCACGCCCTTGGTGCCGTAGGCGAAGTCGCTGACGTTGCTCGAGCACCCCGCCATCTGCCGGCAGGAGCTGAAGGCCTTCACGCCGCTCTCCCACTCGTAGACGGTGTTGAAGTGGTCGTAGACGTGGCCCCACTTGCCGCCGGTGCGCTGGATGCGGCCGCCGCTGGCGGTGATCTTCGCCGGCGGCGCGTCGCCCATGGCCCACATGACCTTGTCCAGGCTGTGGATGTGCTGCTCGGCGATGTGGTCGCCGCTGAGCCAGGTGAAGTACAGCCAGTTGCGCATCTGGTACTCCATCTCGCTCCACTCGGGGTGCTCCTTGCGCGTGCCGCGGTGCCAGAGCGTGCCGGTGTTGTAGGTGCAGTCGAGCGCGGTGATGTCGCCGATAGCGCCGTCGTGCAGCCGCTCGAAGGTCGCCTGCTTGGCGAACTGGTAGCGGTAGCACAGGCCGGAGACCACCGACAGGCCCTTGGCCTTGGCCGCCTCACACGCGGCCATCACCCGCTTGACGCCCTTGGCGTCGACCGCGACCGGCTTCTCGACGAACATGTGCACGCCCTTCTTCACCGCGTACTCCATGTGCAGCGGCCGGAAGTGCGGCGAGGTCGCCAGGATCACCACGTCGCAGGCGTCGATGACGTCCTTGTAGGACTCGAAGCCGACGAACTTGTGGTCGTCGGCCACCTTGACGCGGTCGCCGACGTCGCTCTTCAGCAGGTTCTGCAGCTTGCCGTCGAGGTGGTCGGCGAAGCTGTCGCCGAGCGCGACCAGCTCGGTGTTGGGGTCGGCGCGCAGGGCGTTGACCGCCGCGCCGCCGCCGCGGCCGCCGCAGCCGACCAGGCCGACCTTGAGCGTCTCGTCGGCGCCGAGGCCGGCGAGCGAAGCGGCGCTCGCGGGCAGCTTGGCGCCGGCGTAGAGCGCGGCGCCGGTGGCCAGGCCGCCGTGGCGCAGGAAGGCGCGGCGGGTGGGGGTGGAACGTTCGGACGGGAACAGTTGTTCGGTGATGTCGGGCATGTCGGGGTCTCCTCGCGGGGACGCGCAGATCCTAGCCGTCCGCGGGGAAGCCGGCGCTGGCTTCCTCGACCAAGCGGCCGGCGGCGTCGACCGCGGCGGCGCGGACCTCGACTCTCGGCAGCGTGGCGACGAAGGCGACGCCGCCCGCCGGGCCGAGCACGCAGACCGCCGACGCCACCGCGTCCGCGGTGATGCCGTCCGGCGCCAGCACCGCGGCCGCCGCCGCGCTGGTCAGGCCTAGCCCGGTTCGCGGGTCGAGCAAGTGCGAGTAACGCACGCCATCGATCAGGACGTGCTGGTAGAGGTCGCCGGAAGTCGCCAGCGCGGCGTTGGAAAGCTCCAAGCGGCCGGGCGTCGGCAGGCCGGCGTAGGCGATCTTCCAGCCGCTCGTCTCCGGCGGCGGCGCGCCGGCGAGCAGGTCCCCGCCGCCGTCGATCAGCGCCCGCTCGACGCCGTGGGCGCGCAGCGCTGCCAGCGCCTGGTCGAGGGCGTCGCCCTTGGCGATGCCGCCGAGGTCGAGGCGCATGCCGGTGCCGCGCAGCTCGAGCCGTCGCTCGCCGCGGTCGAGGCGGAGCAGCCGCCAGCCGGTGGCCGCCAGCGCCTGCTCGAGCCGCTCGGCGCTCGGCAGCTCGCCCTGGCGCGCGGAGCGGCGCCACAGCCGCGTGCAAGGACCGAGGGTGGGGTCGAAGGCGCCGTCGCTGGCGGCGGCGAGCTCGAGCGCGGCGCCGAGCACGCGCGCCAGGTCTTCCGAGACCGTCACCGGCAAGGGAAGCAGACCGCCATCGGTGGCCCGGCCGAGGCGGCTCAGTTCACTGTCCGCGCGGTAGTCGCTGAGCTGGGCGTCGAGCTCGGCCACGCGGTCGAAGGCGGCGCGGGCGGCGCGCTCCGCGACTTCGGAGCCGGGCGCGTAGAAAACCAATCGGAACTCGGTGCCCATGTGCGGCTCGCGGAACTCGTAACGCTCCAGCGGCGGGCTCGTACAGGCCGAGAGGGCCAGCGCGGCGACCGCCAGCGCGGGAAGAAAGGGGCGCGGCTTCATGGCAATCCGGTCTCCCCAGCTTAGTTCCAAGGAGTCCCGCCGCCGCCGTCCCGAACGAGTAGATTGTCTGCCGCGCACGCGCGCGCATCCTGCGATGAAACGGCTGCTGCTTCCCTGCATCCCTGTCCTGCTGGCGACCGCCGCCAACGCCCAGGACGCCAAGGTCTACCCGGATATGCCCGAGGGCAAGCCGCCGGCCATCCCGGTGGCTGACGCCGAGGCCGCCGACGCCGCGGCCATGAAGCCCTATGTCGAGCGCATCCCGGGCTCGGACGCCAGCTTCAAGATGATCCCGATCCCGGGCGGCACGTTCACGATGGGCAGCCCGCTCGGCGAGGCCGACCGCAAGAAGGACGAGGGCCCGCAGCACGAGGTCGAGGTCGCGCCCTTCTGGATGGAGGAGCACGAGGTCACCTGGGACGAGTTCCTGGTGTTCTCGATGAAGCTCGACCAGGCGCTGCGCGAGAAGGGCCAAGCCGAGACCGTGCCGCAGGACGCCTGGGCCGACGCCATCGGCCGGCCGACGCCGCCCTACGTGCCGATGGACATGGGCATGGGCGTGGACGGTTACCCGGCCGTGTGCATGACCCAGTTCTGCGCCCGCCAGTACACCAAGTGGCTGAGCATGAAGACCGGCCGCTTCTACCGCCTGCCCAGCGAGGCCGAGTGGGAGTACGCCTGCCGCGCCGGCACCGAAACCGCCTACAGCTTCGGCGACGACCCCGACGCGCTCGACGACTACGCCTGGTACTTCGACAACGCCGACGACCAGTACCAGAAGGTCAAGACCAAGAAGCCGAACCCGTGGGGCCTCTACGACATGCACGGCAACGTGTCGGAGTGGACCCTCGACCGCCACGACCGCAAGTTCTACGGCACGCCGGAAGCCAGCGGCGCCGACCCGGTCGCTTGGCCCGAGCAGGAGTTCAAGCGCTGCATCCGCGGCGGCTCCTGGGACGACGACCCCGACCGGCTGCGCTCCGCCGCCCGCCGCGGCTCGACCAAGTCCTGGAAGGTGCAGGATCCGCAGCTGCCGAAGAGCATCTGGTACCTGACCGACGCCCCCTTCCTCGGCTTCCGCGTCGTCCGGCCGCTGGTCGAGCCGAGCGAAGAAGAGAAGCAGCGCTACTGGGCGGCTGACCTCGAGGTCTACGCCGAGATCCTCGACAAGCAGCGCCGCGGCCAACGTTGAACCGACCGACCTCCCCTGATCCCATGACCAAGCCCCCGACCGATCCCTCCCGCCGCTCCTTCCTCGCCCAGTCTTCGGCCGTGCTGGCCGGCGGCGCCCTGCTCGGCGACCGCCTCGGCGCCGCCGCCCCGGCGGCCAGCCTGCCCCGCAACGCCATGGGGGACGAGGAGATCCGCGTCGCCCTGGTCGGCTGCGGCGGCCGCGGCGGCGGCGCCGCGGCCCAGGCGCTCAGCACGGAGGGCAAGGTCAAGCTGGTGGCGCTGGCCGACGCCTTCTCCGACCGGCTCGAGGGCACGCTCAAGAACCTGACTGCTGGCCACGGCGACCAGGTCGCGGTCCCCGCAGAGCGCCGCTTCGTCGGCTTCGACGCCTACCAAAAGGCGATCGACTGCGACGTCGACCTGGTGATCCTGGCGACTCCGCCCGGCTTCCGGCCGCAGCACTTCGAGTACGCCATCGCCAAGGGCAAGCACGTCTTCATGGAGAAGCCGCTGGCGGTCGACGCGCCCGGCGTGCGCAAGGTGCTGAAGGCGGCCGAGGAGTCGAAGCGCAAGAACCTGAAGGTCGGCGTCGGCCTGCAGCGGCACCACGACCCGCGCTACCAGGAGACCGTCAAGCGGCTCCAGGACGGCGCCATCGGCGAGCTGAAGATGTTCCGTGCCTACTGGAACGGCGCCGGCGTGTGGGTGAACCCGCGCCAGGAGGGGCAGACTGAGATGGAGTACCAGATGCGCAACTGGTACTACTTCAACTGGCTCTGCGGCGACCACATCGTCGAGCAGCACATCCACAACCTGGACGTCTGCAACTGGGTCAAGGGCGCCTACCCGGTCGAGGCCCAGGGCATGGGCGGCCGCCAGGTCCGCACCGGCATCGACCACGGCGAGATCTACGACCACCACATGGTCGAGTTCATGTACGCCGACGGCACCAAGATGCTGTCGCAGTGCCGCCACATCCCCGGCTGCGCCAACAACGTCTCCGAGCACGTCATCGGCGCCAGCGGCACCGCCAACATCGGCGGCGGCCGCATCGAGGGCCCGGGCGGTTGGAGCTGGCGCTGGCGCGGCGACGGCGTCAACCCCTACCAGGTCGAGCACGACGTGCTCTTCGCAGCGGTGCGCAACGACACGCCGTTCAACGAGGCCGAGAACGGCGCCAAGAGCACCATGACCTCGATCTTCGGGCGCATGGCGACCTACTCCGGGCAGATCGTGACCTGGGAGCAGGCGATCAACTCCGACCTGGCGCTGCTGCCGGCCGCCTTCGACTGGAAGGCCGACCCGCCGACCCTGCCCGACGCCGACGGCCGCTACCCGATCCCGGTCCCCGGCTCGACCCGCGCCTTCTGATCCCGCGCCCGCCCGCGCCCGCCCGAACCCGCCACCGCTGACGCCATGGAACACCGCCGCCACCTCTTCGGCCTCTTCGCCCTGGTCCTGCTGTCGCTGCCGCTGCTGGCGGCGATGAACCAGGACCCGGCGCACCACGACACCGACGAGACCCCGCTGATGCTGCAGATGCAGGTCATCGGCGGCGGCATGAAGGGGCTGCGGCGCAGCTTGCGGGATCCTGAGAAGGACGCCGCCTCGCTCGAGATCGTCCTGGAAATGCAGGCCGCCTCCCAGCTCGCCAAGGTCGAGGTGCCGCTGGCCGCGGCCCAGGTGCCGGAGGCCGAGCGCGCGGCCTTCGTCAGCGAATACCGCCAGGAAATGGTGGTCATGCAGCAGCTCCTGCTCGAGCTCGAGCTTGCCCTGCTCCGGGGCGACGCCGAGAATGCCCAGACGATCTACAAGCGTCTGAAGGCGGTCGAGGAGGAGGGTCACGAAGCATTCACGGTGGAATAGTCTCTGCGGCAGCGCGCTGCTGCTCCTGCTCGCGGCGTGCGCGCAGGTGCCGGGCCAGCCGGTCCGCGCCGAGCGGCTCGAGGACCTGAGCCCCGAGGCCCGCTACCACGGCCTGCTGGAGCTCGGCGAGGGCAAGAGCCAGCCCGGCCGCGACACCCTCTACCAGTGGCTGGGCGACGCCGACCCGATGCTGCGCAACGCCGCCGCCCGGGCGCTGTGGGAGCGCGGCGAGCGCTCGGCCGCCGGGGTGCTGATCCGGAACCTCCACCGCGAGAACCGGACCTTCGTGACCATGGACGCGATCTACCACCTGCGGGCCATGACCGGGGAGGACCTGGGTTACGACCCCAACCTCGGCTACCGCGAGCAGACCCTGGCGCAGGAGCGCTGGTGGCTGTGGTGGCAGCGCACCGGCGGCCTGCGGCCCGCGGCCGAGGCGCCGCCGGAGGAGTTCGCCCCGGCGCGGGCGGAGTTGGCGCGGGCCATGCGCGCGGCGCGCGAGAACCCCGACGAGGACCCGAACGGCCCGCGGTCCGCGGCCGCGGCCCTCTGGTCCGCCGCCTCCCGGCTGACCGAGTCGCGCTGGCCGACCGATCAGGACCGGTTGAGCACCGCCTACGAGCTGCTGGTCGAGCGCCACCCCGACTCCTACCAGGCCTGGGCCAACCTCGCCTGGTCGACGCTGAACGCCGGCGACTTCCCGCGCTGCGAGGAGGCCTTCCGCCGCGCCCTGTCGCTGGCGCCCGAGGTTCCGACCCTCAACAACGACTTCGGCATCTACCTCGAGGCCATGGGCCGCACCGAGCAGGCCTCCGAGTTCTATCGCAAGGCCACCGAACTCGACCCCGGCGACGACGTCGCCTGGGCCAACCTCGGCGACACCCTCAGCGCTCTCGGACTGGTCGAGCGGGGCGCGGCCGCCTGGACCGAGGCAGAAGACCTCGCGCCCGAGAAGTGGTACTACCACCGCTTGTGGCGGACCCGCCAGGCGTCCCGCTAGGCTCGGTGTCAGGCTCGTTCTCGTCCCTCGTTGAGACGGGCGGCGCGGGCCGCCTCCCACGGAACGGGCTTACGGCTTGAGGGTCACGGGACGACGGTGATCGGACGCGCGACCGAGCTGAGCCGACCGGCGCTGGTGGCGGCGTCGTAACTGACCGCCGCCAGGTGGAAGCTGCGGCCGACGAAGGGCCAGAGCGCGGCGTGGCTGAACAGGACGGCTTGGGCGTCGCCGGTGGGCCCGAGGATGCCGC
>CAYZXS010000004.1:33923-116166 GCA_964482495.1 uncultured Planctomycetales bacterium
GCGGCGTGGCTGAACAGGACGGCTTGGGCGTCGCCGGTGGGCCCGAGGATGCCGCGGCCGTTCTGGAGCATGACCGGGCTCCACCCCCCGGCCATCCGCGCCAAGAGCGGATCCCAGGACAGCGGCACCTCGATCCCTCCGAGCGCGGTCGGCCCCGTTCCCGTCGCCGAGGCGAGGACCAGGTAGGAGGCGTTGGCCTCGCGGTCCGGGAAGTCCAGGCTGAGCGTGACCTGGGTGCCTGGCGTGGCCGAGATCACGGCCGCGTCGAGCTCGAGGAAGCCCTCGAAGGAGTAGAGGCGCGCGATGCCGTAGTAGGCCGGCGCGGAGGGAGTGAAGACGTAGGGCGAGCCGACCAGCAGCTCGGGCGAGCCGTCGCCGTCCTGGTCGCCGACCGTTGCCACGGCCTGGCCGAAGTACTCGTCCTCCACCTGGCCGTCGATGCGGGAGAGCTGCCTTCCGTCGGCCCCCGAGTGGAGGTAGGCCGCGCCGGCTTGGACGCCGCCCGGGCGCGCTCCGGGCGCGCCGATCAGGAAGTCCGACACGCCGTCGCCGTCGAGGTCGCCGGCCCGGGCGATGGCGCGGCCGAAGGACCCGCTCATCCAGACGCCGCGCAGATCCAGGAGCGGGGTCCACGTCGCCCCGGACAGCAGGTAGGCGGCCCCGGCGCCGGTCCGGCCGCTCGGCGATGGCGCGCCGGGGGCGCCGACCATCAGCTCCGGCACCCCGTCTCCGTCCATGTCGCCGGCGTTGACGATCGCCGCCCCGAGCCGGAAGTGGGCGTCCGGCCCACCCCACTGCCGGAGGGACTGACCGGTGGCTCCGGAGTAGAGGGAGACCGCGCCGGCCTCCGGGCCGCTGCCCGAGGCGTGCTTGGCGCCGATCACGAGGTCGGGCACCGCGTCGCCGTCGACGTCGCCTGCTCCGGCGACCGCCCAGCCGAACCAATCGCCGTCGAAGTCGCCCTCGAAGCGGCGGAGCCGGGCGCCGCTGGCCCCCGAACAGAGGAAGGCGGCGCCGTTGTCGGTGAAGCCGGAGTGGTCGCTGAGGTTGGCGCCGATCAGCAAGTCGGGCACCGCGTCGCCGTCGACGTCGCCGACCTCTGCCAGGCTAGCGCCGAAGGCCTGGTCCCCGGCCGCGCCGTCGAGGCGCCGGATCAGCGCGCCGGTTGCGCCGGAGTAGAGCCACACCACGCCGACGTCGGGCAGACCAGGGAGGTCGGCGCGCGGGGCGCCGCAGGCCAGGTCGGGCACGCCGTCGCCGTCGAGGTCGCCGGCGTTGGCGACCGCCATGCCGAAGTCATCGCCAGTGGCCTGGCCCCAGTGGACCCGGATCAGGTTTCCGGTCCGGCCCGACCACAGCTCGACCGCGCCGACCGGCGGTTGGCCGCGGCCGGGTGCGCCGAGGGCGTAGTCGGGTGCGCCGTCACCGTCGAGGTCACCGACGAGGCAGGCGGCGACGCCGACCCGCTCGTTGATGATCTGGCCGCGGTGCTCGGTGGTGACTTCCCAAGCGCCGCCGACCTCTTGTCCGGGCGCGGCGCCGGCGAGCGCCAGGGGGGCCAGGAGGAGCGGACGGATTCCAACGCGGTCGCGGAGATACGGCATGGCAGAGCCCAGGGTGGAGAAGGAACGCAGGCGCGACCGGCGCGGGGGCCGGCCGCGCGCCCATCCTACTCCTGGACCCGGTTCCGCGCCGCGCTCGGCGCGGACGGGTTCAAAGCAGTGGTTCTAGGCCCTCGCGCCAGCGCTCGAGCTTCTCTTCCGGACGCAGCGCCGCCATCGCTGGGCTGGTCGAGGGCAGCCGGAGCAGCGTCGGGGCGGCGGGCAGCTCCGCCAGCGACGCCCGGCTGTGGCGCAGGAAGGCCTGCTCCGCCTTGCCGCCGTTGAACAGGATCGTCTCGATGCCCCGCTGCTCGCGGAACAGCGACGCGAAGTCGTTGGGCTGCTCGCTGGACCGCTCGATGGCGCTGTCCAGGCTGCCGGCGCGGCGGCAGGCGCGGAGCGCATCCCAGACCGCCAGGCCGCGCTCGCCGAGGATCCGACCGCGCTGGTCGTAAGGCAGCTCCGGCCCGGCGCCGAACAGCTCGCCCATGATCCACCAGAAGGCGTTGCGCGGGTGGCCGTAGTACTGCCCCGCGCGCAGCGAGGCCTCGCTCGGCATCGAACCGAGCACGAGCGCGCGGGCGCCGGGGGCGGCGATCGGGGGGAAACCCTCGAGGCTGGATTGGGGCGGTCGCGCCGCCGCCTGGGCTCGGTCGGCCGTTTTCTTCGCAGACTGCTCGAAGGAGCCTGACACCGTCCTCGCCTACGGCGCGGCCACGGCGCGGGCGACCCGGCGGCCGTCCAGCGCGGCCGAGACGATGCCGCCGGCGTAACCGGCGCCTTCGCCGCAGGGATAGAGGCCCGCGAGCCCCGGGCTCTCGAGGCTTCCTTCCCCGCGCAGCAGCCGCACCGGCGAGCTGGTGCGGGTCTCGACGCCGATCATCTGCCCGCTCTCACCGGCGAAGCCCGGCAGCCGCCGGTCGAATTCCTGCATCGCCTCGCGCAGCCGCATCGCCAGGCCGCGCGGCAGGAAGGTGTCGAAGTCGGCGCCCACCAGCCCCGGCAGGTAGCTGGTCTCGAGCGGCGGCGACTCCGCGCCCACGGCGTCGGCGAAGTCGCTGCAGCGCTGCGCCGGGGCGCGGTTGGCGCCGCCGCCGACCGCCGCGGCCACCGTCTCGAGCGCGAGCTGGAGGCGGACGCCGAAGCAGGGGTCGATCGCCGGGTGCACCGGCAGCCGGCCCTCGGCGACCGCGAAGCTGGGGCCGCCGCGCGGGTCCTCGATCTCCTCGTGCAGCAGCGGGTGGTCGGACAGCGCCGCCGCCTTCTTCAGCAGCTCGGGCCAGCCCCAGCGCCAGCCGCGCTTGCCGCACCAGTCCTTCGGCTCCACCCCGACCACCAAGCCGCTGTTGGCGAAGGGCGAGTCGCGCTTCGCCAGGCTCATGCCGTTGACCACCAAGGTGGCCGGGTCGGTCTGGCTGGGCACGATCCAGCCGCCCGGGCACATGCAGAAGGAGTAGACGCCGCGCTCGTGGATCTGCGCCGTCAGCTCGTAGAAGGCCGGCGGCAGGTCGGCGTGCTCCTTGGCGCCGTGGTACTGCTGCCGGTCCAGCCAGGCCTGGGCGTGCTCCACCCGCACGCCCATGGCGAAGCCCTTGGCCTCGAGCGGGGCGCCGGCGGCCTGCGCCATGCGCAGCGAGTCGAGGGCGGAGTGCCCGGCCGCCAGCACCACGGCGTCGGCGGCGATCTCCTCGCCGTCGGCGAGCCGCAGGCCGCGGACGCGGGCGCCGTCGTCGCTCACCAGCAGCTCCGCGGCGCGGGCGCCGAAGCGCAGCGCGGCGCCGCCGTCGAGCAGGCTCTGGCGCAGGGCCTCGACCACCACCGGGAGGCGGTTGCTGCCGACGTGCGGGCGCCAGCTGCTGAGGATCGACTCCGGCGCCCCGTGGGCGACCAGCTCCTCGAGCACGGCGCGGATCTCCTCGGGCCGGCCGCTGCGGGTGTAGAGCTTGCCGTCGGAGTAGGTGCCGGCGCCGCCTTCGCCGAAGCAGTAGTTGCTGTCGGGGTCGGCCGGGTCGCCGTGGTTGAGCGCGGCGATGTCGCGCCGGCGGTCCTGCACCGTCTTGCCGCGCTCGACCAGGGTCACGCGGCAGCCGCCGCGCAGCAGCTCGAGGGCGCAGAAGATCCCGGCCGGCCCGGCGCCGATGACGACCGCGTGGCGGGCGTCGGCGGCCGGCGGGGGGATCGGGGCGGGCGCGGTGGCGACCGGCGCCGGCGGCGCTTCGTCGGCCAGCCAGGCGTCGACGGCGACCCGCCACTGCATGTGGCGCTTGCGGGCGTCGAAGCTGTAGCGGCTGATCCGCACCGCGGCGATGTCAGCCGGCTTGAGCTCGAGCTCGCGGCCGGCGGCGAAGTGCAGCTCCGCCTCCTGCAGCGTGTCAGGATGGGTTTCGGGCGGGAGCCAGAGGACGAAGCTGCGCGGCATCAGGGGCGAATTGTGCCGCGTCGGCGCGGTCAGCGGGCGTCGATCTCGGCGAGGAAACCGAGCAGCGCTTCGTGGAAGGCCTCGGTGTGCTCGAGGTAGACCGGATGGACGTCGCCGGGCAGGGAGAGCTGACGGGCGTTCTGGACCGCCTGCGCCAGGTCGTCGGCGTGGCGCTGCGGGACCACTTTGTCGCCGGCGCTCCAGATCGTGAGCAACGGAGTGGGGTTGCCGCGCAGGGATTCGAGGTGCTCGGGGATGGCCACGGGGGCGACCGCGACCAGGCCGCGCAGGCGCTCGGGGTGCTCGGCCAGGAGCGGCAGGGCGTAGCGGCCGCTGGCGGAGGGGGTGAGGGCCGCCGCCTGGTCGATCCCGAGGCCGTCGAGCAGCGCGACCAGGAAGTCGGCGCCGGCGAGGGGGTTCGTCGGTGAGCCGGGCTTGCCGGGCAGGTTGGCGGCGACGGCGTGGTAACCGCCGGCGGCCAGGAGCTGGAGCGTGCCGAGCTCGCGCCAGGTCTCGGCCGAGAAGGCGGCGCCGTGGAGCAGGAGGACGGCGGGAGCGGTGGGGTCGCCGCAGCTGAGGATCCGGACCGGGGTGTCGCCGACCGGGATCGCGCGGGTCTCGACTGGGGCCGGGCCGACGGCGTCCACCTCGGAGCCGCAAGCGGTGAGTAGGCCGCCGACCAGGCCTGCGAGGAGTGCCGAGATCAGGGCGGGGCGCATGCCCCGATCCTATCCCTTCCGCGATGCCGCGATCGCCTGCGGCATGGAGACGCCGCCGGGCAGGTGGCTGAGCGTGAGCAAGCCGCCCTGTAGCGCGCCCATCAGGCCGGGGCTGCCGGCGTCGGCGCCGGTCTGGTAGAGGCCGGGGACGGGCGTGCGCGGGTGGCCCCAGGCGGCGTTGCGGCGGTCGAAGCGCGCGGCGGTGCCGGGCAGGCCGTAGATGGTGCCGCGGTGGTGGCCGGTCAGGTCCTCGGTGGTCAGCGGCGTCGACAGCTCGACGAAGTCGATCAGCTCGCGGAAGCCGGGGCGGCGCTCCTCGACCAGGTCGAGCAGGGCGTCGGTGATGCCCTGCTTGAAGGCTTCGTAGTCGTCGCCGCGGTTCTTCCAGGGGCGGCCGCGCCAGCGGGCGAAGGCGTCGTCGCCGCAGATGCTGACGGCCTCGGCGGTGGGGGCGGCGGCGTCGGGGTCCTTGAGCGACGGGAAGGACAGGTAGACCAGCGGGGCCTGGCCGTCGGCCGGCCAGGTGGATCCGGCGCGCCAGGCGGCGTCGTGGTCGTAGCCGCGGTGCAGCCAGTGGTTCTCGCCGCGCATGCCGAGCGCGGTCGGCTCTTGGCGCAGGCCGAGGTAAGCGCTGACGTGGGTCGAGAGCGGGGCGCGGTCGAGGAAGCGGTCGAGGTCGGCGGTGAAGGCCGGCCGGTGCGCTTCGGGCACGAGCTGACGCCAGGTGTTGGCGGCGCCGGCGTTGGAGACGATGACGGGCGCGCGGTGTTCTTCGAGGTTCGCGTCGGAGCCGGGGCCGGCCCCGCGGCCGCGTGTGGGTCGGGCGCGCACGCCGACGGCGCGGCCGCCTTCGATCAGGACTTCGTCGACCTTGCGGTTGAGCAGGACCTGGCCGCCGGCCCCTTCGATGGCGCGGACGGCGGCGGCGACGATGCGGCCGGCGCCGCCTTGGGGATACCAGGCGCCGCGGGTGTAGTGGACCGCGACCATGGCGTGCAGGGCGAAGGGAGCCAGCGACGGCGGCAGGCCGTAGTCGCCCCAGATCGAGGTCAGGGCGGCGGCCAGCTCCGGCGAGCGCACGTGCTGCTCGAGCCAGGCGGCGGTGCTGCGGTGGTAGCGCGGCGGCCGGAGCGCGCGGACGAGGCCGCCGAGCGCGCGCAGGCCGCGGCCGCCGGCGCGGCCCATGAAGTGGCCGGCCATGCCCTGCATGGCGCGGTGGATGTCGCGCCAGTAGCGGCGGAGGGCGGCTTCCTCCTCCGGGAAGTGCGGCAGGAAGGCGTCGAAGAAGCCGTCGCGGCCGCTGCGCAGCTCGATCTCGTGGCCGGGGTAGGAGAAGCGCTCGTAGGGCTCCGGCATCCGGGTCCACTCGACCTCGCCGCCGGTGACCAGGTCCATCAGCCGACGCGATCCCATGCGCGGCCCCATCTCGCCGATGTAGTGCACGCCGACGTCCCAGGAGTAAGGACCGCGCCGGAACGCGTGCGTGAACCCCCCGGCCCGAAAGTGCCGCTCCAGCACCAGCACCCGCTTCCCCCGCAGCCGGGCCATCAAGGCCCCCACGGTCAGCGCACCCATCCCCGAGCCGATGAGGATGAGATCAGGATCGGGGTCAGACATCGATTGTTATTCGAGGTACGACATCGACTTTCAATCGATGTCTGACCCCGTTTTGCGGTCCATCTCGATGAACTGGGCGTGGGCGTTGGCCATGGCGGTCAGGTGGACGACGTCCTTCACGCCGGCGGAGTGGGGTTGCAGCATATGCGCGGGCTTGCTGAAGCCGAGCATGATCGGGCCGACCATGGGGGTCTTGGCGACCATGCGCAGCAGGTTGAAGCCGATGTTCGCCGCCTGCAGGTCGGGGAAGACCAGGACGTTGGCGCGGCGGCCGCCGAGGCGGCAGTCGGGGTAGCGCTGCTGCACCACCGGATCGAGCGCCGCGTCCAGCCGCATCTCGCCGTCGATCAGGATCTCCGGCGCCTCCTCGCGCACGATCTGCACCGCGCGCCGCATCTTGTCGCTGGTGGCGTGGGGCGTGCCGCCGAAGCTGCTGAAGCTGAGCATCGCCACCACCGGCTCGACCCCCAGCCGCTGCACCGCCTCGGCCGCCAGGATCGCGATCTCGGCCAGGTCCTCCTCGTCCGGCACGACGTTGACCGAAGTGTCGGCCAGGAACAGCGCGCCCTCGTCGGTGAAGGCAACGGTCATGCCGCAGGCCCGCCGCACCCCCGGCCGCAGCGGCACCACCTTGAGCATCGGCGACATGGTCTTGCGCACGTGGCGCGTCACCCCCGACACCATGCCGTCGGCGTCGCCCATGCGCAGCATCATCGGCGCGAACCACATCGGGTCGGTGGTCCGCTCCTGCGCCTCGTGGAAGGTGCGCCGCCGGTGCCGCCGCAGCTCGTAGAGCTCCTGCGCGTACTCCTCCAGCCGCGGCCAGGACTTCGGGTCGACGACCTCGACCCCGGCGTCCGACACGCCGTGCTCGCGGAACTTCGCCCGCACCTCGGCCTCGTCGCCGAGCAGCACCGGCGTCGCAATGCCCTCGCGCACCACCGCCTCGGCCGCGATCACGATCCGGCCCTCGGTGCCCTCGGGGTAGACGATGCGTTTCTTGCTCTGCCGCCGCGCCGTGGTCACGACCTGCCGCATCAGGTCGCGTTCGAAGCCCATCAGCTCGCCCAGCTCGCGCACGTAGGCGTCCATGTCGATCTCGCGCCGCGCCACGCCGGTGTCGATCGCCGCCTGCGCCACGGCCGGCGCCACCCGCCGGATCACGCGGTGGTCGAGCGGCTTGGGGATGATGTACTCGCGCCCGAACTCCAGCGCGTCGAGCCCGTAAGCGTGCGCCACCACGTCCGGCACCTGGTCCTTGGCTAGCTCCGCCAGCGCGATCGCCGCCGCGCGCAGCATCTCCTTGTTGATCGTGGTCGCGCGCACGTCGATGGCGCCGCGGAACACGAAGGGGAAGCCGAGCACGTTGTTGGCCTGGTTGGGGTAGTCCGAGCGCCCGGTCGCCAGGATCGCGTCGGCTCGCGTCTCCCGCGCCAGCGGGTAGGGGATCTCCGGGTCGGGGTTGGCCATCGCGAACACGATCGGGTTCGCGGCCATCGACAGAAGCATCTCGGGAGACACGACGTTGCCGACCGACAGGCCCAAGAAGACGTCGGTGCCGACCATCGCCTCGGCCAGCGTGCGCGCCTCGGTGTCGGCGGCGAAGACCTCCTTCTCGGGCGTCATGCGCTCCTCGCGGCCCTTCCAGATCACGCCGGTCGAGTCGCACATCACCACCTTCACCGGGTCCACGCCCAGGTCGAGGATGAAGTTGGTGCAGGCCATCGCCGACGCGCCGGCCCCGTTCACCACCACCTTCAGCTCGCCCATCTCCTTGCCCGCCAGCTCGGCCGCGTTCAACAGCGCCGCGCCGGTGATCAGCGCCGTGCCGTGCTGGTCGTCGTGGAAGATCGGGATGTCGCACTCCTCCCGCAGCCGCCGCTCGATCTCGAAGCAGCGCGGCGCCGAGATGTCCTCGAGGTTCACCCCCGCCACGGTCGGCGAGATCGCCTTCACCGCCGCCACGATCTCGTCCACGTCCTGCGTGCCCAGCTCGATGTCGAAGACGTCGATGTCGGCGAAGCGCTTGAACAGCACCCCCTTGCCCTCCATGACCGGCTTCGAGGCCAGCGGCCCGATGTTGCCCAGCCCGAGCACCGCCGAGCCGTCGCTGACCACCGCCACCAGGTTGCCGCGCGAGGTGTAGTCGTAGACCTTGTCCGGGTCCTCGGCGATCTCGCGGCAGGGCTCGGCCACGCCCGGCGAGTACGCCAGCGACAGGTCGATCTGCGTCAGGCAGGGTTTGGTCGGGACGACCTGGATCTTGCCCGGCCGGCCGGAGCTGTGGTAATCGAGCGCGTCGTTGCGGGTGGTGAGCTCGGACATGGCGCGGCCATTGTCCCACCGCGCGGCGGTTCACCAACCTTGAAACCGAACGAAGCCGCCGCCGCGCGGCCGCGCGCCGCTCTATCCCTCCGGCAGCCGCCCTTCGCAGGAGACGGCGCGGATCCAATGCCGGCCGTCCCGCGGCTCGGGGTCCAGCCACACGTCGACGTAGCCCGCTCGATCCTCGATCACATAGGGCATCCGGAACAGCAGGCCGCGGTCAAGGTCCGTCGGCCGGCCGCTCAGGCGCTCGGGCTGCTCATGGCCGCTGAGCTGATAGTAGACCTTGAAGCCGAGACCGCCGAGCAGGCCGCCCTTCAGCTCGTTCCGCGCCTTCGGCCCCTCCAGCAGCCCGGAGCGGATGGAGTAGTCCACGCTGCGCTTGTCGAGCTGATCGGGCGGGGTCGGGAAGAGGCCCCGGAGGTAGTCGTTGGCCTCCGCCAGGCGGATGGCGTACTCGGTGTCACCTGGGTCCCACCAGCCGCCGGGGTCGGCCTCCACCCGCGGCTCGGCGCCGTCGAGCACCAGCTCGAGGACCTGGAGCATGGTGTCCGGCCCGACGCAGCCCGCCGGGTCGCCGATGTCCAGGAGCAGGGCATCCGGCGAACAGGCGGCCGGGCCGAGGCCGAGGGTGGCGAGCAGGGCGAGCGCGCGCAGCGCCACGACTCAGGCGCGCGCTTCGATCTCGGCGATTCCGGCCACCACCGCGTCGTGCAGCGCGCCGCCGCTGGTCGCGAGCACGCCGCGGTTCTCGGTCAGCTTCTTGCCGAGCGAGAAGTCGAGCTCCTTGCCGTCCAGGTCGGTGACCCGGCCGCCGGCCTGCTCGCACACCACCACGCCGGCGACGTGGTCCCAGATGTTCTCGCGGTAGTCCGGCTTCGAGCGAGGGCGGACGTAGATCTCGGCCGCGCCCTGGGCGACGACGCCGTACTTGACCTGGCTGTCGTAGCGCACGAAACCGCCGCCGATGCCGAGCTGCTCCATGGCGGCCACGACCATCTTCGGGTCGCCGTGGGCGGACTCGACCGAACCCAGCACGCGGGCGTCGGCGAGGCTGGCCGAGGCGTTCACGGCCGCCGGCTCGGTGACGCCGCCGTCGATCGGCACCCGGGTGCAGCCGCGGCCCTCGGCGGCCACGAAGAGCACGCCGCGCGGGCCGTCGGGCGCGTCCAGGTCGACCGGCAGGTTGGGGCAGGCCATGACGCCGGCGTAGGGCTTGCCGTTCCGCAGCAGGCCGATCGCGACCGCGTACTGGTCGCGGCGCAGGAAACCCTTGGTGCCGTCGATCGGGTCGATCGACCAGGTGTACTCGGCGTCGGCCGGGCCGTCGTGGTCGATCCAGGCGCAGACCTGGTCGAAGTCGGCCGCCTGGCCGGTGGCGGCGCCCACCAGCCGCACGATCTGCTCGGCGCCGGCGTCGCCCGCCGACTCGCGCAGGTGCTCCGAGCCCTCCTCGGCGATGACGTTGTGGTCCGGGAAGGCCGCGCCGATCAGCCGCAGGATGACCGCCTGCGAGCCGTAGTCGGCCACCGTCACCGGCTCCTTCCCGAGCTTGGCCATGGCGTCGGGCGAGGCCGGCGCCTCCGCCAGCACCGCGCGGCAGATCTGGGAGGCGGCGCGCCCGGCTTCGGTCGCGACTTCGAGGATGCGGTCGATGGAGTCCGACATGGGGCGGGATTCTACCCGCCCGGCCGGAGCTCAGCCCCGCGCCTTCTCCATGATCCGCAGCATGATCGCCTCGACCTGCAGCGCCATCGGCTCGGCGCCCTCGACGCCGAACATGCCGAGCATGGCGGTGGGGCGGATCGTCGACAGCCAGTTCTTGCCGTCGCGCTCGAAGACCGACACGCGGCAGGGCAGGGCGGCGCTGATCTCGGGCTCGAGCCCCAGCACGTCCTTGGCGATCTGCGGCTGGCACATCTCGACGATGCGCACCTGCCGCTCCATCTCCACGCCCTTCTTGGCCATGGTCGCGTTCAGGTCGTGGAAGCCGACGACGCCGAACTTCTCGCTGACGGCGGCTTCCTCGAGGGCGGCGACGGCTTCGTCGATGCCCAGGCTGGTCTCCACGGTGACGATGACGCTGTCGGTGCTGGTGTTTTCCATGGCGCTCGGAATTCTAGCGCCCCGCTGCGGTTGCGCCGCTTGCCTCCCGGGCCAGGCCCAAGTCCTTTGCCGCGCTGCGCGGCGAGTCCGTGGCGATGAATGCAACGGCCCCAGGGGCGCTAGGCTGGTCCGAACCGATGCCTCACCGCGCCTGCCTGCTCCTGGCCCTGCTCGCCGCCTGCACCTGCCCCGAGACCATGCCCGAGTCCGTCCACACCCACCACGCGATCGACTACATCGAGATCAGCGTCACCGACCTGGCGGAGTCCAAGCGTTTCTACGCCGCCGCCTTCGGCTGGGAGTTCAATGACTACGGGCCGGACTACGCCGGTATTCGCCGCGGCGACGGGGAATCCGGCGGGCTGCGGCCGGTGGATGAAGTGGCGCGCGGCGGTCCCTTGGTCATCCTTTACTCCACCGACCTCGAAGCCTCGGTCGCGAGCGTGAAGGCGGCCGGCGGCCAGATCGTCGTCGAGCCCTTCTCCTTCCCGGGCGGTCGGCGCTTCCACTTCCTCGACCCGAGCGGCAACGAGCTGGCGGTCTGGGCCGAACCCGACAGCGTCGAGAGCAGCGAGAACCAAGGATGATCGAAGAACGAGACGGGTGGTTCGTGAAGAACGTCGCCGACGCCGGCTGGTCGCGCTCCGAGGCCTTCGGCCTGGCCTGCGGCTTCGACACCGGCGACCGCTTCCCGCAGGTCGGCGTCCACCTGTTCCTGCTCGAACCGGGCAAGCCGAACTGCCGCTACCACCGCGAAGAGGCGCAGGAGGACTTCCTGGTCCTGTCCGGGCGCTGCAAGCTGCTGGTCAACGGCGAGGAGCGGGCGCTGCGGGCCTGGGACTTCGTGCACTGCCCCGCCGGCGTCAGCCATGTCTTCGTAGGCGACGGCGACGGCCCCTGCGCGCTGCTCGCGATCGGCCACCGGCCGGGCGAGGGCCAGGAGCAGCTCTGCTACCCCGCCAGCGAGCTGGCCCGCCGCTACGGCGCCGAGGCCCCCGAGCCGACCCCCGACCCGCACGTCGCCTACTCCGACGTGACGCCCCGGACTCCCTGCGATGCTCCGGATTGGCCGCCGGCATGACTTCCCGATCCGCCGTGCTCAGCTTGACTTAGACACGGGCTGCCGGATCTGACGCCCAAGTGGTGGCTGGCCCAAGGTCGGGAGTTGGCAAAGATTGGCAAATCCTGTTATCGTCTGCGCCGACAAGGGGACATCAGCATGAGCACTTTGAACATCTCTCTGCCCGCGGAAATGCGGGACTTCATCCTCCGCGAGGTGGCTGAAGAGGGCTATTCCACCGTCAGCGAATACGTCCGCTCGCTGGTCCGGCAGGCCCAGCGCGCGAAGGAGCAGGCGCGGCTCGAGCGCCTCCTGCTGGAGGGGCTCGAATCCGGCGAAGCCGCGCCGGTGAACGACCGCTTCTGGGGCGAGCTGGTCGCCGAGGCCGTCAGTCGCTACCGCAAGCAAGATGGCGAGAAGGGCTGAACTCAGCCCCGCCGCCCAGTCCGATCTCCAGGAAGCCTTCGCCTATCTCAGCGGTGAGAATCCCCTTTTCGGGGAGCGCTTCCTGGAGGCCGCCCGCGCAGCCTTCGACCGCCTGGTCGATCATCCGGAGCTCGGAGCGAGTCGGCCCCACCGGTCGCGGCGGCTCGGCGGCGTCCGGATGTGGCCGATCACCGGATTCGCCACCTGGCTCGTTTTCTACTTGGTCGAAGAGGAGCGCATCTTGGTCCTTCGCGTGCTGCATGGGGCGCGGGATCTGCCGACGTTGTTCGCGGACGACTGACGACCCGCCTGCGCCTCAGCGGCCCCTACGGGAACACGAAGCTCACCAGGTTGCTCACGGCGCAGCCGGACGGCTCGGCGGCCTGGATGAGCACGGTCTTGCCGCTGGCGGTCGGGGGCACGATCTGGCTGAGCTGGGCTTCGCCGTTGGCGTTGGCGATCTGCGGCGGCGACACGAACGGCGCGCCGATGCCCACCGTTAGCCCCGGACAGCCGGGCACCGGCGTGCTGCCGGGATACAGGCCGTAGGCGAAGTAGACCGCGGCGCCGGGCGTGGCCCGGCTCACCTGGACCGTGTTGACGACGCCCACCACGCCCGGCGTCGGCTGGCTGAGCACCAGCGTCGCGCCATTCCGCGGCAGCAGCAGGAAGCCGCGCAGGTTGCCCTGGTAATCGCCGTAGCCGACGATCTCGCCGCGCTCGTTGATGGCGTAGGCCTCCTCCAGCTCCCAGCCCGAGCCCGCCGGGATCAGGTCGTTGAGGTCGCGCATCAGCCCGGCTTCGAACAGGAAGGCGTGGCGATTGAAGGTGTTGTGGGCGTGCGACCAGCCGACCACCTGGCCGAGGTCGTTGACGTCCCGCGCTTCGCTCGAGCTCGGGTCCGGGAACTTCAGCCTGCCCAGGTCGATGGCTGAACCCCCGGCCCACAAGGTGGCGTGCGAGCGGTAACTCGGCGTGTCCGAGGCGCCGGCGATGAAGCCGTTCTCGCTGATGGCGTTGGCGATCGAGTAACCCGTGCCGACCCCGCCGAGGTCGGTCATCACCCCGTTCTCCCACAAGAAGGCGTGCTGGCTGCTGTTGGTGGCTGACACGCCGACCACCTGGCCGGCGTTGTTGATGTCCTTGGCCTCGCTGCGCCCGCCCCAGCTGCTGAGCACGCCGAGGTCGGTCATGGCACCGTTCTGCCACAGGAAGGCGTGGTCGTAACCCGAGGTGTGGCTGGCGTAACCGACCACCTGCATCGAGTCGTTGATCCCGTGGGCCGCGCCCGAGCTCGACCCGCCCAGGTCGCCGAGGTCGGTCGTGCTCACCCCGTCCCACAGGAAGGGGTTGGTGTGGCCGGACTCGCCGACCACGTGGCCGTGCACGTTGATGGCGTTGCCGTAGCCGTAGTCGCTGCCGTAGCCGACCAGCGCCGGGATCTCGGTCATGGCGCCTGCGCTCCACAGGAAGGCGCGCCACTTGCCGGCGGCGTTCAGGGTGTCGCCGGTGACCTGGCCGAGCTCGTTGATGTCGTGGCCGCGGCTCACGTCGTAGGCGATCGCTCCGAGGTCGACGACATCGTACTCCTGGGCGGCCAGGCGCGGCGCGGCGGCGCAGGCGACCAGGGCGGCCAGGAGCGGCGGGAGGAGGGCGCGGAGGGAGGTCTTCATCAGTAGATCGGGGTGGTCACGGTGTTCGACTTCACGGAGGCGGCGCCGCCGGCGCCGCGCTGGGCCACGGCCTGGAGGTGGACGTCGACCAGCGGCGCGGTGGCGGGCACGGTCACCCGCAGCACCGCCTTGCCGGTCGCGTCGGCGACGGCGCTGCCGGCGACGCGGACCGGACTGAGGATGTCCAGGCACAAGCCGCCGAGCTGCGGCGGGCAGGGGCCGCTGCCGGTGCCTTGCAGGCTGTAGAGGAAGTGCACGGTCTCGCCCGAGAAGGCGCCCCGCGCGATCAGGTCCGAAGGCATGCCGCGGATCAGAAGGCCGGCGGTCAGGTCGAGCGGCGGCGGCGCGGCCCCGGTCGAGACGGCGTAGATGGCACCGTCCTGATCCGCCAGGTAGAGCACACTGCCGTCGGCCGAGGGCACCGGCGCGCGGTTGGCGAAGCCCGGCCAGGGCGCCTGCCACTGCACCGCGCCGAAGCGGTTCAGCGCCAGGATCTGGCGGTCCTGGTAGTCGGTGCCGACGACGTAGACCGTGTCGCGCACCGGCTCGTACATCACCTGGAGCGCCCCGTAGGGGAAGCTGTGGGTCCAGAGGATGTTGCCGTCGTCGCGGTCGTGGCCGCGGACGCGGCCGCCGTAGGCGGCGAAGATCAGGTCGGCCGGCCCGACCGCCAGCGGGTCGTTGCCGGCGTAGAGGTAGTACCAGTTGAACCACAGCTCGGTGCCGCCGGCGTCGAAGGCGCGGAAGCCCCAGTAGGAGTAGCCGAAGATCCGGCCCTGCGGGTCGACGACGAAGTTCGACGGGTAGTTGTTGATCCCGCTCGGCAAGGTCCAGTTCTCGGTGCCGTCCATCTGGAAGGAGCCGAGCGAGCCCTGGTCCCAGCCCATGGCCACCAGGTCGCCGTTGGGCGCGATCACCAGGTCGTTGCGCTCGAAGCGGTCGAGCATGCCGGTGGCCGGCCACTGCACGATCTCGCCGGTCCACTGCAGGCTGCCGTTGGTCGTGCTCAATGCCCAGAGCCGCCCCTCCTGGCCGTTGTCGACGCTGCCGACGATCACCAGGCTGCCGTCCCGCGACAGCGCCGGCCGCGGATCCGAGTGCAGCGCGCCGGGCAGGTTCACCCGCCACACCCGCGAGCCGTCGGCCACCCGCACCTTGTGCACCCAGGCGCTCTGGTCCGGGACGTAGACGTGGCCGTTGTGGTCCAGCCGCGGGGTGCCGCGCAGCGCGGCGCCGGCGGCGTAGCTCCAGCGCAGGTTGCCGGCCGGGTCGAGGCTGTAGAGCCGGCCGTCCATGCAGCCGAAGTAGACGTTGCCGGCGGCGTCGAGCGCCGGCTGGCCTTGGATCAGGTCGTTGACCGGATACTGCCACAGCACCTGGCCGGGCTGCTGGGCGGGGGCCGCGGCTGCGGAGAGTGCGGGAGCGGCGCCGGCCGTGGCGGCGAGCAGGGCGAGCAGCGGGACGAGCGGGCGGACGAGGCGGAACATGGGCGAAATCCCTGGAGGATCGAAGGGAGCGCCCTGGCCGAGGACCGGCTCAGGGCCTCCCCTACCTCCAGGAACAGCGCAATCTGGCCGGAAAACGCCTCACCAGGCGGTGTAGCCGCCGTCGACGCTCAGGTCGACGCCGGTGATCCAGCGCGAGTCGTCGCTGCACAGGAACCAGATCGCCGCCGCCGCGTCCTCGGGCTCGCCCAGCCCCAGCGGGTGCTTGGCCACCAGCGCGGCCAGCCCGTCCTCGCCCAGGGCCGCGAGCGAGTGGCGGTTGATGTCGGTGACGATGAAGCCGGGGCAGACCGCGTTGGCGCGGATGCCGTCCTTGGCGTAGTCGACCGCGAGGTTGCGGGTGTAGCCGATGACCCCGGCCTTGCTCGGGCCGTAGCTGCCGCGCTTGGCCATCCCCACCTGCCCGGCGATCGAAGCGATGGTGACGATCGCGCCGGCGCCGCGCGCCACCATGTGCGGCAGCGCCGCGGTGCAGGACAGGTGCACGCCGGTCAGGTTGATGCGCATGGTCTCGGCCCAGTCGTCATCGCTGGTCTCGAGCGCCGCCTCGCGGGCGTAGGCGATGCCGGCGTTGGCGACCAGGGCGTCGATCCGGCCGCGCTCGGCGATGACCCGATCGGCCAGCGCCGCCATCGCGCCGGACTCGGCGACGTCGAGCGCCGCGGCTTCGCAGCCGCCGCCGGCCGCCGAGGTCTCCGCATCGGCCGCGATCGCCGCCGCCGTCTCCTCCAGCCTCTCGGCCCGGCGGCCGATCGCCACCACCCACCAGCCCTCGCGGGCGAAGCGCTCGGCGGCGGCGCGGCCGATGCCGCTGCCGGCGCCGGTGATCAGGACGACCTTCTGCTCGGACATGGCGGCCCAGGGTAGCCCCGCGCTGGGGTCCCGTCCGGCCGCCTGCGGCTCAGCGGGACACCGGCAGGGCGAAGCGCCAGCTGACGCCGAACTGCGCCGTGTAGGCGCTGAACTCGCCGGCCACGGCGTCGGTGTAGCCCAGGGTCAGCTCGAGCGCCGCGCTCGGCGACAGCACCCAGCCGAGCCCGGCGCGGCCGTTCCACAGCAAGCCATCCCCGACCGCGACGCCGCCGCCGCCGCCGGCACCCATCGAGAAGCCGAGGATGCCTTCGGTGCCGGGCAGCCGCTGGAAGCCGTGGCGCATGCGCAGGCCGAGCCAACCCTCGGCGTAGCCGCCGATGTCGCCGGAGTAGGCGCCGAAGGCCTCGCCGGTGAAGTCCAGGTCCCAGGCCAGCGGGTAGGCCACGCCCAGGCCGAGCTCGTGCACCGTCTTCATGTCGGTGCCGTTCTTCAGGGTCATGCCGGAGGTCGGGAAGTAGATCCGGTCCTTGATCTCGAGCTGCCACAGCGACAGCGGCGTGCCGTCGGGGATGCGCAGGCCGGCGATGCCGGGCGAGTAGCTCGGGGTCGTGGTGCTGAAGCCCAGCTCGGCCATGATGCTCGAGGCGTCGAAGCTGCCGTTCAGCGAGTAGAGCCGGCCGTAGTGCAGCGCCAGGCTGGTGGTCGGGTTGAAGTTGGCGCGCAGGCCGAGGGTCGGCAGGGCCATGAAGCCGCCGCCGGTGTCGACCGCGCCGCCGCCGCCGGCGCCGAGCCGGACCGCGCCCTCGAGGTCGATGCCGCCGGCCAGGGGCTGGGCGTAACCCACCCCGCCGAGCAGCTGGGCGTAACCGTCGACGTCGCCGGTGAGCGCGCCGTGCGCCGACACCGTGACGAAGAAGTTCTGGTCCAGGAACCAGTCGCCGCGGACGCCGATCAGGCCGATGTCCTCGGTGATCTTGGTGCCGTCGGTGCGCCGGGCTTGGCTGAAGGGCTCGTGGCTGATGCCTGACAGGCCGACCCGCAGCCGGCTGGGATCGGGCGCGGCGGTCGCCGGGTAGGCGCGCACCGCCTCGATGTCGTTGCGGGCGATCCACGGCCGCCCCTTCCAGCTCAGGCCGATCACCACCTCTTGGCCGTCGATGTCGCCGTCGGGGAAGTGGATGTTGGCGACCTCAGCCCGGATGCCCAGGCGGTCGCTGGCGGCGTACTCGAGGCCGAGCGACTCGCGCAGCATCAGGCCGCTGCCCTGCGGCGCCGCGCCGCCGCCGCCGGCGCCGAAGAAGGCGTTGGCGTCGAGCTCGAGGCCCTCGCCCAGGTCGTGGCGCCAGCCGAAGCCGAAGCCGCCGGTGAAGAAGCCGCCGCGCTGGCCGGCGGCGGCGCCGTAGCCGCCGACGTGGGCGTAGAGCCCGGGGATGCCGCTCCAGATGTCGAGCAGGTCGAAGTGGATCCCGAACAGGCCGAGGTCCTCGGTGTCGTGGATCTTGGTGCCCTCGTAGGTCATCCGCACCCGCACCGGCACCGGGTCGGCCACCCACTGGCGGTTCGCGGGCAGGATCTCGGGTCGGTCCGGGTCGCGCGCCGGTCCGCCGGCGACGTCGCTGAGGCCGCCCGGATCTTGGGCGAGGGCGGGCGCCGCCAGCAGCGGCAGCAGGGTCAGGGACAGCAGGCGGGCCAGCGGGAAATGCGTCATCGGCTGGGCGAGGGCGGCGCTAGCCCACCCCCGCTGGGAGTGTAGCGACACCGACCCGCCGGGGCCGAGGGTCCTGCCGGGATCAGCCTTCGCCGCCGCCGGGATCAGCCTTGGGTGACCGGGACGCCGAAGCGCCAGCTCAGGCCGCCCTGGAAGGAGAGCGCCTCGAAGTCGCCGTCCGGCGCGCCGGTCTGACCCAGGCTCAGGTCCAGGCTGACGGTCGGGCTGAGCGACAGGCCGATGCCGCCGCGCAGGTCGTAGAGCAGGCCCTCGCCGTTCGACACGTTCCCGCCGCCGCCGACGCCCATGGCGCCGGCCAGGATCAGGTGCCACTGAGCGCTGCTCGGGTGGCCGGCGAAGAGGTGGCGGTAGCGCACGCCGCCCCAGCCCTCGCCGTAGGCGTCGCTGGTACCGTCGTGGGCGCCGAAGACCTGGGCCGTGATCTCGATCTCGGTGTTCAGCGGGAAGGCGAGGCCCAGGCCGAGCTCGTGCATGGTCGACATCGAGCGGCCGTTGTCGAGCAGGGAGTCGTCGGACGGGAAGTAGCTGCGGTGCAGGGCCTCGACGGTCCACAGCGACAGCGCCGTCTGGTCGGGCAGCATCACGCCGCGCACGCCGGGCTTGTAGTCCGGCAGGCCGGTGCTGAAAGCCAGGTCGAAGCCGACGCCGGTGGCGTCGAATTCGCCGTCCACCGCCATGACCCGCGACAGGGTCAGGCCGCCGCTGATCTGCGGGTGGAAGTGGATCCGGCCGGAGACCGCCGGCTGCAGGAGCATGCCGCCGCCGGTGTCGACGCCGCCGCCGCCGCCGCCGCCGAGCTGCAGCGTGCCCTCGACCGAGAAGCGCGGGTCGATCGGCATCGAGTAGCCCACCCCGGTCAGGACCTGGGCGTAACCCTGGAGATCGCCGACCACGGCGCCGGCCGCCGAGACCGCCACGAACAGGTTCTCGTCCAGGAAGAAGTCGGCGCGGCCGCCGGCGAGGCTGATGTCCTTGGCGAGCGACTGGCCGCTGGTGTACTTCGAGCTGTCGTCGACCAGCAGCAGCGTGCCGCCGGCGCTGAAGCGCATGCGTCGGACGTCGGGTTGCGCGGCGGCGGGGTAGACGCGGCCGGCGCGGACCTCGTTGCGGGCCACCCACGGGCTCATGGTCCAGGCGGCGCCGACGCCGATCTGGAAGTCGCCCATGGTGCCGTTCGGGAAGTCGATGTTCGACAGCTCGAGGCGCAGCCCGAAGTCCGGGTTGATCTGGTACTGGCCGCCGAAGTGCTCGCGCAGCATCAGGCCGTTGCCGTTCGGCACGCTGTGGCCGCCGCCGACCCCGACCAGGACGCCGGCGTCGATCGAGAGCCGGTCGTTGTACTGGTAGTTCAGGCCGCCTTCGAGGCCGCCGGCGAGGAAGCCGCCGCGGTTGCCGTCGAGGGCGGTGAAGCCGCCGAGCCCGAAGTAGATGCCCGGCCAGTCCTCGAGCGGCTCGAGGAAGTCCAGGTGCATGCCGAGCAGGCCGAGGTCCTCGGAGGGATCGATCGTGGTCTGCTCATAGCCGATCCGGAAGCGCATCGGCGTCGGGTCGGCGATGCGGTCCTGGGTGTTCCAGGACACGTGCACGGACTCCTGCTGGCCGGGGGCTTGGGCCGGGGCGGCGGCAGGAAGGGCCAGGGCGGCCAGGAAGAAGAGCGGCCGACGGGTAATGGGGGGGCGCATGATCAGGTCGGCGAAGCGCGAAAGGGAGGGCTAAGTGTAACCCTCGCGCGGAGATAGGGGGCCTGTCCATTCTGGGGCGGATGCCGCCGGAATCGTGCAATGGAGCGGATGGGGGTGGCGCTGCGGCCGCGGCGACTAGGCCGTGGGCTTGTCTCCCGGTTCCTCTTCCGGGGACGTTCGCCGCATCGGATCCGGCCCCGGACGCAACGGAGCCGTCGCAGGCCGCGGCCGGAGACGGCTCCCCCTCGAACGCGAACGGTCAGGGAGCGGGGTTGGCCGCCTCTTCCGGCGGCTCTCCGTCCAGGTAGACCGTGAAGGTCTCGTCCAGGCGCCACATGGCGCCGGTGGCCGGGTCGATGATCAGGATGCCGAGCAGGCCGCCGAAGATCAGGTTGCCGAAGTACCAGCCGTCGAGCTTGGTGTCGAAGGTGACGGGATCGTCGGAGTCACTGAGGATCGAGGCGCAGCTGGGGAGCAGGGCCAGGAGGAGGAGGAGAGCGGAGAGTCGGCGCATGGGGAGGATCCCTCGGGTAAGTGGATCGCGAACGGATCGCGTGGTCCTCAATGCGCGACCTTCGCGCCGGAATCGCGCACTGGAATCGCCGCCGGAGCGGATTGGGTTAGCGAAAAGGCCGCGCCCGGCGGGCTGGGCCTGCCGGGCGCGGGAAGGGGGCGAGGCAGGCCTCGCTTCGGCTCAGTTCAGCGTGTTCAGCGCGCTGCCGGCCTTCCACCACTCGATCTGTTCGTCGTTGAGCGTGTGGACCAGCGCGGCGGAGTCGGTCGAGCCGTCGGCGTGGGTGAAGACGGCGGTGACGGCGCTGCCGGGGGCCAGCGACTCCAGACCGTTCAGGCTGACGCGGTCGTCCTCCTGGACCTTCCCCCAGTCCGCCGGGTCGGCGAAGGTGAAGGCCAGCACGCCCTGCTTCTTGAGGTTGGTCTGGTGGATGCGGGCGAAGCTGCGGACGATGATCGCGGCGGCGCCGAGGTGGCGCGGGCACATCGCGGCGTGCTCGCGGCTGGAACCCTCGCCGTAGTTCTCGTCGCCGACCACGACCCAGGGCTGGCCCTCGGCCTTGTAGTGGCGCGCGACCTTGGGCGTCTCGACGTTGCCCTCGCCGGTGCTCAGGTTCTTCGTGGTGCCGCGGCCGCCGGTGAAGGCGTTGATCGCCCCGGTCAGCATGTTGTTCGAGATGTTCTCGAGGTGGCCGCGGAACTTCAGCCACTGGCCGGCCGGGCTGATGTGGTCGGTGGTGGTCTTGCCCTTGGTCTTCACCAACAGCGGCATGCCCTGGTACTTCTCGAGCGGGATCGGCGCGAAGGGCGACAGGATCTGCAGCCGCTCGCTGTCGGGGCTGACCTTGACCTCGACGCCGCTGCGGTCGGCCGGCGGCGCCTGGTAACCCTCGCCGGTGCCGATGAAGCCGCTGGCCGGGATGTCGGGCGCCGGCGCCGGCGGCGTCAGCCTCCAGGTGGTGCCGTCGCCGTTCGCGATCTCGTCGGTCAGCGGGTTGAAGCTCAGGCTGCCGGCCAGGCCCAGCGCCATGGTCAGCTCGGGGCTGGCGATGAAGCCGAGGGTCTCGGGGTTGGCGTCGTTGCGCGCCGGGAAGTTGCGGTTGAAGGTGGTGACGATCGAGTTCTTCGTTCCCTTCTCGTAGTCGTCGCGCTGCCACTGGCCGATGCACGGGCCGCAGGCGTTGGCCAGCACCACCGCGCCGACCTCTTCCAGCGCCTCGGCGTGGCCGTCGCGGCGGATGGTGGCGAGCACCATCTCCGAGCCCGGCGAGATCATCAGCGTCGACTTCATCTTGGCGCCGTTGGCCTGCGCCTGCTTGGCGACGTCGACCGCGCGGCCGACGTCTTCATAAGAAGAGTTGGTGCAGCTTCCGATCATGGCGGCCGACACTTCGTCGACGTAGCCTTCTTCCTTGACCGCGGCGGCCATGGTCGAGATCGGCCGCGCCAAGTCCGGGGTGTGCGGGCCGACCAGGTGCGGCTCGAGCGTGTCGAGGTCGATCTCGATGACGCGGTCGTAGTACTGCTCCGGATCGGCGGCGGTCTCCGGGTCGGCCGTCACCAGGTCGAGGTTCTGCTCGGCCAGCGCCGCCAGCTCTTCACGACCGGTCGCCCGGAGGAAGGCGCCCATGCGCGCGTCGTAGGGGAAGGTCGACGTGGTCGCGCCGTGCTCGGCGCCCATGTTGCAGACGGTCGCTTTGCCGGTGCACGACAGCGACTCGCAGCCCTCGCCGAAGAACTCGACGATGTGGTTGGTGCCGCCCTTCACGGTCAGCAGGCCGCACAGCTTCAGGATCACGTCCTTCGGCGCCGCCCAGCCGTTGAGCTTGCCGGTCAGCTTGACGCCGATCAGCTTCGGCTGCAGCACCTCCCAGGGGAAGCCGGCCATGACATCCACCGCGTCGGCGCCGCCGACCCCGACCGCGAGCATGCCCAGCCCGCCGGCGTTCACGGTGTGGCTGTCGGTGCCGACCATCATCGCGCCCGGGAAGGCGTAGTTCTCGAGCACGACCTGGTGGATGATGCCGCTGCCCGGCTTCCAGAAGCCGATGCCGTAGCGGGCGCTGACCGACTCGAGGAAGTCGTAGACCTCGCGGTTCTCGTCGTTGGCCACGGCCAGGTCCGACTCGCTGCCGACGTGGGCGCGGATCAGGTGGTCGCAGTGCACGGTCGAGGGCACCGCAGCCTCGTCCTTTCCGGCCGACATGAACTGCAACAGCGCCATCTGCGCGGTGGCGTCCTGCATGGCGACGCGATCGGGCCGCAGCAGCAGGTAGGCCTTGCCCGGGTCCAGATCGGCCGCCGCCGGGTCGTCCAGGTGGCCGAAGAGGATCTTCTCGGCCAGGGTCAACGGCCGGTTCAGGCGGCCGCGCACGACCTCCAGGCGCTGCCGCATCTTGGCGTAGGTTTGCTGGACGAACTCGGGGGTGGACTCGATCGCAGGCATGGGCTTCAACGGGGGTTTGCGGCCAATTCCGAGGTTTTCGGCGCCGCTACCGTCCCACATTCTAGCGGCGCGGCAGGATGCCGCAGATCGCCGCTTCCCAGATTCAAGATGCTGCGAATGCCACAATAAGGTAGTATTCTCGGCGTCATGAAAATCCTCCAGGACTCCCAACTGCTCGCCCGCCTCGGCCGGCCGCAGGGCGGGATCTACTCCACCGCCGACCTCGAGACCGCGCTCGCCGAGGCCCATCCCTCGGCCTTCGGGCGGCGGATCCGCGCCCTGGTCGCGGCCGGGGTCCTGACCCGCTTCACGCGCGGCTACTACGTCGCCGAAGAGTTCGAGCTTCCGGTGCTCAGCCAACGCATCTGCCCGGAGTCCTGCATCAGCTTCGAGACCGTGCTCGCTCGCGCCTTGGTGATCGGACCTGATCCACGCCGCCGGATCGTCGCCACCAAGCTCGGGCGGTCCCGATCGTACGCTGCCCTCGGCTTCGAGATCGAGCACCTCGGGGTCGCGCCGCACCTGCAGTTCGGCTCCCGCATCGAGCAGGGGATCCGTTACGCCGATCCGGAGAAGGCAGCGCTGGACGTGCTCTCCTTCGCGCAGCGGGGGCGCCGCTACGCCTTCGACGTCTACTCCGATCTGAACCTCCGCAAGCTCGATCCAGGCCGCCTGCAGGATTACCTGGCTCGATACCGAAACCCGAAGTTCCGCGCCTTCGCCTCCCGCGTGCTCCGACTGTCATGACCGTCCCGATCGACCGCCCCGCCACCGCCGACGGCCTGTTCCTCTGGGTCATGCACCGCTTCGCCGAGGTCTACGCCGACCGCGCCATCCTGAAGGGGGGAATGGCGCTGCGCCTCATCGACAGCCCACGCGCGACCACCGACATCGACTACGTGTTCGCGCCCTTCTCCTCGAAGAAGGAGATCCTCGAGCAAGTCGAGGTCACCCTCTGCGAGCTGGAGGGCGCCGAGGTGGAGATCGAGCTGCACTCGAAGATGCTCCGCGCCGAACTCCGCGTCGACGCCGTCGCGATCCAGCTCGAGATCAGCGTCGCCGCTGAGTGCAGCAGCGAGCCGATGTCCACCGGGTCCTTCGCCCGCGAGCTCGGTCAGCCGGCGCGGGTGGTCAGGATCATGAGTCCCGGATGGGCCTTCGCCCACAAGCTGGCGGCGTGGAACGAGCGCCGGCTGCTCCGGGATCTGTACGACTGCGCCTTCTTCCGCTCCCGGCTCGGCGTGGAGCCGGCGCCGGAGGTGCTCGACCAGCGCCTGGCTCGGGTCGATTCCCGGCTGCCAAAGCTGAAGCAACGGCGGTCCATGACCAAGACCGAGCTCGCCACGGAGCTGCGGCAGGAAGCGGAGGAGCTCGATCCCGACCGGGTGCGAGCCGAACTCGGCGGCCTGCTGCCCGAGGAAGAGATCGCCGGTTTGTCGACTCGGTTGAAGGCAGCCGCCCGCGGGATCGCGGATTGGCTCGAACGCGACTGAGCGCTCGGCGGCCGATGGGGGCGCGGTGCTCACTCCGCTATCCTGCGCTGGCGTGATCGAGACCCAGGGACTCAGCCGCCGCTTCGGCGAGCTCATCGCGGTGGACGGGCTCGACCTGTCGATCGCGGCGGGCGAGCTGTACGGCTTCCTCGGCCCGAACGGCGCCGGCAAGACCACGACCATGCGGATGCTCGCCGGCCTGCTGAAGCCGTCCGAGGGCACCATCCGCCTCGCCGGCATCGACCCGGTCGCCGACGCCCGCGAGGCCCGCGCCGCCACCGGCTTCGTCCCCGACACGCCGCCGCTCTACGACCACCTGACCGGGCGCCAGCACGTCGGCCTGGTCGCCAGCCTGTTCGGCGTCCGCGCCGCCGACCGCGACGCTCGTTCCGACGAGCTCCTGGCGGCCTTCGGCCTGGCCGGCCGCGCCGACGAGCTGATCAAGGGCTACTCGCACGGCATGCGCAAGAAGCTGCACCTGGCGGCGGTACTAGTGACCCGCCCCGAGATCCTGCTGCTGGACGAGCCGACCACCGGCCTCGACCCGCGCAGCGCCCGGACCCTGAAGGACCTGCTGCAGCGCTTCTGCGACGACGGCGGCACGGTCATGCTCAGCACCCACCTGCTCGACACCGCCGAGCGCCTGTGCCACCGGGTCGGCATCCTCGACCGCGGCGAGCTGCGCGCCGAGGGCGACGTCGCCGAGCTGCTGGGCGCCGGCGCCCACGGCACCCTCGAGGACGTCTTCTTGCGGCTGACGGCGGAGGGTGACGCGGCGGAGGACACCGCGGACGTCGCGGAGGGCGACGTGGAGGCCGGTGAAGGGGCTGCTCAGGGCTGACCTCCAGCAGATCGGCAACCTCGCCCGCACCCGCGAGGGCCGCAAGCTGCTGCTGCTCCTGCTCTTCGCCCAGGCCTTCTTCCTGTTCGCGGGCGCCATCCTGGGGGCGTTGCTCGAGCAGCCCGCGGTCCGCGACGGCGTCCGCGCCGGGACCACCGACCCGGCGCTGCCAGCGGGCCTGGTCCTGATGCCGACGGTCCTCGTGCTGCTGCGGATCGCGCTCGGCAGCTCCGCCCGCCAGCTCTTCGCCGGCCCCGAGGTGCCGCTGTTGCTGAGCTCGCCGGTGCCGGCGGTGCACCTGGTGCTGCGCGGCCTCTGGCGGCTGACCGCCGGGGTGCTGTTCTGGTGCCTCGGCTTCAGCGCCGTCGCGCTCTTCCTCGGCGCCCAGGTCCGGATGGTGCCGACCGCGGCGCTGTGGCGGCTGCCGCTGGCGATGACCCTGATGGCGCTGCCGCCGCTGGCGCTGGTGCAGATGGTCTACGCCTTGGCGATGCGCTTCGCCGCCAGCCGCTTCACCCAGCTGCTGTTCTCGGCGGTCGGCAGCGTCGCCATGCTGGCCTTCTTCTTCCTCGTCATCCGCGGCGAGCATCTGGCGAAGGACGGCCGCGAGCTGAGCTTCCTGGTCGAGAGCTTCCAGTCCGGTTGGCTGTGGCGGGTGATGCTCGCCGGCCCCGCGGCCTTCCTCGTCCGCGGCGGCGGCCAGGCGCTGTCCTCCGCTTGGCTGCTCGGCGGCCTGGCGGTGACCGCGCTCAGCTGCGCGGTGACGGCCGGGGTCTACCGCTCCGCCTTCGAGAATTCGATCTCGGTCAGCGCCGCCGCCTCCCGCGCCGGCGGCTCTCGCCGCCGCTGGCCGTCCGGCCTCTTCGCCTCCCTGATCCGCAAGGAGTGGCTGAGCCTGGCGCAGCAGCCGGCGCGGCTGGTCGGCCTGGCGCTCTCGGCCTCGGTGCTCGGCTGGCTGGCGATGCAGCAGCACCGCGGCGGCTTCCTCCAGCTCTCCCTGCCGCCGCCGGTCGGCGACCGCTGGTTCGACGGCCTGCGCGCCGGCGGCGCCCTGCTCGGGTTGGCCGCCAAGCTGGCGCTGTTCGTGCTGCCGTCCTTCTCGCTGTCGGTGTTCCAGGGCGAGTCGAAGCAGTGGCCGCTGATCGCCGCCTCTCCCGCGGACCGCCGCGCCTTCCTCTTGGCCAAGGCCGGCGCCGCCGGGCTGATGCTGACGCCCTACCTGATCGTGGTCGGCGTCGTCGGATGGACCGCGGGCTTGCCGGCGCACGCCTACCTGGTGTTCCTTGCTTTCGCGCCGCCGACCCTGGCCGCGCTGGCGGCGCCGATGATCGCCTTCGGCTGCTCGCCCTTCCTGATGCGCCCGGCGGAGGAAGGGGAGCTCGGGCCGCGGCTGCGCACCGGTCTCGGGCTGGCGGTGATCTACCTGGTGCTGATGGTGCTGCTGACCGCCGGCTACCTGCTCTGGTCCCTCGGCGTCGGCTGGCTCGAGCGCCGGCTGCTCGTCGGCGGCGACGCGGCCACGGGCCTGATGATCTTCGGCGGCGCCTGGTGGCTGTTCGCCGACCTCTTGATCTGGCTCTGCTGGCGCGCCGCCTGTCGCAACGCCGAGCGTTACTTCGCTGCGCGCGGCTGAGCCTAGACCCCGGCGATGGCCGGCGCGTCCATGCTCAGGTTCTTGAGCGGCCACAGCCCCGGCTTGGTCGGCTCGGCGAACCAGGTGCGGAGGGTGTCCTCGACCCCGCGCAGCTCGCGCAGCCGGGCGCCGCGCAGCATCTGCGAGACCGCCTGCTGGGTGACCTGCAGCTTCTCGGCGACGTCCTTCTGGCGGCCGAGCTCGCGGTAGGCCCGCACCGCCTGGTGGCGGGTCGCGGTCCAGCCCTCGGAGATGACGGCGTGGAGCAGCAGCGAAGATTCGGCCAGGCGGCACTCGTGGTCTTCGCGGCCGGACAGCTGCACCCGGAAGCGGACGTGCTCCTTCTCGGCCTGGCGCAGCGCCTCGACCGCCTTGGCGCGGCCGCGCTGCATGGCCATGTCGCCAGCGTGGCGGCCGACCGAGACCAGGGAGGCGCGCAGCGGCAGCGGCCACAGGCGCTCGCCGAGGTCGACCAGCCGGTCGAAGGCCCGCGAGGGGTCGTTCAGGACCACGCTGAAGACCTCGCCCTCCATCTTGGGATGGCAAGCGAGCTCGCTGCCAGTGGCGGAAGACCAGTCGCTGGCATTGAATACCAGGGCTTCGGCGACCTTGGCCCGGCTCCGGGGGCTCAGGCTGGTCGCTGCGAGGGCGATGTGCGGGCCGCTGCTCATCGCCCCTCATCCTAGGACCGCGCAACTCCGGATCCATGGCCAGCCGAGCCGCATCCGTGTTCTTTTTTTGGGCGCGACCCTTGACGCCGGGTGGGCCGCGCTGCCGAGGCCCCTCCGCCGCGGCCGCCCCCGCCCCCGCCTAGCCGCCCTGGCCCGGCTCCAGCGCCTCCAGGATGTGGTCCGCCCGGCCGAGCCGCAGCAGCTCCGGGAGCCGCGGGCCCAGCGCCAGCCGGCCGGCGCCGGCCAGGCACCGCAGCATCATCTTGAGCCGTCCGGCGGTGTGCAGCGGCGAGGCCCCGCCGTCGCCCATTCGGCGCGCGTAATCCCTTAGCCAGGCAAGGAGTTCTGGATCGCCGTCGGCGGCCGCGCCGGTCCGCCAGCGGCCGAAGATCCAGGGATCCGCCATGGCCGCGCGGCCGACCATGACCCCGGCGCAACCGGTCTGCTCGAACATCGCCTCGATGGCCGCGGGGGAGTCGGCGCTGCCGTTGCCGACCACCGGGATTGCCACCGCCGCCACCGCCCGCTCGATCCGGCGCCAGTCGGCCGGGTCCTGGTAGCGTTCGGTTCGCAGTCGGGCGTGGACCGTGAGCAGCCGGGCGCCCGCCTGCTCGACCCGCCGGGCGATGTCCTCCAAATCGCGGTCGTGCTCGCCGCCGGCGCGGATCTTGGCCGTCACCGGCAGCGGGCAGGCCTCGACCACCGCTTGGAGCAGCGCCTCGAGCGCCGGCGGGTCGTCGAGCAGCGCCGAGCCGGCCCGGTGCTGGTAGACCCGCGGCGCCGGGCAGCCGAAGTTCAGGTCGACGAAGTCAGCTCCGGCCTCGGCGGCGTGGACCGCGGTCGCCGCCACCATGTCGGGGCGGTTGCCCATCAGCTGCAGGCCGAGCGGGACCACGCGCGTCGCGCCGGCACCGCCCGCGCCGCCGTCGAGCTCGGGCGCCAGCCGCCGGGTCGGGATCGGCGGCGCCGTCACGCGGATGAACTCGGTGCAGGTGGCGCCGACGGCGCCGGGGTTGGACTCCAGGATCAGGCCGCGGAAGCTGCGGTCGGTGACGCCCTCCATCGGCGCCAGCAGCAGCGGCGGGTCGAAGCGCAGGCCGTCGCCGAGGTCGATGCCCGACCGGGTCAATCCTGCGCGCCCGCGTCGCCGTCCCCGCCGCCGGGCTCTTCGTAGCCGCACCACACCAGCAGGGCGGTCTTCTCCTCGTCGCTGAGCTTGGCCTCGCCGTGGAGCAGCAGGTAGCCCTTGAGCGGCATCTCGCCCGAAGCCACGGCCTCGCCGATCTCCTCGTAGCTGTCCCAGGCCTCCTCCTCGTCCCACTCGGAGAAGTTGAGGTGCTTGCGGCCGTCGAGGACGTGTTCGGAGAGCATCCACGACATCGGCGCGACCTTGGAGTACCACGGCCACACGGTCTCGTTCGAGTGGCAGTCGTAGCAGGCGCGGCGCAGCAGCGCCTCGATCTCAGGCGGGCCGTCGAAGTCGGACACGACCTCGGGGTTGGTGCGCTCGACCGCCACGAATTGGATGCCGATGGCGAGGGCGAGCAGGTACATCGGGAGTTTGCGGGGAATGCGCATGTTCAGATTCCGACCTTCTCGAGGATCTCGATGTCGTAGCCGTCCGGGTCGCGGACGAAGATGTAGGACGAGCGGGACTCGGGCTTGCTGCGCCGGAACCACCAGCCGCGGCGCTCGACCTCCGCGACCACCGGCGCCAGCTCGTCGACGTGGAAGGCCAGGTGGCCGAAGGCCGTGCCCGGCTCGTAGTCGCGGCCGTCGTGGTTGTAGGTCAGCTCGAGGTGATAGCGCTCGCGCTCGTCGGTGAGGAAGACCAGCGTGGCCTCGTCGCCGATGGTGCCGCGGCGGACCTCCTTCAGGCCCAGGAAGCCGCAGTAGAAGTCGATCGAGGCGTCCAGGTCCCGTACCCGGATCATGGTGTGCGCCATCCGCATGGGGCGGATTCTAGGCCGGCGGCGGCCGGTCCGCGGCGGCCGAGCGACCGCCGCTCCCGGGGCCGCCGGGCGCGGACTCGCGCTGCGGACCGCTCGACATCGGGAACCAGATTGGTTCTCTGCGCTGGTAGGAGCAGCGTCTCCGGCGTTGGGAGCCGGACCGGGAGCCAATCGGGTTCCTGATGTCGAGCATCGCGGGCGGGGATGGGGAGAGCGCGTGTGGATGAACGGATGAGCGGGGGAGGAGCCGCAATCCCCTCAAAGTCCCGGCGCCAAGCTCAGGTGGACCACCCCGGCTTCGAAGAGGGCGTCGACGGCGTGGAAGACGTCTTGGATGGTGCAGCCCTCGCCGGGGGTGAGGCGGAGCTCGATGCTCCCCGGGTCGGCGGCCAGCCAAGTGCGGAGTCGTTCCGTCGTGGCGGGCAGCGCGGGGCCGTCGAGGAAGCCGATCCTGCGGCCTTGGTAGCGGTCGAGCCGGCCGCGGCTGTACTCCGCCGGGTCGGGGACGAGGTCGCCTTCGTCGAGCACCACCAGGGCGATGGCGCGGGCGGACGTGGTGGGGAGGTCATCCCCCTCGCGGCGGATGCGCCAGACCGGTTGGCCGTCGAGGGATTCCAGGTCGAAGCGACGAGCGAGCGCGGAGGACGGCTTGGCGAAGGCGAAGATCCGCCACCCTTCCGCGGTGTTGCGGAGGCGGAAGGCGACCGTTGCGACCTGTTCCTCCTCGCCCTCAGGGAGCAGGCTGGCGTCGACTACGGCCTCGAGGGTGACGGTGGTTTCGTCCTGGGTGGTGCCGCGAGTCCTGGTGGTCCACTCGGGGGACTCTGCCGTCAAGACCATGAGGTCCAGGAGCAAGGCGCTGAAGATGGCGTCCCCGAGCTGAGGCGCCAGGATCGGTTCGCCGGTGGGACCGAGGGCGGCACGCAGGACGGCGGGGTCGATCGCCCGCGCGGAATAGGGTTGGAAGTCCTCGAAGATCGGCGACAGCAAGACGGCGAAGTCCGCAGGCGCAGGCGCGGGCATGGCGCTGAGCTCGACGCAGGCCTCATGGATCTCCGCGCGGTTCTCATGGACCAGGCCCCTGGCGTCATCGAGGAGCTGCGCCACCACTTCCTCCGGTGAGAGGGAGGGGTCGAGCGGCGGAGGTTCGGTCTGCTGCGAACACGCCGCTGGCAAGAGCAGCAGCAAGAGCGAGAGGATACGGAGGATCATTCGGTCACCGAAGCAAGGCTACTTGTCCTGCAAGAACCAGTGGATGAAGCCGCAACTGGAGCAGACGTAGCAGTCGGCCTCGGGGTTGAAGAAGTCGAGGTCGATGAGCGAGGCGCCCTTGGTGTTGAGCTGGCCGCGCATGGCGTGGAAGCGGTCGCTCTGGCAGTGCTGGCAGCTCAGCGGGGCGCCCTTGACCTTGACCTTCTGCGGCGGGGAGTTCTTCTTCTTGTTGAACATGGTTAGGAACCGGATACGCCGGGCTCGCCGCGGCCTTCGCCCTTCCCGGAGGGATCGGAGCCGGAGCCGACCCGGGCGCTGCGCCGCTCCATCAGCGCGACGTCGCGCCAGACGCCGCGCAGCTGGCCCAGCCGCTCGCGGACGCCGACGACGCGGAAGCCGCACTTCTGGTGCAGGGCGATGCTCGGGGCGTTGTCGGTGAAGATCCCCGCCTGCAGGGTCCAGTAGCCGAGCTCCTCGGCGCGCTCGACTAGGGCCGTGAGCAGCGCGGTGCCGACGCCGCTGCCGCGGGCCGCCTCGGCGATGTAGACGCTCTCCTCGGCGACGCCGGCGTAGCAGCAGCGGTCGGACACGGGCAGCATCGCCGCCCAGCCGAGCAGCTCGCCGCCGGCCTCCCGCGCCGCCAGCCGGCCGCCGGGCAGGTGGGCCTCGTCCCAGCGCTTCCAATTCGGCACCTCGGTGTCGAAGCTGGCCAGGCCGGTGGCGATTCCCTCGGCGAAGATCAGGGCCGCGCGCGGCCAGTCCTCCTCACGCAGCTCGTCGATGACGAACTTCACGCCTTCGCTTCCCATCCGGCGAAGGCGTCGAGGGCGGCGGCGAGCTCCTCGGGCGTCAGGCGCATGCCGAAGTCGAGGCGGTGCCGGCGCGGCCAGCCGCGGAAGTCGGTGTAGGCGCGGCCGACGAAGCCCTCGACGTTGACGGCGTCGTTCTGGCGCCGCAGCCGGAGCATGAAGTCCTCGGGGTCGAGCGCGGCCAGGGCGGTGTCGCCGCGCTGGCCGGCGGTCAACTCGCGAGCGCCGGAGAGGAAGCGCTCGAAGTCGCCGGCCAGCACCTTGGCCTCGGCGTGGCGGCCGAGGAAGCCGGCGGACTCGACCTCGATGGCGAAGCGCAGCATCTGCGGCCGCGGCGGCGCCGGCGAGCTCTTCAGCGCCAGCTGGAAGCGGGAGGCGCCGTCGTCCAGCTGGAGCAGGTTCATGGGTGCGCCGTCCAGCCGGCGAGCTCGTGCACGGCGGTGAACTCCAGCGGGCCGTCGAGCGGGTCGGCCTCGACCCGCAGCCGCAGCCGCAGGCTCGGGCCGTCCTCGCGGCGCTCGAGCAGGCTGACGCGGGGCCGGGCGTCGACCAGCGCCGCCAGGGTGGCGCGCAGCGTCTCCGGCGCGTCGTCGGAGCAGGGCAGCAGGCCCATGCCGAGCGCCAGCGCCACCTCCTCCTCGGGGTGGTCGGCCTGCACCGGCCGGCGGCACAGGCGCCAGCCTTCGTAGACCGGCGCCAGGACCAGGTCTTGGCGCTCGGGGTCGCCGGCGGCGGACGGATACTCGACGCGGATGCGGACCGCGCCAGCGCCGTCGTCGCCGCCGCCCACTTCGCGCGGCGGTCCGAACTGGACCTCGCCTTCGGGGCACAGCTGGTAGAAGAGGCTGACCAGGCCCATGCGAACGGTCAGGTCGTTCCAGTCCTCGATCACGCCGGGCAGCATCGCCGGCTCGAGCACGGCGCGGAAGTCGGCCACCAGGGCGTCGCACTCGGGGTCGCTGGGCAGCAGCGGCAGGCCGACCCGGTCGAGCAGCTCCTGGTGCTGGCGGGCGGCGCCGCGCAGGTCGCCGATCACGCCCTCGAGGTAGGCCTCCGGGGGCTCGGCCGCCGCGACCGACTCCGACGAGTCGTCACAGCCGGGGAGGCAAGGCAGGAGGAGAAGCAGGAGGACAGGGTGGAAACGCATCGGCTCAGACCCGGTTTTATCCGCTTTTGTGCTCTTTGGGTGAGATCCTCCGCTCCGGGCCCGGCCTTGGCAGACTATCCCCCATGTCACTCCCCGCCCTCGATGGAAAGGTCGCCGTCATCACCGGCGCCAGCCGCGGCATCGGCGCCGGCCTGGCCGAGGACTTCGCCGCCCGCGGCATGCGGCTAGGTCTCTGCTCGCGCGGCCCCGCGGCCATGCCCGAGGGCCCCGGCGTGGTCACGCGCCGGCTGGACGTGGGCGAGGACGGTGCCTTGCAGGACTTCGGGGCCGCGGTGGCCGCGGAATTCGGCCGGATCGACCTGTGGATCAACAACGCCGGCGTGCTCGACCCGGTGCTGCCGGTGCGCGAGCTGAGCGGCGAGGCGCTGGAGGCCCACCTCCGCATCAACCTGACCGGGGTGCTCTACGGCACCCAGGCCTTCCTGCGCCACCTGGCCGCCCGCGGCGCCAGCGCCGCCGACCCGGGGGTCCTGATCAACGTCAGCTCCGGCGCCGCCTGGCACGGCTACGCCGGCTGGGGCGCCTACTGCGCCGGCAAGGCGGCGCTGGACCGGCTGACCGAGACCGTGCAGCTCGAGGAAGCCGAGCGCGGCCTGCGCGCCTACGCCGTCGCTCCCGGGGTGGTGGACACCGCCATGCAGCAGCGGATCCGCGGCTGCAGCCCCGAGGTCTTCCCGACCCTGGACAAGTTCCTGGAGCTGAAGGCCACCGAGTCCTTCAACACAACTCCTTTCGTGGCAGAGCACTTGTTGAAAATCGCTTTCGACCCGGCGGCGCGGCCGGAGGAAGTGGTGGTGCGCCTGCCGGCCGAGAAGGAGTGACGCCTGGACCGAATTTCGGGGAACTCGAACCCGAAAACCACGGTCCTGAGCACATCCCCAATCCCCCCTCCAAGGAGTCAACCTGATGAAGCATCTTGCGATTCTCGGAAGCCTAGCCGCCGTCGGCCTCGCTTTCGCCCCCCTGAACACCGCCGGCCCGTACATCGATTCCCAGGGCCGCGCCTGGAACCAGCTGCCCGCTCTGAGCGACTACGCCAGCGCCGCTGAGTTCGACCTCGAGTTCGCCCACGAGGTGTTCACCACCCGCGAAGGCCACCGCTTCCAGATCGACCGGCCGTGGACTCCCGAAGAGGAAGCCGCCGCCGCCGGCAACGGTCTGGTCCACAACGGCGCCGGGCAGGTCCCGGGCGGCAGCATCCGCGCCGCCGTCTACGGCATGCACCCGGTCGACGAGGAGTACCGGAACGCCTTCAACAACAACATCCCGAACGTGCGCAGCCACGTGATCGGCCTGATCAACAGCGCCGACGCGGCGATGAAGGCCAACTGGGGAATCGATCTGGTCCCGCGCAAGGGCTACAAGTGGGACTCGAGGGACAGCGCTGACATCGTCCAGCTGCTGAACGAGGCCTACAGCGAGGGCGGCGGCCTGAACGGCCAGGACATGATGATCGCCTTCTCGAACGACCCGACCCCGGGTGGCGCGATCGGCGTGGCCTACCTCGGCCTGCCGCGCGGCCTGATCAAGAAGTACGGCAACGCGGAAGCGAACATCACCGAGCACGAGGTCGGCCACATGTACACGCTGAACCACTGCTGCGACGGCAACTGCACCATGCAGGCCTACCTGGACATCGGCGCCTTCCACGGCTTCCACAACTACCAGGAGAGCTGCAGCGGCCAGAACCACTACAACACCATGAACAACCAGCGGAACCGCTACTGAGCGGGTCTGGCTGCGATTCATCCCCTCGCTTTGGGAGGCGCCGCGGCGCCTCCCATTTCTTTTAGGCTGTCCGGTCCGATGGTGCCCTCACTCCCCCCGTCCTCCCGCTCCCGCCGCGCGCCGCGGCTCACGCGCCGGCTGGCGACCGGCCTGCTCGGCGGCCTGCTCCTCGTCGCCCCCGGCTGCGGTGACGGCCCGGCGCCGCCCGCGCCGGCCGAGATGCTCTGGGAGACCCCGGAGCTGCCCTGGCCCTGGGCCATGGAGGTCGGCGGCCGCGCCGTCGACGAGGAGGTGCTGCGCGGCTTCCTCGACGGCGAGTGGGCCGACTACGCCGCGGCCGAGTCGGTCGCCGCCGACGGCGTGATGGCGGCGCTGGACGGCTTCTGCGCCGACCCCGAGGCCCGCTTCGGCTTCCTGGTGGGGGACGTGCTGCTCCTGTGGGAGGGCGAGCGGCGCTTCCCGGTGCTGGACAAGGACGAGTTCGACGCCTTCCGCAGCCGCATGGAGGCCGCCGCCGGCTCCGCCATGGAGGCGCTGCGCCTGCGCCTGGGCGAGGAAGCCCTGGAGCGCTTCGTCCAGCGCCGCTTCCGGCTCGACCGGACCCTCGACGAGCTGGTCGGCGAGCAGGCGGAGCCGACCGAAGCCGAGCTGCTCGAGGCCTACCGGGCCGCGACCGACGGCATCGAGCTGCCCGAGGGGGCGGTCGGCCCGACCTTCGAGGAGATGGAGCCGCGGCTGCGCCAGGACCTGGTCCGGAAGCGCCGCGTCGACGCCGGCTTCGCCTGGATCGCCGCCGCCCGGGAGGGGGTCCTCGCCCGGGTCACCCGCCCGGACGGCCGTATCCTCGACGTCCCCGCGCCCTGAGCCCCGCCCCCTTCGGTCGGCCGCGCGCGGAGTCCGTCATGCACCGAATCCGCCGCCCGCTCCTCCTGCTGCTGCCGCTGCTGCTCACCGGCGGCGCCTTCCTCTCCGCCGACGAAGGGCAGTGGCTGCCCGAGCAGATCCGCGACTTCGACTGGCCGGCGCTGGAGCAGCGCGGTCTGGCGCTCGAGGCCGACGAGATCTGGGACGGCGAGCGCGGCCTGCTCAGCGCCGCCGTCAACCTGAACGGCTGCAGCGCCAGCTTCGTCTCGCCGGAGGGGCTGATCGTCACCAACCACCACTGCGGCTACGGCGCCATCAACGCCCACTCGACGCCCGAGAACAACCGCCTGGTCGACGGCTTCGCCGCGGCCGACTTCGGCGAGGAGCTGCCGGCGAAGGGCATGAAGATCTCGATCGTGCGCGGCTACGAGGACGTCACCGCCGAGATGCACGCCGCCATGGAGGAGGCCGGCGACGACCCGGCGGCGCGCAAGCGGGCGGTCGACCGGCGCCGGCGCGAGCTGGCCGACGAGGCAAAGGGTCCCGGCCGCGACGCCACCGTCGTGCCCTACTTCGAGGGCCGGGTGTGGCGGTTGATCCTGCGCACGGTCTTCGAGGACGTGCGGCTGGTCTACGCCCCGCCGGCCGCGATCGGCGAGTACGGCGGCGAGGTCGACAACTGGATGTGGCCGCGCCACACGGGCGACTTCTGCTTCTTCCGCGCCTACGCGGCGCCCGACGGCACGCCGGCCAAGTACAGCGAGGACAACGTTCCCTACCGGCCCGAGCGCTGGTTAGAGGTCTCCGAGGAGGGGGTCGACGAGGGCGACCTGGTGATGGTGCTGGGCTACCCCGGCCGGACCGAGCGCTACCTCAGCTCGGTGTCGGTGGCGATGCGCGAGTCCTGGTACTACCCGATGCGGGAGCGGGTCTTCGGCGCCATGATCGACGGCATCCGCGAGTCGGTGGCCGGCGACCCGGCGGCCGAGCTGCGCTCGCGCTCGCGCGTCAAGAGCCTGTCGAACGGGCTCAAGAACGCCCAGGGCATGGTCTGGGGGCTGTCGCGCAACCGGGTCGTCGAGCGCAAGCAGCGCGAGGAGGCGGAATTCGCCGAGTGGGTGAAGGGCGACCGGCCGCGCAAGAAGCGCTACGGCGACGTGCTGGACGAGCTGCTCGAGCTCGACCGCCGGGAGCTGGTCCGGCAGGAGCGCGACTTCTTGCTGAGCGCGCTGACGAGCTACTCGACCCTGAGCCGCATGGGCCGCGACTTCGCCGATCACCTGCGGGACGGCGGCGAGCCGGACGACGAGGCCCTGGCGAAGAAGCTGGCCTCGAGCCGGCGCCGGGTCTACGCCGCGTCGGAGGAGGCGCTGTTCGGGCTGGTCTTCGAGGAGCTGTGGCGGATGCCGAAGGGGCAGCGGATGAAGCTGTGGAAGCAGCTGTTCCGCGGCGTCGACGACCGCGAGGAGGCCAACCGGATCGGCCGCTCCTTCGTGCGCGACAGCGGCCTGCTGGAGCCGGAGGCCTGGGCGGACATCGAGAAGCCGAAGGACGACCCGGTGGTGTGGCTGATGGACGAGCTGAAGGAGGACCTCGACGAGCTCAAGGAGTTCCGGGCGGCCCAGGCCGGGGCGCGGCTGAGCACCGGCGCGCTGTGGATCGAGGCTCAAGAGCAGTGGCGGGGCGAGCGCTTCTACCCCGACGCCAACGGCACGCTGCGGGTCTCGGTGGCCTCGGTGAAGGGCTACGCGCCGCGCGACGGCGTCTGGCACACGCCGCGGACCACGGTGCGCGGCCTGCTCGACAAGCACACCGGCGAGGCGCCCTTCGACGCGCCCGAGCCGCTGCGGGCGGCCGGGGCAGGGGAGGAGGCCGGCGGCATCCCGGTCTGCTTCCTGAGCGACGCCGACACCACCGGCGGCAACAGCGGCAGCCCGGTGGTGGACGGCCAGGGGCGCCTGGTCGGCCTGAACTTCGACCGGGTGTTCGAGAACGTCTCCGGCGACTTCGGCTGGAACGCCGAGCGCAGCCGCAACGTCAGCGTCGACATCCGCTACGTGCTCTGGCTGCTGCGCGAGGTCTACCCCTCGCCGCGGCTGCTGGAGGAGATGGCGTCAGGCTCCTCCGTCAAGTGATCGCGCCTGGCCGCCGGCCGCGATCACTTGACGAAGGAGCCTGACACCATGCCGACCTCGAATTTGCTGGTGGTCGAGGGCTGCCAGCCGGTCTGCTCCCGGAGGCGGCGGAGCATCGTGCGCAGGCCGTCGGGCTCGCCTTGCTTGAGCTCGAGCTCGACCAAGCAGGCGGTCGAGGCGCCGTGGCTGCGGATCCACTGGACCCGGTCGCAGCTGAGCTCGACCCGGAGCTGGTGGCCGTCGCTGAGGTCGTGGATGCGGCGCTCCTGGCGGACCTCGAAGAGCTTGGTCAGCTCCTTTCCGAGGGCGAATTCCTGGACGGCGCCGCCGAGGGTGGCGGGGGCGAAGGTCCAGCCGTCGCCGGGCTGCCACCCGACCTCCTCCTCGCGCTCCTCGCGCACCGCCAGGCCGTCGCCGCCGACCTCGCTGCAGGCCTTGAGCGTCAGCAGCCGGCGGCCGCCGAGGTCGCGCAGCCGCAGCGCCCAGCCCGACAGGTAGAGGTCCAGGTCGAGGGTGTCGAGGTAGTGGTCGGCGACGAGGAGGTGCTCGCCGTCGCTGACCGGATAGCCGAGCTCGGCCAGCACGGCGGGCGCACGATCGAGCTCCTCCGGTGCCGGGACCTCGAGCTTGGCTTCGATTTCGGACTGCGACATGGCGGCGGGGGGTGGGGGAGGCCTGCAACCAGAATAGAGTGGGGGCGTGGACTTCGTCTTGCGGCCGCTGCGGAAGCGGGAGATCCTGGTCCAGGGCGCGGCCCTGGCGCTGGGCTCCTTGCCGCGGCTGTTCCTGATCCAGCTGCTCTTCCTCGGGCCCGTGGAGCCGCTCCTGGCCTGGCTGCAGGGCTGGGCCGAACTCGACCCCTGGCTCGCTGTGCCGCTGGAGGTCCTGGGAATCCTGATTCAGGTCGTGGCTGGCTTCGCGGCCGTCGGCATGAGCCTGAAGGTGATCGCCGACCAGTACCTGCGCCGGCGCCCGACGGTCGAGCAGCAGCTCCGCTTCGCCGCTCACCGCTTGGGGCCGCTGACCTGGACCAGCCTCGTCTACACCCTGCGGCTCGGGGTCGCCTTCTTGTGCCTGATCGTCCCCGGGGTAGTGCGCTTCCTGCGGTGGTTCTTCATGCAGCAGGTGGTGGTGCTCGAGGGCTTGCGCGGCCGGGCGGCGCTGCGCCGGAGCGCCGAGATCTGGCGCAGCGGCCGCGGCAAGGTGGTGGCCCTGATCCTGCTCGCGGCGCTGCTCAAGGGCCTGGTCGACCTGGTCGCCGAGACGCTGGCGGCGACCCTGGGCTACGAGCGGCTCTGGCGGCTGGTCGGAACCGGCCTCGCCGGCTCCCTCCAGGCGGGCGTGTTCACCATCACCTACTTCGACCTGCGCATGCGCCAGCGCGGCTTCGGCTGGCACACCCTGCAGCGGGAGATCGACCAGGTGTCAGGCTCCTCCGTCGAGTGATCGTGGGGGCAGCCCGTCCGCCGCGGTTCCTTGACGGCGGAGCCTGACACCTCTGCGCGGCGACACCTAGCAGCAGATGTAGTCGCGGTTCATCTTGGCGATGAACTTGACGCTGATCTCCTTGGGGCAGACGGCCTCGCACTCGAAGTGGTTGCTGCAGGGACCGAAGCCCTCGGCGTCCATCTGGGCCACCATCGCCTCGAGGCGGCGCTTGTGCTCGACCTTGCCTTGCGGCAGGTGGCCGAGGTGGCCGATCTTGGCCGACACGAAGAGCATCGCCGACCCGTTCGGGCAGCTCGCCACGCAGGCGCCGCAGCCGATGCAGGCCGCCGCGTCCATGGCGGTGTCGGCGTCCTCCTTCGGGATCAGGATGGCGTTGGCGTCCTGGGCCGCGCCGGCGTTGATCGAGGTGTAGCCGCCGGCCTGGATGATGCGCTCGAAGGCGCTGCGGTCGACGACCAGGTCCTTGATCACCGGGAAGGCGCGCGAGCGCCACGGCTCGAGGTAGATCGAGTCGCCGTCCTGGAAGCTGCGCATGTGCAGCTGGCAGGTCGTGATCCCCTCATCCGGACCATGCGCGATGCCGTTGATGATCAGCGAGCAGGTGCCGCAGATGCCCTCGCGGCAGTCGTGGTCGAAGTGGATCGGCTCCACTCCCTCGCCCACCAGGTCCTCGTTGACCTTGTCCAGCATCTCGAGGAAGGACATGTCCTCGGTGATCTCCGTAGCGCGGATGATCTCCATCTTGCCGGGCTGGTCGGGGCCGGCCTGGCGCCAGACGTGCAGGGTGAGTTCCATTTCCTCTCCTCCCTCTACTTGTAGCTCCGGGTGGTGAGCGGCACGTGCTCGAAGCTGAGCGGCTCCTTGGACAGCTCCGGCGTCTCGCCGTCGCCCTTGTATTCCCAGACCGCGGCGTAGGCGAAGTTCTCGTCGTCGCGCTGCGCCTCGCCCTCCTCGCTCTGGTGCTCCTCGCGGAAGTGGCCGCCGCAGGACTCCTCCCGCTGCAGCGCGTCGTGGCACATGATCTCGCCGAACTCGAGGAAGTCGGCCACGCGGCCGGCCTTCTCGAGCTCGCTGTTCAGGCTCTCGGCCGTGCCGGTGACGCGCACGTCCTGCCAGAACTCCTCGCGCAGCTTGGGGATCTCCTCGAGGGCCGTCGTCAGCCCCTCGGCGGTGCGTCCCATGCCGCAGTTCTCCCACATGATCTTGCCGAGGCGCTTGTGGAAGCTCTCGACCGACTGCTCGCCGCCGACGCCCATCATGCGGTCGACCTTGTCCTGCACCTCCTTCTCGGCGGCGTCGAAGGCCTCGTGGTCGGTGCCGACCTTGACCTTCATGTCGGCCGCCCGGGCCAGGTAGTCGCCGATGGTGTAGGGCAGCACGAAGTAGCCGTCGGCCAGGCCCTGCATCAGCGCCGAGGCGCCGAGGCGGTTGGCGCCGTGGTCGCTGAAGTTGGCCTCGCCGCCGACGAACAGGCCGGGGATGTTCGACTCCAGGTTGTAGTCGACCCACAGCCCGCCCATGGTGTAGTGGACCGCCGGGAAGATCCGCATCGGAACCTGGTAGGGGTTCTCGGCGGTGATCTTCTCGTACATCTGGAACAGGTTGCCGTAGCGCTCCTCGATCACGTCGCGGCCGAGCCGCTGGATCGAGTGGGCGAAGTCGAGGTTGACCGCCAGCCCCGTCACGCCGACGCCGTGGCCGGCGTCGCAGCGCTCCTTGGCCGCGCGCGAGGCGACGTCGCGCGGCACCAGATTGCCGAAGCTCGGGTAGCGCCGCTCGAGGAAGTAGTCGCGCTCGTCCTCGGGGATCTCGGTCGCCGGCCGCTTGTCGCCCTTGGCCTTCGGCACCCACACCCGGCCGTCGTTGCGCAGCGACTCCGACATCAGGGTCAGCTTCGACTGGTGGTCGCTGCTGACCGGGATGCAGGTCGGGTGGATCTGGGTGAAGCAGGGGTTGGCGAAGCCGGCGCCCTTCTTGTACGCCCGGTAGGCCGCGGTGACGTTGCAGCCCATGGCGTTGGTCGACAGGTAGAAGACGTTGCCGTAGCCGCCGGTGGCCAGGATGACGCAGTCGGCGGCGTGGCGCCGGACCTCGCCGGTCACCATGTCGCGGACGATGATGCCGCGGGCGTGGCCGTCGACCAGCACCACGTCGAGCATCTCGGTGCGCGGGAACATCTTCACCGTGCCTTGGGCGATCTGCCGCGACAGCGACTGGTAGGCGCCGATCAGCAGCTGCTGGCCGGTCTGGCCGCGGGCGTAGAAGGTGCGGCTGACCTGGGCGCCGCCGAAGCTGCGGTTGTCGAGCAGGCCGCCGTACTCGCGCGCGAAGGGCACGCCCTGCGCCACGCACTGGTCGATGATGGCGTTGCTGACCTCAGCCAGGCGGTAGACGTTGGCCTCGCGGGCGCGGTAGTCGCCGCCCTTGACGGTGTCGTAGAACAGCCGCCACACCGAGTCGCCGTCGTTCGGGTAGTTCTTGGCCGCGTTGATGCCGCCCTGGGCCGCGATCGAGTGCGCGCGCCGCGGGCTGTCCTGGTAGCAGAAGCACTCGACGTTGTAGCCGAGCTCGCCGAGCGACGCGGCCGCGGCGCCGCCCGCCAGGCCGGAGCCGACGACGATCACCTTGAACTTGCGCTTGTTGGCCGGGTTGACGAGCTTCAGGTTGAAGCGGTGGTTGGTCCACTTCTCCTGGATCGGGCCGTCGGGGATCTTGGAATCGAGCTGGTAGGCCATGGTTGTCCCTCCCTATTGAGCGTGGAGGAGGCCGAAGAGGTGTCCCTCGCCCAGCCCGAAGAGCAGGACGGCGATCGGGATCGAGCAGTTGCCGACCACGATCAGGCCGGCGAAGCCCTTGGCGAAGAGGTCGGTCTTGCCGGCCTCCTTGCCGGCGCCGCGCAGGCCGAGCGTCTGGAACAAGGAGGAGGCGCCGTGGCTCAAGTGCACGCCGAGCAGGATCTGCGCCACGATGTAGAGCAAGCTGACGCCGCCGTGGGAGAAGCCCGCCACCACCATGGCGTAGACGTCGAGCGCGTGCTCGCCCTCGCCGCCGGCCGGGTGCTTCAGGGCCTCCAGCTCGGCGCTGGTGACCACCGTGAAGTGCAGCAGGTGCCAGACCAGGAAGACCACCACCAGGCCGCCGGTGAGCAGCATGGTCTTGGCCGGGATGGTGGTCTGGACGCTGCCCGGGTGGGAGTAGGGGATCGGCCGGGCGGCCGCGGTGTCCCTCCAGACCTTGATCGCGGCGAGCACGTGGGCGCCCAGGATCGCCAGCAGGCCGAGCCGGATCACCCACAGCAGCGGGCCGAGCCCTTGGAGCTTGCCGGCGTAGGCGTTGAGCTGCTCGGCGCCCAGGAAGATCTGGAGGTTGCCGAGCATGTGGCCGAGGACGAACAGCATCAACAGGATGCCGCTGACGGCCATGACCGTCTTTGCCCCGATGGAGGAATTCAGTTTCGTATTCAGACTCATCCCGAGTTCCCAGGAATGGACTGCGGACTGCGCGGAGTGGAAGAGGAATCGAAGCCCCGTCAGGCGGGCCGCCTTCCTCCGGCGGGGCGCAAAGGATAGCAAGGCGTCCAAGGCCCTCGGGAGCTTCCAGGATGCTTTGTCGGGTGGCATACTTTCCGGTCATGGAACGCATCTGGAAGCCCATCCTTCTGAGCGCCGCCGGCACCCTGCTGATCGCAGCCTGCGGCGGCGGCGGCGCCGATTCGGGCCCTTCGGCCACCGTCAAGGCGGCGGGTGAGGAGGTCTTCAAGACCACCTGCTCGCCCTGCCACGGCGACACGGGCGTGGGCGACGGTCTGGCGGCCGCGAACCTCGACCCGAAGCCCCGGAACTACACCGACAAGACCTGGCAGGACTCGGTCACCGACCAGGAGATCAAGGACGTGATCAGCAAGGGCGGCGAAGCCAACGGCCTGAGCAACACCATGGCCGCGTACGGTCACCTGACCGAAGACCAGCTCAACGGCCTGGTCTGGAAGATCCGCTCCTTCGCCGAGTAGGACGGACCCCCTCTTCCGGGCGATCGGCCCCGACCGTTCGCCTGGGGAAATATACTTCCAGCGGGGAGCCAGGTATTCCGCCGAAAAGCACCTCTTTTCGGCGGATGCCCCTCCACCGCCTTCCCTGAAGTCGGTAAATTGTCCGGCCACCCGAGGCCAGGAGTTCCGTTCATGACGGAATTGGCCTGGGATCCACCTTCCCTCCGCCCCCCATGAGCCTGTTCCAGTTCCCCCGTTGGACGGACAAGCTCCGCCCGTTGCTCGGTGTCACGCTGCTCGTGGCGCCGGCCTACGTGACGGCGCTGTTCTACTTTGGCGCGTCCCCCGAGACGCTGGCCGTCGGCTACGCCCCTGAGCAACCGATCCCGTTCAGCCACGCGCTGCACGCCGGCGAGCTCGGAATGGACTGCCGCTACTGCCACACCACGGTCGAGGAGGCGTCCCACGCGGCGATCCCGTCGACCTCGGTGTGCCTGAACTGCCACGAGCGCATCGTGCCCGAGAGCCCGCTGTTGGCCCCGCTGCAGGAGAGCAAGCAGACCGGGAAGCCGGTGCCGTGGGTGCGCGTGCACGACCTGCCGGACTACGTCTACTTCGACCACAGCGCCCACGTGCTCAGCGGCGTCAGCTGCGTCGAGTGCCACGGCCGGGTCGACCGCATGGACGTCGTCAAGCAGGTGGAGTCCCTGAGCATGGCTTGGTGCCTCGACTGCCACCGGGATCCCGAGCCGGCCCGCCGGCCGCGCGAGTTCGTCACCGAGCTCGACTGGACCGCCCCCAAGGACCTCTCCCCCGACGACCTGCCGGCCCGCCGCCTGGTCAAGGACGAGAACGGCCTCGATCCGATGGAGGACTGCTCCACATGTCACCGCTGATCCGAGACGAAGCCAACCAGACCTACTGGCGCAGCCTCGAGCAGCTGGCCGCCACCCCTGAGTACCAGGAGCTCGCCGCGAAGGAATTCCCGGCCGGCGACGAGGTGAACTGGACCGAGTCCTCTCGGCGCCGGTTCCTTCAGCTGGTCGGGGCGTCGGTCGCGCTCGCTGGCGCCTCCAGCTGCTACTGGCAGAAGGAGACCATCGCCCCCTTCAACGACCGGCCCGAGGGCCGGGTGCCGGGCCAGGCGCGCCACTTCGCCACCTCCATGGAGCTGGGCGGGTGGGGCACCGGGCTGGTCGTGACCAGCTACGACGGCCGCCCGACGAAGGTCGAGGGCAACCCCGAGCACCCCGCAAGTGCTGGCGCGACAAGCATTTACGCGCAGGCCGCGACGCTCGAGCTGTACGATCCGGACCGCAGCCGGGCGGTCGGCCGCATCGCGGACGGCGCCGCTCAAGCCTCGAGCTGGAAGGAGTTCGACCGCTGGGCCGAGAACCGCTTCACCAACCTGGCGGGCAACGGCGCCGAACTGGCGGTGATCGCCGAGGCCACCAGCTCCCCGAGCATGGCGCGGCTCCGGGCGCGCTTCGCCAAGCGCTTCCCCAAAGCCGCCTGGGCCACCTGGGAGGCGGTCGGGCGTAGCGCCGAGACCGCCGGCTGCGAGCTGGCCTTCGGCCAGTCCCTGCGGCCGCTCTATCACTTCGAGAACGCGCTCGCGGTCCTGTGCCTGGACGACGACCCGCTGCTCGACCACCCGAACGCTCTGCGCCACGCTCGCGGCTTCGCCAGCCGGCGCAAGCCCGAGGGCGAGATGAGCCGGATCTACGCTGCCGAGAGCCGCTTCAGCTCCACCGGCGCGGCCGCCGACCACCGGCTGCCGCTGCGCTCGGAGCAGATCGAGGCCTTCCTTCTCGACCTCGAGGCCGTCCTGGCCGCGGAGCACGGGCTGTCCTTGCCCGACCCCGCCTCGGGCGGCAACCTGAGCGGCGAGTCCGTGCGCGAGTTCCTGAAGGCGGCCGCCGAGGACCTCGCCGGTCACCGCGGCGGCGGCCTGATCACCGTCGGCGCCGGCCAGCCCGCCCGGGTCCACGCCCGCGCCCACCGGCTCAACCAGCTGCTGGGCAACGCCGGCCGCACCGTCGAGTACCTGCCGGCCGAGTCCTCCGACCCGATCGCCGAGCTCGGCGCGGTGACCGAGGGCCTGAACGCCGGCCGATACAAGACGGTGGTGGTGATCGGGGGCAACCCGGTCTACGACGCCCCGGCCGACTTCGGCTTCGCCGAGGCCTACGCCAAGGCCGAGGAGCGGGTCCACCTGTCCCTCTACCGGAACGAGACCTCCGAGGCCTCGACCTGGCAGCTGCCGCGGACCCACTTCCTGGAGTCCTGGGGCGACTGCCTGGGCTGGGACGGCACCATCACCCTGCGCCAGCCGCTGATCGACCCGCTCTGGGGCGGCCGCGGCGAGCTGGAGCTGATGGCGCGCATGGTCGAGGCGGTCGAGCTCGAGGGCCGCGGCATCGTCCGCAAGACCCACGACGTCGACGACTCCGCCTGGCGGACCCTGCTCCACGACGGCCTGAAGAAGGACAGCCGGCCCGCGGCGGTCCAGGTCCGGGCGGGCAAGCTGGACCCGCCGGCCCTCGCCTCCGGGCAGACCAAGGGCCACGCCGGCAACGGCGAGCTCGAGCTCTGCTTCCACGCCGACAGCACCCTCTACGACGGCCGCTTCGCCAACAGCGGCTGGCTGCAGGAGCTGCCCGACCCGCTGACCACCATGGTGTGGGACAACGCGGTGCTCATCGGAGTCGGCACCGCCGAGGAGCTCGGGGTGGAGAACGCCACCTTGGTCGACCTCGAGGTCAACGGCCGCAGCATGACCGTGCCGGCCTACGTGATGCCCGGCCAGGCGCCGGGTTCGCTGGCGCTGGCGCTGGGCTACGGCCGCACCGTCGCCGGACACGTCGGCGGCCTGGTCAGCGACGACGTCGCCCCGGTCGGCTTCGACATCTACCCGCTGCGGAACAGCGCCGACCCTTACCGGGTCTCGGGGGTCACGGTCACGCCGACCGGCACGCCCTTCGAGCTGGCGATGATGCAGGACCACCACCAGATCGACACGATCGGCCAGGAAGGCCGGGACGCGCGATTGGACCAGGTGGTCCGCGAGGCCGACCTGGCCGAGTACAAGCAGCACCCCGACTTCGCCCAGCACATGGTGCACCACCCGCCGCAGGAGTCGCTGTGGCCGGAGCGCACCTACGAGGAGGGGCGCAAGTGGGGGATGAACATCGACCTCAACCAGTGCATCGGCTGCAACGCCTGCACCATCGCCTGCCAGTCCGAGAACAACATCTCGGTGGTCGGCAAGGACCAGGTGCTGGTCGGCCGCGAAATGCAGTGGATCCGGATCGACCGCTACTTCAAGGGCGGGACCGACAACCCCGAGGTCGTCAACCAGCCCATGGCCTGCCAGCACTGCGAGATGGCGCCGTGCGAGCAGGTCTGCCCGGTGGCGGCCACCACCCACAGCAGCGAAGGTCTGAACGACATGATCTACAACCGCTGCGTGGGCACCCGCTACTGCTCCAACAACTGCCCCTTCAAGGTCCGCCGCTTCAACTACTTCAACCTCAACGAGGACCTGAAGGGACCGGACAACGAGGTCCGGTGGATGGCGAAGAACCCCGAGGTGACGGTCCGCTTCCGCGGGGTGATGGAGAAGTGCAGCTTCTGCGTCCAGCGGATCGCGGCGGTCAAGCACGACGCCCGGGTCGCGGACCGCGAGGTCGGCGGCGACGAGGTCGTCACCGCCTGCCAGCAGGTCTGCCCGACCGAGGCCATCGTCTTCGGCGACCTGAACGACCCCAACAGCCGGGTCGCGCAGCTGCAGAAGAGCGGCCGCGCCTACGAGATGCTCAGCGAGCTGAACCTGAAGACGCGCACCCGCTACATGGCGCGGGTCCGCAACCCGCACCCGCGCCTCGCCGCCGCCGCGGCGGCCGCCGCTCCGGCCGCCCACGCCGAGGAGGAGGTCCACCATGGCTAGCCACGCAGGCCCCGAGGGCCTCCACGAGTACATCCAGCCGCCGGACCTGATCCAGGGCGGCGAGGACTTCACCTCGATCACCAACACGGTGGCGCGGGTCTCCGAGTACAAGCCGCCGAAGGCTTGGTACGTCGCCTTCGGCGTCTCGGTGGCGGTGCTCGGCATGCTGCTCGTGATGCTCGGCTACCTCTTCTGGGAGGGGATCGGCATCTGGGGCAACAACCAGCCGGTCGCCTGGGGCTGGCCGATCGTGAACTTCGTGTTCTGGGTCGGCATCGGCCACGCGGGCACGCTGATCTCGGCGGTGCTGTTCCTGTTCCGCCAGCAGTGGCGGACCTCGATCAACCGCTTCGCCGAGGCGATGACGATCTTCGCGGTCATGTGCGCGGGCCTGTTCCCCGCCATCCACGTCGGCCGCCCGTGGCTCGCCTACTGGCTGTTCCCGATCCCGAACCAGATGGACATGTGGCCGAACTTCCGCAGCCCGCTGCTGTGGGACGTGTTCGCGGTCTCGACCTACGCCACGGTGTCGGCCCTGTTCTGGTTCATGGGGATGATCCCCGACCTGGCGACCTTCCGCGACCGCTCGACCAAGAAGCTGCCGCGCCTGCTCTACGGCATCTTCGCCATGGGCTGGACCGGCTCGAACCGGGCCTGGCACCGCTACGAGCGCGCCTACCTGCTGCTGGCCGCGCTGGCCACGCCGCTGGTGCTCTCGGTGCACTCGGTGGTGTCCTTCGACTTCGCGGTCGCCCAGCTGCCGGGCTGGCACACCACCATCTTCCCGCCCTACTTCGTGGCGGGCGCGATTTTCTCCGGCTTCGCCATGGTGATCACGCTGATGGTGCCGGCGCGCCAGTTCTTCGGCCTGAAGAACCTGGTGACGATCCGCCACCTGGAGAACATGTGCAAGGTGATCATGGCGACCGGCATGATGGTCGGCTACGCCTACGCCGCCGAGTTCTTCATCGCTTGGTACAGCGGCAACCAGTACGAGGGCTTCGTCTTCGTCAACCGCGCCCTGGGCAACTACTCCTGGGCCTACTGGACCATGGTGACCTGCAACGTCTTCCTGCCCCAGATCTTCTGGTTCCGGAAGATGCGGCGGAACCTGGTGGTGATGTTCATCATCGCCATCTTCGTCAACATCGGCATGTGGTTCGAGCGCTTCGTGATCACGGTCACCTCCTCGAGCCGCGACTTCCTGCCGTCGAGCTGGCACTACTTCACGCCGACGCTGTTCGACGCCCTGGTGTTCCTGGGCAGCTTCGGCCTGTTCTTCACCTTCTTCCTGCTGTTCTGCCGCTTCCTGCCGACGGTGGCCATGGCCGAGGTGAAGACCGTGCTCCCGGACGCCCACCCCGGCCACGGACACCACGGTGAGGAGGGCAAGTGATGACCGCTGACCCCAAGCTCTACGGAGTGCTCGCCGAGTTCGACAACGTCGACGACCTCTGCGCCGCCGCCAAGGACGTGCGCGAGGCGGGCTACACCCGCTTCGACGCCCACACCCCCTTCCCGGTGCACGGCCTGGACGACGCCATGGGCGTCAAGCCGACGGTGCTGCCCTGGATCGTGCTGGCGATGGGCCTGGTGGGCCTGGCGACCGGCTTCTGGATGCAGTGGTGGATGAACGACGCCGACTACAGCTACGCCATCTCCGGCAAGCCGATGTTCGGCCTGCCGGCGGCGGTGCCGGTGGCCTATGAGCTGACCATCCTGCTGGCCAGCTTCGGCGCCTTCATCGGCATGCTGGCGCTCAACAACCTGCCGAAGTGGTTCCACCCGCTGTTCCGGGTAAGCCGCTTCAGCCGCGCCACCTCAGACCGCTTCTACGTCGTCATCGAGGGCCGCGACCCGAACTTCGGGCCGCGCACCCAGGAGTGGCTCGGCGGCCTCGCCGGGGCCACCGCCATCGAGGCGGTGCCGATGCCGGACGAGCCGGAGGGCCTGCCGCGGCCGCTCAAGGGCGCGGCCTGGATCATGACCAGCCTGGCGGTGCTGCCGCTGGCGATGATCGCCAACGCCCGCTTCTCCACCACCCAGAACCCCAGGATCCACCTGGTGGGGAACATGGACTACCAGGAGAAGTACAAGGCGCAGCAGGCCAGCCCGATCTTCGCCGACGGCCGGGCGATGCGCCCGGACGTGACCGGCACCGTCGCCCGCGGCGAGCTCGACATCAGCTCGCCCCAGGTCACCGGCAAGAACGCCGACGGCAGCTACGTCGCCGGCTTCCCGCTGGCGGTGGACCAGGAGCTGATCGAGCGCGGCCGCGAGCGCTACGACATCTTCTGCGCCACCTGCCACGGCTACGACGGCAAGGGCGACAGCGTCGTCGGCCGGCGAGCCCTGGCGCGCGCCGGACAGCTCGGCAGCAGCTGGGCCCCGGCGGCCGACCTGACCGGCCAGCTGGTGACCGAACAGCCCGCGGGGCAGGTCTTCGAGACCATCTCCAAGGGCAAGAACACGATGCCGGGCTACGCGCAGCAGATCTCGCCGCGCGACCGCTGGGCCATCGCCCTCTACATGAAGGCGCTGCAGAGCGCTCAAGCCGCCGAGTAGGAGGACGAGAAGATGACGACCCAAGCAGCCAAGCTTCTCGCCAACGACAATCTCCATGACGGCGGCCTCAGCAGCCGCTTCGGAAAGCTGTTCCTGATCATCGGGGTGGTCGCCCTGGCGATCGGCGCGGGCATCGGGATGACGGAGGGCGACGACCTCCGCCACTTCTTCCACGCTTACCTGGTCGGCTACGCCTTCATCCTGAGCGTGGCGCTGGGCGGCCTGTTCTTCGTGATCATCCAGCACCTAACCAACGCCCACTGGAGCGTCACGGTCCGGCGCCTGGCGGAGTTCACGGTGGTCAGCCTGCCATGGGTCGGCCTGCTCGGCCTGCCGCTGCTCTACCCGCTGTTCACCCACGCGGGGGTCGAGGAGCACGGCGGCCTGCTGTGGCCCTGGATCCACCCGCACGGCGACCACGCGGCGCTGGTGTCGAAGAAGGTGGCCTGGCTCAACCCGACCTTCTTCGCGGTCCGGATGCTGGCCTACTACGCCATCTGGGCCTTCATGGGCACCTACTTCGTGCGCAAGTCCTTCCAGCAGGACAAGACCGACGATCACGAGCCGACCCTCAAGGCCAAGAAGTGGAGCGCGGTGGCGGTGATCGTCTTCGCGCTGTCGATCACCTCGGCGGCCTTCGACCTGCTGATGTCGCTCGACCCGGCGTGGTTCAGCACCATCTTCGGCGTCTACTTCTTCTCCGGCTCCCTGGTCGCGATCTTCTCCTGGCTGATCCTGACCTCGCTGTTCATGCAGCGCACCGGCCGGCTGCAACACGCCGTCACGGTCGAGCACTACCACGACCTCGGCAAGTTCCTGTTCGCCTTCGTCTTCTTCTGGGGCTACATCGCCTTCAGCCAGTACATGCTGATCTGGTACGGCAACATCCCCGAGGAGACCCTGTGGTTCGCCCACCGGCAGACCGAGGCCTGGATGCCGGTCTCGTGGCTGCTGGCCGTCGGCCACTTCATGATCCCCTTCGCCGCGCTGCTCAGCCGCCACACCAAGCGCCGGGTCACGGTGCTCGGCTTCTGGGCCGCCTACATGCTGGTGATGCACTGGGTCGACCTCTACTGGCTGGTGATGCCGGCCTTGGATCCCGAGCACCTCCACTTCGGCGTCGTCGACGTCGCCACCACGGTCGGCCTGGTCGGCCTGTTCGTCGCCGGGCTGTGCAAGATCGCAGGAGACCGGCCCCTGATCCCGGTCAACGACCCCCTCCTGGGCCAGTGCCTGGCCTTCAAGAACGTCTGATCCGCCATGGCCATCCAACCCGACCGTCCTGACTCCCCGGGCCTGCTGACCATCGCCATCGCCGGCTCGATCATCACCCTGGTGGTCGCCTACTGCGCCGCCGCGGCCTTCAACATCACGATGTCGCGGCAGTCCGAGGCCAAGAGCCTGGCCCGCGACGTCTCCGAGTTCACCGAGCTGCGCGCCGCCCAGGAGGCGGGGCTGGCCGGCCTCGACGAGGCCATGAGCCAGGTCGTCAGCGCTAACGACTAGCGGCCCGCCGCCGATGATCGCCCCCCTCCGCGCCCTGGCCCAGCCGACCCTCGCCGGTCTGCTGTGGGGCGCGCTGGCGGCGGCCGCGCCGGCCCAGCAGGCGCCCGGCCCGCTGCCGGCCGACGCCGAGGTCGGCGTCGACGAGAAGCTCGGCGCCCAGCTGCCGCTCCAGCTCGGCTTCACCGACCACACCGGCGCCCCGCGCCGCCTCGGCGACTTCTTCGCCGGCGACGGCCGCCCGGTGCTCCTGACCCTGAACTACAGCGCCTGCCCGCAGCTCTGCAGCGAGCAGCTCAACGGCCTGGTCGAGGCGCTGCGCCAGGTCGGCCGCGACCCGGCCGAGGACTTCCGCCTCCTCACGGTCAGCATCGACCCGGAGGAGACTCCGGCCGCCGCCGCGGAGACCCGCGGCAAGTACCTGGCCGACTACGGCCGCGAGGACGCCGACTGGAGCTTCCTGACCGGCTCCGAAGAGTCGGTCCGGGCGCTGGCCGACGCCGTCGGCTTCCGCTACGTCTTCGTCCCGGAGAACGGGGAGTACGCCCACACCGCGGCGCTCTTCCTGCTGACCCCCGGCGGGCAGGTCGCCCGCTACCTCTGGGGCGTCCGCTACGAGCCCCGCACCCTCGAGCTGTCGCTGGCGGAGACCGCCGCCGGCGAGCTGCGCTCGACCACCGACAAGATCCTTCTCTACTGCTTCCAGTACGACCCGGCCGAGGGCTCCTACGCCCTGGCCGCCCGCAACCTGACCAAGGTCCTTGGTGCGGTGCTCGTGGTCGTCCTTGGCGGCTTCCTCCTGAAGCTCTTCCGGCAGGAACGCCGCAATCGGGAGAACACAGCAGCATGAGTCCGTTCGCACTCTCGACCGCAGCGCTGGCCGCCCTCCAAGGTGACCAGGACGGCGGCATCTTCTTCCCCCCGCAAGCGACCGAGGCGGCCGCAGAACACGACTGGGTGTTCTTCCTGATCTTCTGGATCTCGGCCTTCTTCTTCGCCCTCATCAACGTCGGCGCGGTCTACTTCGCGATCCGCTACCGCCGGCGCCAGAAGGGCGAGGCGGTCGAGAAGTCGCCCAGCCACAACACCAAGATCGAATTGGTGTGGACGATCATCCCCACGATCATCGTCTGCTACCTGTTCTACGTCGGCATGACCGGCTACGTCGACCGCCGCACGGCCCCCGCCGGCGCCTACACGGTCTACGTCACCGGCCAGAAGTGGTCTTGGAACTACGCCTACCCCGAGGGCTTCGCCAGCGACGAGCTGCACGCGCCGCCCAACACGCCGGTGAAGCTGGTGATCGGCTCCACCGACGTCCTGCACTCGGTCTACATCCCGGCCTTCCGGGTCAAGATGGACGCGGTGCCCGGGCGCTACACCGAGGCCTGGTTCGAGGCCACCCGGCCCGGCACCTACAACCTGTTCTGCGCCGAGTACTGCGGCTCGAACCACTCGCTGATGAGCTCGAACGTGGTCGTCCACTCCGACCGCGCCAGCTTCGACGCCTGGATCAAGGAGCAGAGCAGCCTCGGCGAGCTGACGCCGGTCGAGCTGGGCGAGCGGCTCTTCACCCTGAAGACCTGCAGCTCCTGCCACACGCTGGACGGCAACAAGCTGGTCGGCCCGTCCTTCAAGGACCTCTACGGCAGCGACCGCGAGCAGGAGGACGGCAGCGTGCTCTTCGCCGACGAGGCCTACCTGCGGGATTCGATCATGGACCCGACCTCCGCGGTGACCAAGGGCTACCCGCCCTCGATGCCCGACTTCTCGGCCGGCCCGCTGAAGATCGAGGAGAACGAGCTGATCGGCCTGATCGAGTTCATCAAGAGCCAGAGCGCCGCCGGCGCCGCGGAACAAGCCGCCGCCGCCGAAGAGGCCGGCGCCGAGCAAGCCACCGAAGGTGATCAGGAGTAGGAGGGAGCAGCCATGACCCACGCGCACGACCCCTCGGTCAACTACCTCAACTGCGAGTCCGGCCTCAAGTCCTGGCTCGGCACCCTGGACCACAAGCGCATCGGCCTGATGTACATGTGGTCGATCATCATCTCGATGATCGGCGGCGGCATCCTGGCGATGCTGATCCGAGCCGAGCTGTGGGCGCCGAACGCCGGCGACGCGGCCAAGGCGCTGATCAGCCAGGACCTCTACAACCAGTTCTTCACGCTCCACGGGGCGATCATGATCTTCCTCGTGATCATCCCGAGCATCCCGGCGGCGCTCGGCAACTTCGTGCTGCCGATGATGCTGGGGGCCAAGGACGTGGCCTTCCCGAAGATCAACCGGCTCAGCTACCACCTGTACCTGATCGGCGCCGGCCTGCTGGTGGTGTCGATCGTGACCGGCGGCCTGGACACCGGCTGGACCTTCTACGCCCCCTACAGCACCACCACCGAGACCAGCGTGGTGTGGGCGGTCTTCGGCGCCTTCGTGCTCGGCTTCAGCTCGATCTTCACCGGGCTGAATTTCATCGTCACGATCCACAAGATGCGGCCGGCCGGCATGGGCTGGTTCCGGATGCCGCTGCTCCTGTGGGCGCTCTACGCCACCTCGATCATCCAGATCCTGGCGACCCCAGTGCTCGGCCTGGCCCTGATGCTGATCGGCGTCGAGCGGATCATGGGCGTCGGCATCTTCGACCCGGCGCTCGGCGGCGACCCGGTGCTGTTCCAGCACCTGTTCTGGTTCTACAGCCACCCGGCGGTCTACGTCATGATCCTGCCGGCGATGGGCGTGCTGTCGGAGTGCTTCGCCACCTTCAGCCGCAAGCACATCTTCGGCTACCGCTTCATCGCCTACTCGTCGATCGCGATCGCGATCTTCAGCTTCATCGTCTGGGGCCACCACATGTTCGTCAGCGGCCAGTCGCAGATCGCCTCGGTGATCTTCTCGGCCCTGACCTTCTCGGTGGCGATCCCGTCGGCGATCAAGGTCTTCAACTGGGTGACGACGATGTACAAGGGCTCGATCAGCCTGGAGGCGCCGATGATCTACGCGCTCTCGGTGATCTGGCTGTTCGGCATCGGCGGGCTCACCGGCCTGTTCCTGGCGACGCTGTCGACCGACATCCACCTCCACGACACCTACTTCGTGGTCGCCCACTTCCACTTCGTGATGGTGGGCAGCGCGCTGTTCAGCTTCCTGGCCGGCGTCCACTACTGGTGGCCGAAGATGTTCGGCCGCATGTACCAGGAGCGCTCGGCGATCATCGCCTGCGTCATCAGCTTCATCGGCTTCAACCTGACCTTCATCCCGCAGTTCCTGGCCGGCACGCAGGGCATGCCCCGCCGCTACTGGGACTACCACCCGATGTACCAGCCCTACAACCAGATCTCCACGATCGGGTCGGTGGTGCTCGGCGTCGGCCTGGTGTGGGCGCTGGTCAACCTGCTGAACTCGCTGATGAAGGGCCGCCAGGCGCCGCCGAACCCCTGGGGCTCCGCGACCCTGGAGTGGATGACCACCTCGCCGCCGAAGCCGCACAACTTCGACTTCGCGCCCCCGGTCGGCGATCCCTACGACATGGAGAGCGTCCAGTACGACGCCAGCACCGACGGCTATGTGCCGGTCAACCCGCGCCCGGATGACCCGCTCATCCCGCTGGTCGACCCGAACGCCGAGGAGGCCCACGCATGAGCCACCAAGCAGACGCCCACGCCGGGGGCGAGCACCCGGAGCACCTGGCCCACCACTTCGAGTCGGTCGAGCAGCAGTTCGACACCGCGAAGTTCGGGATGTGGACCTTCCTCCTCACGGAGGTGATGTTCTTCAGCGTCCTGTTCGTGGCCTACGCGGTCTACCGCGCCAATCACGCCGACGCCTTCCAGTTCGCGTCCCAGTTCCTGGACACCAACCTCGGCGCCGTCAACACCGTGGTGCTGCTGCTGAGCTCGCTGACCGCCGCCTGGGCGGTGCGCTGCGCCCAGCTCGGCAACCGCAAGGGCATCATGATCAACCTGGCCGTGACGGTGCTGTGCGCCTGCGGCTTCATGGGGATCAAGTACGAGGAGTACAGCCACAAGTACCACGAGGGGCTGCTGTGGGGCGGCGCCGACCACTCGATCTTCAAGGCCGACCCGGCCGACGTGCTCGACGAGGTCAAGCACGGCCACGTCGAGGGCGAGCTCTCGATCTGGGAAGAGCACGAGATCGCCAAGCTCCAGCCGGAGTTCAAGCGCCAGGTCGGCATCTTCTTCGGCATCTACTTCTGCCTGACCGGCCTGCACGGCATCCACGTGCTGATCGGCATCGGGCTGATGCTGTGGCTGCTGTGGCGGACCTCGAGGAACCACTTCGGGCCAGCCAACTTCACCGCGGTCGACCTCGGGGCGCTGTACTGGCACCTGGTCGACCTGATCTGGATCTTCCTCTTCCCGCTGCTCTACCTCATCAGCTAGCCATGACGGACACGCACGACACGACCCACGCCGACGACCACGGGCTCGGCCACGTCCTGCCGCCGAAGCTGCTGGTGGGCACCTTCGTCGCCCTGCTGGTGCTGACCGTGCTCACGGTCGTCACCGGCAAGATGAACCTGTTCGGCTTCGACCTGGCGGTGGCGATGGTCATCGCGACGGTCAAGGCCAGCCTGGTGGCGATGATCTTCATGCACCTGAGGTGGGACCGGCCCTTCAACGGCCTGGTGTTCCTGATCTCGATCCTGTTCGTCGGCATGTTCTTGGCCTTCGCGGTCGTCGACGTCGGCGCCTACCAGGTGGACATCAAGAACTACCAGATCGAGAACCCGGTCGAGCTGAAGGAAGGCGCGGCCGCCGGCGGAGCTGACGCCGGGCATTGATGAGCCAGCCCCCGCCGAGCAGGGTCGAGCCCGTCGCGGGCGCCGGCGCGCTCGGCATGAAGCTGCTGGTGATCTCGCTGGCGGTGCTGTTCGCCAGCGCCATCGCCAGCTTCTGGGTGGTGCGGGGCGACGTCGACAGCTGGACGGGCGCTGAGGAGGGCTTCCGCATCCCGGTGGGGGTGTGGGCCGGCACCGCGGCGCTGGCGCTGCTGAGCCTGGCGTCGGAGCGGGCGGCGCGGCGCTTCGACTCCGGCGCGGCGGCGGCTGGAGGTGCGGCGCTCAAGCTGGCCTTCGCCTTCGCGGTGCTGTTCCTGGCGGCGCAGGCGTGGAACTGGCAGGAGCTGATCGCTGCCCACCTGCCGCCCGGCGCGAAGTCACTCTACGCCTTCAACTTCTACCTGCTGACCGGGCTGCACGCGCTGCACGTGCTCGGCGGCATGGTGTTCCACGTCGTGGTCCTGAAGCGGGCTGGGCGCGGACTCTACGGCGGCGCCGGCGCCGACCAAGCCGCCCGCGCCACTGGCCACGACGGCCCGCGCAACCTGGCGGTCTACTGGCACTTCCTGGCCGCCACCTGGGTGGCGCTGGTCGCCACCCTGCTGCTCGGCGCCGACCCCAGCCTGACCGCCGAGGGCATCATCGACGGCTTCGTCTGGATCACCGGCGCGGCCCTGGCGGTCTTCGCCGCCTGCTGGCTGAAGGTCGAGTTGGCCCTGCTGCGCGCCCCGGGCGAGGGCCCGGTCTCGGCCTTGATCGGCCTGTTCCCGCCGGTCGCCTTCCTGCGCGGCTTCATGAAGGCCGACGAGCTCGGCGTCCGCGGCTGGCTGTTCTGGTGGACCGCCGCCTTCGGGGTCGCGCTGACCGCAGGGAGCACCGCGCTGGCGGTGGCGATGACGGCGGCGCGGTAGCGTTAAGTTATTTTGGCTGAGGTGTTTAGGTCACCTTTGGCCCGGCCATCGGCGGGGGACCAGGCAGAAATCCTAGCGATAACTAGTGGAAATACCGAGGTCGTAATAGTAAATTGGCCGATCATCTAATAGTCAAATGGCCGATCTCTCCGCTTGGTTCCCTCGACACGCGATCGGGCCTCTCCAAGAGGCGATGGCCGATTCTCCTGTCGTCTGTCTGCTCGGGCCCCGACAGTGCGGGAAGTCGGCTTTGGTCCAGCGGCTCGCACCGAAACGGAGCTACTTCAGTTTTGATGACCAGGGCCTGCAAGAGCTGGCCACGACAGATCCTGCGGGGTTCCTGGCGGGTCTCCCTGAGAGGGTGACCCTCGACGAGATTCAGCGGGTGCCGACCCTGCTCCCGGCGATCAAGCTTGCCGTGGACCGGGACCGGCGGCCGGGGCGCTTCTTGCTGACCGGTTCCGCCAACCTCCTACTCCTGCCCAGGGTGAGCGAATCGCTCGCGGGGCGCATGGCGACCGTCCGCCTCGATCCCTTGACGGAGGCGGAGAAGGGCCGAGCGAAGGGCCGCTTCCTCGAACAACTGCTCGAGGGCCGTCTCGAGGAGCGCATCGAGCCAGGGGGACCAGAGCCAGGGGACGTCGTCCGCCGCGTGCTCGAGGGCGGATTCCCAGAAGCGTGCCAGCGGGCAGACCGCCGTAGGCGTCAATGGCACCGCGACTATCTGGATGCCCTGATCCAGAAGGACGCCCGGGACGTCGCCAAGCTGCGAGACCTCGATCAGCTCGGCAAGTTACTTTCCTTGCTCGCCATCCAGACTGGCCAGCTCCTCAACATCCAGGCGGCTTCTCGGCACCTCGGAATCCGGCGTGAAACTGTGGAGAACCACCTCGCTGCTCTCGAGCGCCTGTTCCTGGTCCGACGCCTGCCTGCTTGGCATCCCAACGACGCCAAGCGGCTCGCGAAGAAGCCGAAGGTCCATGTCGTGGACAGCGGACTCGCGGCGTCGCTGGTGGATCTCAGTGAAAACGACTGGATCACCGGCCGCGACCGTCTCGGTCACATCCTCGAGTCCTTCGTCCTTCAGCAGGTCCGGGCCCAATCCACCTGGACCGATCCGGGGCTCCGCTTCTGGCACTACCGGGACAAGGACCAGGACGAGGTCGACATCGTGCTCACGCGTGGGCGCAAGACCTGGGGTGTGGAGGTCAAGGCGTCGACGACGGTCGCGCAGGCTGACGGTAGGGGATTGCGCAAGCTGGCTGAGCGCTGCGGGGATCATTTCCAGAGCGGAGTGCTGCTCCACGCCGGCAGGAGCTCACATCGACTCGGCGACCCCCGGATCCTGGCGGTCCCGCTGACGGAGCTTTGGGCCGGGTAGCCCTGCAGGCGCGGGAAGGCTGCGTCGAAGCAGGATTCCGTGCCACAATCGTCGGCCAGCTGGATTCTATTCCCAGACGATGGCCGACACCCGTGACCCGCTGACTCCCGAAGACCTGCTGAAGCACGCCGGCTGGATCCGGAACCTGGCGCGCAAGCTGCTCCAGGACGAGGCGGCGGCCGAGGACGTGGTGCAGCAGACCTGGACGGCGGCGATCGAGCGCCGGCCTTCCGCCCGCTCCGAGCTGCGCGGCTGGCTGTGGGTGGTGGCACGCAACTTCGCGCTGCGCCGGCGCCGGCAGGACCGGGTGCTGCGACGGGCGCAGGAGGCGGGGGCGCTCGCCTCGACGAAGGACGACCCCGCCGCCGCGGTCGAGCGCGGCGAGAGCGCACGCCTGGTCCTCGACGCGGTGTTGACGCTGCCCGAGCGGTCCCGCCAACTCCTCCTGCTGCGCTACTTCGAGAACCGGCCGCCGCGCGAGATCGCGCGGATCACCGGGATGTCGGGCGACGCCGTGCGCAGCCAGCAGAAGCGGGCATTGGCCCAACTCCGCAAGGAACTGCAGCGCAGTCTCGGTGAGCAATGGCCGGCGACCTGCTTTGGTCTCATGGGCCCGGGAGGCTGGACTCGCAGACTGATCCCACTCGCGCTCATGAACGCCCCCCTGAAGCTGACGGTTGCAAGTTTGGTCCTCCTGCTCGGCGTCGCCTTAGTGTTGGCGGCCGACCGAGACGAAGAGGAGAAACCCGATCCCGAGGTCACCGCTGCCAGCATCGAGACCGCCTCTGAGGTTCCTGCGCCCGCCTTTTCGCTCGAAGAGGAGGCCGCCCGCGTCCTGCTCGAGCCAAGCCTGGCCGAATCTCCGGACGATGACGCTGGGGGTGAGGGGGAGATGGTGGATCTCCAGGTAGTGGTGACTTGGAAGATTGGCGGAGCGGCCATCGCCGGGGTGCCGGTCAGGGTGAATTCAATGTTTCCTGGAGGTCGGTACCAGGAGACTACGGCGGTTTCGGGCAGCGATGGCGTAGCAGCGTTTCGCTTGCCACGACATGCCGTCCTTACCAGCTTCGGCACGGAGCCCAACCTCCTCGCGCCGCAGCACTTCGTGTCTCCGGGGCGGGCGCTTTCTGGCTCCACCCTCGTCGTGGAGAGCCTGCGTGTGCCGGGGCCTTGTCGCGTGCGCGGGACGGTGGTCGACCAGGACGAACTTCCGGTTCCCCACGCCGAAGTCTTCGCCTCTCTGACCCACCCCATGAACTTCGTCTCATCGCGCGCGGTGGCGCCGAGGCGGGCCGTCTTCGCGGACGCCTTGGGCCGCTTTGAGGTGGAGGATCTCGGAGGCATGGTCACACTCTGGGCCTCGGCCGAGGGAATGAGCGCTGCGCAGGTCTCGATGGCGGACCTCAGGGAGAAGGAAACGTTGGTGGGCGCCCGCCTGCAGGTCTTCCCCTCTCACGAGCTGACCGGGCGGGTCGTGGACCAGGACGGCGCGCCGGTGGTTGGAGCGAGGCTAGGGGTCCGCCTGGTGTGGCAGCCACCGAAGATGAAGGTCGGCGGTCCCGTACTAGGCGTGAATGGGTACTTGCCACTCCCCTTCCTCGACAGCGATGAGACCGGGAGCTTCCGGCTTCAGATCCTGGACGGCAAGGGCTACTCCCTTCACGTCCAGCACGATCGTCACCCGTCGGCCGGTTTCGACATGCCCCAGGGCGCGAGGGATTGGACGATCCGGCTAGAGGCGGGGGACCGAATCCGTGGCCGGGTCGTGGATGCGGCCGGTTCGCCCGTCGTGGGGGCGCGCATCAGCTACAGAGGGCTGACGAGCAGGGAGGTCGCCTCTAATGCCAGCGGGGCGTTCGTGATCGAGGGGATCCAGCGGTCCAGACCGGAACTCCCAGACCGGGTTCCACAGGCATCTCTCGCCGTACTCGCGCCTGGCCACGCTTTGCGCGTGCTAGAACTCGAGGGGGAATCCGCGGTGAGCGGCGAGATCCTGGTCACGTTGGAAGCCAGTCATGCGCTCACCGGCAGCGTCATCGATCGCGCAGGCGATCCGTTGCCGAACGCCCGGATCGAGGTCTTCGGCGACCGGACGGTGGCGAACGTCAACTCCTTCCGGGAGCCGCGGAGGCTGCGGCCATGGGAGGAACTGGCGGAGCGTTGCACGACCAGCGCGGATGCCCGCGGCAATTTCCGCATCGAAGAGCTCTACGCCGGCACCTTCCGGATCAAGGTGTACGAGCCAGGGTCCAAGGAGACAGCCGCAGTGGTCGAAGGGGTCGCAGGCGGCCCCGCAGTGGCGATCCAACTTGGCGATGGAATGGCCGACCTGATCGAACTGCGGGGACGAGTGGTCGACGCCATAACCGGCGAGCCGGTACCAGAGTTCCGGATCCTGATTCGCCCGCTCATTCCCGGTATTCCCTCATCGATCGAGGACCCGAGCGGGGAATTCCTGGTGCCCGACCTCCCGGAAGGCGAGATCCGCTACTCCATTCGTGTGCTCGACCCGCCCATGATGGCGAAGGGGATCCTGGCGGGGCTCAAGCCCGGCCCGAACCGGCGCGTGTTCGAACTCCGCCCTCCCGTCACTGCGTCCTTTCGGGTGGTGGATCCGTCGGGTAAGCCGCTCAGCGGGATCCGAGTGGAGGTCCTCGATTCCGAAGATCTGAGAATGGGGCCCGCCTTAATGGGAGGTGAGAAGCTGATCGGCACCTGGGGCGAAGGGGAAACGAATGAGAATGGGGTGATCACGATGGACCTTTTCCCGGGAGACGCCTTCGTCGCTGTCTCAAGGCAGAACTGGGAAGAGGTCCAGAGGTGGCCGGTCTGTCTTGGTGAGCAGCGAGTCTGGCCGGTCGAGCTGGTACTGGAGGAGTAGACCACCTTCCGGAATACCCAGACTGCCCATGAACGAGATCGGGAGAGCCGACCCATGCGGGGCACGGCACCGCTATTGGAATGGAGAAACCAGGCGAATACCACGCGTCATGCTCGCAACCGCTGATTCTCCGCTTCAAACAAGCGCGTCGACCACCAGCGCCGCCATCACCAGCGGCAGGTGCACCAGGCTCGCCCACAGCAGCATGCGCGCGCGCTTGTCCGTCCGCCGCAGGCCGAAGTGCAGGGTGAAGGCGAGGAAGCCCAGCGTCAGGGTCAGTGCGGAATAGAAGTACAGCTTGCCGGCGAAGCCGAACAGGGTGGGCAGCAGCGCCACTGGCACCAGGGCGATGCCGTAGTAGGCTGCCTGGCGGGCGCTGAGCTTGCCGCTGTCGTCGACGTTGGACAGCATCTTGAGCCCGCCGCGCTCGTAGTCCTGGCGGTAGAGCCAGGCGATCGCCAGGAAGTGGGGGAACTGCCACAGGTAGAGGATGGCGAACAGGATGCCGGCGAAGATGTCCAAGCCGCGGCCGGCCGCCGCCCAGCCCACCAGCAGCGGCAGCGCGCCGGGGATCCCCCCGACCAGGGTGTTCAGCACCGTCACCTGCTTGAGCGGCGTGTAGACCCAGACGTAGAGCACCACCATCACCGCCGCCAGCCAGGCCGTCAGCGGGTTCAGGAACACCCACAGCCAGACCGTGCCAAGGACCGCCGTGGCGTAGCCGAAGCGGCGCGCGGTCGCGACCGGCACCCGCCCGGCCGGCAGCGGCCGGTCCTTGGTCCGGTCCATGCGGGCGTCGATGTCGACCTCGAGCACCTGGTTGAGCGCCGCCGAGGCGCTGCTCGTCAGCGTCAAGCCGATCAGCAGGTGCAGGGTGGCGATCGGGTCGAGGTACTTGCCGCCGGCGATCCACATGCAGGCCACCGCGGCGACCGTGGCCACCAGCTGGATCCGCGCCTTGGTCAGCGCCACCCAGTCGCTGAGGCTGCCGCGCATGCTCAAGCGGCGGCGCTGCCGCCGCTGGCGTCGGTCGCGCTCGCGCCGCCGGCCGTCTCCGGCAGCAGCCGGTGCTTGGCCTCGAGGTAGATCGCGGTCACCACCGCCAGCACGCACACGCCGACCAGCAGGTGGGCCGTCGCGAAGCCGGCCTGGGACAGGAAGCGGGCCTTCTCGCTCTCGAGGCGGCCGGCCATCGGGCCCCAGATGAAGGCCCAGGTGCCGAGGCCGAGGCCGAGCTGCATGCCCAGCAGGTTCGCCAGCCAGCGCGCTTGGCGCCACAAGGCCGGGTGCTTGGGGAAGTGCCGCGCCACCAGCCAGACCACCCCGAGCAGCACCGCGCTGGCGGTCAGCGCCAGCACGAAGTGGCCGCCGAAGGCCGCCTCCTTGTGCCGCAAGCTGGCCGCCGCCACCAGGTTCAGGAACAGGGCCACGATCGCCACCAGGCTCCACAGACGCAGGCGCGCCGCCTCGGCGCTGCGCACCATCGCCCGGTCCAGGCACCACGGCTTCGAGCTGTGCTGGATCATCGCCACGATCGCCACCACCACCAGCTGCGCCCCGACGGCGTGGATGATGCCGGTCGCCTGGGCGTTCTCGGTCACGCGGAAGGCGCCCAGCAGCCCCTGCACGATCACCAGCAGCAGGATGCCGATCGACAGCTTCTTCCACGCCGCCGGCACGCCCTTGGTGAACAGCGTCGCCAGCACCATGCCGATGCACAGCAGCCCGATCAGGGTGCCGGCCTGGCGGTGGGTGTGCTCGAGGTTGGCGCCGGCGCCGAACTCGTCGGCCAGCTCGCCGTAGAAGAAGTTGAACAGGCTGGCGCCGTTCATGTCGGGCCAGGTCGGGTAGGCCATGCCGACCTCGGCGCTGGTGACGGCGCCGCCCAGCCCGATCGTCAGCAGCACCGACACCACCAGCGAGGCCCAGGCCAGCCGGTGGATCCAAGGGAAGTAGTGCGGCTCGGTCATCGGTCCTCCTCCTCGGCGAAGCTGCGGACGTAGCGGACCAGGGCCCAGATCTCCTCGGGGCTCAGGTGCTCGGCGTTGCCCGGCATCGGCGTGCCCTTCACGCCGTGGGCGATGCGCCGGTAGAGGTCCTCCGGCTCGCCGCCGCCGAACCACTTGCCGTCGGCGAAGGAGCGCGGCCGGGCCTCGTCTCCCCACTCGTCGCGCAGCAGCCACTCGCCGCCGCCGAAGGCGACCGGGCCCTCCCCGCCGCCGTCGGCGCCGTGGCAGGTGTCACAGGCGCGGGCGGCGAAGAGCTCGGCGGCGCGGTCGTTGGCCTCGTGCTCGGGGCCGGTCTCGGGCACCGGCGGCGGGGCGGCGGCGGCGCCGGCCCAGGCCGCGCGCACGGCCTCGTACTCCGCGGCTACCGCCGCCGCCATGCCCTCGGGGGTCAGCGCAGGGTCGTCGGCCTCGAGCCGCCGGAGCAGCGCGCCCTCGGTGGCGCCGCGCATGAGCAGGTACTGGACGTAGCTGGCGAGCTGGCGGCGGGCGCTCTCGGGCAGCGTCGGGAAGCCGGCCATCGAGGTCGTCGGCACACCGTCGCGGATCAGCCGCTCCAGGTCCTCCCGCAGAGGCGGCTGCCCGGCGGGCGTGCTAGTGAACTTGATCTTGCCCAGCCGGAAGCTGCGCGGCCGCGGCCGGAGCAGCCGGGCGGTGCCGGTGTCCGCCGCCCCGGTGACGCCGTGGCACTGGGTGCACTTCACGGCGTAGCCCGAGCGCCCAGCCCGCAGCTCTTCCTCGTCAGCGACCCCGGGCATGCCGGCGGCGGGCAGCTTCGGCTCGCGGTAGCCGCCGAACTCGGCCTCCATGGCCGTCGCCAGGGCTTCGGCCAGCGCCGGGTCGAAGCCCGGGCCGGCGGCGTCGGCGGCGGCCTCGGCCAGCACGTCGTGCTCGCTGGTCACGCCGCCGGCGAAGGTCAGGATCAGGCCGGCCGCGGAGGCGGCGGCCACGACCAGGAGCAGCAGTCGGTCGATCGGTTTCATCCTTCGGTCCCCGCGCCGCCGAGGGCGAGCGCGCCGGAGTCGGTGAACACGTAGAGCACCAGGTAGATCATGACGCCCGTGGCGGAGACATACAGCCACACCGGCAGCGTCTTGCACGCCCAGCGGCGGTGGGCCTCGCGGCGGTCCTTCAGGCCCAGCCAGAGGGTGCGCAGCGCCATCAGCGGCACCGCGGCGGCGAGCACCGTGTGGGTCAGCAGCAGCAGCAGGTAGGGGGTCTTGCCCCAGTCCGGCCCGGCGTAGCGGACCAGGATCTCATTCGTGAAGTGGTAATAGAGGTAGCTGGCCAGGAAGGCCACCGAGCTCAGGAAGGCGGCCTTCATGCAGGCGCCGTGGGCGCCCTCGCGGCCGCGCCGGATCATCGCGTAGCCGCACAGCAGGAAGACGCCGGCGAGGCCGTTGAGGGAGGCGTTCAGGGTCGGCAGGAAGGGGAGCTCCATGGCGTCCGCTCAGCCCTGGTCCGCCGAAGCTCCGGTCCCCGCGGCGGCGGCCGTGTCCGCCGGCTCGTCGAGCAGCTGCCGGATGGCGCGGTCCATGCGCGGCCGCAGCTCCTCGTCGAGGCCGTCGTAGTAGCCGCGCACCCGGCCTCGGCGGTCCACCAGGACGAAGCGCGAGCTGTGCAGGATGTGGCCCTCTTCGTCCATCTCGTCGCCGAAGGCCAGCTTGAAGGACTGGAAGCTCAGCTCGGCGATGTCCTCGCGGGCGCCGGTCAGGAAGCGCCAGCCCTCCTGCGGCAGCTCCAGCCGGTCGGCGTAGGCCTTGAGCACCGAGGGCTCGTCGAAGCCGGGGTCGATGGTGAAGCTGAGCCGCTTCAGCTCGGCCTCTCCCGGGAAGCGCTCGCCGACCTCCTTCATGGCCTGGGTCATGTGGGGGCAGATCGAGCCGCAGCGAGTGAAGAAGAAGTCGATCACCCAGACCGCGCCGTCCATGTCCGCCCGGGTGAACGGGCGGCCGTCCTGGTCGGTCAGGGTGAACTCGGCGATCTCGCCGATCGGGTCCAGGTTCTCGGCCGGCGGCTGGCAGGCAGGCACCGCGGCCAGGAGCGCCAACAGGAGGGAGCGCCTCATGGAACCCCGGATTGTAGGACCGGGCGGGAAGGCGGCCAGCCCTCCCGCCCGGCAATCCGGGGTTGCGGCGGCTTTGTCACCGGATTCCGCCCCCGACCGGTGCCCAAATGAGCAACGGCGCCGCGGAGCGGCGCCGTTGGTGGGTCCGGGCCTTGCCCTGGGTCAGAAGGCGATGTTGAAGTCCACCCGGAAGCGGTAGCGGTTGTCGTCGTTGGCGCCAGCGGCGACCTCGTTCGGAGCCGAGATCATGCCCCAGACGTGCAGGCCGACGTTCTGTGCCAGCTTGTACTTCCAGCCGATGACGTGGCTGTCGTGGTTGGTGGCCAGCAGCATGTCGTCCTGGGCGAAGGCCGAGAAGACGGCGTCTTGCTCGATGGTCTGGTACTGGTAGTAGACCTTCGACTCCTTGCCGTAGGCCGCGCCCAGCGCCCAACCCTGGTCACCGACGCCGCTGGCGGCGCGGGTGTTGAGGACGAACTCACCGGAGACCGTGATCGGGGCCTCGGCGTCGCCGTTGTTCCAGGCCACGATCGGGTTGATGAGGCCGAACTCGGAGCTGAACTGGTTGCCAGCGCCGTTGGTGGCGTTTCCGGCGTTGTCGGCGAAGATGCCGCCGTTGCCGTCCGGGGTGACGTCGCCGTAGAAGTAGTAGTTCAGGGCCGCGTCGACGTTGCCGTCGAACTTGGCGTGGGCGCCCATGTTGAGCATGGTGGCCTCTTCGCCGCCGCCCATCTCGGTGAGGATGTAGTCACCGATGTAGAAGTCCCAGGCCTGGATGGCGCCGTCGCCGGAGCCGCCGGTGCCGAAGGCGACACCCTCGGGCTGCACGTCCTGGTCCCAGACCAGCTCGCCGTAGACCGGGTTGGAGTAGCCGGGGCGGCCGAACTTGCCGCCGGTCATCCACCAACCGTCAGCCCACTCGGGCTGGTACTTCAGGAAGGCGCGGTCGAGGTTGAAGGCGAAGCTGTCGAAGTTGCTGCCGCCGGTGCCGCCGAGATCCTGGTGCGGGCTGTTCGGGTCGTCCGGGTTGCCGGTGCGGGCCCGGAAACCGACCTTCAGGCTGTCAGTGGCCTGGTAGTTGGCGCCGAAGCGCAGGCGCAGACGGCCGCGGAAGCGGTCGTGCTGGGTGTTGTTGAGCAGCTTGTGGTTCGACTCCGCGCGGAGGCGGAAGTCGCCGAAGAAGTCGAGCTTCTCAGGATCCTGGGCTTGAGCTTGGGCGGGCATGCCGACCCAGGCAATGGCGCCAAGGGCGATGACAGCGGTTGAGCGGGTAAGACGCATGGTTCCGTTCTTGGGGTTCCTGGCGCCGGTGCGGAATTGCGTGGACGCGTGATGGCGGTCCCGGGCGCGCGGGAAGGGGGGGAACTATAGGGGTCGCTCATGAATCTGGGAATAACAGGGGAGTTTCGGTGCGAAAGGAGAGGGGGTGGCCCAGGGGCGCGCGCGGCGCTTCCCCTCCCGGCCCTCGCCGCCGAGGACCGGCTGGAACATCCAGGGTTCGACCGAAACGCTCTAGTTCAACGTGACGTCGGGAAGGAACAGGTTCGCCACGGCCACGATGACGCCCATGATCGAGATTCCCGCGATCAGGCCCGCAGCGGTCGGGACCAGGTAGTTCTCGGAGGACCGCTTGCTCCGCTGGGTCCAGATCGCGGCGCCGATGGCGCCCAGCAACATCGAGAAGGGATATTGGAAAGGCAGGATCAGGCCGAGGCCGATGCCGGTCGCCGACGGGATCCACTTCTTGTGCTGGGCCGGCACCTCCTTGGTCAGGGTGTCCAGGACCTGCAGCGCCACCCCGACGACCAGGCCGATCCAGAGCAGCTGGATGTAGGTCGGGTGCATGTTGTCGAAGCCGAGCCGGAAGACCTCGGCCACCGCCTTCCAGGCCTGGGCGGCGGGGGCGGGGTAGGGCGTCCCGGTCTCGAGGATCTCGGCGCTGGGGACCAGCCACCGGAAGCCGAACACGGTCGCCAGGGTCCCGGAGAAGATGCCCAGGAACTGGGCCATGAATTGGCGCCGCGGGTTGGCGCCCAACAAGTAGCCAGACTTGAGATCGGTCAGCAAGTCGGCCGCAGACCCGGCGGAACTCGAGGTGATCGAGGCCGTCATCAGGTTGGCGTGCACGTTCTGGCGCATCAGCACGCCGTAGGTGAGCTGGGTGATCTTGCCCATCGCGCCCACCGGGGTGATGTCCGACTCCCCGGTGGCCCGGCAGGCCACCAGCGACAGGAAGAAGGTCAGGGCGACGGCGATGGCGCCGAAGTGCAGCGGGATGGCGAAGGAGTACCAGGCCAGCCACACGACCCCGGCTCCGGAGAGCAGCACCCCGATCGCGAACCAGGAGAAGGGCACCTCGGTCTGCTCGACCAGCCGCTCATGGGCTTCCTGGGCGTCGCCCTCGCCGGCCGGCGCCTTGGAGAAGAAGCGGGCGAAGGCCCGGCCGATGGTCCGCCACTGCATGGCGAAGGCGAGCAGGCCGGAGGACACCATGACCGCCACGCCGCTCCAGACCCCGGACTCCTTCCAGGCGCTGCCGGGGGAGGTCGTGGCCGCCATGCTGACGCCCTCGGGGTTGACCCAGAGGTCGTCCAGGCCGGCCGGTCCGAGGCCGAAGGCCAGGTACAGCGAGGCCACCGTCATCCAGATCGCGATCCGCAGGCCCACCAGCGCCCCGGCGGCGATCATCACCGGGTTGTGGTCCATGACCATGGTCCAGTCCGAGGGCTTGAAGGCCTCGCCGGTCTCCGGGTCGACGCCGCGTCCGGGCAGCCAGTCGAACAGGTTGGAGTGGCCGGGCAGCAGGACGTCGCGGGCGCGGGAGGTCACGGCGCCGAACTTGTCGCGGGTCTCGGCGACCAGGATCTGCAGCTCGAGGGCGAGCGGGAAGAGGGCGCCGAAGGAGGCGGTCAGCAGCAGCACGCGCGCCTTCTTGAGCGCCATCTGGCCGTCCGAGTAGAGCGACTGCAGCGTCACCGCCGCGGCGGTGCCGGTCGGGAACTTGAGCTTCTCCCGGTTGATCATGCTGCGCTTCATCGGGATCGCCATCAGCGTCCCGAGCGCGCCCAGGAACAGGGTCCAGAGCAGCAGCACCCAGACCGGCAGGTGCTCCCCCTGGATCATCAGCAGCGCCGCGACCGCCGAGACCATGGTGCCGCCGGTCGCGTAACCCGCCGAGGAGGCGGTCGACTGCATGCAGTTGGTCTCCAGGATCGTCATCGGCGAGCGCGCGATGCCGACCTTCAGGATGGTGGTCCAGAAGGAGAAGCTCAGGATCGCGGCGGTGATCGCCACCCCGAGGGCCCAGCCGGTCTTGAGGCCGATGTAGAGATTGGTGAAGGCCAGGAGGAATCCGAGCACCGACCCCACCGCCACGGCGCGGATGGTCAGCTGCGGCGCCCCCGCACCGCGGTAGACCTCGGCGTACCACTGGTCCTCCTCCATCTCGAGGACCTGGTCCGGGCCGATCTCCAGCGGCTTCCACCGCTCCGCTTCTTCGGGGGTCTTGGGGGCCTTCTGGAACAAGGGCATGGCGAAACGATAGCGGCCCCCCGACGGAGGTCCGGATTCCTATCATGGGCCCTCCTTGGCCCCGACTCCGATGAAGAGATCCATCCCGCTCCTCCTCCTCGCGCTGGCGCCGCTGGGCTGCCAGAACAACACCTTCGACTTCGGCGAGCTGTCTGACTACTGGACCCCACTCTGGGACGGCCAGAGCTTGGACGGCTGGAGCATGGCCGGCCCCGGCGAGTTCCTGATCGAGGACGGCGCCTTGAAGGCCACCGGCGGCATGGGCCTGCTGTGGTACGACAAGGAGAGCTTCCGCGACTTCACGCTCAAGCTGGAGTGGAAGGTCGAGGACGGCAGCGACAACTCCGGCATCTTCGTGCGCTTCCCGAACCCGGGCGACGACCCGTGGGTGGCGGTCAACGCCGGCTACGAGCTCCAGGTCTGCGACGCCGCCGACGACAAGCACAACACCGGCTCGGTCTACTCCTTCCAGGGGCCGACCCACGTCCCGACCAAGCCCGCCGGGCAGTGGAACGAGTACGAGATCACGGTCGTCGGCCAGCGCTACACGCTCCGGATCAACGGCGAGCTGGTCAACGAGTACGACGGCGAGCGCAGCCGCGAGGGCTACGTCGGCCTGCAGAACCACGATGACGGCTCCCCGGTGATGTACCGGAACATCCGCGTGCGGAGGCTCGACGGTTGAACGCGGCGGCGCCGGCGATGGCGGGCGGTCTGAAGGCGAAGCTGTCCGCGATGATGTTCCTCCAGTACGCGATCTGGGGGGCGTGGCTGCCGCTGCTGTGGCCCTTCCTCGCCAACCACCGCGAGATGGACGCGAGCCAGATCGGCAACATGTTCGCCATCGGCGCGGTCGGCGCGCTGCTGGCGCCGTTCATCGCCGGGCAGATCGCCGATCGCTGGTTCAACACCGAGAAGTTCCTCGGCATCAGCCACGTCGTCGGCGGCCTGCTGGTGTGGCAGCTCGCCAACATCGAGACCTACTGGGGCTTCCTCGGCTTCTCGCTGGTCTACTCGGTGATCTACTCGCCGACCCTGCCGCTGACCAACTCGCTGGCCTTCCACCACGTCCCCGACCGCGACCGCGACTTCGGCAAGGTGCGCGTCTGGGGCACGATCGGCTGGATCGCAGCAGGCATCGCCATCGGTCAGTGGCTGATGTACCGCCATACCCCGGCGGGGGCGGACGAGGCCGGCCAGCTCGCCGCGCAGTACGCAGGCATGGCGGACGCCTTCCGCCTGTCCGGCGCCCTCGGCGTGTTCATGGGCCTGTTCTGCTTCCTGCTGCCCAAGACGCCACCGGCCAAGGGCGAGCAGAAGAGCGCGACCGCCGAAGCATTGGGGGAGATTAAGCGCCAGCCGCTGCTCACCCTGTTCCTGCTGGCGGTGCCGGTGAGCTGCATCCACCAGTTCTACTTCGTGCACACGGCGCAGTTCCTGGGCCAGTTCCAGACCGGCGCGGCCGACGCCATCAACAAGGTCTTCGGGGTCGGCGGCGCCGGCCTGATGACGATCGGCCAGATGTCCGAGATCGCGGTGCTGGCGATGATCCCGCTAGTGGCCAAGAAGATGTCGCGCAAGACCCTGCTCGGCGCCGGCATCGTCGCCTATGGACTGCGCATGGCGCTGTTCGCCTACGGCCCGTCGTTCGGCGCCGGCTTGGACCTCGCCGCGGTGATCCTCGGCGTCGCCTTGCACGGCTTCTGCTTCGGCTGCTTCATCTTCGTCGCCTTCATGGTGGTCGACGAGGAGACCTCCGGCGACGTCCGCGCCAGCGCCCAGTCGCTGTTCAACCTGGTGATCATCGGCATCGGCATCATCGTCGGGTCGAAGATCTCGACCAGCGCCGCGGACTGGGCCATGGTCGACGGCGTCACCCACTACCCCACCCTGTTCAGCTACCCGATGTGGGCCGCCCTGGCCTGCCTGGCGCTGCTGTTCCTGTTCTACCCTTCCAAGAGCAAGCTGGCGGCGCGGCGCGCCTCCTGTGAGCAATGAGCGACTCCCCCCTGCGCATCGGTTTCGTCGGAGGCGGCTTCATCACCGGCTTCCACATCCAGTCCCTGGTCGAGGTCCGCGACGTCGAGGTCACCGGCGTGGCCAGCATCGTCGGCGCCGAGGAGACCGCCGAGCTCGCCCGCCAGCACGGTGTCGGCCCGAACTGCCGCGCCTACGCCAGCGTCGAGGAGCTGGCCGAGTCCCCCGAGGTCGACGCGATCTGGGTGTGCGTGCGCAACGACGCCCGGGTCTCGGTGATGGAGCAGCTGCGGGTCGGCAACAACCGCCGCGAGGCGCCGCTCAAGGGCGTGTGCCTGGAGAAGCCGCTGGCGCGCACCCTGGAGGAGGCGCTCAAGGTCAAGGCCATCGCCGACGAGATGGGCGTGCCGACCGGCTACCTCGAGGACATGCTGTTCGCGCCGAGCCTGCAGCGCGGCAAGGAGGTGCTGTGGCGCCGCGGCGCCGGCATCGCCGGCCGGCCGTACTTGGCGCGCGCCGCCGAGGAGCACTGCGGCCCGCACTCGAAGTGGTTCTGGCAGCCGGAGATCGCCGGCGGCGGCGTCCTGCTCGACATGATGTGCCACAGCCTCGAGGCCGCCCGATGGCTGCTGACCGAACCCGGCAAGCCGCGCAACAGCCTGACCCCGTTCAAGGTCCGCGCCACCACCGCCAACCTGAAGTGGACCCAGCCGAGGTTCGCCAAGCAGCTCAAGGAGCGCTTCGGCGACGACCTCGACTGGGAGAACGACCATAGCGAGGACTTCGCCAGCGCCACCATCCACTGGCGCTCCGACGACGGCCTCGAGCTGCTGACCGAGACCACCAGCTCCTGGTGCTACGTCGGCGCCGGCCTGCGTCACAACTTCGAGCTGCTCGGCCCCGAGTACGCGCTCAACATCGACATGAGCCAGTGCGGCGTCAACGTCTTCTTCTCGCGGGAGGTCACCGGCGAGGCCGGCGAGGACCTGGTCGAGAAGCAGAACGCCGAGCAGGGCCTGATGCCGATCAGCCCCAACGAGCCGGCGCACTACGGCTACGCCGGCGAGAACCGCCACTTCGCCCAGTGCTTCCGCGAAGGGCGCACCCCCGAGCTGACCTTCGACGACGGCGTCGAGGTCATGCGCATCCTGATGGCCGCCTACCTCTCGAGTGAGGAGGGCCGCGCCGTCGACCCCAGCGATCCCGCGCTGGAGTCCTACGTCCCCGTCGCCTGCCGCCAGCCCGTCCGTTCCTGACCCCCGCGAACCGCGAACCCATGAGCACCTCTCGCCGCAACTTCCTCCTCTCGACCGCCGCCGCCGGCGCCGCCGCCGCGGCCTCCGCGCCGGCCGTCTCCGCGCGCGCCTACGGCCGCGCCCTCGGCGCCAACGACCGCATCCGCATGGCCGTGATCGGGCCGGGCGGCATGGGCCGCGGCCACATCGGCGCCTTCTGCAACCTGCGCAAGCAGGGCAAGGTCGACTTCGACATCGTCGCCGTCTGCGACGTCTGCCAGACTCACCTCGACAAGGGCCTGGAGATGGCCCGCAACGGCCAAGAGGGCGTGCAGGTCGACGGCTACCGCTACTACCAGGACGTGGTCGCCCGCGACGACATCGACGCGGTGCTGATCGCGACCACCGAGCACTCGCACGCCGCGATCGCCATCGCCGCGGTCAACGCCGGCAAGGACGTCTACTGCGAGAAGCCGATGACGCTGCGGCTGGACGACGCCCTGGCGCTCTACGACGTGGTCATGGCCAAGGAGGGCGTCGTGTTCCAGGTCGGCACCCAGAAGATGGCGCTCAACAAGTACCGCGAGGCGCGAAAGCTGATCAAGGAGGGCGCGATCGGCAAGCCGGTCTGGAGCCAGACCTCCTACTGCCGCAACACGCCCTCGGGGGAATGGAACTACTACGGCATCGACCCGAAGGTGGTGCCCGGCGAGATGCTCGACTGGGAGGCCTGGCTCGGCATGCTCAAGTACGACCCGCAGCGGCCCGGCCAGATGCGCGAGTTCGACACCAAGGTCTTCCACCGTTGGCGGCGCTACAAGGACTTCTCGACCGGCGTCATCGGCGACCTGCTGGTGCACGAGATGACGCCGCTGTTCTTCGCCCTGGACCTGGACTGGCCGTCGCGCGTCGACGCCATCGGCGGCCACTACATCGACAAGGAGATGGAGAACCACGACCAGGTCAACCTGACGATCCAGTTCCCCGAGGAGCACACCATGATCGTCGCCGGCTCGACCTGCAACGAGCAGGGCCTGGCCACCACCATCCGCGGCCAGGAGGGCACCATGTACCTCGCCGGCAACAACTGCGAGGTGCGGCCCGAGCGGCCCTTCGTCGACGACCACGAGCCGATGGTGGTCGAGTGCGAGCGCATCGCCGACCAGGACTACTTGCGCCTGAACTGGCTCGAGTCGATCCGCGACCGCAAGACGCCCTTCAGCACCGTCGACGTCGGCGCCAAGGTGATGGTGGCGGTCGACCTGGCCACGCGCTCGATGTGGGAGAACAAGGCCTTCACCTTCGACTGGGAGACCAGGAAGGTCAGCGCGCTGTAGCCTCCCGGCCCGCCCCTTCGCGCATGAGCGCCTGGAGCTCCTCCAGGCGCTCTTCGTACACCTGGCGAGGCGCGCAGCCGTTGCGCACGCACACCGCCGCCGCCATGCCGACGATCTCGCCCATGGCGCCGGTGGTCTTCATCACGCGCACGGCGCCGAGGGCCTCGTGGGTGACGCTGATGTCGCGCCCCGCCATGAACAGGTTGTCGATGTTGCGGCTGTAGAGGCAGCGGTACGGCACCCAGTACGGACCCTGGTAGGTGTAGCCCTCGCCGCGGGTGTAGTCGGCGATGAACTCGTCGCCGTCGTGGCCCTCGGCGTACTTCGGGTCGGGGAAGTGGGTGTCGATGCCCCAGGTGCAGGGGAAGCTGCCGTCCGGCCACTCGCGGCCGTCGCGCAGGTCCTCGGCGGTCAGCACCACGTCGCCCATCAGCCGCCGCGACTCGCGCTTGCCGGCGATGTAGGCCACCCAGTTGAGCCGGTGCGCCGGGTAGCGCTTCTCGACGTTCTTGATCGCGTCCCAGGCGCCGTACATGGCGCGGAAATTCTGGTCACGGATGCGCTCCATGTCGGCGATCGGGTCGCGGTCGAAGCCGTTCTCCCAGTACCAGTTGCCGATGCTGATCGGCTTCCCCTTGCCCTCCGGCGCCGGCTCCTTCTTGCCCCAATCGCGGCCCGGGAAGGGCTTGTCCGTCAGGTCCACCGCCCACGGCACGCGCGGGAAGGCGGCGTCGGCGACGGCCTGCTCCAGCTCGGCAGCCAGCGGCTCCTCGTCCTCGCACAGGCACTGGATGTTCCACAGGTTGCTGGCGCCCATGTGGCCGGTGGCGGTGGTCTCGTAGTCGGCCCCGGCGAGGAAGCCGACCGCGCCGTCACCGGTCGAGTCCAGGAACAACCGGCCGCGGAACCGAGTGCGCTCCGCGCTGCGCACGTGCTGGCCGGTCACGGCGACGATGCCGCCGTCCGCGACCTCGGCGCCGTTCACCCGCGTCTCCAGGAACAGCGTGATCTTCGGCTCGGCGCGCACCAGCCGCAGCTTGCGCTCGTCGTCGAAGACGTGCGCGCCTTGGGCGTTCTTGGAGTCGGCGCGGCGCTCCGGGATCAGCTCCATGACCACGTCGCCGACGCGGGGCCAGGGCTCTTGGTTCACGTGCCCTTCGGGCCACACTCGCACCTCGGAGCTGGAGTTGCCGCCGAGCACCGGGCGGTCCTGGATCAGCGCCACCGACAGGCCGAGGCGCGCCGCCGTGACCGCCGCCGCGGTGCCGGCGGTGCCGCCGCCGACCACCACCAGGTCGAAGGGGCCGGCTTCGGCGGGCTCCGCGGGCAGGCCCAGCGATTCGCGGCGCAGGGCGGCCAAGGCCTCGCCGCCATCGGGCAGGCGCCGGTCGAGGTCGCGGCAGAAGGCGACCGCGTCGCAGCGGCCCTCGAAGCCGGTCAGGTCGTGCAGGGCCACCTCGGTCTCCCCGACGAGCTCGACCACGCCGCCGTCCTGCCAGTGCCAATCGGCCCCTTCGGTGCCGAGGGGGTGCGCCCGCGGCGTGCCGTCGAGCAGCAGCTGGAAGCGGCCGGGGGCGCCGGGGGCCTGCCACGGCGCCACCCAGTCGCGGGTCCGCACCCAGATCCTGTAGTGCCCCGCCGGGAAGTCCACGCGGGTGACGGCGTCGGCCACCGGCCGGCCCATGCCGTGCGCCAGCAGGTAGGGCGAGCCCATCAGGTCCATGAACTGCTGGTCGACGACCCAGCCGCCGGTGTCGTCGAAGGCCTCGGCTTCGAGCAGGATCAGGTCCTGGGCTGCGGGGGCGGCGGGCGCTGTCGGGGCCGCGGGGGAAGACTGAGCCGCGGGGGCAACGAGCGGGAGGAGGAGGCCGAGGAGCGGGAGGGTGGGAATCAACGAGCGTGCCTGGGCTGGGGTCGAGGGCATTATCCCGACCGGCTGGTGGAGGGAGTGGCGCCTTTCTTGGAGCTTCCGGACCGCGCGCCGAATCGGCCCCAGACTCCTCCTGTGGCCGCCGCCGCGGTGGACTAGAATTCGCGGCTTCGGAGCGGGCGGCCCCCTCGGCCGTCGCGGACCTTGGAGACCTACCGGCTGACCTTCTGCGCGATGCGAACGGACTTCGAGTTCGTGCTCTGCGGCGGCCGTGCGTCCCGGCTGGCGGTCGCGGCAGAGGAGGCGCGGGCGGAGATCGAGACCGCCGAACGGGAGCTCTCGGCCTTCTCGCTCGGGAGCATGCTGAGCCGGATCAACCGCGAGGCCGGGCGACGGCCGGTGAAGGCTCCTGGCCGCCTGATCGAGCTCTTGCAGCTGTGCCGCGAGGTCCACCGTCAGAGCGGCGGGGCCTTCGACCCGAGCGTTGCCCCGCTGATGAGCGCTTGGGGCTTCCGAGGTGCTCCGGCCGAGGACATCGCGGCCTCGCTCCCCGCGGTCGGTCTCGACGGTCTCGAGCTTGATCCGGTCGCCGGCACGGTCCGCTTCCGGCGCGCCGGGATGGAGCTGGATCTGGGCGGCGTCGGCAAGGGCGCGGCGCTGGACCGCGCCGCCGAAGCGCTGCGGGAGCTGGGCGTCGAGCGCGCGCTGCTGCACGGCGGCGCCAGCACCTTCCTCGCGGTCGGCGCGCCTCCCGGGCAAGCCGCCTGGAGGGTAGGCGTGCGCGACCCCGGCCACCCGGAGCGCTCGCTGGCGTCGATCGAGCTGCGCGACCGGGCGCTCTCCGTCTCCGGCCAGCACGGCCGCACCATCCTGGCCGGCGGCGAGCGCCGCGGCCACGTCCTCGACCCGGCGCGCGGCGAGCCCGCGGCCGGCCACCTCGCCGTGGTGACCGCCTCGTCGGCCGCCGCGGCCGACGCCTGGTCCACCGCGCTGCTCGCCGGCGCCGACCGCCCCGTCAGCTGGAAGGCCTGCGCTTGAGCGCGGCCGCGAACCCATGAACGACATCGACCGAAGGGAATTCCTCCGCGGCACTGCCGGCGGCCTCGCCGGCATCGCCCTCGTCCCCGAGCTGGACCGGCTGTTCCCGGCGCTGCCGCCGGACGCCGAGCTGCGCGTCGGCGTGGTCGGCACCGGCTCCCGCGGCAAGCAGGTCCTCGACGAGCTGGCCAAGATCGAGGGCGTCATCGTCCAGGCCATCTGCGACCGCGACACCGGCAAGCTGCGCAGCGGCGGCCGCCGCGCCAAGGAGGCGGCCAAGCACGACAGCGTCGAGCAGATGCTCGAGGCGGAGCCGGACCTGCAGGCGGTCTTCGTCGCCACCTCGACCGACCAGCACCGCGCCGCGGCCGAGCCGGCCCTCGCCGCCGGCAAGCACGTCTGGTGCGAGGCGCCGCTGGCCCACACCGCGGAGGACGCGCGGGCGCTGGCCGCGGCCGGCACCGCCGCCGGCACGGTCTTCGCCGTCGGCTACGAGGCTCGCTCCAACCCCACCTACCAGCGGGCGCGGGCGATCTACAAGTCGGGGGGCGTCCGCGACCTGGTCTCCGCGCGCGGCGGCTGGTTCCAGAAGGTCACCTGGCGCGCGATCGCCCCGAGCGACGAGCGCGAGCGGCTGCTCAACTGGCGCCTCGACCCGGCGCGCGCCGCCGGCCTGCCGGGCGAGGCCGGGAGCCACGCCCTCGACTCCCTGCTGTGGTTCACCAGCCAGACGCCGACCGCGATCAGCGGCCACGGCGCCGTGCTGTTCCACGACGACGGCCGCGAGGTCGCCGACACGGTCTCGCTCGACTTCGCCCTGCCCAAGGGCCGGCGCATGAGCTACGAGGCCTCGCTCGCGAACAGCTTCGAGGGCGAGCACCTGATCCTGCGCGGCACCCACGGCACGATCAAGCTCGCCAGCACGCACGCCTGGCTGTTCAAGGAGGCCGACGCCGTCACCGCTGGCTGGGAGGTCTACGCTCACCGCGAGACCTTCCACCGCGACGAGGGCATCACCCTGATCTCCAACGCCACCCAGCTGGCCGACCAGGGCAAGCTCAAGGATGGCATGGGCCTGCCTAACCCGCCGGTCTACTACAGCCTCCACGACTTCGTCGCCGCCGTGCTCGAGGGCGGCGAGCCCGCCTGCAGCGGCGCCGAGGCGCTGGCGCCGACCGTGCTCGGGATCTTCGCCGATCAGGCGCTACGCTCGGGCACGACCGTCGCCGTCGACCCCGCCCAACTCACTCTCGATGGCTGACCGCGACCGGAGACCCACGATGCGCACCCTCCCTCTGTACTCCCTGCTCGCCCTGCTCCCCTGGTCCTGCACCACGAAGGTCGAGCCCGAAGCCGACCCGGCGCCCGAGGCCGCCGAGGAGGCCGCCGCCGACCAGGGTCCGGCCAAGGTCTACGTCCACGTCGTCTCGAAGGGCTACGAGCACCAGGTCGCCAAGCTCGGCGAGGGCGGCGCGCCGTCGCTGGTCGAGGCCAAGTGGTCCGAGTGGGCCGCCGCCGACGAGCGCTTCGAGGTCGTGGTCAGCCGCGAGGCGCCCGACTCCCTCGACGACATCGACGCGGTGTTCTTCTACACCACCGGCGAGCTGCCCTGGGACGACGCCCAGCGCGCCATGCTGCTCGACTTCGTGCGCGGCGGCGGCGCCGTGGTCGGCTCGCACTGCGCCACCGACACCTGGTACGAGTGGCCCGAGTACGGCGCCCTGATCGGCGGCTACTTCGCCGGCCACCCGTGGCACGAGGACGTCGGCGTCAAGGTCGAGGTCACCGACCACCCGTCGACCGCGCACCTGGGCGAGAAGTTCCGGATCACCGACGAGATCTACCAGCACAAGGAGCCGTGGAGCCGCGAGCGGCTGCTGGTGCTGATGGGGCTCGACCCGGAGGCCACCGACATGGACAAGCAGGGCATCCTGCGCGACGACCGCGACGTCGCCATCTCGTGGACGCGCGAGGAGGGCGAGGGCCGGGTGTTCTACTCCAGCCTGGGCCACCGCGCCGACGTCTGGAACGACGACCGCTTCCGCAAGCACATGGTCGAGGGCGCGATCTGGGCCATGCGGCGCTAGCGCCGCCCCAGGGGCTTCGAAGCGCCCGGCGTCAGCCGCTCGCGACCGCTACCAGCGGACGACGGCCGCGCCCCAGGTCAGCCCCGCCCCGAAGGCGGTCAGCAGCACCAGGTCGCCGCGCTCGAGCTTGCCGTCCTCGACCGCCTGGTCGAGGGCCAGCGGGATCGAGGCCGAGGTCGTGTTGCCGACCTTGGCGATGTTCATGTGGATCCGGTCGGGCACGCCGAGGTGGCGGGCGACCGCGTCCAGGATCCGGGCGTTGGCCTGGTGGGGGACCACCAGCTTGATCTGCTCGGGGTCGATGTCGAGCTCCTGGAGCAGGGCCTCGCACTCGCCGGACATCTCGTTGACCGCCAGCTTGAAGACCTCGCGGCCCTGCATCTGCAGGTAGTGCAGGCCGGCGTCGACGGTCTCGTGGCTGGCCGGGATGTGGCCGGTGCCGCCGGGGACCTGGATCAGGGAGGCGCCCGAGCCGTCGGCGCCGAGGGTGCAGCCGAGCAGGCCGGAGCCGGACTCGGCGCGGCCGATGACCACCGAGGCGGCGCCGTCGCCGAAGATGGCGCAGGTGTGCGGGTCGGTCGGGTCGATGATCGAGGACATCTTCTCGACCGCCACCATCAGGATCGGGCCCATGCTGGGGTCGGCGCGCATCAGCGCGTCAGCGACCTTCCAGCCGTAGAGGAAGCCGCTGCAGGCGGCGTTCAGGTCCAGCGCCGGCACCCGCGGGGCGCCGATCTCGGCCTGGATCCAGCAGGCCGTCGCCGGGACCATGGTGTCGGGCGTGACCGTGGTGCAGAGGATGAAGCCGAGGTCCTCGGGCTTGACGCCTGCCTGCTCCATCGCCTTGACGGCGCTCTCGGCGCCGAGCAGGGAGGGGCGGACGCCCGGGGCGGAGCGGCGGCGCTCCTGGATGCCGGTGCGCTGCACGATCCACTCCTCGGTCAGGCCGGTGCGCTCGGCGACCTCGGAGTTGTGGACCACGTGCTGCGGCAGCGCGGTGCCCAGGCCGAGCACGGTGGTGCCGGCGCGGCGCTCCTGGGCGCGCTCGGCTTCGATCCGGGCCGCGCTCTCGGCGTCCGCCTTGCCGTTCAGGCCCCGGATCCGAGTCGCGGTCCGGGTGACGTAAGGCTGCTGCGCGGAGTCATCCGCGGTGGGGCGTTGGGGGATCTCGGTGTTGCCCATGGCTGTTGCTGGGGACCCGGGGGCGCCGCCTCCGGAGCCCAGGGAATCCCTGGTCTCCATCGGCCAACGACGCCCCGGGCCTTGCGCCGGGGGGTGGCGTGGATGGCTTTGGGCTTCCAGGATCGCGCATTCGCGGGGAAACCCGGGAGATCACGAGCGTGATCGGTTTCCCATCCATGATATCAGAGGAACGCCGCGGGGAGCCTGGGAAGGCCCCCCGCGGCGGACGGCGGCGGCCCGGCCTACAGGGCGAAGTTATTGGCGACGGCCACGAAGACGCCCATGATCGACTCGCCGGCGATGATGCCCGAGGCGATCGGCACGGTGAACTCGTCGGCCTTCTTCTTGTTGGAGCGCACCCACAGCCAGGCGCCGAGCGCGCCGAGGAACATCGACAGCGGGTAGTTGAAGGGCAGGATGAAGCCCAGGCCGATGCCGGTGGCGGAGGGCAGCCACTTCTTGACGTTCGGGAACAGCTTCTCGGCGATCACCATCGCCGCGCCCGCCAGCAGGCCCCACTGGACCCCGGCGCGCGCCATCGGGTGCAGGGTCTCGAAGCCGTCACGGAAGATCTCGGCCACGGCGCGCCAGGCCTGCGCCGCGGGGGCGGGGAAGTCCTCCTCGAGCGCGGTGACGTCCGGGACCAGCAGGTAGAAGCCGATCACCGTGGCGACGGTGCCGGTGAAGATGCCCAGGAACTGGGCGATGAACTGCCGCCGCGGGTTGGCGCCGAGCAGGTAGCCCGACTTCAGGTCGTTGAGCAGGTCGGCGGAGGCCGAGGCGGCGCCGGCGGTGATGCCGGCGGTCATCAGGTTGGCTGTGGCGTTCTGCGGGATCGCGACGCCGTAGGTCAGCTGCATGATCTTGCCCATCGCCCCGGTCGGCGTGATGTCCGACTCGCCGGTGGCGCGGCAGGCGACCAGCGCCAGGATGAAGGTCAGGATCACGGCCACGGCGCCCCAGTGCGGGGGCACCTCGAAGTAGCGCCAAGCGACGTAGACCACGGCGCAGCCGGCGACCAGGGTGCCGAAGAGGAACCAGGACCCGGGCACCTCGACCTTGGAGGAGATGTCCTCTTGGCCGCCGCCCTTACCGAAGCCGGTGAAGGCGCGACCGATGGTGCGCCACTGGAAGGCGAAGGAGAGGATGCCGCTGGCGACCATGATCGGCGCCCCGATCCAGACCCCGATCTCCTTCCAGGCCTTGGCGCCGGAGGTGGCGGCGCCTGCGTCGAGGGCCTCGGGCGTGACCCAGTAGGCCAGCAGCAGGCCGGCGATGACCATCGAGATCGCCACCCGCAGGCCCACCAGGGCGCCGGCGGCGACCATGACCAGCGAGTGGTCCATCTTCATGGTCAGGTCGGAGGGCTTCAGGTAGGTGCTGGCCCCCTCCACCTTTGCGGTGACCCCGGGCAGGAAGTCGAACAGCTTCGACTTGTCAGGCAGCAGGGCGGCGGCCTCGCCGGCGGCGTCCTTGAAGGCCTCGAGCGAGATCAGCAGCGGCGTGATCAGGCCGACCGCCATGGCGCCGAACAGCGCCTTGGCCTTGCGGGCGGCGGTGCTGCCGTGGCTGTAGAGGCCCTGGAGCGTCACCGCAGCGGCCGTGCCCGACGGGAACTTCAGCTTCTCCTGGTTGATCATGTTGCGCTTCATCGGGATGGCCAGCACCACCCCGAGCATCGCCAGGAAGAAGGTCCACGCCGCCAGCACCGGCCAGGGCAGGTGCTCGCCTTCCGGGCTGGTCGCCGTCACCGACAGCATCAGCAGCGCCGGGATCGCCGAGACCATCGTGCCGCCCGTGGAGTAGCCCGCCGCCGACGCCGTCGACTGCATGCAGTTGTTCTCCAGGATCGACATCGGCGTGCGCGCCACGCCGGCCTTGAGGAAGAAGTTCCAGACCGAGTAGGACAGGATGCAGGCGGTGATCGCCACCCCCAGGTGCCAGCCGGTCTTGAGCCCGATGTAGAGGTTGGTGAAGGCGAGGAAGAAGCCCAGCACCGAGCCCATGAGCAGGGCCCGCCAGGTGAGCTGGGGGACGTCCTCGCCGCGGTAGGCGCGGGCGTACCACTCCTCCTCGCTCATCTCGGCGACTTGTTCCGGCGGGATGTCGAGGGGCTTGCCGAGCTCGACTTCCTCGGGGGTGCTCGCTGCGCGCTGGATCAGGGCCATCCCCAGAAGATAGCGGCGCGGCGGCCTCCGGGGAGGCCGCAGCGCCGTGATGGGTCACGACCCTGGGCGGGGCCCGCCGGCCCCCCCCGCCTCTTCGGGGGGCGGGGGCCCCGGGGGCGCCCGCCGCGGGGTGACGGGGCCCGCCCCGGGGGGGGGCGGGCGGGCCCGGCCCGGGTGGGGGGCGGATCAGGCCGCCGGGCTCAGGACGAAGACCTCGATGATCTTCATGCCGATCGCGGTCAGCGCGCCGCCGGCGATGACGCCGGCGCAGATCGGCTCCTGGTTCTTGACCGTGGTCGGGTCGCCGGGGTTGGCCCAGCCCTTCTTCAGCTTGGCGGCGAAGGCGAAGATGAAGGCGCCCATCGCCATCGCGAAGCAGGTGTTGAAGGAGATCACGAAGGCCAGGCCCATGCCGACCGCGGACAGCGGGAAGCGGCCCCTGGTGGTGAGCTTGAAGACCTCCATGACGATGCCGGCGATGGCGCCGTAGAGCGCCGCCCAGCGGGCGGTCTCCGGCAGGTGCGACAGGCCCTGGGTCAGGGCCTCGGCCACCGCCTTCCAGATCGCCGCCGCGGGCATCGGGTAGTCCGCGCCCGGCGAGATGTTGGCGATGTCGCCGCGCATGAACACGAAGTAGAACACCGGCACCGAGGCCAGCGCGCCGGCCATGATGCCGATGACGTGGCCGATCGCCTGGACCCGCGGCTTCGCCCCGAGCATGTAGCCCGGCTTGATGTCCATCAGCAGGTTGGAGGCGTGGCCAGCGACCTCGCCGGTGATGCCGGCGGTCATCAGGTTGGTCTTGATGTTGCCCGGCGCCAGCACGCTGTAGGTGAGCTGGGTCAGCTTGCCGAGCGCGCCGGTCGGCGTGATCGCGGTCAGGCCGGTCGAGTTCACCCCGATCAGGGTGAAGATGAACACCAGCGGGATGGCGATCGCGCCCAGCCAGTAGCTGACGTCGAAGAAGGCGTGGGCCATCATCACCACCAGCGCGCCGATGATCGGGATGCCGATCACGAAGACCTTCATCGGCAGCTCGATGTGGGCGACGCAGTCCTCTTCGGCGGCGGCGTCCTTCTTGCCGAACATGCCGGAGAAGCTCTTGAGCAGCAGGCCGGGCTTGGAGAAGAAGCTGAACAGCGAGGCGGTGGTCATCATCGCCACGCCGCCCCACAGCGCCCA
>CAYZXS010000004.1:116266-125136 GCA_964482495.1 uncultured Planctomycetales bacterium
CTTCGGCCCGGTGACGCCGCCGCCCTCGGCGGCGCGGTAGAGCCAGTTGTCGAGGAAGTGCGGGAAGTGCCAGTTCGAGCCCAGCGCCCGCATCACGGCGCCGTTCTTCATCACCTCGATGGCCGCGGCGCTGAAGCCGAAGATCGCCAGCAGCTTGGCCTGGAACATGCCCTGCTTGCCCTCGCCGTGGTGCAGCGTGTCCAGCACCACGCCGGCCGCGCGCCCCTCGGGGAAGGGCATCTGCTCGACGTTGATGAAGCGCCGCTTGAGCGGGAAGGCGAACAGCACGCCGAGCACCGCCAGCACCGCCATCCACACCATCGCCTGCCACCAGGGGACGATGGTGCCGGTGACCAGCATGTAAGCGGCCAGGCTCGAGATCAGCGGCGCCGTCATGTAGCCGGCGGCGGTCGCGATCGACTGCGAGCAGTTGTTCTCGAGGATCGACAGGTCGCGCCCGGCGCCGATCGCGCGCATCACGCGGAAGGTGGCGAAGGCCAGGATCACCGAGGTGATGCCGACCCCCAGCGTCCAGCCGGTCTGCGCGCCGATGTAGAGGTTGGTCAGCGACAGGACGCCGCCGAGGAGGAAGCCGGTGAGGCCGGAGCGGAGCGTCAGCTGCGGCAGGTCGCCGCGGTAGACGTTCTCCAGCCACCACTTGTCCTTCTGCTCCGGGGTCCAGTCGCGGACCTGCTCCGGGGTGAGCTGCTTGATTGCCATGGGGAACTCCAGCGGCGCGGCGGGGGGCCGCGCGGGGATCTGGAGAAGATAGCGATGCCGTGGGGAATCGTGGCGTAACCTGGCGGAGCCTATCCCACGCCACCAGGAGGATCCCGCCGATGAGCCGTTCCGATACCGCCTTCCTCTCGCTCCGGATCGCCGCGATCCTGATCGCCTTCTTCGGGGTGGCGTCCTTGTCGCTGGCTTTCGGCGTTTCGTCGCTGGTCGAGGACCAGATCGGGGATCAGTCGAGTCCCACAGAGTTTCAAGCCTATATGGACCCAGACGGGGTGGTCCACGCCACTCCGGACGCCGCCACGATCGCTGACAGCTACTCCGACACCCTGCGGTCCTTCTACCTCTATCCCGGCTTCACGAGCCTCGGATTCGCGGCGCTGCTCTTCTTGCTGTCTCGTCGAATCGCCGGCGCTTGGTTCCCGTCGGAGGAGGGTCCTGCTTCCCGTCAACTCGACACCTACGGCGCGCAGGCGGTCGCCATCTCGATCCTCGGGCTGTACCTGATCGCGACGGCCATCCCAGAGGTGGGCGCCGCCCCTGCCGGCCCGCTCTTCCCGTTGCTAAAGGCCGCAGTCGGCCTCGCGCTTTTCTTTGGCTCCCGTCGCTTCGCCGCGTCCTGGCACCGCAAGGCCGGCTTCTCCCATCCGCAATGACATGAACCGCACCGACGTTGCCTCGCTCGCTTTCCGCCTGCTCGGGATTTGGTTCCTCGTCCCGACTATTCAATTCGCGTCGCGTCTCGCCATCTGGGTGTTCACGGACGAGGACCAATTTGGGTCTTCTGCCACCTTCGTCCTGTCAGGCGGCGTGGGCCTCTTGATCCACTTCGCCGGAGCGTGTTTCCTCATTGCGAAAGCGAAGCCGCTGGCGAACCGCTGGTTTCCGCCGCGGGAAGGAGGAGGAGGCGAGGGCGCGAATCGCCCCGCAGCCTTCTTGGCGGCTTCCCTGGCCTTCCTGGGCATCTGGTTGGTGGTGGACGCCTCCCCGAATCTGGTGGCCACCCTCGCCGGCACCAATAGTGAAGAGTGGTCTGGGGCGTTCTGGATCGATCAACCGGTCGTCCATCCCCTGATCCGCCTCATCGCCGGCCTGGTCTTGGTCTTCGGCTGCCACGCCATCGCCCGATGGTGGGAGAAGACCGGCGCGGTCAAGGCTGGTGGCGGCGCTTAACCCGCGTGGCTGCCGTCGCACCACGGCGGCCCGCTGGTCCTGCCGCAGGCGCACCAGGCCACCTTCTTCTCCTCGTCGAGGTCCACCTTCACCGGGCCGACCTCCCCGCCCCGGTGGGTCCCGTCGCAGTGCGGGCGCTTGGCGCTCTTGCCGCAGGCGCACCAGGCGTAGCGGCCGGGTTGGCAGGTCTCGACGACGGGGCCGTCAGGCGGAGGCGTGGCGGAATCGGTCATCGCCCGGCAGTCTACTCCGGGGCCGGGTAGAATCCCGGGATGCGGAAGCGCTGCGCCAGCCTCGTTTTGGGACTCCTCCTGGCTTCATGCGGAGGGGAGGATCCCGCTCCCGGCACCCCCGGATCCGGCACCGCCACCGGCCCCGGCGGCGAGCCCCTGTCGATCATCCTGGTCAGCCTGGACACCTGCCGGCCCGACCGCCTGGCGCCCTATGGCGCGCCGGCCCAGAACAGCCCCTTCCTGGACGTCCTGGCGCGGGAGTCGATCACCTTCACCAACTGCATCAGCCAGAGCAGCAACACCGGCCCGGCCCACCGCAGCCTGTTCACCGGCCAATACGTGCACCGGCACCAGCACCAGCCGGGCATGTTCATGCGCTCGCCCTACTCGTGGGCCGGGCTGATGGCCGAGGCCGGGCTCGAGACCGCGGCCTTCACCGGCGGCGGCTTCCTGGGGGAGGGCCTTGGCTTCGAGGACGGCTTCCAGACCTACGTCGCCAAGGATGACAACCGCACCAAGGCCTACCGGCGCGGCTTCTCCACCATCCTGCCGCAGGCCGACCGGTGGCGGCAGAACCGGGAGCAAGACAAGCCCTTCTTCTTGTTCCTGCACACCTATGACATCCACTGCCCCTACGTGGTGCCGGAGCGCTTCCGCTCCCAGTTCGACACCGGCTACGAGGGCGAGCTCGACCTGCAGGCCCTGTGCGGCCGCGAGGAGTTCGACGCCTACATGCAGCAGGCGCGCAACGACATGCCCCAGGAGCAGTTCCGCGCCGACATGGACCACCTGCGGAACATGTACGACGCCGGCATCGCCATGTCCGACAGCCAGCTCGGCGGCTTCATGAGCATGCTGAAGCAGGACGGCACCCTCGACCGCAGCATTCTGATCGTGACCAGCGACCACGGCGAGAGCCTCGGCCGGCGGCGCCCGTACCTCGGCCATAACCACTTATGGGAAGAGCAGTTGAAGGTGCCGCTGATGATCCGGCTGCCGAACGGCGAGCACGGTGGCCTGGTCAGCGACGAGCCCACCATGCTCATCGACCTCCTGCCGACGGCGCTCGACTACATGGGGCTCGAGATCCCCGCCGGGGTCCAGGGCGACAGCCTCAAGCCGGTGATTGAGGGCAGCAAGTCCTATAACGGAGAGCGGTTGCGGATTGCGCAATTCAACGAACGGCTCACCTACCGCTACGACGACCAGTGGAAGGTCCACGTCCGCCAGTTCGAAGACGGCCAGAGCAACGTCAAGCTCTTCGACCTGAAGAACGACCCCGCCGAGCAGTTCAGCCTCGCGGACCCGAAGCGGATCGAGGAAGCCAACGCCGTGCTCGAGCCGTTGGTGAAGCGCTTCCAGGAATGGATGAACGCCCAGAAGGACCTGGACCCGCTCTACGTCGGGGTGGTGATCGAGGACGCGGTCTCGGAGGAGGTCGCCGCCGACCTGCGCGAGCTGGGCTACGTCGAAGACGACGAGTAGCCGGCGCTTCCGAGCCGGCGGGCATTAAGCACCAAAAATGTGCGGATAGCCACTTGAGTCCGAGGGGTCTGGGTTTATTGCAGGTCCGGATACAGGAGACCGAGCCCGGGGCAGGTCCGCCCCGGGGGTCTCCCGGTCCGGATTCAGCCCATGGCTCATTCCGTCGCGAAGACCCTTCTCCGCCTGGTGGCGTGCCTGCCCCTGGTCCTCCTCAGCCAGTGCGACGACCCGGTCAAGCCGCCGGCCGACGGCGATAGCGACGGCGCGGCGCCGGTCATCAGCATGACCGCCGAGGCGCCCCCGCCCGCGGCCTCGGCCTCGGACCAGCAGCCGGCCGAGATCACCGTCCCGGAGGATTCCAAGCGCTGCGTCGAGTGCCACGCCAAGGAGAGCCCGGGCATCGTCAGCCACTGGCGCGACTCGGCCCACGCGCTGATGGACGTGGCCTGCCTGGATTGCCACCAGGCCGAGGAGGGCGAGCCGGACGCCTGGAAGCACGAGGGGGTGGTCATCGCCACCATCGTCACCCCGCTCGACTGCGCCGAGTGCCACGAGACCGAGCAGGAGGAGTTCGCCGCCAGCCACCACTCGCGCGCCGGCGAGATCCTGCACTCCCTCGACAACCGCCTGGCCGAGGTCACCGAGGGTTACCGCGGCCAGTTCAGCCCGCACAGCCCGACCCCGGGCCGGCCGGGCATCGACATGGCCAACGGCTTCGCCAGCGCCAACTCGGGATGCAAGCAGTGTCACGGATCGAAGATCGCGCTGGCCGGAACGGACGGCAGCCGCATCACGGTCGACGAGCTGGCGCCCGACGAGAACGGCATGCCGACCAACGCCGAGGCCGCGGCCAAGATCAAGCGCGACCAGAACGGCAAGCCGGTGCTCTTGAGCGGCGATTGGCCCAACACCGGGATCGGCCGCTTCAACCTCGACGGCTCGGCCGGCGCCTGCACCGCCTGCCACAGCCGCCACGACTTCAGCTCCCGCCGCGCCCGCCAGCCCGAGAACTGCGGCAAGTGCCACCTCGGCCCGGACCACCCGCAGAAGGAGGTCTACGAGGAGTCCAAGCACGGCATCGCCTACCGCGACCTCAAGGACCAGCTCGCCCTCGACGGCGACGACTGGGTGCTGGGGGTCGATTACGACGCCGCGCCGACCTGCGCCACCTGCCACATGTCCGGCAACTCGCGCAACGACGGCACGATCACCCACGACGCGGGCGAGCGCATCTCCTGGACCAACCGGCCTCCGGTGTCGGCGGCGATGGACACCATCAACGGCTCGGTGGTGAAGGAGACGGACCCGCTGAAGCGCCGCAAGTTGATCCAGGCCGCCAAGGCCGACGGGAGCTTCGACAGCGCCGCCGCCAAGCGCGAGCGCATGACCCAAGTGTGTCTGAACTGCCACGCGCCGAGCTACGTCGACGCCTTCTACGAGCAGTACGACGACTACCTCGTGCTCTACAACGAGAAGTTCGCCAAGCCGGGCCTGAAGATCATGAAGGCGCTGTGGGAGGAGGGCGTGATCACCAAGCCGCAGTTCGACGACGAGATCGAGTGGACCTGGTTCTACCTGTGGCACCACGAGGGCCGCCGCGGCCGCCACGGCGCCTCGATGATGGCGCCGGACTACGCCCACTGGCACGGCATGTACGAGGTCGCCGAGCGCTTCTACATGGAGCTGCTGCCGCAGGCCCGCCACGCCTGCGAGGAGTCCGCAGCGCGCGGCAATGACGCCGGCGCCGAGAAGGTCCTGGCCCTGATCGAGGAGATCCTCGCGCGGCCGGAACACGAGTGGTTCGACGCCGAGAAGGCCGCCGCCGAGGGCTTCGACCACTACCAATAACCCCCTCCGCTTCCTCCCCAGCGCCCCCCTCGCGCATGCCCATCATCGGCGCCTACGCCACCGTCCGCCCGGGTGACCAGGCGGCGGTCGCGCGCCGCCTCGCGGCCCTGCCCGCGGTGGAGGTGGTGCCCGCCGAGGACCCCGCCAAGGTCGGCATGGTCGTCGAGGCCGCCAGCCTGCGCGCGGCCCGTGATCTGCTCGAAGGAAGCGTCCAGGCCACCGAAGGCGTGCTCGCCGTGTGGCCGGTCTACGTGAACGCCGAGGACGAAATCAACCCTCAGGAGAGTGACGAACGATGAAAGCCAGCCGTCGTGAATTCATCCGCACCAGCGCGGTCGCCGCCGTGGTCGGCGCCACCGCCACCGGGTGCGGCAAACAGCAGCCGTCCGGCGGAGGCGCGGCGCCCGCCGCGGTCGAGCCGGACCAATGGGTCAAGTCCGTCTGCCGCTACTGCGGCACCGGCTGCGGGGTCGTGCTCGGGGTGAAGGGCGGCAAGCTCGTCTCCTTGCGCGGCGACGCCGAGCACCCGAGCACCAAGGGGCTGGTGTGCATGAAGTCCCTGTTCCTGCCCAAGGTCGTCAACCACCCCGACCGCCTGACCAAGCCGCGGATCCGCAAGAACGGCGCGCTGGTCGAGGCCAGCTGGGAGGAGGCCATGAACCTGGTGTGCGACAAGTTCGCCGCCACGATCAAGGCCAACGGCCCGGACTCGGTCGCCTACTACGGCTCCGGCCAGTGCATGACCGAGGAGAGCTACCTCGCCAACCGCCTGTTCAAGGGCGGCATCGGCACCAACAACGTCGAGGGCAACCCGCGCCTGTGCATGGCGTCGGCGGTCGGCGGCTACGTCAGCACCTTCGGCAAGGACGAGCCGATGGGCTGCTACGACGACATCGACGACGCCGAGGTCTTCTTCCTGGTCGGCTCGAACACCGCCGAGTGCCACCCGATCATCCTCGACCGGATCCTGGCCACCAAGGCCGACCGGCCGGCGGTGAAGGTGATCACGCTCGACCCGCGGCTGTCGCCGCTGCAGGGCATGAGCGACCTCTACTTGCAGCCGAAGCCGGGTTACGACCTGGCGGTGTTCCACTCCATGGCGCAGGTGATCCTCGCCGAGGGGCTGTACGACCCCGAGTTCATCGACAAGAACGTGCAGTTCAAGGGCGCCGACGGCGCCACCGACTTCGAGGGCTACAAGAAGTTCCTCGAGGACTTCACGCCCGACAAGGCTGAGGCCATCTGCGGCGTGCCGGCAGCCGACATCCGCAAGGCGGCGCGCATGTTCGCCCAGGGCCCGAGCATGTCCTTCTGGACCATGGGCCTGAACCAGCGCATCACCGGCGTCTGGGCCAACAACCTGATGCACAACCTGCACCTGATCACCGGCCTGATCGGCAAGCCGGGGTCGACGCCCTTCTCGCTGACCGGCCAGCCCAACGCCTGCGGCGGCGTGCGCGACACCGGCAGCCTGTCGCACATCCTGCCCTACGGCCGGGTGGTCAAGAAGCCGGAGCACCGCGAGGTGATCGAGAAGCTGTGGGGCTGCGCCCCTGGCACGATCCAGGGCAAGCCTGGCCTCAACACCATCGAGATGTTCAAGGCGCTGGGCCGCGACGAGATCCAGGCCATGTTCGTCACCACCACCAACCCCGCGCAGTCGCTGCCGAACGCCGGCGCCTACCGCGACGCGATGGGCAAGGCGCGGCCGAACAAGCCCTTCATCGTGGTGGCGGACATCTTCGACACCGAGACCACCAAGATCGCCGACGTCGTGCTGCCGGCGGCCATGTGGGCCGAGAAGACCGGCGTCTTCGGCATGTCCGAGCGCCGCTACCAGATCCACCCGAAGGTCACCGACGCCCCCGGCGAGGCCCGCTCGGACTTCGACATCCTGCTCGACCTGGCCACCGGCCTGGAGGAGCGCGGCGTCGTGCCGAAGGGTTACATCGGCGGCAAGTTCAACAGCACCGACGACATGTGGGAAGAGATCCTGCTCGCCGGCAAGGGCACGCCCTACGACTTCAGCGGCATGACCCGCGAGCGGTTGAAGAAGGAGCGCGGCCTGCGCTGGCCGTGCCCGACCGAGACCCACCCGGGCACCGCCCGCCGCTTCGTCAAGGGCGACGACCCGCTGCTCGACGGCGACTCCTCGGTGGCCGACGGCGAGACCAAGTTCTACGCCGCCGCCGACCAGAAGGCGGTCGTCTGGCTGCGCCCGATCAAGGGCCCGGCCGAACCCTGCGACGACGAGTACCCCTACAGCCTGTCGACGGGCCGCGTGGTCGAGCACTGGCACACCGGCACCATGACCATGCGCTGCAAGGAGCTCGAGCGCACCTACAAGAAGTGCTACTGCGAGATCCACCCGGACGACGCGGCCCAGCTCGGGGTGAAGAGCGGCGACCCGGTGAAGGTCACTTCCCGGCGCGGCTCGCTCACGGTCGAGACCCGCGTCGTGCCGCACCCGCAGCCAGGCACCTGCTTCATCCCGATGCACTGGGAGGACGCCCTCGTCAACCTGGTGACCATCGACGCCTACGACCCGGGCTCGAAGCAGCCCGAGTTCAAGATCTGCGCCGTCCAGCTGGCCAAGGCCTAAGGGAGGAACGAACGATGCAACGAATCCTGCTTCCCGCTCTGCTGCTGGCGGCCCTGCTCGCCGGCGGATGCACCAAGGACGATGCTACGGAGAGCGCCGGGGCGCCGGTCCAGCCGGCAAGCAACGACCCGACCGCCTTCGAGGTGCAATTCGCCGGCGGGGCCTTCCCGCCGCCGATGCCGGCCGACGAGGACCACGAACCGAGCTGGCGCGACTCCTGGCTGAAGGAGACCTGCATGAGCTGTCACGAGGAGGGCGAGAACGACGCGCCGCTCATCGTGCACGAGGGCATGCCGGAGCTTCAGCTCAAGGTGAAGTGCCGGACCTGTCACACCGTCAACTGACCTCGACGGGAGGACCGTTTCCCGGATTGGATGGAGGGTGAGCGGAGCACCCGCCGCCAGTGGCTGGCCACGGCCGGCTGGCTGGCTGTCGCCGCGACCGGCGGCGGGCTGCTCCGCGGGACCCGAGCGCGCCCGGCGGCCTGGTTGAGGCCGCCGGGCGTTCCTGGATCCGAGGACGGCTTCCTGGCCGCCTGCATCCGCTGCGGCCGCTGCGTCCAGGCCTGCCCCTTCGACACCTTGGAGTTGGCCGGGATCGGCGCCGGCCCCAGCGCCGGTACTCCGCGGCTCGACAGCCGCGCCGTGCCCTGCCACCTGTGCAAGGGCCACGACTCGCTGCTGTGCATCGACGCCTGCCCGAGCGGGGCGCTGGCGCCGGTCGACGGCGTCGCGTCGATCCGCATGGGCGTGGCCGAGCTCGACCGCGACCAGTGCCTGGCCTGGAACCGCCAG
>CAYZXS010000005.1:0-59709 GCA_964482495.1 uncultured Planctomycetales bacterium
TGCCGCTGCTCCTGGCGGCGGCGGCGCTGGGCTGGTCGCGGGCCCCGGCGCCGGTCCCCGCCCTGGAGCGCCCGCCCCGCGCCGTAGAGCTGACCGGCCGCCTCGCCAGCTGCCGCGCCCTCGAGGACGGCACCGCGGTCGGCGAACTCGACCGGCTGCGGCGGGTGGACGGCCAGCCGCTGGACCGGGCCGGCCGCCGCCTCCGCTTCCACAGTCCTCAGGGACTGCCGCCCGCGGGCCGCCTGCGCTGCGCCGGCCTGCTGAGCGCCGACGGCGGCTGGCTGCGGCTCGAGAGGGCGGTCTGGACCCCGCTGCCCGGTCACGGACCAGGGGCGGTGCAACGGCTGCGACAGGCCATCCGGCTCCGCTTGGAGGCCCGCCTGGGCCCCGAGGAGAGCGCCATGGCGATCGCCTTGCTGCTCGGCGACCGCGGCGCCATCCCCGAGCGCCGCTACGGCCCCTACCGCGGCCTCGGTCTGCTGCACCTGCTCGCGGTCTCGGGCATGCACCTGTGGCTCTGGGACGCGATGCTGCGCCGGAGCCTGCCGGCCCGGCTGCGGTGGCTGCGGCTGCCCCTGCTCGGCCTCACGGCGCTGCTCGCCGGGGGCCGTCCACCCGTGGTGCGGGCGCTCGCGGTGGTCTGCCTGCGCGACCTGGCGGCTCGTCGCGGCTGGCGCGTGCCATCGCTGCAGCTGTGGGCCGGTGCCCTGTGGGCCGAGCTGGCCCTGCTCCCGGCCCGGCCGGCCGAGCTCGGCCTGGTGCTGTCCTACACCGCCACCGGCGCCCTGATCGTGGCGGCCGCCGGCCCCGGCGACGGCGACCGGCGCGGCCTGAGGCGGCTGCTGGCTCCGCTGCGGGCATCGACGGCCGCCTTCCTGGGTTCCGCGCCCTGGCTGCAAGCGGTCCAAGGCACGCTCGAGCCGTGGTCGGTGCCGCTCACCCCCGTCCTGGCGCTGCTGCTCCCCTTGCGCCTCGGCCTGGCGCTGCTCGCCGCCCTGCCTGGCGCCGGAGCGGCCGTGGTCTGGCCCCTCGAGACCCTGGGCGCCGCGGAGGGCGCGATGCTGCGCGCCCTCGACACCCTGCCGGCGACCCCCCTGCCCGCGCCGCGCTGGCCCAGCGGCCTGCTCGGCCTGCTCTGCGGGGCTTCGCTGGTCTTGCTCACCGCGCGCCGGGCGGGGCTCAGGGCGGCCGCAGGGGCCGCCGCGGGGGCGCTCAGCGCCGCCCTGCTGGTCGGGGTAACGGGGCCAGCGCAACCGGGGCTGGTGGCCTTGCCGGTGGGGCACGGCTTGGGCGTCGTCGTCGCCGGCTACCGGGACAGCGTCGTCTTCGACCTCGGCAGCTCCGAGCACCGGCCGCGGCGCCTGGTGGACCGGATCCTGCTCCCGGAGCTGCACCGCCGCCGCTGGCCGCCGCCCCGCTTCCACCTCGCCAGCCACCAGGACTTGGACCACGTCTCGGGGCTCGGCCGACTGCGCCGGGAGCTGGGCAGCTCGGAGATCCGCGCCGCCCCGGGGCGCTCGCGGCGGGTGCCGGGCCTCGAACCCTGGACGGCGGTGGCTCACGGCAGCCGGCCGGCTGAGCCGAGCGATTCCAACGGCCGGGGCCAGATCCTCGAGCTGACCGGACCGCCCGGCCGCGTCGTGCTGATCGGCGACCAGGAGGGCTGGGCCTTGCGGCAGCTCCTGGCGATGCTGGAGCCGGGGCCGGTGGACCTGCTGCTGCTCCCCCACCACGGCCTCAGCACCGACGGCCTGGCCGAGCTGCTCGACCACCTTCAGCCGCGGCAGGTCTGGATCTCCTGCGGCCGGGACGACCTGCCGCTGCCTTGCCTGCCTCTTGTGCAACGCCGGGGCATTCCGTGGCGCACCACCCTCCGCGGCGCGCTGTGCTTCCCGGAAGCTCCGTAACCGCGGAGCGCCGCGTTCGTCTGCGGAGCATGGCGGAGATCTACGGCGCCGCCTTGCACGGCGGCCGGGCGCGGCTGGTGCGCGTCGAGGCGCTGCTCGGGCGCGGCCTGTCGCGCGTGATCCTGGTCGGCATGCCGGACGCGGTGGCGCGGGAAGCGCGGGAGCGGCTGCCGGCAGCCCTGCGCCGGCACGGCTTCGGCTTCCCGCGCGGCAAGCTGCTGCTGAACCTGGTCCCGGCGCAGATCCCGAAGGGTGGCCTCCCGCTGGACCTGGCCCTGGCGGTGGCGGTGCTGGCGGCGCAGGGCAGCATCCAGCCGCCGTCGGGGCGCTGGCTGTTCCTGGCCGAGCTCGACCTGGAGGGACGGCTGCACCCGCCGGCCCGCGGCACCCTGTTGGCGGCTCTGGCCGCCGGCGGCGCGGAGGAGCGCTTCGCCGGCGTGGTCACGGCGCCGGCGGCCGCTCCGGAGGCCGCCCTGGCGCCCGGCTTGGCCGCCTACCCGGCCGCCGACCTCGGCGAGGTCGCGGCGCTGCTCGAGGCGCCAGGCGCGGGCTGCCCGGCCGGGCCGCTGGGCGACGACGACCGACCGCCGGCGCCGCTGCCGCTCGAGGACGTGCGCGGCCAAGAGCTCGGCCGCTGGGCGGCGGTCGTGGCCGCGGCGGGCCGGCACCCGGTGCTCCTCCAAGGGCCACCGGGCACCGGCAAGAGCATGCTGGCGCGGCGGCTGGTGGAGCTGCTTCCGCCGCTGCGCGACCGGGAGGCGCTGGAGCTGGCCAAGGTCGAGGCCGCCCTCGGCCGCGTCCGGGCGATGCCGCGGCGGCCGCCGCTGCGGGCGCCGCACTGCTCGGCCTCGGTCCAGGCCCTGCTCGGCGGCGGCCAGCCGCTGCGTCCGGGCGAGCTCTCCCGCGCCCACGGCGGAGTCCTGTTCCTGGACGAGCTGCCGGAATTCGCCCGCCCAGCGCTCGAGGGGCTCCGACAGCCGCTCGAGGACGCCGAGGTCCGGCTCCAACGGGCCCGCGAGTGGGCCACCTTCCCGGCCGATGCCCTGCTCGTCGGCGCCTGCAACCCCTGCCCCTGCGGCTACCTCGGCCACCGCAAAGTGCCGTGCCGCTGCACCCCGGCGCGGCTCGCGCAGTACCGCCTGCGCGTCAGCGGCCCGCTGCTCGACCGCTTCGACCTGTTCGTGGAGATGGGCCCCGTACCGGCGGAGGCGCTGGACGGCCCGCCCAGCTCCCCCACCAGCGCCGAGGCGAAGCTCGCGATCGGGCGGGCGCGGGCGCGGCAGGCGGAACGCGAGGACTCGGGCGGCTTCGGCCCCGCCGGCCGCGCTAGCTTGGAACAGCTGCAGGACGCTGGGGTGTCCGGAGAGGCCCGCCGGCTGCTCCGCCGCGCCTGCACCCAACTCCACCTGAGCGGCCGCGGCCACTTGCGCTGCCTGCGGGTGGCGCGCAGCGTCGCCGACCTGGACGGGGCCGGCGCGGTCGAGGCCGTGCACCTGCAGCGGGCGCTGCACTACCGCCGGCTCAACCCGGAGGGGGAAGCCGCCACAAGCTGAAGCCGCCCTCGGCGACCAGCTCGGTCGCGCCTGGCGCGGCCGCCACCGCGGGGCCGCCTGGATCGGCGTCCCGCAGCAGCACCAGCAACGGCCGGCCCGGGAAGCGGCTCCGCAGCTCGGCCAGCAGGGCCGGCGCGTCCAGCCCCGAGCGCGGGGCGTACAGCGCCGCGGCGCATCGTGTCCGGAACTCCAGGTCGGGCTGCCCCTCGTTGTGGACTTGGAGTTGATCGACCACCAGCGGGTGGCGGAGCAGCGGCGCGAGCGGATGGCCTTGGACCCGGCCGCCGCCCAGCTGGCCGGCGAGGCCGACCGGGTCCGCCACCAGGGCCGCGCGCGGATCGGCCGCGGCTTCGGCGGCGAGCACGGCCTCCGGGATCGCCTGCGCGTAGCCCGGACGGAACCGCAGCTCCCCGCCCTCGGCCGCGAGCGGCAGGGGCGGGCTCTGTTCCGCCCAGCTCAGGTAGGCCCCCGGGACCAGCGCCGTGGTCGGCAGCGCTAGGGCCAGGAAGGCCCAGGGCAGCCAGGCGCGGCGGCGGCCGAGGGCCGCCAGGCCGGCGCCGGCGGGCAGGGCCCAGAACAAGGCCCCGAGCCGGGCCATCTTGTACTCGTTGCCCCAGGGCAGCTCGGCCCAGCCGAGGAGCAGGCCGGCGGCGAGGGCGGCCACGGCCCAGCGCCAGCGCAGCGCCCGCTCGAGTTCGCGCCAGCCGGCGGCGGCGGCGGCGAGCAGCAAGACCAACGGGCCGAACCAGTCGGCCAACGGCCGGCCGCCCAGCTGGACCTGGACCTCGGGGCCGCCCTCGGCCGCCGGCTGGAAGGCGGGCAGCAGGAAAGGCAGCGCCACCAGCACCGCCAGGGTCCCCGCCAAGGGCCAGACCAGGCGCCGGCGCCAGCCGCCCCGCGCCAGCTCGGGCGCCAGCCAGACGGCCATCAACAGGCCGCCGAATGCTCCGACCAGCGGATTGATCGCCAAGGCCGCGCCAGCCGCCAGGCCCGTGCGGGCAGGCCGCGCCGCTGCCGGCCGGATCGCCCCCGCCAGGGCCCACAGGCTGAAGGGCAGCGCCAGGGCGAAGGACGAGACGTTCAGGAACTTGGGCAGGAAGGCTTGCAACCGCTGGTCCCAGCCGAGCGGCGTGCCCGCGAAGGTCATCGGGGCCAAGCGCATCACCGGCGCCGCGCCGTCCGGGAGGTCGCCGGATGCCACCACCAGGCCGATCCAGCCGAGGGCGTTGAAGCCGAAGACCGCCGCCACGAAGGCCCAGCGCCGCGCGCTCGCCGTCAGACCGAAGGCGCGGCCGAGGGCGTCCAGAGCAGGTCCGAAGAGCAGGGCCGCCAGCACGTTGAGCAAGGCGAAGCCCCACAGCGGCCCGAACCCGAGCTTGCCGACCAGCACCCCAAGCGCCGGATAGAGCGTGTAGTAGCGGAGCGGCGCGCCGGCGTGGTAGGGGTTCTCCGGCGTCAAGCCATGCTCGAGCACCGCCTGCCCGACCTCGACGTGGAGGAAGCCGTGGTAGGAGGCGCGCACCACGTCCCCCCCGAGCCCCAGGAGCAGCAGCACCACCATCGCCAGGGCGGCGCCTTCGATCCAGCCGGCCCGGGCGCCGCCGCCGGCGCCGCCGTTCAGCGGGGCCATGACTCCGGCGGCCGGCAGCCGTCGATCGCGAACCACTCCGGGTGGACCAGGGCGTCGAGCGCCTTGGCGTTGCCCTCGGTCCGCGGGAAGGTCTGGACCTCGGCCAGTTCCAAGCCGTCCAGCCACTGGTTCAGCGCCGCCAGCAGCCGCCCGACCTCATCGGGGTGCTGGCTGGCCACGTCGGCGAGCTCCAGCGGATCGGCCTGGCGGTCGTAGAGCGCCAGCTCCGGGTAGGGGAAGCGGCCGCCGCTCTTGGGCGTCGGCGGCTCGTGCGGACCGTCGGGCAGGTGGTCGCAGGGCGAGGTCACCAGGGTCCAGCGGTCGTCGCGGATGCTCCAGAACTCGCGCTGCCAGGTCGAGACGAAGTAGCGCCGGCCGGCCGGCTCGCGCCCCATCGCCAGCGGCAGCACGTCGGCCAAGGCGACGCCGCCGGCGCGGCGCTCGCCCGCCGTCCAGCCGGGACCGGCGATCACCAGCGGCACGCGGGTGACGCCGGCGTAGAGGCTCTTGGCGTGCAGGAAGTAGCCGTGGCGGTCGCCGAGCTCCTCGCCGTGGTCGGAGCTGAACACCACCACCGCGTTCTCGAGCAGGCCGCCGCGGCCGGCTTCGCGGTAGAGGGCGTCGAGGCCGGCGAGGAAGTCGCGCGCCATGCTGCTGGCGTAGCGCACGTCACCGTCGTACAGCGCCTTCAACTGCGCGGTGGTCTCCGGGTCCGCCGCCTCCGGCTCGCGGTTGAGCCGGAACAGGGTGTCGTTGTCGCCGCGGGGACCGTCCGGGTCCGACCAGAGGTCGTGCTCCGCCGGAGGCGCGTAGGGCTGGTGCGGGGCCATGAAGTGGGCCCAGAGGAGGAGCGGCTCCCCGGCCTCGAGCGCCGGCGCGGCCAGCTGGAGCAGGTCGTCGCCGACCTCGGGCTCGCGCTGCTTGGGGCGAAGGGCGTAGTCCTCGAAGCCGCGGTGGATGCCGTAGGCCGGGACCACGGAGGCGTTGGCGCAGCGGCCGAAGGTGCGATAGCCGCGCTGACGCAGCTCCTCGGCGTAGGTCGGGCCCTGCATCACCGTCATGTGGGTCAGGGCGCCGTGCTCGAGCGGCTCGCGCCCAGTCCACAGCGTGGCCAACGAAGGGACGGTCTTGCCGGCCGGCGCCCAGCAGGACTCGAAGACCGTGCCTCGTGCCCCGAGCCAGCGCGGGGACCAGGGTTCGTCGGCGGCCAGGTCGGTCTCCCGCTCGGCGCCGTAGAGGCCGAGGCGGTCCGCCCGCAGGGTGTCCACCGTGACCACGATCACGTCGAGCTCCTTGGGGCCGGTGTCGCAGCCGCAGGAGCAGAGCGCCAGCAATACGGCGCAGGACCCGAGCCATCGCATGGCGGCAGGATAGCACGCGCCGGCCGCCGCCCTCGCGCGCGCTGGAGGCGCTGGAGGCGTCGGGCGGGGCCGCGGCATCAGCGCGCCCAGTCCGGGAAGCGCGACAGGTCCAGGCCCCAGCGCGGCGCGATCCACAAGAAGGTGAACAGGGTCACGAAGACCGCGGTCAGGAGGTTGAGCAGGAAGCCGGCGCGCGCCATCTGCCCGATCGTGATCCGGCCGCTGCCGAACAGGATCGCGTTCGGCGGCGTCGCCACCGGGAGCATGAAGGCGCAGCTGACGGCGAAGGTCGCTGGCACCGCCAGCAGCATCGGGCTGACCTCGGCCGAGACGCAGGCGCTGAAGGACAGCGGCAGCAGCAGCGAGATCGTCGCCGTGTTCGAGGTCACCTCGGTCAGGAAGGTCACCGCCAGCACCAGCACCGCGACCATCAGCGCCGGCGGCAGGACGCCGACGGTGCCGCTCAAGGACTCGCCGATGGCGGTCGACAAGCCGGTGGCGTCGCAGGACTCGGCCAGCGCGAAGCCGCCGCCGAGCAGCAGCAGCACGCCCCAGGGCAGCGCCGCGCAGTCCTGCCACTCGAGCAGCGTCTTGCGCTCGCCCTCGCCGGGGAGCGAGAACAGCAGCACCACGCCGAACAGGGCCACGGTCGAATCCGAGATCGTCGCCGAGACGCCGGCCGGCAACAGCAGCTGCCAGCCGGGGATGGCGAAGGCGCCGAAGTCGGCGCCCTGGCGCGTCATCCACAGCGTCGCCACGACCACGAAGACCGCCAGCACCCGGCTCTGCGCCCGGCTGCGCGGGCCGAGCTCGGCGCCGCGGTCGCGCAGTTCGTCCAGCTCCGGAACGGTGCCCTGGGGGAGCCGCGACACCACCCGCGTCAGCACCAGCCAGGCGACCAGGAGGAAGCTCAGGGCGAAGGGCACCGCCCCCAGGAACCAGGTGCCGAAGGCGATCTCGGGCGCGTCCGGGAATCGTTCGCCCAGCAGGCCCAGCAGGACGCTGTTGGGCGCGGTCCCGATCGGCGTCGCGGTCCCGCCGATGGAGCAGGCGTAGGCGATGCCGAGCAGCAAGGGCGGGCCGAGCCGGCGCGAGTCCTCGGGGCGGCAGGCGTCGATCACGGCCACCGCCACCGGCAGCATCAGCAGCGCCGTGCTGGTGTTGCTGACGAACATGCTCAGCAGGGCGGCCACGGCCATGAAGCCGAACACCACCCAGCGCGGCCGGGTGCCGAAGAGGCGCAGCGCCCGCAGCGCGAAGCGGCGGTGCAGCTGGTAGCGCTCGAGCGCCAGGGCCAGGATGAAGCCGCCGAGGAACAGCAGCAGGATGTCCTTGAAGTAGAAGGGGGCGACCTGCTTCGCCGGCAGGGCCCCAGTGGCGGGCAGCAGCATCGCCGGCAGCAGGGAGGCCACCGGCAGCGGCAGCGAGGCGGTCAGCCAGCACCAGGCGGTGAAGAAGGCCACCCCGGCGGCGGCCCGCGCCCCGCTCGGCAGCGGCGCCAGGGCGTCCAGGCGGACCAGCAGGAGCGCGAGGCCCGCCCCCGTCAAGAGGCGGACCCTCGGGTTGGCGAATGCGGAGCGAAGAAAGCGGAGCATCGAACCTGGCGGGATGCCGGCTGCGAGGCCATCCTATGCGCTCGACCGCCCACGAACGACCGCATGACCTGGTTCGACCGCCTGCTCGTGCTCGGAATGCCCCTGGTTCCGCGCCCCTTCGTCCGACGCCTCGGCCGGCGCTACGTCGCCGGGGAGGAGCGCCCCGCCGCGCTCGAGCTCGGCGCCCGGCTGGAGTCCGCCGGCTACGGCGTCACCTACGACGTGCTCGGCGAGTCGGTCTCCGACCGCTCCGACGTCGAGGCGGCGCTCGAGGAGTACCGGGCGCTGTTCCGCGACCTGCGGGGGCGCGGCCTGGAGCTGAACTTGTCGACCAAGCCGACCCAGATGGGGCTGCTGATCGACGAGGACCTGTGCTTCGATGCCGTCTCCGAGCTGGTGGCGATGGCGGCCGAGCACGGCGGCTTCGTCCGCTACGAGATGGAGGACTCCCCCACCACCGACGCCACGCTGCGGGTCTTCGCGCGGCTGCGCCAGGCGCACGGCGGCCGGGTCGGCTGCGTGCTGCAGTCGATGCTGCGGCGGACCGAGGCCGACGTCGACGCTCTGCTGGCGGACGAGCAGCCGCTCAACGTCAGGCTGGTGAAGGGCATCTACGTCGAGGCCGAGGAGGTCGCCTTCCAGGAGCCGCGGGAGATCAACGACGCCTTCCTCGTCGCGCTTCGGCGCCTGCTCGAAGGCGGCGCCTTCGTCGGCGCGGCGACCCACGACGACGCCCTGGTCAACGGGATGCAGGCGCTGATCGCCGAGCGTCCCGAGTGGCGCGACCGCTGCGAGCTGCAGATGCTGCTGGGCGTCCGCGAGGACCTGCGCCAGCGCGCCCGCGCCGACGGCTTGCCGGTGAGGGTCTACGTGCCCTACGGCGCCCACTGGCTGCCCTACGTGCAGCGGCGGCTGCGCAAGAACCCCCGCTTGGCGCGGCTGGCGATGCTCGGCTTGTTCCGCAAGCGCGAGGCGCTCGAGGCCGGCGCCGACGCCGGCGCCTGAGCCCGGCGGCGAGCCCCCGTCGTCACCCGACGCCGCCCCCCCGCCCTCGGATCAGAGCGCGGCGGCTGCGGCCTCGATCACGGCCCGGCGCACCGCCGCGACCCCGGCGGCGACGCCGACGCCCTGCTCGAAGCTCAGGCCGGCGGCGACGCGGTGGCCGCCGCCGCCGAAGCGCCGGGCGACGGCGTTGACGTCCACCCCGCCGCGGCTGCGTAGGCTGGCGCGGCTGCGGCCGTCGCGCTCATGGACGAAGGCCACGACCTCGACCCCGTCGACGGCGCGCAGCAGGTCCAGCACCTCGTCGCTGTCCTCGAGCCTGGCGCCGGCTGCCGCCATCTCCGCCGGGTCCGCCCACGCCACGGCCACCTTGCCGTCGAGGTGGTACTCGACGCTCCCGAGGGCCACGGCGATGCCGCGCGGGTGGCCCGGGCGGCAGCGCCGGAAGACCTCGCGGTGCAGGGCCTCGGAGCGGACGCCCTCCGCGACCAGGCGGGCCGCCAAGCTCCAGACCTCGGGCCGGGAGTTGGCGTGCTGGAACCAGCCCGTGTCGGAGGCGAGGGCGAGGAAGGCGCCGATCCGGGACGCGTCGCAGGCCGGGACGCCGAGGCCTTCCGCCAGCCTCCAAGCCAGCAGACCCGAGGCCGGCGCGGCGGCGTCGTGCAGCAAGTGGTCCCAGGCGCCGCGGTCCGACTCGGCCAGCGGGTGGTGGTCGACGCAGGCGCGGGGCACGCCCGAAGCCGCCACCGGCCCCGCCATGGCGCCGAGGCGCTCGAGGCTGCAGCAGTCGCAGACCACCAGGGCGTCGTGCGCGGGCAGGTCGGCGCCGGGGCGGTAGACCTCGAAGGGCGTGCCGCGCTCGAGCACCCGGTAGCGCGGGTCCGGCGGGTCGGGGTTCAGGACCCGGACCTCCTTTCCCAGCGCGCGGAAGGCGTGGTAGAGCACGACCTGCGAGCCGAGACAGTCGCCGTCGGCGCGGGCGTGGCCGCTGATCAGGATGGACCGGGCGCCCCGGATCCAGCGCAAGAGCTGCTCCATGACCGGATTCTAAGCCGGCAGCACCGCAGGCCCCAAGGGACCCAGCGACGCGGCCGCGGCGATCCAGGCGCACGCCGCGGCTGCTGCTGCGGCGCCGCCGCGGCCGAGGTCCAAGTCCTGGTCGAGCGGCAGCCGCAGCGGCCGGCAGCTGGCGCCCGCGCGGAGGTGGCCGAGCTCCGGTCGGTCGAGCTGGAGGGCGCCGGTCTCGGTGGCGGCGCGCCACCACGCCTGCGGTCCGGCCTCGGGCAACAGCGCGCAGGCGAGCCGGAATTCGCGCAGCGGGTCGAGGTCCTCGTTCGAGGCGCGCGAATCGCAGCCCAAGGACGGTAGCGCGCCGCCGGCCTCGAGGAAGGCAGGGCGCGGGCGGTCGAACCACAGGTGGGTGCCCGGACACCAGGACAGGGCCACCCCCGCGCCGCGCAGGCGCTCCAGTTCATCGGCGTCGAGGTCGCCGCCGTGGACCGCCAGGGTGCCCGGGCGCGCGCCGGCGGCCTGCTCCAGCCAGTCCACCGGCGAGGCCCAGCGCCGCGGGGGCAGCGGCCGGCCGCGGCGGCGGAACAAGGACGCCAGGGGGCCGTCGCCGTGGCTCAGCAGCCGCCGCTCCTCGGCGTGCTCGCCGAGGTGGATCGAGACCAGGCCTTGGCCCTCGAAGGCGAGCTGCGCCAGCTCCAGGCTGACGCCGAACGGAGAGTGCAAGGCCACCGGACCGGGCTCGACACCGCTCCAGACCTCCGCTGCCCGCTCCGGATCGGGCTCGAACAGCTCGGGCATGGCGAGGAGCTCGGGCATGGCCGCGGCCCGCTCGTGGTCGCCGCTGCGGGAGGCCGGTTCGCCGACGTGGGCCGCGACCAGGCCGCAGCCTCGCGCCGCCAGCCGCTCCAAGCTGGCGGCGGCGGACTGCTCCGGCCCCAACCGCGGGGCCTGGCGCCACGCAACTAGCGCGTCGGCCCACTCGGCGAAGCAGTCCCGGGGCCAGCCGGCGGCCGGCGCGTCGAAGCTCTCGAGGTGGGCGTGGGTCAGGACCGGCGCCGCGCACCAGAGTTCGCCGGGGAAGGCCTCGGTCTCCGGGTGATCCGGCTCCCCGAAGCCGAGCACGCGGTCGCCGTCGACCAGGAGGGCCTGGCCGCGCACCAGGCTGCCGGCGTCGGCCAGGACCGCGTCGGGGAGGAGCCGGCGCAGGCGAGGCCGGCCTCCCTGGCTCACTCGCCGTTCCAGTTCAGCGTGATGTCTTCGACCTGGTAGTAGCGGCCGGCGCCGGCGCCGATGAGGGCCGAGATCAGGTCGTGGTCGAAGACCACCATGAAGCGCACCATGCGCGCCAGGTTGCCGCGCAGCTCGGGCAAGCCGCCGGTGGTGGACTCGTAGCCGGGCACGACCCAGTCGCCGAGGGTCGAGGCCTGCGGTTCGGTGGTCCCGGGCGCGCCCCAGCCGACCTGGAAGGCCACCCAGACCGGGGTGGTGCCGGGGGCGGTGTGGTCGTTGGCGCTCAGGTCGTCGCCGTCGTAGGTCACCACCTGCTCCGTGCCGTCGTCGTAGCGCACGGTGATGGTGTAGCCGGTGAAGTCCAGCAGCAGGACGTCGTTGGCCGGAACCATCCAGGAGCTACGGACGCCGCTGGCGTTGCCGTTGAAGACCTTGAAGTCGCCCAGGGTGCCGCCGAGGTCGCCCTCGAAGGCGGCGACGTTGGCCACGCCGGGCTGGCCGATCGGCGTCAACTCGACCGACTCGTCGGGGCTGACCATGCCCTGCAGGGTGACCAGGGGCTCGCTGCCGGTCGGGGTCTCGAACCGGATCAGGCCGGCGCCGCCGGCGCCGCCGTGGTTGCCGGCGGAGCCCTTGCCGCCGCGGCCGCCGCTGAGCAAGAGAGCGTCGGCGGAGACGGTCAGGCTGCTGTTGGTCTGCAGCAGGATGGCGCCGCCGCTGCCGCCGCCGCCGCCGGCGTCGCCGGGGGGCGCCCAGTCGATAGCGTCGGAGTCGTGGTAGGGCAACGTGAGCATGAACTCGCTGTCACCGCCGCTGCCGCCGGCCACGGTCACCGCGCCGCTAATGGCGAGGCGGCCGCCGGAGTGCAGCTGCAGGGCCGCGCCGCCCGCGCCGCCGCCGGCGCCGGAGCAGTTGCGATAGGTGTCGATCAGGCCGTCGATCTGGAAGTTGCCGCCGTCCCAGTAGGAGCCGTGCAGGCCGGTGCCGGCGCCGCCGCCGCCGGCGCCGCCGAGCAGCAGGCCGAGGCTCGGGTCGAGGGTCTCGATGCCGGCGGGCAGGGTGTAGTCACCGCCGGCCGCGTCGGGCGTGCCGCCGCCGGCCCGGGCGTCGATGTCGAGGAAGCTGTTGTACTCCCAGACGCCGTTCGGGGCGTCGATGACCGGGGCCTCGAGCAGCCGCAGCAGCGGGTCGGTCGAGCCGGCGACGAAGTAGTCGCCCTGGCTGCCGACGGTCCAGTAGCCGCCGCCGCCGCCGCCGCGGGCGCGGTGCCAGGCGTACTCGGTCCACGCGGCGCCGACGCTGTCGTAGTGGCTGCGGATCGGGGTCTGCGTCGTCAGCGCGAGGTCAGGCACCGAATCGGTCAGCGGCGGCCAGGCCCAAGAGCCCATCCCGGCGCCGAGCGCCCGCTCGCCGGCGAGCTGGGCGAAGTTGACCTCGGGGTCACCGCCGGTGGCCGCGGCGCCGACGCCCTCGCCGGGCTGGCCGTGCACGTTGGGCCAGCGCCCTTGCAGGAAGGGGTTGCCGGCGCCGAGGTCGGCCTGCAGGTAGCGGGTCGGGTCCGGGTCCGGCGGACCGCTCTGGCCCTCGACCCAGCTGGTCTTGTCCTCGTCGTAGTAGTCGATGGCCGCGCCGCCGTCGAGCAGGTACCAGGCCACGCCGCCGCGGCCGCCGGAGCCGCCGCCGCCGTTGCCCGCGGCCGGGGCGCCGCCCTCGGCCTCGAACTCGAAGATGCCGCCGGTGGACTCACCCTCGCCGCTTTGCGGATCCGAGATGCGCTCATCGAAGCGCGGGAAGTACTTGCCGAAGTTGGCCGGCGCCGGGGCGCCGGAGAGGTCGAGGGTGCCCTCGATCACACACTCGCCGCGGCAGAAGAGTCGCAGCGGGTTAGGCCCGGCGGCGGTCACGGTGACGCCCGCCGGGATGTGGATGCGCTCGAACATGAACACGCCGCCGGTGATCGTGGTGGTCTCGGCGGTCAGCGTCACCATCTCCATGGAGTCGGTGTTGAAGCTGAAGTCCTCGGTCGGCTCGAAGCTGCCGAGGATGCCGGTGCCGCCGCCGCGGTGGACGCCGGTGACCGGGTCATAGCCGCTGGCGAGCGCGCCGGGAGTGTCCGCCCACAGGCCGGCGGTGCTGGCCTCGCTGTCGAGCTGCGCCGTGTCGTTGAAGCTCTCGAGGAAGCTGCCCGGCGAGGCGCTGGTGGTCGGCAAGGCCACGAGGTTCGAACCCGGGTTGCTCAGGAAGTTGTCGGCGATGTCGGCGATCTGGGACGAGAAGTCGATCCGCAGCTTGCGCAGCCCGTTCATGCCGCTCGGGAAGGGCGTCAGCGGGTGGAAGTTCAGCGTCGTCAGCAGCAGGTTCTGGTCGAACTCGATCGTGTAGGTGCCGGGGACCTGGACCTCGACGGTGCTGGACTGGGAGTCATCGACGACGCTGACGGTCACCGAGGGGCTCTCGCCGGTGTTGGCGTCGACCAGCTGGTCCTTCTGCATCAGGTCGTTGAAGACCATCTCGATGTCGAAGTCGTTGCTGGACGGCGGCGAGCTGGCGTTGGGCGTGAAGTCCACCCGCGGGCGGCCGGGCACCAGGTCGATGATGCCGGAGGTCTCGATCGAGCAGGTGATCGGCGTCAGGTTGGGGCGCCCGATCACGGACTTGACGACGTTCGACTCAGGAGAGGCGAAGACCGTCACCCGGTAGATCGATCCCTCCTGGAAGCCGAACTGGATGCCGGCCTCGTTCTCGATCAGGGACGGGCGGAAGATCACCTTGCGACCGTCGACGACGAACTCGCCCGCCGGGGTCGAGCCGTTGCTGATCTCGACCACGGAGATCGTGGTGAAGCTGACGGTGGCCGGATCGACGGCGTCGTTGAAGGTGAAGACGATGTCCTGGTTGGTGGCGATCTGGTTCACCGCGCAGGAGCCGCCTTGGCAGCCGAGCGAACACAGCGCGACCTGGAAGTTGCCGGCGCGGGTCACCACGTTGCCGGACGAACCGCCGGAGCAGGCCGCCACGGCGGCGAGCAGACCGAGGAGGAAGGTCTTTCCTAGAATGCGACGCATCTTTGTCAGCAAGTCCTGGGGGGCACCGGCTCCCTGAAGCTCGAGAAGCTGGCAACGGACTCGCGGAAGTCTACCATAACTAGCGCGTAAAGCGTTTTGGTAACGGTGACTTAGGCTCTGCCTAACCTGCCCTTCGCCGCCATGGCTCGCACGCTGAACCCGATCCTCCTGCTCCCCGCCCTCGGCGCTCTGGCCCTGCTCGGCTCCGCGCCCGCGGAGGCCTTCCTGCCGGCCTTCCGAAGCCCCTATCCGACCGGCGCTTCCATCGCTCAGGCCTCCCGCGCCGCCGGCCTGGACGCCGCCCCGGAGCAGCTCTTCCAGCGGGCCGTGGCCCTCGGCGACCTGCTCGAGCAGAGCATGCCGCTGGAGCAACGGCGGGCCCGACGGCTGGAGCTGGCCCTGCTGCTGGAGGGCCTGGGGCGCCGCCCCGACGCCGCGGCCTTCCCCTGGCAGGACTGGGTCGAGCGCTGCCGCCAAGGCCACCGCAAGGTCGGCCCTGGCCTCTTGCGCGCCGCCGCTCACGCCCTCGGCGACCAGATCGCTCCGCTCGCGGACTCCTTCAACCGCCGCGACTCCCCCACCGAGCTGCGGATCGCCGCCCTCGAAGCCCTGTGGCGGCTGGACGAGATGTCCGGCTTCAACGCCAGCGCCAAGGCCCTGCGCGAGCCGCCGCGCATGGAGCTGCACGAGCAGCTCGTGGACCGGGTGCTGCGCCATTGCCGCGGCCCGCGCGCCGAGGAGCTGCTGCTCGACGCCATCAGCCACAGCTCGCCGGTCGCGGAGCGGGCCAAGCGCCTGGCGGCCGAACTCCTCGGGGAGTGGGACTGTGAGGACGCCATCGGCCTGCTCGGCCAGATCCTCATCTCCGAGCGCGGCAACGTCGAGCTGCGCAAGACCGCGGGCAATGCCCTGTTCGAGATCGGCACCGACGAGGCGCTGCGCGCCATCGGCGCCGTCGGCCCGATCGACGCCTCGATCGAGCCGGTCTTCCACGACTACCTGCGGGCCCTTCGTCAGCAGGCCGGCCTGCCGCCGCGGAGCTGATGCGGCTCTTCGACAGCCACTGCCACCTCCACTGGGAGGAGGGCGAGCACCCGGTCGAGCACACCCTGGAGCGCGCCGGCGCCGCCGGCGTCGACCGGCTGCTGTGCGTCGGAATCGACCGCCCGACCTCGCGGCGCGGACGGGAGATCGCCGCCGCCCACCCTCAGGTGCTGGCCAGCGCCGGGATCCACCCGAACGACCTGCCGCCGGAGGCGGAGGCTGCCCTCGGCGAGCTCGCCGCCCTGGGAGACCTGCTGGACGAGGGCGGCTGGGCCGCCGTCGGCGAGACCGGCCTCGACCTCTACTGGGACCGGGTGCCCTTGGTGGTTCAGCAGCTGGGCTTCGCCAGCCAGCTGGAGCTGGCGGCCGACCGCGGCCTGCCGGTGATCATCCACTGCCGCGACGCGGGCGCCGAGACCCTGGCGCTGCTCCAGGAGCGCGGCGGCCCGGTCTCCGGGGTGATGCACTGCTACTCGGACCTGCCCGAGCGCGTCGACGCCTTCCTCGACCTCGGCTTGCACATCTCCTTCGCCGGCAACCTCAGCTACAAGAAGGCCGAGGACCTGCGCCGCGCCGCGGTCCGGGTGCCGCTGGACCGGCTCCTGGTCGAGACCGACGCCCCCTTCCTGGCCCCGCAGCCGCGCCGCGGCAAGCGCAACGAGCCGGCCTTCGTCCGCTACACCCTCGAGCTGCTGGCGGAGCTCCGCGGCCTGCCCGCCGGGGAGATGGCCGAGCGGACCTGGCAGAACGCCAGCGCCCTGTTCGGGGCCTCCTAGCCGCCCGCGGGCGGAGCGGCGGCCGCGGCCGGCGGCGCGAAGGGCGGCGGCACCGGCGCGTCGGCGACCCGGCGCAGCGCCCGGTCCGCGTAGTCGTACCAGTAGACCTGCCGGCCCGAGTAGCCCGGCAGCTTGGGCCAGGCCCAGCAGCCGAGCGGGCCGCCGGAGGGGTCGATGACCTCCCGGAAGCGGTAGCCGCTGCGCAGCACCACGCCGTCGCTGCCGACGATGAAGCCGCGCGGCATCAGGCTGCGCGGCGCCGGCGCGGCTTCATCGCGGTAGAGGAAGCTCGCGAGCTGGGGCAGGGTGACGGGCACCCCGGTGCGCTGCTCCCAGGCCTGCCGGCTGGCGCCGATCATCTGCAGCAGCTCTTCCGCGGCGGTCTCGTTGAGCCGGAGCCGCGGCTCCAGCGCCCGCGGCAGCCCCCAGAGGGAGGCCGCCGCGACCAGGGCGATCAGGACGAGCAGCTCCGGGAGCGTGAAGCCCCGGTCACTCCTCCTCGCTCGCCATCTGGGCAACGATCTTCTCCTGCAGGTGCGACGGGACCTGGTCGTAGTGGTCGAACTCCATGGAGAAGCCGCCCTCCCCGTGGGTCATCGAGCGCAGCGGCGTGCTGTAGGTCTGCATCTCCGCCAGCGGCACCTGGGCCTTGATGATCTGGGCGTCACCCTCGGAGTCCATGCCCATGATCTGGCCGCGGCGCGTGTTCAGGTCGCCGCTGACGTCGCCGAAGTAGCGGCTCGGCACCATGATCTCGACGTTCATGACCGGCTCGAGCAGGATCGGGCGGGCCTTCTCGAAGGCCTCGCGCAGCGCCCGCGCGCCGGCCATCTTGAAGCTGACCTCGTCCGAGTCGACGTCGTGGTGCTTGCCGTCGTAGAGCTCGACGACGATGTCCACGACCTTGGAGTTGGCGATGATGCCCTTCGCCATCTGCTCGTTGATGCCCTTCTCGACCGCCGGAATGAACTGGCGCGGGATCGAGCCGCCGACGATGGCGTCGACGAATTCGAAGCCCTCGCCGCGGGCGGCTGGCGCCAGGCGCAGATAGCACTCGCCGAACTGGCCCGAGCCGCCGGTCTGCTTCTTGTGCCGGTGGTGACCCTCGGCCTTGGCGGTGACGGTCTCCTGATAGGCGATGCGCGGGATCTTGGTCTCCACCCCTACGCCGCGGCCCTCGAGCCGGTGCAGGCAGGTGTTGAGGTGGAGGTCGCTCAGGCCCGACACGATCATCTCGTGGGTGTCGGGGTCGCGGTGCGTGGTGAAGGTCGGGTCCTCCTTGGCGATCTTGCCCAGTTCGCCGCCGATCTTCTGCTCGTCGTTGCGGCTCTTCGGCCGCACCGAGACCGAGGTGTAGGGCCTCGGCAGGCCGAAGTCGTGGGGCGAGGCCTCGCCCTCGGAGACCACGGTGTCGGCGACCTCGAGCTCCTCGACGCGGGTCACGGCGACGATCTCGCCGGGGCCGGCGGAATCGACCGGGGTCAGGTCCTTGCCGCACAGGGTCGACAGGCCGGACATCTTCACCGTCTTCCCGCCGTGGGAGCTCGGCACCTGCATGTCGGTCTTGAGGGTGCCCTGGAGCACCCGGAGGTAGCTGATCTGGCCGAGGTGCTTGTCGCTCAGGACCTTCCAGACCCGCGCCACCAGGCGCTCGTCCGGGCCGCCTCCTGCCACAGCGTCGTCCTTCACCACCTGGAGCTGGCGAGCGGCGGTCGGGAACTCCGTGCACAAGAACTCGGCGAACTCCTCGACGCCGACGCCGCGGACCGGGTCGAGGAAGAACAGCGGCGCCAGGGTGCCCTGCGCCATGGCGTCGGGCAGAGCCTTCGCCAGCTCCTCGTCGGAGACGTCGCCCTCCTCGAGGTACTTCTCCATCAGCTCGTCGTCGGCCTCGACGATCGAGTCGACCAGCTGCGAGCGGAAGGGGTTGCCGGCGTCGGCGGCGACCTCCACCACCGAGGAGAAGCCGGGGCCGAGCTCGTTCGGCATCGTGAAGGGCACCACGAACTGGCCGAAGCGGGTCCGGACGTTGTCGATGACGGCGTCCAGGTCGAGGTTCTCGTGGTCGCCCTTGGTGATCACCACGGCGCGCGCCTGCTTGTGCTTGCCGGCGTTCTCCCACAGCCTCGCGGCGTGGAAGGGCATGCCGTCATTGCGCGCCGAGATCGTCAGGACGGCGCAGCCGGCGGCGCCCATCGAGGTGATCGCGTCCGCCACGAAGTCCGGATAACCCGGCGTGTCGATCAGGTTCAGCCCCTTCTTTCCGACGTGAACGACCGCCGCGCCCAGGCTGTGCTGCTTCTCCTTCTCCTCAGCGGTGAAGTCGCAGAGCGAGCTGCCGTCGGAGACCGAACCCTGGCGCTTGGTGACTCCGAAGCGGTGGGCGAGGGCCTCGACGAGGGTGGTCTTTCCGGCGTCGGAGTGGCCGAGGAAGGTGACGTTTCGAAGATCAGCGGCGGACATCTCAGGCAGGGGGAATGGTGGCCATGGATCGCGGCGGGGCCGCGCAGGATACCCCTGCGGCCCCGCCTCGTGGGCTTCCAGCGGGAGTTTCCGGCCCCTCGAGACCGGGAGGGCCTAGTCGAAGACCAGGATCTCCACGCGGCGGTTGGCCGCCTTGGTCTTGCTGTTGTCGTTCGAGCCCTTCGGCGCCCATTCGCCGTAGCCCGACACCCGCAGCGAGGCCTGGTCCACGCCGAGGTCCTTGCTCAGGTAGTCGGAGACCGCCATGGCGCGCTCCACCGACAGCCGCAGGTTGGTCTGCCACTTCGACTTCTTGATCGGGTCGTTGTCGGTGTGGCCCTCGACCCAGAAGGTCCGGCCGGCGTAGTCGTTCTTGAGGATGCCGGCGACCTGCTTGAGGCTCTTGCGGCCCTTGTCGCTGAGGGTCACCGACCCGGACGGGAAGGTGATCGCGGAGGGCAGCTCCAGCACGATCACGTCTCCGCGCCGGGAGACGTTGACGCCGCTGCCGGCGAGCCGGCCGCGCAGGTCATCGACCTCGGCGTCCTGGGCGGCCTGCGCGGCCTCCATGGCGGCGACGCGGTGCCTCATGTTGGCGTTGGCCGACTCGGCCTGGGACAGCTGGTCGCGCAGCTCGGCGGTCTGAGCGCGGATCCGGTCACGCTCGGCCTGGAGCCGGCGGCGGTCCTGCTGGGCGATCTCGAGCTGCCGGTCCTGGTCGGCGATGGTCTCCTCCATCTCGGCGGTCTGGCACGCCGGCAGGAGGAGCAACGGGAGGAGAAAGGCGAGGAGGTTGGTGCGCTTCATCGGGTCAATTCGCTGGGCCGGTCAACGGAGCCAGGATTGGATCATGTCCGGCCATGTTTGGAGGAAGAAGCTGTGCGTCGCGAGCGGCGCCAGCAGGACGAAGCCGGTGCCGAGCACCAGCGGAGGTCCGAAGGGAATCTGCCGCCCCAGCAACCAGCCCAGGTGCAGGGAACTGCGGAAGCTCTTCCCGCGACGGCGGGCGAGGCGGCGTTGGTGAACCACGAGGATCATGCGGAAGATGTTGCCGATGCCGAGCACGGCTCCGACAGCGACCCCAATCATCAAGGTCCAGGCCGACCCTTCCAGGCCGACCAGGGCGCCCACGGCGGCCATGTACTTGACGTCGCCGAAACCGAGGGCTTCCTGCTTCAGAAGATAGGAAAACAAGGCCCGGATTCCAAATAGCAAAAGGAAGGACAGGGCGGCGCCGAGGCCCGCAGAGGCCAGCGCCAGGCCGAGCGGGCTGCTCTCGGGCCCGAGGCCGAGCCAGGAAACCCCCCAGGGCGCCCAGTCCGGGCCCCAGAGGTGGAAGCTGGGGACCAGGCCGGCGGCGAGGAAACCGAAGGGGATGCCGCCGAGGGTGATCTCATCCGGCAGGATCATGTGGTTCCAGTCGACCACCGCGGCGATCCACAGCGCCGTCAGCGCCACGAGCAGCAGCCCCAGGGCCAGCGGGCCGCCGGCCTCGGGGTCCCCCGCCCAGGTGGTCCCCGCCCAGGCGAACAAGCCCGCCAGGCCGATCTCATTGAGCAGGTAGACCGGGCCGTAGCGAGCGCCGCAGCTGCGGCAGCGGCCTCGCAGGATCAGATAGCTCAGCAGCGGGATATTGTCGTACCAGCGCAGCTGCGTGTCGCAGGAAGGGCAGAAGGAGCGCGCAGGCCGGACGACCGAGAGGCCCTCCCGGGGCAGCCGGTAGATCGCGGCGGAGGCGAAGGAGCCGGCCATGGCCCCGAGCACGGCCAGGAAGCCGAAGTAGAGGCCTCCGGACGCCCGAAGCTCGATCCACCAGTCCATTCCTGGATTGTGCGCCTTCTGCGACGCGATTCCAAGCGCGGACTGGGAAAGCTCAGGATCCGCCGCGCAGCCCGAGGGAGCGGTCGCTCGGCTGCAGGGGCTTGCCCCCGAAGCCCTCCAGCCCCGGCGGCAGCTCGAGCCGTCGCCAGCCCGCCCAGCGACCGACGTTGGCCTCGATCTCCGCCTGGTCGGGGGCGTTCCGGAGCAGCCGCAGGGCCACAGGGACCGGAGCGGCGCCGGCGCCGCCGGCCTCATTGGAGGCGAGCCTGGCGCCCTCCAGGGTCCTCGGGTCCACGGGCCCCGTGAGCAGGATCCGCACCGTGCCGTCGGCGCGGACGTCGAAGTGCTTGTTCGCGGTGCCGAGCGGCAGCACCCGGAGCGCCTCGCCCCCGCCATCGAGGGCCACGAGCGCCCCCGGCTCCGCCGCCGGGAGGGTCCGGAACTGGATTCGGCGGGTGCCGGTCAAGGCGGCGCCGTCCTCGCCCACCACGGCCGCCAGCCGAGGCACGCCGTGGAGGTCGATGCCGTAGTCACAGTCCGGCGCCAGGCCGCCGTCGCTGAGGTCGGCGCGGAGCGGCAGGGCCGGCCGGAAGATCAGGAAGCGGCCGACCACCTCGAGGCCAGCGTTGACGCCCTCGCCGGTATCGAGTTCGAACAGGCGGCAAGCCCCGGCCCGCAAACCCAGCGCCAGCGGCCGGTCGAACTCCACCCTCAGCTCAGCGTTGAGGACCACGGCCTGGCCGTCGCGGCCGGGCCAGTCCACCGGCCTCAGTCCAGCCTCATCGTCCTGCCCGAGGCAACCCGCGGCCAGGGCCAGCAGCGGGAAAAAGGAAAGGCGGCGCGAGAGGAACTCCCACGCCGCCATCACGGTCCTCATCGCAGGACTACCAGATCAGCGGGACCTTCACCAGCTGGATCGCCGGCCGCTCGCTGTTCACCGTGACCCCGGCGCCGGAGGCGTCGATGTCGAAGGTCACCCGGTAACGGAGGAAGCGCAGCCCCTCGAGGTCGGCCAGATCGGAGGTCCAGGCGCTCGGCGTGCCGGGCGTGTTGGAGCCGGTCGAGGACTCAGGGGCGCCCTGGAACTCGAACACGATGCTGGCGGAGTCCGGCAGGCGGCCCTTCTGGCCCGACGTCATCACGCGGAAGAACTTGGGCTCGAGGGTCCAGACCGGGTTGGAGGGGTTCACCGCCAACAGCATGCTGCCGTCCGCCATGACCGTGGTCAGGGTCAGCTCGTCGGCCGAGCGGCTGTAGGAAGCCTCGGTGACCTCGAAGCTCGAGGACCCGGTGCTGTCCGGGAGCACGTCGTAACCGACCAGCAGCGCGGGGTTGCGCAGCATCATGTCGGCCGTGGCCGAGGCGCTGAAGGTCGCGGCCGCGTTCGGAATCACCACGGTGTAGGCGGTGTAGACCGCAGCGTTGGCGCCGATGTTGCTTCCGGTCGCGATCTCGGTCAGCGGCGTGATCACGGCGTTGCTGGCGGTGACCGAGCCGTCCGTGGTCGAGATCCCCTCGAAGCCGAGCAGGCTGCTGGCGTAGTTGGGGTAGTCGTTGGCCGGGATCGGGTCCCGCAGCCCCGCCAAGCCGGTGTCGATCCAGTCGGTCTGGAACTGCGACTTGGGCGAGAAGGCCGGGATCAGCGCGTACGGGGTCGGCTCGAAGTAGAGGTCGAGCATCTCCTCCAGGCGGTCGGTGTCGATCGGCCCTGACGAGACGCTGTGGGTCAGGTAGTTGGAGATCGCGGTGTCGGCGTCCGCGTGCCAGGCGATGTCCTCGGCCGGCTCAGGGACGTGGATCTGGATGATGCCGTTGGCGCCCGCGCCGCCGCGTCCGATCATGAAGTCGGAGTTGCCGTCCGGGTTGCCGCCGGTGTGAGTGACGCCCTCGGAGTAGGCCCAGCCGCGGCGGCCGCCGATGGCCTGGCCGAGCTCAGGGGTGGTCGCGGGGGGCGAGTTCACCGGGTCGGAGCCGACGTCGATGGCCGAGAGGTCCAGGCCGGTGGCCGACTGCAGGATGATGTGACCGCCGGAGCCGCCGCCAGAGCCGGAGACCTGGCGGATGAGGTCCGAAGAGCCTTCGCCCAGGGACTCGCCGCCGTTGCCGGAGCCGCCGTTGGCGAGCAGCTGGCTGTTGGAGCCGAGGATGATCGGGCCGATGGCCATGATCTGCACCTGGCCGCCGCCACCGCCGCCCGGGGCGCCCTTCCAGTACTTGAAGGTCCAGCCGTACGGGAAGTTCTCGTCCGGGAAGAAGTCAGCCAGCGCGTCGAGGGCGTTGTCGCCGTTCAGGTCGAGGCGCATCACCAGCGAGCTGTCGCCGCTCGCGCCGCCGCCCGCGCCGGCCCAGGCGGCGGTGAGCTCGCCTTCGGTCCGGGTCTGGGTGTAAGCGTTCCAGCGGCTGCCGAGGAAGTCATCACCGGTGGCGCCGGAGAAGACCGCGGCCTGCGCCAAGCCCGGATCGGGGCCGTTCGACGGGTGGCCGAACTCGAAGGGCGGGGTGGTCCCGCTCGTCCAGGCAGGGTCGAGGTTGTTCCGGTCGGTGGCTTGGTCGTCGTGGGACAGGTCCTCCATGCCCAGGCCGCCGTGGTCGTCGTCGTTGTTCGGCGGCGGCGGCGGCGGCGGCAGGATCAGGTCGATGTAGCTGTTGCCGCGCACGCCGTTCTCGGCGCCGGCGAAGTAGGCCTCCTTGTTGCCGGTGGTGGCGAAGTGGGTGTGGCGGTCCTCCCGGATGTCGGGCCCGGCGTCGTCGTGCGACTCCGGGTTGGCCACGCCGGCGTAGCGGTCCCAGGAGAGGGAGCTCGGGAAGCCCTGGGTGAACTGGCCGCCCCCGCCGCCGGCGGCGATCTGGGACAGGCCGTCGTTCTTGATGTGGAAGCCCGGCGCGGTGCCGCCGGAGGTCCAGTTCAGGGCACCTTCGCCGCCGCCACCGCCCAAGCCGGTGTTGAAGGCGCCGAAGCCCGGGTCGCCGCGGAAGGTCTCGGTGGCGGTCTCCTTGGAGGCCGTGCCGCCGTCGCCGCCGCCGGGGCCGCCGAGGCCGCCCGGCTCGGGCACGGTGGGCTGGCCGAGGGCCTGGGAAAGCAGGGCGTCCTCGCCGCTGACATCCAGCACACCTTGGATGGTGACGGTGCCCGTGGCGTAGATCAGCAGCGGGTTGTCGCCGCGGCCGATCATGGTGGCGTTGGCCTCGATGGTGAAGTCATCGACCTCCAGCACGCCGTCGACCAGCTCGAAATTGCGGCCGTTGGAGTCTTGGAAGGAGACGGTGCCGGTGGTGTCCAGCTCCAGGGTGTTGAAGCTGCTGAGGACGAAGTCGTGATCCGGCGAGGGCGCGGTGCCCGGGAACTCGAAGCTGCTGGTGATCTGCCCGGCGGTGTAGTCAGCCGGCGGGAAGGCCAGGGAGGCGGTCGAGTCGATGACGGCGCTGGAGCTGAAGTCCTCCAGGATCTCGTCGGCGGTCTCGTCGGTCTCGGTCCAGTTCGGGTCGTTGTTGTAGTAGGCGGTGAGGGTCGGGGTCGCGTGCGCGGCCGAGCTCTGCACCTGTGAATTGGTCTCGCCCGCGAGGTCCTCGAAGTCAGAGCTGACCCGGACCTGCAGGTTGCGGTTCGGGGGCAGGATGCCAGCGATCTGGAAGTAGATCACGGCGCCGCCGACGGTGCAGTTGTCGATCAGGATCAGCTGGCCGGGGACCTTGTTGGTGGCGCTGTACGAGTTCTCGTTGCCCGATCCGATCTCGCCGTCGGAGTAGAGCGCGTAGACCCGGTCGGTGTTGAGGTTCGTGCTCGAGGCGTTCACCGACTGGTTGAAGCGGATCTCGATGACCCCGTCCGGGTCGGAGAACATGTTCAGGCCGTCCGGGAAGACCACCGGGTTGGTCGCGGCGAAACGCGGCGGCCCCACGGTGGTGTCCAGGAACAGCGGCTCGACCGGATCGATCGGCGACCGGAACTCCCGGGTCAGGCCGACCGAGAGCGGGTGGCCCGCCTGGTCGCGCAGCACCGAAGCGCCGAAGTTCTGCTGGGTGGGCAGGGCGATCTCGTAGTGGTAGCCGCCCGGGACGAAGGCGCCGTTGGTGTTGGACGCGTTGGTCGGGCAGGCGGGCTGGAAGACCACCACCTTGTTGTTGGTCCCAGCTCGGACGTTGAAGCTGCCGGTCACCGGGTGGCCTTGGACCTCGGGGTCCAGGGGCCGGATGATGATGGAGCTGAAGCTCAGGGACCCGGGATCGACCGGATGGTTGAAGGTCATGACGATGGGCCGGTTCAGGGCCCAGACGTCGCCTTCGTTCATGTTGATCGATTCGACCTTGAAGGCGCCGGCGTTGGCCGATTCCCCGGGGGTCAGATCGCTGCTCCCGCCGACGCAGGAGGAGAGCGCGGCCGCGCCGAGGAGGACAGCCGCGAGGGGCTTCAGGCAGAGGATGTGGGGGGACCTGGTCATGTTTCTCACTGGATGCTCCAGGCGAAGCCGAGGGCGTCCAATTCGGGCGAGAGGTTTTGCTCGATGTTCGACACGAAGGTGAAGCGGAACTGGAAGAACTTGAAGTCCCTTCCGCCGGGGTCGTTCAGGAGGCTCAGGATGTCGGAGCGCCAGCCTGTGGTGTCGCTCAGGTTGCCGCAGCCGGTGTCCGAGTAGTTGCCGTAGAAGTCCAGTTCGTTGGCGTCATTCAGCGGCGAAGGGTCGCCGCCGCAGTTCTCGGCCACTTCGGCGCCGCGAACGTCGATCACCACCTCGGTGTTCGGGGGTTGGAATTCCGGGGCGGGTTCTTGGTTCAGGGAGCTGACGAAGTCAGGGATGCCGCCGAAGGAGAACCAGTGGGTGTAGACCCGGGAGATGCGCAGCACGAAGTCGACCTGGTGCCAGTAGAGCTCCGGGCCGTAGCCCTTGGTCACCGCGCCGGTGGTGGTGTTGTAGCCGCCTTGCGGGTCGAGGCCGCCGGAGGCCCGGTCGTCCGGGATCACCTGGAACCAGGTGCCGCCGGCGTTCCGGCCGCCCGCGGAGAAGATCCGGAAGGCGGGCAGCGCCGAGGAGCCGCACATGATCTGGACCTGGAAGCCGTTGGCGCCGTAGAAGTTGCCACGCGGGTAGGCGCGGATCCGGGCCAGCAGGGGCAGACCGATCGACGGGATGTACTCGGCGGAGAAGTCCTTGTTGCCCAGGCCGACGGTGTCAGGCGGCACGCCGGGACCCGCCTTGCCGCCGAGGTAGGCCGGACCGTCCAGGTTGGCCTTGGCGGGGATGTCGGTGTCGCGGTAGGTGAAGTCCTCGGTGAAGTCACCCCAGGGCATGTACTTGTTGCCGCTGGACGAGGTGAAGACCTTGGTCGCGGTGAGCTGGTACTCGCCCGACCAGGTGACGGTCTCATCGATGTCCGGGTAGCCGAGGATGCTCCCGGTGAAGTCGGCGTTCCGGCGCAGACCCGAGTTCGGCCACTGCGGGTAGCCGGAGGACGGGTTGATGTAATCGTCCGGAGAGCGCTGGGAGTGGGAGAGCGCCAGCGAGTACTCGTGGAAGGAGTCGTCGATGACGTTGCCGCCGAAGGGCGCCCAGTTCATGGACTCGACGTCCAGGTTGAACTCCGAGACCGCCAACAGGCCCAGGCCCAGGATGTGGTAGGGCCAGCAGGTCATCAGCACCGCCCCCGCAGGGGTCAGCGGCGTCATGACGCCGGCGCTGAACTGGATCCGCTGGGCCACGAAGGGGTTGAAGGGGTCGGCGTTGCGGGAGAAGCGGACCAGGTTGCGGCCGCGCAGGACGCCCGGCTCGAAGACGTACTGCCCGGTGTACTCGAGCAGGCTGTCCCCGTTCTCGTCGGTGCTGTTGAAGCGCAGCGCGAAGTAGCGGTCGTTCGGCCAGGGCGCGTAGGCGCCCGGGGTGATCAGCTCTTGCTGCCCCTCATTGCCGGCCACGAAGTCCGTGAAGGCCAGCTTGTTGCCCGCCAGATCGAAGAGGCCGTCGTCGCCGTCCCGGATCGAGATCGCGAAGCGGAGGTCGTTGCCCTCGTCGTGGGAGTCGGAGAAGCCCGCCGCCGGGGCGATGGTGTAGGTCCGGCCGTCGGGCGCGATGCCGAGCGGGCCGGTCAGGATCCGGCCGCTGCCGGAGCTGGTGCCGGTCACGGCCCCGCCCGCGACGGCGACGGTGTAGCCGAGCTGCCGGTCGATGTAGTCGGACACCAGCTCGGGGTTCGGGTAGCCGAACTGCCGGGCGGCGTAGATCTCGGCCAGGTACAGGTCCTCGGGGTCGGACGGGTTGACCGGGTCGACCACGTAGGAGTTGATGACGAAGGTCTCGAGGGCCTTCACGGTCGACGGGTCGATCGGCTCGTTGAAGGAGATCGAGATCGTCGAGTAGGGATCGATGCCACGCGCCGGCAGGCCGTACTCCGGCTCCGGCGTGAATTTCACCCAGCACAGCTGCAGGGCGGCGTCGGCGGAGGAGTACGCGGTGGTGATCCGGCCGCCCAGCGGTGAACCGGCGTAGTTGCCGACCGGGACGCTGTCGGCGCCCTCGAGCACCGCGCCCGAGACGACGTAGGCGTTGGGGTCAGAGGAGTTGACCACCTTGGTGATCGCCACCAGGCCTTGGCCGATCTCGAACACGTCCCCCACCTTCGGCGTGATGGGGCGGCAGCTGGCAGCGTCGATGGCGTAGGTCAGGGTCCGCTGGACCCCGCCGCCGGCGACGTTGGAGATGCCGACCTCGAGCTCGGTCACCAGGTTCGGGCGCACCCGGTCCTGCATGAAGCCGTTGTAGAGGTCGTTCTCGTTGCCGGTCCGGAAGGCCCGGATCACGATCGGGTCCAGCCCCAACGACAGCTCCACCGGGTCGGAGGGCGTCGGCTTGAGGTTGTGGGTGTGGCCCAGGTTGCGCAGCACCTGGAACTGGCCGTTGTCGACGTCGATCTTGGTCGGGATCCGGATGACGGCGTTGGCGACCACGCTGTCGAGGGAGGCCGGGAAGCCGACCCCGTTCTGCGGGATGCCGAGGGCCGCCTCGTCGAAGCGGGAGATCGTCGGGTCGATGATCACCACGCCCTTCGGCTTGCCGTCCTTGCCGATGACGTCGTTGTCGACGATGTAGCGGACCTCCTGGTTGACGATGGGCGGATCGCCGACGTTGACCTTGATGGTCTCGGAGTTGACCAGCGCCGGGTCGACCATCTCGGAGAATTGCAGCCGGATGGCGCCGTTGCGGGCGACCATCGAGAAGGGCGGCAGGGACTCGAGGCCCTTGGTGCTGACCGCGGCGCGGCCGGTCAGGGCGGCGTCGAGCAGCTGGTCGAAGGCCGAGGTGCCCGAGGTCTCGTGGATGGTCAGGGTCTGCGACTGGGTCAGCGGGTTCAGCCCCAGCGTGTAGACGCCCGTCTGGTCCTGGAGGTTCTCCCGGATCATCACGTCCCGGTCGACCAGCAGGCCGTTGTCGTCCAGGACGTCCACCAGCCGCCCCCACTCCGCCGTCTCGAGGTAGAACTTGGCCCTGCCGCTCCCCGGGAGGTTCGCGGCGTCCCGGGAGCTGCTGTTGAAGCAACCCGGGAGCAAGAGGGCCACGGCACCGGCGAGGGCCAGTCCGGCGTGGAATCGAGCGGGACGGTGGAGCGTACGGGTCATGATTGATGCTTGGATCAGAGCTGCCAGGCCAAGCCCAGGCCCTCCAAGATGGCCTGGTTCGACCGGTCAACGTCGTTCACGAAGGTCAGACGGAGTTGCAGGAAGCGATAGGAGTTCGCCTCCAGTTCGGTGAAGTTGTCGGTCCAGGCACCCGGAGTCGAGACCTGACCGCTGCTCTGGTCGTACTCGCCGTAGACGTCGAAGCCGTCCTCGGCGTCCAGGAGCGGGGAAGGATCGATGGTCGGGTTGCCGGGGTGGTCGACCTGGACCGCGCCGCGGTATTCGACGATCACCGAGGTGCCCTCGGGCTGGTTGCCGTTCTCGGGCTCCATCTGGACGCCCACGACCTTGCCGGACTGCAGGGTGCCGCCGAGGTCGAACCAGTGGGTGTAGACCCGGGAGACCTTGAGGGCGAAGTCGACCTCGGTCCAGTAGACGTAGGGGTTGGACGGGTCGGTCGGCTGACCGGTGCCCACCTGGTAGCCGCCCACCGGCTGGGTGCCGCCCTTGGCGGCGTTGTCCGGGATCACCTGGTGCCACTGGCCGGAGCCGTCCTGGCCGCCCTCGGAGTAGACCCGGAAGGCCGGGAAGGAGGTCTGGACGTTCTGGGTCAGCTGGGCGGTGACCTGGAACTGGTTGTTGCCCAGGCGCTCACCCCGCGGGTAGCAGCGGTAGCGGGCCAGCAGCGGCAGGCCGACCGAGGGGACCTCGCCGGGGGTGTAGAGGAGCAGCACGTCGGGGTGCGTGGCCGGCGGAGAGCCCAGCGAGATCGGCAGGGGCTCGGTGCCGACGTAGCTCGGCGGGATGGTGGTGTCGCGCCAGGTGTAGGACTCCTCGAACTCCGGCCACGGCAGCATGGTGTTGCCCGACTCGGAGGTGAACAGGTTGATGCTCGAGATCGAGTAGGTGCTGTCGAAGACCAGCTTCTCGTCGAAGTCCGGGTAGCCCAGGATGTTGTCGTCGAAGGTGTCGACCTTCAGGCCCGAGAACGGGTACATGATCACGCCGTTGATCACCAGCTCGTCGGGCATGTACTTGGCGTGCGACAGGGCCAGGGAGAAGCGCGGGTAGAGGTCGTCGAAGACCACCCCGCCCAGCGGCGTCCAGCTCATGCCGACGACGTCGACGTTGAACTCGCCGAGGTCGCGATAGCCGAAGCCGAGGTCGTGGGGCCGGATGGTGGTCATGACCACCGAGCCCGCCGGAGACAGCGGCGCGTACGGCGGGTTCCAGACGGGCACGGTGCTGGCGTTGACCGCGGTCCCGGCGCTGATGTACTGGTTGCTGTTGTCGGCGTCGCGCGAGAAGGTCTCGGCGGCGCGGCCGGTGAGCCTCCCGGCCTCATAGCCCACCTGACCGGTGTACTCGGGCAGGCCGTCCTCGTCCTCGTCCAGGCCGTTGGCCCGCAGGGAGAAGGCCTTGGTCTTGTTCAACGCGCCGCCGCCGGCGGCGGTCAGCTGGTTGTCCGTGGCGACGGAGCCGATCGGCGTGCCGGCGACGAAGCGCGACAGGTCGAGCGGGTTGCCGGCCAGGTCCAGGATGCCGTCCGCGCCGCCGCGGATGGCAACCGCGAACTGCAGGAAGGTGTCGGCGTTGGGCTCGGCGAAGCCGGTGATCGGGGTCAAGGCGAAGCTGGAGCCGTTGATGTCGGACTCGATCGGCCCGAACATCACCCGACCGCCGTACTCGGAGTCGGTCGTCGTGCCGCCGGTGTTGACCACGATGTGGTAGCCCCGCTGGCGGTCGATGTAGTCGGCGACGCTCTCATTCGGGAACAGCGTCGGGTGGCGGAAGTAGGCCGCGTTGCTCCCGAAGGCGTCGTCCATCTCGAAGGCCGTCACCACGAAGGAGTGCATCGAGGTGACCGAGCCGGAGTAGATCGGCTCGCTGAAGGTCGCCGTCACCGAGGTGTTCAGGGCGTCCAGCTCCAGCAGCTGGCCGGAGGTGTAGGTCGGCGCCGGGTTGAACTTCAGGTAGCAGACCTGGCGGTCGACGTCCTGACTGGTGTAGATGGTGCTCATCCGGCCGGCCAGGCTGAGGCCGGTGCCGGGAGGCAGGCCGGTGGCCGGGTCGGTCGGCTCGACCATGCGCCCGCGCACCTGGTAGGCGGCGGAGTTGCTGGAGTTGAGGACCGCGGTGACCACCAAGAGGGCGTCGGAGAAGTCGAAGACGTCTCCGGTCTTGGGGGTCATGTCCATGCAGTACTCGGCGTTGATCGAGTAGGTCAGCTCCCGGATCGGAGAGGAGGTGCCGCTGGGCGCGGCGACCGTGGCGACGGTGACGTCCTGGACGCCGACCAGGTGCGGCTTGACCAGGTCCTCGAGGAAGCCGCGGTAGAGGTCGTCGGCGTTGCCGGCGCGGAAGACCTGGACCAGCACCGGATCGCCGGCGAAGGTGGTCTCGACCGGGTCCGTCGGGAGGTTCGTGATCCGGCGGTTGCCCTTCAGGTTCTTGATCACCGTGGCTTGACCGAAGAGCAGGTCCTCCTTGGTGGGGATCCGGATCTTGATGTTGTCGTTGATGCCGTCCAGCGAGGCGGGGAAGCCCTCGGGGTTGGCGGGCAGGCCGAGCAGGGCGGATTCCCGGGCGCTGATCGTCGGGTCGATCAGCACATAGCCCTTCTTCTGCTTGGCGTTGTTCTGGACCACGAGCCGCACCGTGAGCTCCTCGGCGCTCGGCTCGGTGCTGAAGACCTGCAGCGAGCCCGAGGTGATCGAGTCCGGGTCGACTTGGTCCGAGAAGCGCAGCCGGATGGCGCCGTTCCTCGCCACCATGGTGTAGGCCGGCGGGTCGTTGCCGCCCTTGCGCGCCAGGGCCTCGAGCCCCGACTTGGCGGCGTTGAGCAGGATCGTGAAGCTGGTCGACCCCTGCGTCTGGAGGATCTTCAGGGTCTCGGACTGGGTCACCGGGTTGGTGCTCAGCTCGTAGTTCACCCCGTCGATGTTGAGGCCGGGCCGGATCAGGACGTCCTCTTCGACCAGGGTGTCGCTGGTGTCGACGACGTCGACCAAGCGGCCCCACTCGGCGGCTTCCAGGACCAGCTGGCCGTTGGCGCCGAAGGACGCCGCGCCAGGCTGGTTGGAGTTGAAGCAAGCGGGCGTCAGGGCCAGGAGGGCCAGGCCCAGGGTGGCCAGGGATCGGCGAAGCGTCTTAGGGAACTTCACGGTCGGACTCATGCGGCTAGAGGACAGCGAGGATCGGTCGAGTGCGGACGGAACCCGGGGGTCAGAATCGGCCCATCCTAGACTGGCGCGGAGAAGGGGCTACGGCCCTTTTGGCAACATCCGTACCAGGCAAGAAAACGGCAGGTTTCCAGGGGGAATCGGGCGCGAGCGCCCAGATCGTTCGGTTCCGCACAGGAGGGCGGACTCTCAGGGGGGGGGAGGAGCTCTCAGCTCCCCCACCAAACATACCCTTCCCGGAGAGCCTCGTCACGCTCTCGGAACGGCCGGAGATTCTCGGGCCGGATCTGCAGGGCCGCCTGGGAGTGCAGCGGGTGGACCCGGCGGCTGGACCGGCAGCCGGCGTACTCGACCCCGAGCTGGGTGTCGCAATATGCGCACAAGAAGAGCCGCTGGCGGCGGCCCACGACCCTCCAGGGGGGCACGATGCCCTCCTCGTGGGTGATGCACTCCGGGTTCGGGCAGCCGCCCAGCTCGTGCTCGGGATTGCCGGCTGGGAGCGGCGTCAGCGGCGGCAACGGCCAGGCGTCCGAGCGGAGCATGGCCAGGAACACCGCCTGCCGCACCACCGGGCCGTTCCGGGCCTGGAGGAAGTAGCGGGCGCGGGGGTCCTCGTCGACCTCCTCGGGCAGCTCCGCCCGGCGGGGCAGCGGATGGAGGAAGAGGCAGTCCTGCAGCAGCGGGTCCTCCAGCTGCCAGGAGCGCAGGCCGGGATAGACGCCGCGGTCGGCGGTCGCGCCGCGCTCGTCCTGCAGGCGGGTCAGGTAGAGGGCGTCGAAGCGCTCCAGCCGCGGCGTGCCCTCCTGGAACAAGGTGCCCTGGAGCATGCCCTTGGGCTCGAGCACCCGGGCCTCCTCGTTGCCGGTCCAGGAGCGCAGCACCGGGTGGGAGACCATGCCGGCGCGGTACTCGGCCCGCTCCAGGATGCGGGACTCGAAGCTGCTCTCCCAATCCAACCCCGGGGCCGGCAGCGCCACGACCCGGGCTCCGAGCAGGCTCAGCCCCCAAGCGAGGGAGCGGGCGGTGCGACCGTGCATCAGGTCCCCCATCAGGCCGACGGTGCGGCCCTCGAAGCCGCCCCAGGCCTGGTAGAGGGTGTAGAGGTCGACCAGGGTCTGGGTCGGGTGGCCGAGCCGACCGTCGCCGCCGTTCACCACCGGCACCCCGGCGGCCTGCGACACCAGGCGGGAGGCGCCGTCCCGCGGGTGGCGCCAGACGATCAGGTCGGCGTACCCGCCGATGATCCGGGCGCTGTCGCGCAGGCTCTCGCCCTTGGTCCGGCTGCTGGTCTTGGGATCGGCCACCGTGATGACCCCGGCGCCGAGCCGGTGCGCCGCCGATTCAAAGGACAGCCGGGTCCGGGTGGACGGCTCCTCGAAGACGGTCGCGATCACTTGGCCGCGCAGAGCCTCGCGCAGCTCCTGCGGACGCTTCTCCAGCTCGCGGACGCGTTCCAAGAACGCCGACAGGAAGGCGGAGTTGAAGGCTTCCGCGGAGTGGAGCCCTTCCAGGACGGGAAGCAGCGGCATCGCTGGGCGGGATTCTACCGCCGCCCCCCGCCGTCTCCGAGCAAGGCCTGGAGGCGGGCGCGGCGCTGGGGGCCGACCGGCAGCAGCTGCTCGGGTTCCGGGACCGGACCGAAGGCGGCGAGCAGTCCCCGCTCGAGGCGCCGGATCAGGCGGACGCCTTCTCGCTGGACCGAGCCGCGCAACCAGCCGGCCTCGGCCGGGGGGGCCCAAGCCGGGGCGAGGTCGTCGCGGTGGACCAGGACCAGGTCGGTGTCCGGCCGCCGGCCGAGCCGATCCCGCACGGGCTCCGGTGGCGCGGCGGCGAGGTCGAGGACCCAGATCCGGAATTCGGCGCGGTCGAGCAGCCGGGCGGTCGCGGCCACCGCCTCCTGGTCCAGGCCGTGCTCGGCCGCCCACAGCCCGGCGGTGTCGACCAGCCGGACCTCGAAGGCCCCCGGTCCCTCCCCGAGCAGCACGCCGGCCTCGACCGCGTCCCGGGTGGTCCCCGGGTGCGGCGACACGGTCACCCGCTCCTCCTCCAGCCAGGCGTTGAAGAGGCTGGACTTGCCGGCGTTGGCGGGTCCGGCCAGCGCCACCAGCGGCGGCGCCTCCAGCCGCTCAGCCCAGGCCGCGCCCGCGAGCAGCTCGCGCGCCCCGGCCTGGCGCGCGGCCGGCGGCGCCGCGGCGAGCGCCGCGATCCGCCGGTCCAGGTCCCCGTCGAGCAAGGCACCGAAGGCGCGCGCGGCGAGCGGCGAGCGGGCGCCGAGGAAGCGGGCGCGGTCCTCGTCGGGCGGCGGTGCCTGCCGCGCCCAGCCGAGGCGACCGAGGTGCTCGGTGAGGGCCACGGCCACGCCCTGGCCGCCGTGGAGGTGGAGCTCGGCCTCGGCCTCCTGCCCCTCACGGGGTTGCCGGCGGAGCCAGAGCAGCCCCTGGTCGACCAGCGTCTCCCCCGCGGCCACCGACACCAGCCGCGGCCGGTCGACGGGCGGCAGCGCCGGAACCCCGATCGCGGCGAGCAGCTCTGGCGCGGGCGCCCGCAGCTCCCAGATGGACAAGGCGCTCGCCCCGGCGGCGCTCAGCCGGCGGTAGCGCCCGGTCATCGGCCTGCGGGGTCCCAGCTCGCCAAGCCCTCCAGCACCAGGCCGGGGACCCGGGTCCAGCCCTCGAGACGGGGCGCCAGGGCGCCGGCGTCTCCCCCGGTGAGGAAGCCACGCAGCTCCGCCAGGCCGGCGGCGGCGGCCATGCGCGCCCGCGCGGCGAGCAGGGCGTCGGCGAGGGCCGCCCGGGTGCCGGCGGCCACGGCCGCGGCGGAGTCCTCGGGGATCGCGGCCGGCTCCGCGGCGGCGGCGGCCGGGAGGTGCGGGCAGGCCCTGGCCAAGGCCCGGCTCAGGAGGCCGAGGCCAGGGCCGATGGCGCCGCCGCGGAAGCAGCCCTCGCCGTCCACCAGATCCAGGGTCCAGGCGGTGCCGAGGTCGGCCACGACCAGGGGCTCCCGGCAGCGGCGCCACGCGGCGGCGGCGGCGAGGACGCGGTCGGCGCCCGTGCCGCGGCTGCGGACTGGCATCGGCCAGCCGGCCTCGCCGGCGACCGCCAGGGAGTCCGCCGCCGCCTGGATCGGGCCGCGCAAGCGCTCCAAGGCTGACGGATTGACGCTGCAGAGCCGGACGGCGGCCCCGCTCAGGCGCGCGGCTAGGACCGCGGCGAATTCCGGCCAGCCGGCCTCGTCGACGGGCAACGCCAGGGCCTCGGCCGCGCCCGGTCCGCCCGCCTCGAGCGCCGCCAGCTTCAGCCGGCGGTTGCCGAGATCGATCAGCTGGACCGGCCGCCCCACCTCGGTGGCGCCGCGGCTCAGCGCCGCGGCGGGATGCGGTAGGTGTAGGTGCGGATCGAGCCCAGCCGCTCCAGGCGCACCGACACCTCGTCGACGTCGCCCATCGCCCGCAGCCGCTTCACCAGCGCCGCGCGGTCGCTGGCGGGCACGCCGTTGACGTCCAGCACGACGTCGCTCTCGCGCAGCCCGAAGTTCTTCAGCGGCGAGTTCGAGCTCAGGCCGGTGACCCGCTGCCCGACCACCTTGCCGTCCGGCCCGTACTTCGGGGCCGTCCGCACGCTGGTCAGGAGCTGCTCCTCCGACATGGCCTGGAGCGCGCTCATGTCCTCGGTCCCGACCTCGTAGATGTTGCCGCCGATGGCGGTGGTCTCGGTGGGGAACTGCCGCGCCACGGCCTCGACGCCCTCCCCGGCCTCGATCTGGGAGAGGTCGGCGGTCGCGGTCTCGCGCTTCAGCACGAAGGCGCCGTCGTCCTTGCCGACGATGCCGATCTCGACCTCGTCGGCGCGGATCGCCAGCACCTCGAGCTCGACCCCGGGCTTGCTCGGCAGCCCGAAGCGGTCGCCGACCACGTAGAGGCCGCCGGCGATGACCTGCGGGCTGGTCGAGCCCGCGGGCGGCAGCTGCGCCGGGGTCAGGTAGACCTGCGGCACCTCGCCGAGGGAGAGGAACACCAGTCGCAGGTCGTTGGGGCCGACCACCGGCGGCGGCGGCGGCGGCGGGTCGACGCCATTTCCGACGTCCGCCGGCACCAGCCCGGTGACGTTCAAGGTCCGGAGCTGGGCGTACTGCTCGAAGGGCTTCAGGTGGACTCGCTTGCCGCCGCCGCTCTCGACCTCGATCGAGTCGAGGAAGGGCTGGAGCGGGAACGGCCCGAGCAGCTGGGCGCGGTTCTGCAGGAAGTCGTAGAAGCGCCAGCCGAAGCCGCCCAGGGCGGCCAGGCCGATCACGACGATCACGAAGCGGAGGAGTCGGTAGCTCACGTCACGGCAGAAGCTCGGGTCAGCGCTCCGGCGGGCCGCAGTTTCCCACGGGCGGGCGTCGCATGTCCAGTCCGCGCCGGCAACTAGGGATTGGGACGCGCCTCGGCGGCGCAGACTTCCCCGACCATGGCCCGGATCAAGCCGTCCAGGCCCTTGCTCATGGCGGAGGAGATCCGGAGCAGCTCGGCGCCGCTCGCCGCGGCCAGCTCGTCGGCCCGGCGGCGGGAGTCCTCGTCCTCGACCTTGGTCGCCACCAGCAGCCGCGGCCGCTCGGCCAGGACCGCGCTGTAGGCGCCGATCTCCTCCACCACGGTGCGCCAGGCCTCCACCGGCTCCTCGTTGGCCAGGCTGGAGCAGTCCACCAGATGGACCAGGACCCGGGTGCGCTCGACGTGGCGCAGGAAGCGGTGGCCGAGCCCCTTGCCCTCCGAGGCGCCCTCGATCAGGCCCGGGATGTCGGCCAGCACCAGGGTCGGCCGCTGCTCCATGCTGGTCTCGAGGATGCCCAGCGCCGGGTCGAGGGTGGTGAAGGGATAGGAGGCGATCCGCGGCCGCGCCGCCGTCAGCCGGCTGAGCAGGGTGCTCTTGCCGGCGTTGGGCAGGCCGATGAAGCCGACCTCGGCCACCAGCTTCAGCTCCAGCCGCAGCCGCCGCGCCTCGCCGTCCTGGCCGCGCTCGAAGTGGCGCGGGGCTTGGTTCTCGGCGCTGGCGAAGCGGGAGTTGCCGCGGCCGTGCTTGCCGCCCTCGGCGACCACCAGCCGCTTGCCGGCCTGGTCGAGGTCGGCCAGCAGGTTGCCGCGCTCGGCGTCGCGGACCTGGGTGCCGACCGGGACCCGGAGCAGGACGTCGTCGCCGCGGGCGCCGGTGCGGTTGTTGCCGCCGCCGGGCTGGCCGTTGCCGGCGCGGGCCTCGCTGCTGCGGGCGAGGCGGTAGAGCGAATTCTCTCCCTCGGTGGCCTCCAGCACCACGTCGCCGCCGTCGCCGCCGTCGCCGCCGTCCGGACCGCCGAAGGCGACGTACTTCTCGCGGCGGAAGCTCAGGCAGCCGTCGCCACCGCGGCCGGCGCGGACCTTGAGCTCCGCCTCGTCCAGGAACATTCCGTCGCGCGCCATGATCTCCTCTGGAAACGAAGCGCGGGAGGCCGGCGACGGCCTCCCGCGGGGACACGCCCTAGGGCATGCCGGTCAGTCCTGGGGCAGCACCGCGACGCGGCGCCGGGACTGGAACTCCACCACGCCGTCGGACAGCGCGAACAGGGTGTAGTCGCGGCCCAGGCCGACGTTCTTGCCCGGGTGGAACTGGGTGCCGCACTGCCGCACCAGGATCTCGCCGGCGCGGACGCGCTGGCCGCCGTAGCGCTTGACGCCGCGGAACTGGGGGTTGGAGTCGCGTCCGTTCTTGGACGAACCGCCGCCTTTCTTATGTGCCATTGCGAACCCCTGCGCCCTAGGCGCGGATCTCCTTGACGCGGATGCGGGTGTAGGTCTGCCGGTGGCCGACCCGGGTCCGGCTGTTCTTGCGGCGCCGGAAGTGCTGGATGTAGAGCTTCTCGTCCCGCTCCTCGCCCAGGACCTCGGCGACGACCGAGGCTCCTTCGACGTTCGGGGCGCCGACGAGGACGGAGCCGTCTTCCTTCTTGAGGAGGCTGACCTGGTCGAAGGTGAGCTCGCTACCGGCTTCCGCGCCGGCAAAGCGATCGACCCACAGCTCCTGGCCGGGGCTGAGGGTGAGGCATCGGGAACGGTCGCGAATGATGGCGTACACAGGTCTTCTCCGCGAAAACGGGCCGGACAGTCTAACCGCCCGGGCAGCGGGCGTAAATAGGGAGCGCGCCCCCTTTTCCGCCGGCCGGCGGGTTCACTTCAGGGTCAGCTCCCCGGGAGCGAGCACCGGATCCTCCTCGAGCTTGACCTCGAAGGAGAAGTCGTCCAGGACGTCCTGGTGGTGCGCCCGCAGGTGCTGGATGACGCCAGGGTGGGCCCGCAGCCGCCAGGGGCGCTCGGGGCCGACCGCCCGCAGTCGCCGCAGCGCCCGCATGGCGCCGGCGCGGTGCTGGACGGCGCTGCCGCTGCCGCCGCAGCCAGCGCAGGGCAACTCGGTCGCCCGCGGCAGGCCGGTGCCGAGGCGGCGCCGGGTCAGGGACATGAGGCCGAAGGAGCCCAGGCGGCCGGCCTTGAAGCGGGCCCGGTCGGCGCGCAGCTCCTGACGGAACAGGCTCTCGACCTCGCGCCGGTGGGCGGCCTGGGTCATGTCGATGAAGTCCACCACCAGGATCCCGCCCAGGTCGCGGAGGCGGATCTGCCGCGCCACCTCCACCGCCGCCAGCTTGTTGGCGGCCAGCGCGGTGGCCTCGAGGCTGCCCTCGTCGATGCGGCCGCTGTTGACGTCGATGGCGGTCAGGGCCTCGGTCTCGTGGATGACGATCGAAGCGCCCGAGCCGACCGGCACCCGGGGCCGGAACAGCAGCTGGTAGTCGCGCTCGAGGTCCAGGGCCTCGAACAGCGGCCGCTGCTTGCGGTAGAGCTCGACCCCGGGCCGGTGGCGCGGCAGGTAGTCGACCAGGAAGCGCTCGAGCTCGGCGCCGTGCTCGGGGCTGTCGACCACCACCCGCTCGACGCCGCCGGCCATCAGGTCCCGCACCGCCCGCACCGCCGGCGACAGCTCCGCCAGCAACAGGGCCGGCTCGTCGGGCTCCGCCCGGGCGGCAGCGGCGGCCTCGGTCACGAGCTGCCACTGGCGCTGGACGTGCTCGAGGTCGCGCTGCAGGTCACGCTTGGGGCGTCCGGCGGCGGCGGTGCGGGCGATCAGGCCGGCCCGCTCCGGCGGGCCGCAGGCCTCGACCGAGCTGCGCAGCCGGCGGCGCTCCTTGTCGTCCTGGATCCGGCGGCTGACGCCGATCCGGCCCAGGGAAGGCATCCAGACCAGCAGCCGTCCGGCCAGGGACACGAAGGTGGTCAGGGTGGCGCCCTTGCCCCGCACTGGGTCCCGCACCACTTGGACCAGGACCTGCTGGCCGACCTGCAGGTGCTCGCTGATCCGGGGCGGCTTGGCCGCCGGCGCGGCGCCCCCGTCGAGCTCGCCGGCGATGGCCTCGGCGGCGGCGGTCGGCCGGCTGGCGACCTCGACCGGGTCGGCCTCCGCTTCGCCGTAGCCGGGGTGGACGTTACCGACGTGGAGGAAGCCGGCGCGGCCGGCGCCGAAGTCGACGAAGGCCGAGTCCAGGCCCGGCTCGACCTGCCGCACCACCCCGAGGTAGAGGTTCCCCACCAGGGAGGCGCGCTCCGGCTGCGCCCAGCGCAGGTCGTGGATGCGGCCGTCGACCAGCAGGGCGACGCGGACCTCCTCCGCGTCCCGCGCGTTCACGGCCAGGACCCGGGTCTCGGCGGCGCCGGCCGTCTGCTGCTCGGCCGCCCCGGCGGCCTCGGGCTCGACCGGGTCCGCGACCGGACCCTCCGCCGGGTCTTCGGCCGGACGGCTGGCCTGCGGGTCGGCGGGGGCGGCGCTCACCCGCAAGCCTCCGCGGCGGCGAGCCGCCGCACCTCGAGTTCGGGCGCGGGGTCCTCGTCGAGCAGGAAGCGCAGCACCTTCTTCAAGGACGGCGCCGCGCCCTTGGCGCCCGGGCGCAGGTGGAAGACCGCGCCGCCCTCCTCCCCCGCCGCGACCGTGGCGGCCGGCGGCGCCGCCTTGGTCCGCCCGGGGAAAGCCGCCGCGAGCCGCTCGGAGCTGCCGGCGGGGAGATCGGCGCCGCGCACCAGGTACGAGCGCTCGACCGGCGGCCGCGGCCGCCCGGGCGCCGGGAAGGCGCGGAGCAAGTGAAGGCCGGCCGGCAAGGTCCGGCGCAGCCGCTTCTCGATCTCGGGGCAGGGGTAGTCCCGGCACAAGTCCAGCCACAGGCGCTCGAGCTCCGAGGACCAGCCGAGCGGCAGGGCCTCCTCGAACTGGAGCTTGGGCCGGGGCTGGAATCCCTGCGAGTAGGCCAGGGGCAGCCGCGCCCGGCGCAGCGCCCGCTCCACCGCCGCCTGCAGGTCCAGGTGCGACAGGAAACGCGCCGCGCCGCCCTTCGCGAACTCGACGCAGCAGCGGAAGCCGGCCTCGGCGGCGCCGCTCATCCCAGCTCCGAGAAGCCGTTGACGAAGAGCTCGGCCATGGCCGCGGCGGCCTGCTCGGCCTGCTGCCCTTCGGCCTCGATGCGGACGCTGGCGCCGCGCACGGCCCCGAGGGTCATCACCGACAAGATGCTGCGGGCGTCCGCGCGGCGGCCGTCGTGCACCAGCGCCACCTCGGCCTCGAAGCGGCTGGCGCACTCGACGATGGCGTGGCTCGGCCGGGCGTGCACGCCCTGCTCGTTCACCACGGTGACCTCACGGACGACCGCGGACATGGCTGACGGCGCAGGAGTGGGCCGCCTCAAGCGGGCGAGAGCTCGGCCAGCAGATCGAGGATCTGGGAGGGTTCGGTCGCCTGCTTGGCGAAGCCGACGAAGTCGTGGTGGCCGGCGATGCCGGCGATCCAGCGCAGGATGCCGAGGTGCTCCTCCGCCCCCTCCGTCGGCCGCACGACCGAGAAGAAGACGTGGACCGGCTCGTCGTCCAGGGCGCGGAAGTCGAGGCCGTCCTGGTGCACGGCGACGACCACGCTGACCTTGTCCACGCCGTCCATCTTGACGTGGGGGATCCCCACGCCCTGCTGGCCGGTGGAGCCGCGCGACTCGCGCTCGATCAGGGCCGTGTAGAGCTCGTCCCGGCGACCGGAGAGAGCGGGGGCCTGGGCCGCGAGCACGTCAGCGATCTTGGCCAGCGCTTCGTCGGCGTCGCCGGCTTGGAGGTCCAGGAGGACCGAGTCGGTCGTCAACAGGTCGGTGTAGGTCATGGCGGGAGAGCTACTCGTCACCCTTCGGGCGGCGGTTCTTCTGGGTCCGCTTCTCCTTGAAGCGGAGGAATTGCTTTTCGAGTTTGGCGGCGACGCCGTCGACGGCCATGCGGCCCTCGCGGGAGCGCTCCTGGGCGACGAAGGGTTCGCCGCGGTGGCGGTGGAGGATGACCTCGCAGATGAGTTCTTCGCGCTCGGAGCTGAACACGACTTCGCTCAAGCGGAACTCTTCACCAAGCCGTTCGACGTTGGCGAGTCGCGTCTCGGCGTATTCGCGCAGCGCGGGAGAGAGGGAGTCCGTCTTACTCGTGACTTCGATCTTCATCGAGAGTGGTGTGAAGGTGGTTCCCCGGCAGCAGGCTGGTCGCCGCTGCCGTTTTCGGGGGGGCGGAACGAGGGGCTCGACCCTCCAGGATAGGCTCCTGCAGGGGTGGGCGAAAGCCCTGGGAAGGGGTCCTGAGGGTACAGGACCCGCCACAGGCACAATCCTTCGGGCGAGGCGGTCGCGCCGGCCTTCCGGCGGTCCCTGGAGTCCAGGACGGCGGCCGGCCACTCGGGGGCGCGGGAGCCCCGGCCGACCTCCAGCAAGGTGCCGACGAGGTTGCGGACCATCTTGTAGAGGAAGCCGTCGCCCTCGAAGAGCAGGCTCAGGCCGCCCCGGATCGGGCGGATCCGGATCGCCCGCAGGGTGCGCACCGTGGTCTTGGTGCTGCGCCCGGCGGCGGCGTAGGCGGCGAAGTCGTGGCGGCCGAGCAGGCCGGGAACGGCGGCGCGCATGGCCGCCAGGTCCAGCGGCGCGCGCCGGCGCTCCCAGGCCACCAGGCCGGCGTGCAGCACGGGCCGCACCGGCGAGACCGCCATGCGGTAGAGGTAGCGCTTGCCGGTGGCGCTGGTGCGGGCGTGAAAGTCGGCCGGGACCTCTGCGGCGGCCCGCACCACGGCCTCTTCGGGCAGGTAGGCGTTGAGAGCCGGGGCCACCTTCTCCGCCGTCAGCCGCGACCAGGTGCTGAGGTGGGCCACCTGGGCCCAGGCGTGCACCCCGGAGTCGGTCCGGCCGCTGCCGTGCAGCACCAGGGTCTCGCCGGTGACCGCGGTCCACGCCCGCTCTAACTCCTCCTGGACGGTGGGGAAGCCGGGTTGACGCTGGAAGCCGTGGAAGGCGCCGCCGTGGTAGGCGACGCAGAGCGCGATCTTGCGCGGGCCGCTCATCCCTCAGGCCGGTCCTCCCCGGGCGGCTCGCCGTCGGGCCGCCACTCCCGGCGCTCCCGGAAGGCCTCCGCCAGGATCTCGCCGTGCAGGTACTCCAGCCGGGTGCCGACGGGCACGCCGCGGGCCAGGCGCGAGATCTTGACCTCGACGCCCTCGAGCACCTCGCGCACCAGGAGGGCCGCGCCCTCGCCCTCGCGGTCCGGGGCGGTGGCGAGCACCACCTCGCGGACCTCGCCGCGCTCGACCCGGCGCCGCAGCTCCTGCAGCGCCCGGGCGTCGGGGCTGGCGCCCTCGCGCGGCGCGAAGCCAGCCATGAGGACGTGGTAGAGGCCCTCATGGGCGCCGGCCTCCTCCATCTTGGCGACCTCCCGCGGCCCCTCGACCACGCAGACCGTGGCCCGGTCCCGCTCCGGGTCGGCGCACAGCCGGCAAGGGGACTGCAGGGTGACGTTGCCGCAGGTCTCGCAGCGCACCGTCTCCATGCGCGCGTCGCGCAGGGCGATCGCCAGGTCGGCGACCTCCTCCGGCTCGCTGCGCAGGACGTGCAGCGCCATGCGCTCGGCGCTGCGCGGGCCGACGCCCGGGAAGCGCTCCAGGGCCCGGATCAGCCGCTCGAGGGGTTCCGGGAAGGCCAAGCGCCGCTCACATCATGCCCGGCAGGCCCATGCCGCCGGACAGCTCACCGAGCTCGCGGGCGAAGGTCTCCTCCGCCTGTTTGAGGGCGTCGTTGACGGCTGCCAGGACCATGTCCTCGAGCAGCTCGGCTTCGCCGGTCTCGATCGCCTCCGGGGCGATCTTCAGCTCGAGGACCTGGCGGGCGCCGCTGACCGTGGCGCGCACGGCGCCGCCGCCGGCCGAGCCCTCGAAGCGGCGCTTGCCCAGCTCCTCCTGCTTCGCGGCCATCTCCCGCTGCATCTTCTGCGCCTGCCGGAGCAGGCCGCCGAGGTCTCCGAGACTTCCTGCCATGCTCCTAGGGTAACTCCTCGCGGCCGCCGAAGAGGTCTCGCAGCTGGTCCCCCACCGGATCGGCCGCGGGCGGCGCAGGGTGGTCGTAGCGGAAGCTCCAGGAGCCGGTGCTGCCGGCGAGACCGGCCAAGAAACTCAGCGACGGCGGGTCCTCCACCACGACCCGGTCGCTGTCGGCGAGCGGCCGCAGCAGCAGCTCCACCCCGTCCGCGCGAAGCTCCCCCTCGAGGAAGTTGGCCTTGAGGATCCGGCCCAGGGTCGGCCGCCCTTCGACGGCCAACTGGATGAGCGCCTCGACGGTGGACGCCTGGATAGGCGCTGGCTCCGGCTGGGGTTCCGGTTCCGACTTCGGCTCCGGTGCGGGTGAGGATGAGGGTGCAGGCGCCGTCTCAGGCGCGGGCGCGGGGGCCGCGGCGGACGACGCGGGCGCGGGCCGGGCGGCGGACCGCGCTGGCTTCGTCGCCGGCCGCCGGGCGCTGGCCCCCAGGGCCCGCGGCGGGCCGTCCTGCAAACTCGCGAGCACGGCCCCGGTCTCCAACAGGTCTCCCAACCGACTGGCGCGGAGCAGGGTCCACTCGAGCAGCGGCCGGGCCGCTAGCGGCGCCTGCCGAATCCGGCTCTCGAGCGTGAACATCATGCCCAGCAGGCTCTCTAGCCGCTCCCGGCCGTAGGCGCGCGCGAGGGCGAAGCTGCGCTCCTTGCGTTCGGCGGAGGGCACGACGCCGAGCGCGTCCTCGCCGAGCAAGGCGATGTGCAGCAGGTCGCGCAGCGCGTCGATGGCCTGCTCCACCAGGTCGCGCTCGGTGCCGCCGCGCTGGAGGAAGTCGTCGACGCCTCCGAGCAGGGCCGCGGGGTCGTCCCGCTCGACGGCCTCGAACAGCGCCAGCCAGCGCTCGGGCCGCGCCAGGCCGGCGATCATCTCGAGGTCGTCCAGGCTCGGCGCCCCCTCAGCCACGGCCAGCACCTGGTCGAGCATCGACTCGGCGTCGCGCAGGCCGCCGCGGCAGCCCCGGGCGATGGCCGCGAGCACGTCCGGGGAGACCTCGGCCCCCTCGGCCTGGCAGACCTGGGTCAGCTTGGCCTGGATGTCCTCCTCGCGCAGCCGCCGGAACTCGAACACCTGACAGCGCGAGGTGATGGTCTCCGGGATCTTGTGCGGGTCGGTGGTCGCGAACAGGAAGGCCGCGTGTCCGGGCGGCTCTTCGAGGGTCTTGAGCAGCGCGTCGAAGGCCGGCCCGCTGAGCCGCTGGACCTCGTCGATGATGTAGATCTTGCGCCGGTCGCGCAGCGGCCGGTAGTGGACCCGCTCGCGGATGGCGCGGACGTCGTCGACGCCGTTGTGGGAGGCGCCGTCGATCTCGACCACGTCGACGTCGGCGCCGATTTCGATCTCCTTGCAGGCGTCGCACTCCAGGCAAGGCGTCACCGTCGGGCCCTGCTCGCAATTGAGCGACTTGGCCAGGATCCGGGCGGTGCTGGTCTTGCCGACGCCGCGCGGGCCGACCAGGAGGTAGGCCTGGCCGAAGCGGTCGCGCTCGATCGCGCGGCTCAGCGCGTGGACGATGTGATCCTGCCCGATGACCTCTTGGAAGGTCCGCGGGCGGTATTTCCTTGCCAGGACGCGATAGGACATGGCCGCTGCAGCTTATCAGCACGCGCCGGCGGCGAAGCCGCGAGCGAGGCCGCGGCGAGCGCCGCGGGGAAAGGAGCCGGCGGAGCCGGAGGCCCGGACGACCACGGCACCCAGACAACGCTCCTTAGGGCTGCTCCGTTCCCGGTCTGACCCGGTTCGGGGCGCGTCTGCTGCGTGGCGCCGGACCCCCGGCTCCGCCGGCGGTCCGAATGGCGGAGAGGGTGGGATTCGAACCCACGGTGCCTTGCGACACACACGCTTTCCAAGCGTGCTCCTTCGGCCACTCGGACACCTCTCCGGGCTGATTCGGAAGGATCGAACTCCCGATCGGAAAGGGAGTTGGCGGAGAGGGTGGGATTCGAACCCACGGTAGGCAGGACCTACACTGGTTTTCGAAACCAGCCCGTTCGGCCAGCTCCGGCACCTCTCCGTTCAGGGCCGAATAGGATAGCGTTTCCTCAGCGACGCTTCGCCTGAAAAAAGCTCCGGAGGAGCTCCGCCGAGGCCTCGGCGAGCAGGCCGCCGCGGTGCTCGACGCGGTGGTTCAGGCCGGGCAGGTCGAGGATCCTGGCGAGCGATTCGACGCCGCCGAATTTCGGGTCCGGGGCGCCGTAGACCACCCGCGCCAGCCGGGCGTGGACCAGGGCTCCGGCGCACTGGATGCAGGGCTCGAGGGTGCAGTAGAGCTCCGCGCCCGGCAGCCGCTTCTCCCCCGCCGCCGCGAAGGCCTGGGTCAGCGCCACCATCTCGGCGTGCGCCGTCGGGTCCAGGAGCTGCTCGACCTGGTTGCCGCCGCGGCCGAGCAGGCGGTTGCCGCGCACCACGACCGCGCCCACGGGCACCTCGTCCCGCTCCATCGCTTCCCTGGCTTCGCGCAGGGCGAGCTCCATGATCCGGCGGTCGCGCTCCTCCGGGCCATCGGGCTCCAGGAGGGGGAAGAGCAGGCTCATCGCGAGGGGGGGTGGTGCGCCCGGGAGGATTCGAACCCCCAGCCTCCTGATCCGTAGTCAGGTGCTCTATCCAGTTGAGCTACGGGCGCAAACGGGGCGAAGATTTCACCGTCCGCGCCGCCCCGCGTCAAGCATCAAGCCAGGAAACCGGCGGCGCGGTAGCTCTGGGCGGTGTCCGCCAGGCCAGCGGGCAGGGAGAAGCCCGGCTCCCAGTCAGTCTGCCGGCGCAGCCCCGCGGCGTCGCAGCACCAGGCCGGGGCGGTCAGCTCGCGCATCTTGTCGAGCGAGAGGTAGGCCGGCTTGCCGGTGGCGAGGCGCAGCGGCAGCGCGCAGGCGGCGGCGGCCCAGCCGAGCAGAGAGGGCAGCCGCAGCGCCCGGGGGCGGCGGCCGACGACCTCCCCCACCAGGGCCAGGAACTCGTCCAGCGACGGCTGCTCGGGACCAGCGGCGTGGAAGACACGGCCCTCGACCTGCTCCGGCGGCGCCTCGAGCACCGCGATCAGGGCCCGCGCAAGGTCGCCGACGTGGACGAAGGAGAGCCGGGCCGGACCGCCCCGGGGCAGGAGCACCGGCCGGCCGCGAGCGACGTCGCGGAAGAACGGCAGGAAGGCGCGGTCGCCTGGCCCGTAGACCGCCGGCGGCCTCACCACCGCCCGCTGCGGGAAGCCGGCCTCGGCCACCGCCCGCTCCCCGGCGAGCTTGCTGGCGCCGTAACGGCTGACCGGCCGCGGCGGGTCGTCGTCGCGCGCCGGGTCCGCCGGGCCGGTCGCGGCGAGGCTGGAGACTTGGACCCAGGGCAGCTCGGGCGCCTCCTCGGCCACCCGAGAGGCCAGCCGCCGCGATCCTTCGACGTTGACCCGGTGGTAGTCCCGAGTCCTGCGGGCGTCGACCAGGCCGGCGACGTGGACCACCGCGTCCACCCCGAAGCCCAGGCCCGCGGGCGGCATTTCCAGGCTCCCCGCCACAATTTCGACGGCAGAATTCCGACCCAGGTCCTCCTCCAGCCTCCCCGGGTCCCGGACCAGGAGGCGGAGCGAAAAGCCCCTCTCCACCAGCTGGCGGGCGGTTTCCCGCCCGACGAAGCCGGTCGCCCCGGTCAGCAGAACGCGCATCCTGGGATTCTAGGCGCGCCGGCCGGCCCCCCCGCCTCTGGACCCAGCCCCCCGCATCGTGGAAAATCACTGCACATGAAGCCGGACCTTTTCGAGAAGTGCCGCCAGCCCCAGATCTACAACCACCTCCAAGAGGCGGGGCTGTACCCCTACTTCATCCCGATCGAGTCCTCCGAGGGCACCGAGGTGGAGTTGGACGGCCGCCGGGCCCTCATGTTCGGCTCGAACAATTACCTGGGCCTGACCCACGACCCGCGGGTCATGGAGGCCGCGCGCGCCGCCATCTCCGAGTACGGCACCGGCTGCACCGGCTCGCGCTTCCTGAACGGCACCCTGCGGCTGCACCTGGACCTCGAGGAGCGGCTGGCGCGGATCATGCACAAGGAGGCGGCGCTGGTGTTCTCCACCGGCTACCAGACCACCCTCGGCGTGATCACGGCGCTGGTGCGCAGAGACGAGCTGGTCCTCTGCGACCGCGAGAACCACGCCTCGATCCTGGATGGCTGCCGGCTGTCCTTCGGCGAGGTCCGCAAGTACCCGCACTGCGACATGGACGCGCTCCGGCGCCACCTCGAGGCCACCGAGGACCGCGCCCGGCTGATCGTCACCGACGGGCTGTTCTCGATGATGGGCGACCTGGCGCCGATGCCGCAGCTGGTCGACTTGGCGCACGAGCACGGCGCCCGCCTGCTGGTCGACGACGCCCACGGCTTCGGCGTGCTCGGCCCGCACGGGACCGGCACCTCGGACCACTTCGGCCTCAACGGCGACGTCGACTTGGTCATGGCCACCTTCTCGAAGTCGATGGCCGGCATCGGCGGCTTCGTCGCCGGCCCGCGTGAGGTGATCGAGTTCATCCAGCACAACGCCCGCACCATGATCTTCTCGGCCTCGGTGCCGCCGCCCGTCTGCGCCGCCAGCCTGGCCTGCCTCGACATCATCGAGCAGGAGCCGGAGCGCCGCACCCGGGTCATGGAGCTGGCCTCCCGCGGCCGCGCCGGACTGCAGGATCTGGGCTTCGACACCGGCCCCTCGGAGAGCCCGGTGGTGCCGGTGATCCTCGGCAACCGCGAGCGCACCTTCGTGTTCTGGAAGATGCTGGTCGAGGAGGGCGTGTTCGTGAACCCGGTGACCACTCCCGGCGTGCCGCCCGGCATGGACCTGCTGCGCTGCTCCTTCATGGCCACTCACACCGAGGAGCAGGTGGACCGCTTCCTGGCCGCCTTCGCGCGCGTGCGCGACCGGATGCCCGCCGCGGCGACCCGGCTGCGCGCCGCCGAGAGCTGAGCCGGCGGCAATGCCCGGAGCCGGCCGGGGCGGCCGCTAAAGTAAGCCCGCCCCGGCATGGAACCCTTCGTCCACCTCCACGTTCACACCGAGTACTCGCTGCTCGACGGCGCCAACCGCATCCCCGACCTGGTCCAGGCGGCGGTGGAGGACGGCCACCAGGCCCTGGCGATCACCGACCACGGCAACCTCTTCGGCGCGGTCGAGTTCTACAAGGCCTGCCGCAAGGCCGGCGTCAACCCGATCCTGGGCTGCGAGGTCTACGTCGCCCGGGAGTCGATGCGCCAGAAGCACCACCGGCGTGACAACCCCTACTCGCACCTGACGCTGCTCGCCCGCGACGCCGCCGGCTGGAAGAACCTGATGAAGCTGAGCTCGCTGGCCCACCTGGAGGGCCAGCACTTCCGGCCGCGCATCGACCTCGAGCTGCTGCACCAGCACGCGGCCGGCATCACCTGCCTGTCGGGCTGCATGTCGGGGCCGGTGAACCGCTTCCTGCGGGACGACGACGAGGCCGGCGCGATCCGCATGGCCGGTGAGCTGCAGGACCTGTTCGGCAAGGGCCACTTCTTCCTCGAGGTCATGCGCAACGGCATGGAGGAGCAGGACCGGCTGACCGAGGGCATGCACCGGCTGCAGCCGCGCGTGGGCGCGCCGCTGGTCGCGACCAACGACATCCACTACCTGCGCCACGAGGACTGCCACACCCAGGACGCCCTGCTGTGCCTGCACCAGAACGCCAAGATCCACGACCCGGACCGCTGGCGCATGGACACCAACACCCTGTTCTTCCGCTCCCGCGAGCAGATGAACAAGATCTTCTCCGACCTGCCGGAGGCCCTCGGCAACACCCTCCAGGTCGCCGAGCAGGTCCACGTCGAGATCGAGCTCGGCCGCCACCGGCTGCCGGTCTTCGTGCCCGACGACGGCAGCAGCCCGGAGCAGCTGTTCCGCGAGCTGTGCGAGAAGGGCTTCGCCGCCCGCTACCCCGGCAACCCGGCCGAGGCCCGCGAGCGGCTCGAGTACGAGATGCGGGTGATCGGGGAGATGGGCTTCATCTCCTACTTCCTGATCGTCTGGGACCTGATCCACTACGCCCGCACTCAGGACATCCCCGTCGGCCCGGGCCGCGGCTCCGCTGCCGGCTCGCTGGTCGCCTACTGCCTGGACATCACCCGGATCGACCCCCTCAAGTACGACCTGATCTTCGAGCGCTTCCTGAACAGCTCCCGGATCTCGATGCCGGACATCGACATCGACTTCTGCAAGGCGCGGCGCGAGGAGATGCTGGTCTACACCCGGGAGCGCTACGGAGATGAGAACGTCTGCCAGATCATCACCTTCGGCAAGCTGAAGGCGAAGAACGCCCTCCGCGACATGGCCCGGGTGCTCGACGTGCCGCTGCCCGAGGTGGACAAGGCGGCCAAGAAGATCCCCGACGGCCCCGGGGTGAAGCTCTCCAAGGTGCTGGAGACCGAGGCCGAGCTGGCCGCCATCGGCGAGAGCTCGGAGCTCAACCGCCAGTGGTTCGACCTGGCGCGCAAGGTCGAGGGCTTCTCGCGCAACGCCGGGGTCCACGCCGCCGGCGTGATCATCGCCGACGAGCCGCTGATGGAGATCGTGCCGCTGTCGCGCCAGAGCGACGCCACGACCACCCAGTGGGACATGAAGGTCTGCGAGGACTTCGGCCTGCTGAAGATGGACTTCCTGGGGCTGCGCACCCTCACCATCCTCGACGACGCGGTGAAGATGGTGGCGAGGCGGCTGGGTGAAGAGGTCGACCTCGCGGCCATTCCGCTGGACGACCCCGCGGTCTACGAGCTGCTCCGGGCGGCCGACACCGAGGGCGTCTTCCAGCTCGAGTCCGGCGGCATGCGGCGGCTGCTCGGGGACCTGAAGCCGGACTGTTACGAGGACGTGATCGCGGTCCTGGCGCTGTTCCGGCCCGGCCCGCTGGGCTCCGGCCTGCACGAGATCTACGCCCGCCGCAAGCACGGCCTGGAGCAGGTCAGCTTCCCCCACCCGCTGCTCGAGGAGGTCCTCAAGGAGACCTACGGGGTGCTGATCTACCAGGAGCAGATCATGCGCGTGGCCCAGAAGATGGGCGGCTTCAGCCTCAACGAGGCCGACACCCTGCGCAAGGCCATGGGCAAGAAGAAGCGCGAGCTCATGGAGCCCTTCGAGCAGCCCTTCCTCGACGGCGCCGGCGAGCAGGGCGTGCCCGAGCCGGTGGCGCGGGAGGTCTGGGAGACCATGGTCAAGTTCGCCGAGTACGGCTTCAACAAGAGCCACTCGGCCGCCTATGCCATGGTCACCTACCAGGCGGCCTACATGAAGGCCCACTACGCGGCCGAGTTCTACGCCTCCTCCTTCACCCACGAAGCGGCCGACTCCGACAAGCTGCGGGTGCTGCTGGAGGACGCGAGGCGCCACGGCATCGAGGTCCTGCCGCCCTGCGTCAATGAGTCTCGCGGCGACTTCCTGGTCAACCAGCAGGGCGCCATCCGCTTCGGGCTCGGCGCCGTCAAGGGCGTCGGCGGCGGCGCAGCCGAGACCATGGTCGAGCTGCGCGGCGGCCGCGACGGCGGCCGCTACCCCAGCCTGGACGAGCTCTACCTCGACGGCAGCGCCGCCAACCTGACCAAGACCACCATGGAGGGCCTGATCAAGGCCGGCGCCATGGACTGCTTCCCCGGCGAGCGCGTCGACCTGCTGGAGCACCTGGACGGCAGCCTGCGCTCCGCCCAGGCCCGCGCCAAGGACCGCGCCGCCGGACAGGCCTGGCTCTTCGGCGGCGGCGCCGCCGCCGAGGGGGACGGCGCGGCGGTCGAGCGCGACCGGGAACTGACCGATGAGGAGCGCCGGCGCACCCTGGCCCTGGAGAAGGAGGCGCTCGGGCTCTACCTCACCCGCCACCCGCTCGATCCCTACCGGGAGCTGCTCGCTGGGGTGTCGCCGTGGGACAGCCGGAAGGTCGGCGAGGTCCCCGACCGCGGCGTGGTCACCCTGGCGGGGATCGCCACCCTGGTGGAGGTCCGCGGCACCCGCAAGGACCCGAGCCGGAAATTCGCCCGCCTGAGGGTCGAGGACCTGTTCGGCTCCACCGCCGCGATCGCCTGGCCCAGCACCTACGAGCAGCACCGGGAGCAGATCCAAGAGGACTTCATCGGCCTCTTCACCGGCGCCATCGACCAGGCCGGGGACACCCCGACGCTGCTGATCGACAAGGTCGAGCCCATGGCCGAGCGCGACGCCCTGCGCCTCGAAGGCAGCCTGGAGATGCGCATCCCCGGCCCCGACGCGCCGCTGGAGCGCATCGGCCAGGTCCTGCGGAGCCACTCGGGGCCGTCGGTGGTCCGCTTCCGCTACCGGGACCCCGCCGGCCGCGACGTCCTGATGCGCTGCGGCAGCGAGTGGTCGGTGTCGCTCCAGGCCTCGCTCCTGGACGAGCTCCAGGCGCTGCTGGGCGAGGACATGGTCAAGGTCGTGGCGCCGCTCAAGACCACCCCGCGCGCCCCCGAGCCGCGCTGGAAGCGGAGCCCGGCCGCCGGCCAGGCCTGAGCGGAACGAGCGCGGCGCCCGCGGCGAGAGCCGCGGGCGCCGTCCTCGAAGCCGGAGCCTCGAGCTGCGGGCCTACTCGATGCCCGGGTCGAAGGAGGCCTCCTCGGGCGACCGCTCGACGAACTCGAACAGGGCCCGGTCGGCCTTGTCGCCGAGCCGGGGCTTGGCGAGCTTGATGATCCGGGTGTAGCCGCCCGGCCGGTCCTTGAAGCGCGGCCCGAGGACGTGGAACAGCTTGTGCGCGGCGTCCTCCTGGTTGCCCAGCAGGGAGAGCGCGCGGCGGTAGTTATGCAGCGTGTTCTCCTTGGCCAGGGTCACCAGCTTCTCGACGTAGGACCGGTGGGCCTTCGCCTTGGTGAGGGTGGTCTCGATGCGCTCGTGCTCGATCAGAGCACAGGCCATGTTCCTCGCCAGCGCGGTGCGGTGAGCGCCGGTGCGGGAGAGCTTGCGGGTCTTGACGCGGTGTCGCATGACGTTTCCTTCGGGCTAGACGCCGACGCCCTCGTCGCGGGGCATTCCGATCGACAGGTCCAGCTCGGCGAGCTTCTTCTCGATTTCGGTCAGGACGGTCTGACCCAGGTTCTTGATCGCAAGCAGGTCGTCCTTGTTGCGGTGGACGAGGTCGCCGAGGGTGGCGATGCCGGCGGTGTCCAGGCAGTTGCGGGCGCGGGTCGAGAGCTCCAAGCGCTCGATCGGCTCGTTCAGCAGCGAGCTGAGGCGCTCGCGGCGCCGCTCGGCGGCGGCGTCGATGGCCTGCACCTCGTGCACCACCGGCACGCCGGCGGCGGGCTGGTTGAACTGCACGAAGGGGTTGAGGTGCTTGCGGTAGATCTTGGCGGCCTCGGTCAGCGCCATCTCGGGCCGCACGGTGCCGTCGGTCCAGACCTCGACCACGAGCCGGTCGTAGTTGGTGAACTTGCCGACCCGGGTGGCCTCGATGGAGTAGCGGACGCGCTTCACCGGCGAGAAGCCGGCGTCGACCGGGATCATGCCGATCTCGTCCATCTGCTCCCCGGTCTCGTCGGCGGCGACGAAGCCGCGGCCGCGGCGGACCGTGATCTTGACGTTGAGGGTGTAGTCCTCGGCGGTGATGTTGCAGAGCTCGAGCTCCGGGTTCACCACCGTGACGCCAGCGGGGCACTCGACGTCGGCCCCGGTGACGGTGCAGGGACCGGCCTTGCTGATGGTCAGGGTGACCGGGGCCTCGCCCTCGATCTGGACCAGCAGCCGCTTGATCGCCAGCACGACGTCGGTGACGTCCTCGACCACGCCGGAGATCGACTTGAACTCGTGCTCGACCCCGTCGATCTCGACCGCCGTCACCGCCGTGCCCTCGATGGAGCTCAGCAGCACCCGGCGCAGGCCGTTGCCGATGGTGTGGCCGAAGCCGCGTTCGAAGGGCTCGACGCCGAAGCGGCCGTAGAAGGCCGTGGCGCTGTCCCGGTCCATGACGACCCCGGAGGGCAGCTCGAAATCTCGCCAGCGGATGCGCATCTTCTTCGGTCCCCTTCCTTACTTCGAGCAGAGCTCGACGATGAATTGTTCCTGGATGTCCTGGAACCGCACGTCCTCGCGGGCGGGGTTGTTCAGGACCTTGACGGTCTTGGAGCCGGAGTCGACCTGCAGCCAACCCGGCACCGACTTGTCGCTGCTCAGGGTCAGGCAGTCCTCGACCGCCTTCTTGGACTTCTCGCCGCCGCGCGGGGTGATCACGTCGCCGGGACGGACCAGGTAGCTAGCGACGTCGACCTTCCGGCCGTTGACGGTGAAGTGGCCGTGGCTGATCAGCTGGCGCGCGTGCGGGCGCGACAGCGACATGCCGGCGGCGTCGACGACGTTGTCGAGGCGGCGCTCGAGGAGCGACATCAGGTTGACGCCGGTGTTGCCCTTCATGCGCTCGGCCATGCCGAAGTAGCGCTTGAACTGGCGCTCCATGACGCCGTAGATGCGCTTGACCTTCTGCTTCTCACGCAGGTGCACCCCGTAGTCGGACAGGCGGCGCGTGCGGGCGCGGACGTTCATGCCAGGCGGCACGTTGCGCCGGTCGACGGCGCACTTCTCACTCTCGCAGCGGCGCCCCTTGAGGAAGAGCTTGTAGCCCTCCCGGCGGCACAGACGACAGACGTTTCCGGTGTAACGAGCCATGGATCAGACGCGGCGCTTCTTGCGGGGGCGGCAGCCGTTGTGCGGCAGCGGGGTGACGTCCTCGATCGAGGAGACCTTGAGGCCGGCCTGGTGCAGGCCGCGGACGGCGCTCTCGCGGCCGGAGCCCGGGCCCTTGACGCGGACCTCGATCTCGCGCAGGCCCATCTTGTAGGCGGCTTCGCCGCACTTGCGGGCGGCGGACTGGGCGGCGAAGGGGGTCGACTTGCGCGAGCCCTTGTAACCGACGATGCCCGAGGAACCCCAGCCGATCACGTTGCCCTGCTGGTCGGTCAGGGTCGTGATGGTGTTGTTGAAGGTGGAGCGGATGTGGGCGATGCCCTTGGAGGAAACCTTCTTCCCTCTCCGCTTGCTCGACTTGGCAGCACTCATGTTCTTTGTGGTGGTCCCTGAGGGATCACTTCATCGCCTTGACGGACTTCTTGCCGGCGACCGTCTTCTTGGGGCCCTTCCGGGAGCGGGCGTTGGTCTTGGTGCGCTGGCCCCGGACCGGCAGGCCGCGGCGGTGCCGCAGTCCCCGGTAGCAGGCGATGTCGCGCAGTCGGTGGACGTTCTGGGTGTTCTGACGGCGGAGCGCGCCCTCAACGAGGAACTCGGCCTCGAGGTGCGAGCTGATCGCGCCGAGCTCCTCGTCGCTGAGCTCCTTGGCGCGGCGGTCAGGGTCGAGGCCGAGGGCCTCGCAGGTCGCCGCGGCCGTGGTCGGGCCGACGCCGAAGATGTAGGTCAGCGCGATGATGGTGCGCTTGTTGTCGGGAATTTCGACACCAATGAGACGGGCCATGCTGCTCTACCTCGCTCAGCCTTGGACTTGCTTGTGACGCGGATCGCGGGAACAAATCACCCGCAGCTTGCCGTGCCGGCGGATGATCTTGCAGTAGTCGCAGACGCGACGGACGCTGCTTCGGACTTTCATGCTCTGGATTCTCGCGTTCGTGATCAGCGGCGACGGCCACCCCCACGACGCCTTCCCCCGCCGCGGCGCCGGGCATCCGGACGCCGCTCGCCGCGGTAGACGACGCGGCAGCGGGTGAGGTCGTAAGGGGACATTTCGACGGTGACAGTGTCACCCGGGGTGATGCGGATGTAGTGCTTGCGCATCCGCCCCGAGATGTGGGCGAGGACCTCGTGGCCGTTCTCGAGTTCCACCTTGAACATCGCGTTCGGGAGTGCCTCCCGGACGACGGCTTTCACGGTGATGGGCTCTTCTTTCGCCATGGTCCTCAGGAAAGAGGGTTCTCCGCCAGGGCGGACCGGACCGTATGGACCAGGTCCTCCTGGATGGAGTCGATGCTCCGGTCCGCGTCGATCTCGCGCAGGACGCCCTGCGCGCGATAGAAGCCGACCAGAGGCTCGGTGGTCTCGCGGTAGACCGCGAGGCGGTGTTCGACGACCTCTCGTGTGTCGTCCTTGCGGCCGCGGCCCAGCAAACGCTGGACCAGGACCTCGTCGGGAGCCCGGAAGTATACCGAAAGCCCGATCGCGCCGCTAGGTGCCTTGTTGGCAAGGGCTTCCGCCTGCGGCAGGGTCCTCGGAAAGCCATCCAGGAGCAGGACTTCCTCCTGCTCGAGGCCGCGGACGCGGCCAGCGACCATCTCGACCATGACCTCGTCAGGGACCAGGTCGCCCCGGGTCATGAACTGATCGGCGGTGGTGCCGAGCTCAGTCTCTTGGGCCACCTCCTGCCGAAGCAGGTCGCCGGTGGAGAGGTGCGTCCAGCCGTGGGCCGTCGCGGCGGCCTGGGCCTGCGTGCCCTTGCCGACGCCGGGCGGTCCGAGCAGGACAGCGATCATCTCAGCCCTTCCTCCGGGCCCAGCCGGATCCGCCGGCCTTCATGAAGCCCTCGTAGTTCCGCATCAGGAGGTGCGAGTTGAGCTTGTCGACCACGTCCAGAGCCACCCCCACCACGATCAGGATCGACGTCCCGCCGAGGAAGTAGCCGATGGTCGGGTTGACGTTCATGTTCGAGGTCAACAGGTCGGGCAGCACGGCGATCGCCGCCAGGAAGGCGGAACCCGCCAGGGTCACCCGGTCGAGCACGAAGCTCAGGTAGTCCGAGGTGGCCTTGCCGGGCCGGATTCCCGGGATGAAGGAGCCGTACTCCTTCAGGTTGTTGGCGATCTCCTCCGGCTGGAACATCAGGCGGACCCAGAAGAAGGAGAAGAAGAAGATCAGGGCGATCTTCGCCATCATGTACATGAAGCCGACCTGCCCGAAGATGTCCTGCATCCAGCCCAGGCCCGGGATGCTCCCGGCCACCGACGGGACGATGAACAGCGCCGAGGCGAAGATGATCGGCATCACGCCGGCCTGGTTCACGCGCAGCGGCAGGTAGTGCCGCGAGCCGCCCATGACCTTGCGGCCGCGGGTCAGCTTGGCCTGCTGGATCGGGATCCGGCGCTGGCCGCGGGTGATGTAGACCACCACCAGCACGGTCGCGATCCAGATCGCCGACAGCGTCACCGCCATCTGGTGGGCGCTCTCGGACATCTCCAGGAACTGCTGCACCGCGGTCGGGATCTGCGAGATGATCCCGCACATGATGATCACCGAGACGCCGTTGCCCAGGCCGTGCTCGGAGATCTTCTCACCCACCCACATGATGAACATCGTGCCGGCGGTCAGCGACAAGATGATGTTCAGGCCGTAGAGGATCGACGGCTGCCCGACGGTGAGGTTGAACTGCGGGTTCAGGACCACCCCGTAGAGGACGAAGAAGGCCTGGAGGATACAGATCGGGATCGTGGCCAGCCGGGTGTACTGGCTGATCTTCTTCTGCCCCGCCGCCCCTTCCTTGGACAGCGCCTCGAGCGCCGGGACCACCTTCACCAGCAAGCTGAAGATGATCGAGGCGGAGATGTAGGGCATCACGCCCAGGGAGAACAGCGTCGCGCTGCCGATCCCGGCGCCCGTGAAGGCGTTCATGATGCCGAACAGGCCGGCCAGGCCGCCCGGAGCGCGCTGCTCCGCCGCGGTCTTGACCACGTCGAGGTTGATCCCGGGCAGCGGGATCTGGAAGCCGAGGCGATACAGGAGGAGCAGGCCGAAAGTGATCAGGATCCTCTTTCGGAGCTCCGGGATGCGGAACAGGGCGAGAAACTGCTCCATGTCCTTCCTTACTCCAGCACCTCGACGGTGCCGCCGGCGGCCTCGATCTTGGCCTTGGCCGAGCCCGAGAACTTGTGGGCGCGGACGGTCAGCTTGCGGCTGACCTCGCCTTGGCCGAGGACCTTGAGCAGCTCGCCGGTGCGGCGGCTGAGACCCTTCTCCAGGACGGCCTCGAGGTTGACCTCTGCGCCCTCCTCGAAGGCCTCGAGCAACTCGACGTTGACGAGGGTGTAGTGCTTCTTGAAGCGGGCGTTGGTGAAGCCGCGCTTGGGAACCTTGCGGTAGAGGGGCATCTGCCCGCCCTCGAAGCCCGGCCGGGAGTTGTCGCCCGAGCGGGAGCGCTGGCCCTTGTGGCCGCGCCCGGCGGTCTTGCCGGTGCCCGAACCCGGGCCGCGGCCGACCCGCTTCTTGTCGGGGTACTTCTTGCCCTTGGCGGTGACGTCGTGAATCTGCATCAGAGTTCCACCCCGCGGCACTCGGAGATCTGCTCCTTGGTCCGCAGCTGGGCCAGGCCGACGATGGTGGCCTTGACCAGGTTGATGGGATTGGTGGAGCCGTAGGCCTTGGTCAGGACATCCTTGACCCCGGCCAGCTCCAGGACCGCCCGCACCGTGCCGCCGGCGATGATGCCGGTGCCGGGCGCGGCCGGGATCAGGCGGACCTTGGAGGAGCAGAACTCCCCCTCCACCTCGTGCGGGATCGAGGTCCCGACGCGCGGGACCCGGACCAGGTGCTTGCGGCCGTCCTTGAAGGCCTTCTGCATGGCGGCCGGGATCTCCTTGGCCTTGCCGAAGCCGTAGCCGACCACGCCGTCCTGGTTCCCGACAACCGTCAGCGCCGAGAAGGCGAAGCGGCGGCCGCCCTTGACCACCTTGGCGGTCCGGTTGACCTTGAGGCGCTCCTCCTTGAGCTCGCCGAGCTTCTCAGCTTCGGCGCGGTCGAGGAACATGACTCGTTCTCTGCTCTTGCCCATGTCGGCTCCTAGAACTTCAGGCCGCCCTCGCGGGCAGCGTCGGCGAGGGCCTTGACCCGCCCGTGGAAGAGGAAACGGCCTCGATCGAAGACCACCTCGGTGACCCCAGCCGCGACGGCGCGCTGGGCGATGGCGGCCCCGACAGCGGCGGCGCGCTCGGCCTTCTTCTTGCCGGCGAGCTGCTCGCGCAGGTCCTTCTCGAAGTCGCTGGCGCTGGCGAGCGTCCGGCCCTGCTCGTCGTCGATGAGCTGGACGGAGATGTGCTTCAGGCTGCGGTGGATCGAAAGCCGCGGCCGGTCCGCGGCGGAACGGAGGCGGCGGCGCACACCCAGGGCCTTGCGCTGGCGCCGCTTCCACTTTCTCTTCTGCTGCATGTGGTCCATGATCCTTAGGCAAGCGCCTTACCGGCCTTGCGACGCACTTCCTCACCCTTGTAGCGAATGCCCTTGCCCTTGTAGGGCTCCGGCGGGCGGACCCGGCGGATGTTGGCGGCGAACTGGCCGACGGCCTGCTTGTCGACGCCGGTGACGGTGATCTCGGTGGGCGAGACCAGCGAGACGGTCACCCCCTCCGGGGGATCGCACTTCACCGTGTGGCAGAAGCCGATCTGCATCTCGATGCCCTGGCCGTTCTGCTTGGCGTTCCAGCCGGTGCCGACGATCTCCAGGGACTTGGAGTAGCCCTCGGTGACGCCGAGGACCATGTTGGCGATGTGGGACCGGACCAGCCCCTGCAGCGCGGCGGCCTTCTTGGCCGAGCCCGCGCCGGTGCGGTTGGTGGTCACGACGCCGTCCTGTTGGTCGACGCCGACCTCCGGGAACATCGGGAAGCTCAGCTGCCCCTTGGGGCCCTTCACTTCGACGCGGTCCGCCTTGACGGTGACCTCGACGCCGCCGGGGATCTGGACGGGAGTGTTGCCGATGCGAGACATGGCCTTAGAACACGCTGCAGAGGACCTCGCCGCCGACGCCAAGTTCCTTGGCCTTGCGGTGGCTCATGACCCCGTTGGAGGTGGACAGGATGGTGGTGCCCAGGCCGCGCCGGATCACCGGCACGTCGTTGGCGCCGGCGTAGATGCGGCAGCCGGGCTTGGACATCCGCGTGATCTCGGAGATGGCGTTGTTGCCGTCCTCGTCGTACTTGAGCGACAGCCGCAGCACGCCGAAGCCGCGCTCGTCTTCGGTGGCCTCGATCTCGGAGATGTAGCCCTCGTCCTTGAGCACCAAGGCGACGGCGCTCTTCAGGCGGGAGGACGGGACGTCGACTTGCTTCCTCCGGACCTGGATCCCGTTCCGGATCCGGGTGAGCATGTCGGCAAGGGGGTCGGTCATGGTCATGGCTGTTCCTCGCTTACCAGGAGGCCTTCCGGACTCCCGGCAGTTCGCCGGCGTGAGCCAAGCGCCGGAAGACCAGCCGCGACACGCCGAACTTGCGGTAGTAGGCGCGCGGGCGGCCGGTGAGGGCGCATCGGTTGTGGAGACGGACAGAGCTGGAGTCCCGCGGGAGCTTGAGCAGCCGCTTGTAGGCGGCCTCCTTGTCCTCGAGGGAGGCGTTCTGGTCCTTGATCACCTTGAGCAGGGCGGCCCGCTTCTCGGCGTGCTGGGCGACGAGCTTCTGGCGCTTCAGTTCGCGGTTCTTGGCGCTGGTCTTGGCCATCGGTCAGTTCTCCTCGGGGCGGCGGAAGGGCATCCCGAAGGCTTCCAGGAGGGCGCGGCCCCCCTCGTCGGTCTGCGCGCTGGTCACGAAGGTGACGTTCATGCCCTGCTGGAACTCGACCCGGTCCAGGTCGATCTCCGGGAACAGGGCCTGCTCGGTGAGGCCGAGGCTGAAGTTGCCGCGGCCGTCGAAGTTGTCCTTGACGCCCTGGAAGTCGCGGATCCGGGGCAGGACCACGGAGATCAGGCGATCCAGGAACTCGAACATGCGGGCGCCGCGCAGCGTCGTGATCGCGCCGACGGGCATGCCCTCGCGGACCTTGAAGCCGGCGACCGACTTCTTGGCCTTGGTGATCAGCGGCTTCTGGCCGGTGATCTTGGCGAGGTCCTTGGCCGCGGACTCGACCCGGGCCTTGTTCTCGACGGCTTGGCCGACGCCCATGCTGACGACGATCTTGGTCAGCTTCGGCGCTTGCAGGCGGTTGCCGTAGGAGAAGCGCTCCATCAGCTTGGGATGGATCTCCTCGGTGTACTTCTCTGAGAGGCGGGTCATCGCTCTAGTCGAACTTGGTGCCGCAGGGGATGCCGACGCGGGACTTGCTCCCGCCCTCGACGACCGTCTTGGTTCGGACGCCCTTGCCGGCCTTCTCGCTCCAGA